>NZ_VHSY01000016.1:0-54452 GCF_013048625.1 Vibrio sp. 11-4(1) | reverse complement strand
TTGGCGACCATAGCGTTTTGGACCCACCTGATTTCCATGCCGAACTCAGAAGTGAAACGAAATAGCGCCGATGGTAGTGTGGGGCTTCCCCATGTGAGAGTAGGACATCGCCAGGCTTTAAATATCGTTATTTGCATAGACAAGTAACAACATCATCAGTGTACTAATCTGTTGATGACAATTTGTGGAGAGATGGCTGAGTGGTTGAAAGCACCGGTCTTGAAAACCGGCATACGTTAATAGCGTATCTAGGGTTCAAATCCCTATCTCTCCGCCACTATTCAGAAGCCTCGCTAGAAATAGCGAGGCTTTCTTCGTTTCTGACGCTTGGAAATTCGTTAGGGACTGGAATCAATCCCTTAGCTGATCGTATCCCCGGACTAGGTATCCCTGCACTATGTCACTTGAGAAGCCTTGCTTTAAGCGCGTTCTCGCTATCCACAGGTTGTGCAGCGACAGAAGTTCATAACTTTATCTTCTAACGAGAGCCATCAAGTCTGAGTATTGGCATTCCTACCTCTAAGGGTGAAGTGTTTCTGTTAACAAGAGACTTGCCTTTACTCTATATTACGTGTGTTAGCGCTCTTCGTGTTACCTAATAGCTATTCGCTATCTTGCTCTAGTTGGTACAATAAACACGGTCTAAGTATTGTATAGGAGACAGTCCTTCATTGAAGAGAATGGAGAGTATCGGAGCTTATGTACCTATTTTTGCTTCCTGCACTATTTCAAGTTACCTGTATTTTGTTAGTAGAGCTCCTTCCTAGAAACTTATATTTGGTTGTTCGCCTTGAAGAAAGTGTGCAAGCTATTTTTTAGAGGATTTTATTGGGCTTAATGGAGTGCTGCTTGGAACGAATTAAGGAAGCTTTGCTAGGGCTTCCCAATGAAGCTCAGGCGATTGCAGGGCATTAGCTCTAGTGGATATTGCAGGTTTGTGGAGTGTTGATGAGTGACAGGCAATAAAAAAGCCGACAGTAAACTGCCGGCTTGGTTAGATGACTGCTACTTAGTCGTTCTGGACGAGCGTGAGAGCTTTACGAGAGACTTCGTGAGCGGCTTTAGTTAGATTCTGCTTCTCTAGTGTATCTGCTAGGAATGCATAATCAGAGACGTCAGAGCGAAGCTTTAAGGCGATCTCAAAGTGGTCTTGGGCTTCTTGCCACTTCTCTTGACGGAAATAGAAGTGCGCTAATGCGCTATGCGCAGCGGCGTTATCTGGCTCTTTCTTCACTACCCCCTCTAAGAAAACCACGACAGGGTGGATATCTGGCAGGTTTAGATCTGGCAGTAGTTGATAAAGCTCAGGAGCCGGTTGTTTTTTCAATGCTTCTTTTAGCACAGTAAAGGCTTCAGCATCTGCTTTCCGGGCTATCAACTCACGAGCAAAACAGGAGACTAGGTGTGTGTCTTGTTTTACTTTGCGTGCAAGGCTATTCCAATGAGAAATAAGCCCTTCGCTACCCTGTTGTTGCGCTACTTCATGGAGTAAGCCGCATTGCGCCTTTTGAATCAGCTCTGCGTGTTCTTCTTCCGTGATGAGTTTTGCTTTGGTGAGTTGTGGCAAGAGGTCAATAAGAGGTTGCCACAATTTTAGCTGCATGTACGTTGTTTTCAGCAAGTTCAATACAATCGAATTACTCGCATACTGACCTTTTAACGATTGCAAAGTATCGAAAGCAGCCTCGAACTCGTTATCGCGAATAAACTGTTTAGCACGAGTTAGCTCTACTGCAAGATGAGCATTCTCTTGCTGGCTTGCTAGCTCCAGGTAGTGATCACGTTTTGCTTTATCACCTTGACCTTGTGCAGCTTCAGACGCGACTAAGTAACAAAGTAGCGGCATATCGTGATGATTCGCCCAGCGAGTCACTTTTTTCTCGGCACCTTTCCAGTCTCCTTCAAGGAGTTTAATAATGCCTTCATTGGTGTATCGACGGGAATGGCGCATTTTGCGCACGCTGAAGTAGTTCCATGTTGTAGAACTTGCGTAAACTAGCTTTTTAATTAGGTACTCAAGTAGAAAAAGGCCTGCGAGTGCTGCGATAACGAATACGACCAATGTCGTTACGCTCATCTCGATCGTTTTCTCAGCGATGGAGATGAGTACATAGCCTTGCTGACCAGAAAATTGAGTGCCAACAAATAGTCCTGCACCTAGTACAACAAATAGGAAAATAAGACGAAACATTACTTATCCTCCATACCTGTCATCGTTGTGACTTCGCGACGTAGGCGCTCACGGATGACATCTGATAGTTGAGACTGACTTTGCAGTTTCGTTGGGTATTCCACTTGAATGTTTTGCTGGCTTAACTGGTTAACAGTTTTGTTGAACTCTTTAACGGAATTATCGTCTTGGTTGAAGAAAGCTAATGCCCATTTATCGGCCGTTTTTAGAGACGTGGTGTAAATTTCACCTTGCTCTTGGTACACCGCTTTTATTGCGGTCTCCAATTTGGCTTTGATGTTTTCTTTTAGGTAAAAGTGTTGCTCAGGAGAAAGCAGTGGAATGACGTTACCATCGCGCGTGCGGAACGTAATGAAGTTTTCTGAAAAGTCCTTCAGAGAGGTCATTAAGTTATCTTGCCAGTTTGCAATATCTTCAGACACTTCAGTGTTCTCTACGACTTCTGCTTCTGGGAGTAGTGCATTGGCGAGTGGTAGCTTGTCTACTTGCTGTTGCAGAGCAGTTAAGCGTAGTACCAATCCATCACGGTCAATCAGCGGGATAGTACGAAGTTTGGTGATATCGTTCGCCATTGCTTTACGTAGTTTGACGAGGCTAGGGTCATTCAGTGCGGCAATGCGTTGATCAGCACTTTCCATTAGTTGAGTTGCGCTTTCTACGTCATGCTCTAAGAACAGTTTACGACCTGCTAATTTGACGAGGTAATCGGCTTCAGCAAGTAGCCAGTCGTTTGGTCGGCGACCTTTCACATCGGCAACGGCAAGCTGTAAGCTTTCAATGCTCTTTTGTTGCTGTCCCAGTACCACTTCCGCTTTGTGTGTCACGGTCGTTGCTTTCTCGATGGTTTCTTCTTGTACCCGGCTGAGCTCTTGCTTCATGGAAGCTTGAGTGCTTTCTAGCTGACTTTTTAGTTGGGCGATCTGCGCTTGGTAATCGGCTTGCTGCTGATGCAGCTTGTACGCGAGGCCACCGCCAAAAATAATCGATAAGATGATAGCGACTGTGCCTAGTTTTACTCCGCGCTTGCCTTGTTTTTCTTCAAATTCGACTTTGGCTGGCTCGGCTGTTTTTGGGGGCTCGGCCACTTTTGGCTGTTCTTTTTTAGGGGCCGCATCCTGCTGTGATGTGCTTTTTTCGGCTAGCGGTGCCGATGAGGTTTCTTCGGAAAGGTTTTTATCGTTATTTTTTTGGTCGTTATTTTTACTTGTCATGCCTATATCCTGTGTAGCTAGGGCTGGAGAGCCGCCAGTAATTCTTGGTTGGATGCGCTTCCCGTGCATCTCACCCGAGAGAACCCCCTTTGAAGTGCGATGTCAGCGATACGCTGACTGGGGATATACAACTCTTGTTGATTAAGCCAAGTCAATTGCTCTGACGTCAATTGGCTGCACAAATAATCCAGTTGCTCACCACTGGTGACGATGATCTGGTCAATTTGTAGGGTTTTCCATAGTGAGACACAGCTTACTGGATCGAATGGGATGAATTCTCTCTTGTAAGTCTCACTATAGTGAACTTTTGCGCCACGTCTCACCAATGCATCTTTGATCAGCTCTCTTCCACCGTTCCCACGAAGGATAAGAACCTGTTGTTGGGCAACATTATTGAGCTCTGGCAGTCGCAATAAATGTTCACTATCACTGACTTGGGGATAGTGTACTTTCTGTTGGGTACATTTGCTTAAATAGTGTGCTGTTTTTTGACCAACGGCAAGGTAAATGGCTTGTTTCGGCCATGATGTCTCGTTGCTGGCTAAGATTTGCTGTGCACATTGCACGGCATGTCGACTAACAGCGATAACAATTTGAGCTTGATGCAGGTGTTTAGAGAGGTGCGTGTCCGTGAGATCGGCGACAATGTCGATCAGAGGATGGTGATGTGCAGAAATGCCGTGCCTTTCGAGCAGAGAGCAAAGCGCGCTGCCTTGCTCTCCCGGCCGAGTGACCAACACTGCCATGATTATTCGTGATCTGCGTACAGCTTAGTTAGGATTTCACGAGCGCCGTTATCCAGTAGTTCATTGGCTAACTGCACTCCTAACGTTTCGCCGTCTTTACGATGGCCACGGATTTCACCACGAACAATTTCGCTGCCATCTGGTTCGCCAACTAATGCGCGTAGCCAAATGTTATCGCCATCTAGCAGGGCATAGCTGCCGATAGGTACCTGACAGCCGCCTTCTAGCGTCAGGTTCATTGCGCGCTCACACAAAACGCGGTCTACGGTGTCTTGGTGGTTAAGTGGCTCAAGTAGCTTAAGCAGCCTTTCATCGTCAAGGCGGCACTCAATACCGACAGCACCTTGGCCTACCGCAGGTAATGATTGCTCTGGCTCGATAAAGCTACGAATGCGTTCTTCAAGCTTCAATCGTTTAAGGCCAGCCGCAGCAAGAATTATCGCATCGTATTCACCCGCATCTAGTTTACCAAGGCGAGTGCCCACATTACCGCGAAGCTCTTTAATGATGATGTCTGGACGATATTCTTTCAGTTGGCATTGACGGCGCAAACTGCAAGTACCAACCACGGCACCTTGAGGGAGTTCATCAATGTTGCTATAGGTATTGGAGGCGAAAGCATCACGAGGGTCTTCACGTTCACAAATGGTCACGAGGCCAAGACCTTCCGGGAAATCGACGGGCACGTCCTTCATTGAGTGAACGGCAAGGTCTGCACGGCCTTCTAGCATTGCGACTTCAAGCTCTTTTACGAATAAGCCTTTGCCGCCAACTTTTGCTAGCGGTGTATCTAAAATCACGTCACCTTTGGTCACCATGGTTACTAACTCGACTTCCAAACCAGGGTGAGCGGCTTGAAGGGCGTCTTTGACAAAGTAAGCTTGCCATAAAGCAAGAGGGCTTTTTCGAGTTGCAATGCGAATAGGTGTGGATTGTGTCATGATCTTCTCAATGCTGTTTGGATTTGGGTTTATCCTACCATTCTCATCAAGAAATGCTTACTGTTAGTTCGTTATCTCTGAGGGCTATGAATGGAATTACATGACGTTATGAAAATAGTGTGACTGGATTCTCAATTAGACTAAGGACTATTATTAGTAATAGGTAATAAGAGCGACACTACCGCGCGATTAATTTTGTGACTAAAGTATGGTTTTGCATCCTGAGTGGTGCGTGGGCGTGAAACTTTACCCGCACCAATAAAAGTGTTAAATTGATCACGTTTTTAGGCCGTTTTGGTTTAAAACGTCAGCAGATTTTCGTGATTGTTCAACCAAGGAATTCCCCTTGCAGGCTTACACCCAAAAAATCATTCAGCGACTAGATAATTTGAATCAGCAGCGAGTTGATCGCGCTCTGGCGCTTATGGATTCGCAAAGCCAGCAAGTCTTCAACTTGATTCCTGCCTTGTTGAACTACAACCACCCTGTGATTCCTGGCTATTACGATGCAGATGTCCCGTTTGGTGTACATGGGCTGGCGCTAAATAGCATTCAGCAGCAATTCATTGATGACATTCAACTTGCGATTGGTCAGCCACTTAAGACGGCAGAGAAACCGGCTATCTTGGGCTTATACACCATGGGCAGTACCTCATCGATTGGTCAAAGTACTTCTAGTGATTTAGATATTTGGGTGTGTATTTCGCCAGATATGGATTGTGACGAGCGAGAATTACTGACCAATAAATGCTTGCTGATCACCGACTGGGCACAAAGCCAAGGGGTGGAGGCGAACTTCTTCTTAATGGATGAAGAACGCTTTAGAAGCAACCATTCTGAAGAGATGACAGGTGATAACTGTGGCTCATCTCAGCATTTACTTTTGCTTGATGAATTCTATCGCAGCGCGGTGCGTATTGCTGGACAGCGTTTATTATGGCAAATAGTGCCGCCAGAAATGGAAGAGTGTTACGACGAGTACGTTTCTCAATTGTGCAGTGAAGGTTACATTGACTGTAGTGAATGGATCGACTTTGGCAAATTGAACCGCATTCCTGCTGAAGAGTACTTCGGCTCGAACTTGTGGCAGCTATACAAAAGTATCGATTCTCCCTACAAATCGGTATTAAAAGCCATTCTGCTTGAAGCTTATTCGTGGGAATACCCGCATACGCAACTGCTAAGCATCGACACCAAACGTCGTTTCTTTGCCCATGAGCCAGATCTCTACGGTATGGATGCGTACTACTTAATGCTGGAAAAAGTGACTCGCTATTTAGAGCGAATCCAAGACGACACTCGTTTGGATTTGGTGCGCCGTTGCTTCTATCTCAAAACCCATGAAAAGTTGTCGCGTGAACCGGATGTTGGTTCAGTGGCTTGGCGCCGTGAAGCGCTGAGCGACATGATTGCAAAATGGGATTGGGATGCCAGCGTTGTTGCTGAGCTCGATGATCGCCGCAACTGGAAAGTCGAACAGGTAAAAGTGGTGCATCATGCGTTGCTGGATGCGTTGATGCAGAGCTACCGTAATTTGATTCAATTTGCGCGTCGCAACGACATTACCTCCGCTATCAGCCCGCAAGACATCAGTATTTTGGCTCGTAAGCTTTACGCCGCTTTTGAAGTATTGCCGGGCAAAGTGACGTTGCTCAACCCACAGATTTCCCCTGATTTGCATGAACCGGATTTAAGCTTCATCGAAGTGAAAGATGGTGGTGTGAACAAGTCTGGTTGGTATCTCTATAAACAACCTCTGATCGCGCACCGCATTTTGGGGCAGCCATACTTAGAACATCATGAATACTTGAGCAAGTTAGTCTCTTGGGCATTCTTTAATGGTTTAATCACCGAGTCGACTCGTTTGCACGCGGTGGTGCGTGAAGCGCAACTGGATATCGATAAGTTCTACCAAATGGTGAGCGACTTACGAAATACCTTTGCGCTGCGTAAGCGCCGTCCGACGATGCAGGCATTAGCGAGCCCATGTGAGATCAGCCAGCTAGCGATGTTCATCAACTTTGAAAATGATCCTACGTCAGAGCTTTCGGGCCGTTCACTGAAAGTGGATGTGAAAAATACCGATATCTTCAGTTTTGGTCCGGAACATAAAAACTTAGTCGGCAGTGTCGACTTGGTTTACCGTAACTCCTGGCATGAAGTGCGTACGCTGCATTTCAAAGGGGAAACGGCGATGCTGGACGCACTGAAAACTATTCTGGGCAAAATGCACCAAGACGCGTTGCCACCAGAGTCGGTGGATGTGTTCTGTTATGCGAAGAACATGCGTGGTGTTATGCGTAATATGGTCTACCAGCTTTTAGCGGAATGTATCGACTTACGCTTGAAGCCAGTAGAGCAAGAAAAACGTCGCCGCTTTAAAGCGATGCGCCTTGGTAACCAAACTTACGGGCTGTTCTTTGAACGTCGTGGTGTGTCGGTGCAGAAGTTAGAAAACTCCATTGATTTCTATCGCAGCATTTCTACTAACAAACTTAAAGGCTCGCCGCTATTAATGCTCGATCGTGAGCAAGAGTATCAAATGCCAGAAGCGGTGGATGGTTTTGCCAGTGAAGGTCTGGTGCAATTCTTCTTTGAAGATAATGAAGATGGCTTCAATATTTATGTGTTGGATGAGTCAAACCAAGTTGAAGTGTATCACCAATTCAGTGGCTCTAAAGACGAGATGATTTCGTCTGTGAACAGCTTTTACACATCCGTAAAAGATGACAGTCGTGTTGCGTCGAAATTTATCAACTTTAACCTGCCGCAGTACTACCAGATTATCCATCCTGAAGAGGGCAATGCTTATATCATCCCTTATCGTAATGATGGTTGCTCGCCGCATCGTCCGACGAAAGCGGTGAACGCGTAATTAAACCCGTATCAATAAACAAAAAGAGCACTTCGGTGCTCTTTTTTTTGGGTGACGATTGACGGACATTATGCCCAATCAATGGCTTCGCCCGCGTGCTTTTCACACTCTTGCTTCACCATTTCAAATAGCTCCATGCCCGTTTTTGAGCAGGTCCATTTATCTTCAATAAGCTTGAAGTGGAAACCACCAGATTTGGACGCTAGCCAGATCTCATGCATCGGCTCTTGGCGGTTAATGATGATTTGGCTGCGGTCTTCAAATTCCAATGTCATTACGTTGCCAGTGACTTCGTAATCAATGTCTGCGCCTGAATCATCGATGGATTCTTCGATGATTTGCATCTGTGCATCCACCAGTTGATGAAATTCAGTATCGTTCATCCGTCTATCCTATTGCTTTTCCTGAGTGTGGTGCGATTATAGGGGGCATTGATTCAATAATCACGATATGCGAAATGAAAAAATTAGTTACTGTGTTGTTTGTGATGGTTGCCGCGACGTTAGCGGGATGTGGCCAGTCTGGCTCACTATACATTCCAGATGACACTCAACAGAATGAGCAATCACAATAAATAACCGCGCCTTAGGGTGAAATTAGGGTTCAGCAGTCGAATAAAATAAGGGAAGCGAATTTTGGATTACTTCAACTATCAGGATGATGGCCAGCTTTGGGCCGAAGACGTCCCACTTCAAGCTCTTGCAGAGCAATATGGCACTCCTCTTTACGTATATTCTCGAGCCACGCTAGAGCGCCACTGGAAGGCGTTTGATAGTGCTGTGGGTCAACATCCTCATCTAGTTTGCTACGCGGTGAAAGCGAACTCAAACCTAGGCGTATTGAACGCACTGGCGCGTTTGGGTTCGGGCTTTGATATCGTATCAGGTGGTGAACTTGAGCGTGTGATTGCCGCAGGCGGTGATCCGAAGAAAGTCGTTTTTTCTGGTGTTGGGAAAACACCTGCAGAAATGAAGCGTGCTCTTGAGCTGGGTATCAAATGTTTCAACGTTGAATCTGAGCCCGAGCTAGAACGTTTGAATAAGGTTGCGGGTGAGCTTGGTGTGATTGTGCCCATTTCTCTGCGTATCAATCCAGATGTCGACGCGAAAACACACCCTTACATTTCGACTGGTCTTCGCGACAATAAATTCGGCATTGCATTTGATCGTGCGCCAGATGTTTATAAATTCGCGCAAAGCCTGCCGAACTTGAATGTGCAAGGTATCGACTGCCACATTGGTTCTCAGCTGACCAATATCGACCCATTTATCGACGCGACAGACCGTTTATTAGCCTTGATTGATGATTTAAAAGCGCAAGGCATTAACATTCGTCACCTTGATGTCGGCGGCGGTTTAGGTGTGGTCTATCGTGATGAATTACCACCTCAGCCTTCAGATTACGCCAAAGCGTTACTTGGTCGTCTTGAAAATCACCAAGACTTGGAGCTGATTTTTGAGCCGGGCCGAGCAATTGCTGCGAATGCAGGTATCTTGCTAACGCGTGTTGAGTTTTTAAAACATACTGAGCACAAGAACTTTGCCATCATCGATGCGGCAATGAACGACTTGATGCGTCCTGCACTATACCAAGCATGGCAAGATATCGTGCCAGTTTCGCCGCGCACGGGTGAAGCACAGACTTACGATTTGGTTGGCCCTATTTGTGAAACCGGCGACTTCTTGGGTAAAGATCGCGCACTCGTTTTGCAAGAAGGTGATCTACTCGCGGTTCGTTCAGCAGGTGCCTATGGTTTTGTGATGTCTTCGAACTACAATACTCGTACCCGAGCGGCAGAAGTAATGGTGGATGGTAAACAAAGCCACTTAGTTCGCCAGCGTGAGGAGCTGACCAGTTTGTGGCAGCTGGAACAGATTCTACCGGAGTAACACACAACAAATGCATTTCCACTTTTCCAAAATGCACGGTTTGGGCAACGACTTCATGGTCGTCGACTGTATTACCCAGAACGTGTTTTTCTCGCAAGACCTGATCCGCCGTTTGGCGGATCGTCATACCGGCGTTGGTTTTGACCAATTGCTCGTGGTAGAAGCCCCTTACGACCCTGAAACTGATTTCCATTATCGGATTTTCAATGCCGATGGTAGTGAAGTCGAGCAGTGCGGGAATGGCGCGCGCTGCTTCGCGCGCTTTGTTCGCTTAAAAGGGTTGACCAATAAATACAGCATCAGCGTAAGCACCAAAAAAGGAAAGATGATTCTCAACATCGAAGATGATGGAGAAGTGACGGTCAACATGGGTGTGCCAGAGTTTGAGCCGAACAAAATTCCTTTCAAAGCCAAGCAAAAAGAGAAAACCTACATCATGCGCGCTGGTGAAAAAACGTTGTTCTGTGGCGCGGTAAGCATGGGTAACCCGCATGTGGTGACGGTGGTCGATGACGTGGATACTGCTGATGTCGATACATTAGGTCCGCTGCTTGAGTCGCACGAGCGTTTCCCAGAGCGCGTCAACGCTGGCTTCATGCAGGTGGTGAGTCGTGACCATATTCGTCTTCGAGTTTACGAGCGAGGCGCAGGTGAAACACAAGCTTGTGGTAGTGGCGCATGCGCGGCGGTAGCGGTAGGGATTCTTCAGGGTCTGCTGGACGAAAACGTTAAGGTTTCTCTACCAGGTGGTGAACTGCGAATTGCGTGGCAAGGTCCGGGTAAGCCGTTGTTTATGACCGGACCTACAACGCATGTATTTGATGGTCAATTGTCTTGCTAGTAGAAGAAAAAGGAAACGGTTTGTCTCAAGTAGAAGCAGATGCCTTAACGGCTGAAGTGGTGGCCGAGTACCTCAAAGATCATCCCGATTTTTTTGTGCAGCGTCCGGAGCTTGTGGATCGTCTATCTTTCCCACACTCAGACTTGGGTGCGGTGTCTTTGGTGCACATACAAATGAATCGCCAACGTCAGCGCATTGAAGAGTTAGAGGAAGAGATCACCACACTGATGTCGCTTGCGGCGAACAACGATCGCACCTTTTATGAATTTATGGATTTGCAGGGGCAGATTCTAAAGTGTGGTGACTTTAAACAAGTCATTCATTCTATTGAAGAGAAAGCTAAAGCACTTGGCTTACGCGCGTTTGTTCGACTGTTTAGTCAATGCGACGCATCTATTCAATTGAGTAAAGAAAGTTATCAACGTTTTGCGACCACTCACTTAAATGGCAAAGACGCGTACTTAGGACGTCTTCGCAAAGTGGATCGTGAAGCTTTGTTTGGCAATATGGATGTGCCGGAAATGGGGTCCTATGTGGTACTGCCGCTCGTGAAACAGCAAACACTGGGCGTGCTTGCTTTTTCTAGTGAAGATGGCGGCCATTTTCAGCCAGATATGGATACCTTGTTTTTGCGTCACCTATCATTAGTAGTGGCACATCTCGCTCAAACATTGGTATGGCAAAGTTACGATGACGACAACTCCCAACACTCCTCTGCCAAATAGTCTGCAAAAGCCTCTTGAGCGCTTCTATGAATTCTTACGAAGCGAAAAGGGGCTCAGCCTACATACTCAACGCAATTACAAACAGCAGCTAGAAACCATGGCGCAGCACTTGGCTGAAATGGGACTTAAAGATTGGTCTCAAGTGGATGCAGGCTGGGTGCGCCAATTAGCAGGTAAGGGCATGCGGGAAGGCATGAAAGCCAGCAGTTTAGCGACGCGCCTCTCATCGCTGCGTAGCTTTTTCGATTTCCTTATTCTGCGTGGCGAGATGTCAGCTAACCCTGCCAAAGGGGTTTCAGCGCCACGTAAAAAGCGCCCGTTGCCGAAAAACCTCGATGTTGATGAAGTGAGCCAACTGCTTGAGGTCAACGAAGACGACCCGTTGGCTGTGCGTGATCGCGCCATGATGGAGCTGATGTATGGTGCTGGCTTGCGTTTGGCTGAGTTGGTGAGTGTGGATGTACGTGATGTACAACTGCGCAGTGGCGAGCTTCGTGTTATCGGTAAAGGCGACAAAGAACGTAAAGTACCATTCTCTGGAATGGCAACTGAATGGGTTGCCAAGTGGTTGAAAGTCAGGGGCGATCTTGCTGCGCCAGGTGAACCTGCCTTGTTTGTGTCTAAACTCGGAACGCGTATTTCGCACCGTAGCGTGCAAAAACGTATGGCAGAATGGGGACAGAAACAGTCAGTGGCGAGCCATATTAGTCCGCATAAATTGCGTCACTCGTTTGCGACACATATGCTCGAATCCAGCAATAACTTACGTGCGGTGCAAGAGCTTTTAGGACACGAGAACATTTCGACGACCCAAATCTACACGCACTTGGATTTCCAACATTTAGCGCAAGCCTACGACCAAGCCCACCCACGCGCACGTAAAAAGAACGGGGAGTGAGCCGAAGTATGAAATTTTATCGCCGTATCGAGCCTATTAAGGCCATGACCTTCGATCTTGATGACACGCTGTATGACAATTACCCGGTGATTATCCGTATGGAGCGTGAGTTGCTAGCTTGGTTGCAGCAAACACATCCTGCCGTGGCGCACATGGATAAGGCTGATTGGATGCAGGTAAAAAAACATGTGCTCCAGCAGAGACCGGATCTCAGAAGCGATGTGACGCTTTGGCGTTTAGTGCAGCTAAAGCATGGTTTTCTTTCAGTTGGCTATGATGAAGCGCAAGCTCAAGCCGCAGCTGAAGAGGGTGTGCAGCTCGCTTTGGATTGGCGCAGTCAGTTTGAAGTGCCCCAATCAAGCTTAGATGTTTTGACACAATTGGGAGAGCGAGTTCCGCTCGTGGCGATCACAAACGGCAACGTCGATTTAGATAAAATTGGCTTAACGCCGTATTTTCAATGTGTGCTCAAAGCGGGGCCTGATGGGTTAGCGAAACCCGCCACCGATATGTTTACTAAGGCGAAACGGTTCTTGGATATTCCAGCAGAGAATATTCTGCATGTCGGTGATCACCTAACCACAGATGTGCATGGTGCCAAGTCGGCTGGTTTTGCGGCTTGTTGGTTCAATGATATGAATAAAAATGTCATTAGCCATTCAAAAACACGTACTTTACCTGATATTGAAATCAATAGTTTGCAGCCGTTACTCACACTTTTTTAATTGCTTTCGCATTAATCCATTCTAATCTCATTTTGTGTCTAGAAAAGCAGCGTAAAGCCACGTAAATTATTAACTATTAAGTAAAAAGAGTAACGCCACACGTCGTGGTGAAGATAGTGTTACGGCAGTGGTAGGTGCATGCGAGCTTTTTCAAAACTGGTTCATGATGTCAGTCAGTTAAATGACTTTTTAGTCACTTCTCAGTTCTCTTCAAGTAAACAATATTTGGTGCAAATATTGTCGACTCAATCACGCGACTTTACGACCACACTTGCGGACGCTGTTTTATTGTTGCTGCCGAATGCTCATGTCATGGGGCATAGTACGCGTAATGTCATTCTGGAGGGGGAGATATTTACCTCTGGCTGCCTGATCAGTGTGACTGAGTTCGAACAAACCACGCTTACTTCTGCCGTCCAAACCTACTCTTACTCCCCCGATATTGATGGTGGAGAGCTCAAACGCTCGCTTCTGTTGCAGCACAATTCGCAAGTGATCCTCAGCTTTGCTGTGCAAATTGAACGACGTGACTATCCCTTGTTTCAAACGTTCGCTAGTGAAGAAGTCGTGATCTCTGGAGGGTTGGCACAGAGTATTGATGATGGCTGTTGGGTGCTATATCAAAACCGAGTTTACGATAATGCCGTGGTCGCCGTAGCTTTGCACAGCAATACCTTGAAGCTATGGACGGATGCGTATTCGGAATGGAACCCGATTGGCATGCCACATAAAGTCACCCATGCAAAAGGAACGCGCTTGTATTGCTTAGGTGAACAGAAAGCACTGGACGTATACAAGCGTTATTTGGCGGATGGCCATGATGTGACGCTGAGTCAACTGCTCAGCTTTCCTTTGTATCGAGAAAGCTTGGGGCGCAAGGAAGTTTGTACGGTAACGGAGCTGCACGCTGATGGCAGTATGAGTTTCGACAGGCCTTGGTGTCTTGGTGACGAAGTACAATTTTGCTATAACCACCCCTCATTAACGCTCGAACAGGTGCGACATGGTGTGGTTGAGTTAGCCATGCACCAACCTGAAGTCGTGATGATTTTTAACTGCGCGTCACGGTTAGACTTTATTGACAGCAGCGACGAAGTCCAAGCCTTCAAAGATATCGCGACGACGTTTGGTAGTTATTGTATGGGGGAACTGCATGGCGGTATTGGACAGCCAGAAATTCTTCATCACAGTCTGACGTATTTAGCGATGCGAGAGGGAGATGAAGTACAAGCATTGAACTTGCCTAAGTCGCCCGTTAGCTCCTCTATTTCACCATTGTTTAGCTTGATTCGAAATGCGATTGGCGACCTCAACCATATGAACGCGCATATGGGGTATCAACTCGATCGCCAAACGCGCAAGTTACAAGAAAGCTATCGGCGAGATAGTCGCACTGGATTACAAAACCGAGTCGCGCTGCAAGAGCGGCTGAGTAGCATTGATTTGGATGAGCACTTGCTGACTCTAAAGCTACTTAACTTCAGCCATATCAATGAAAAATACGGTTATAGAGTAGGGGATCAGCTACTTAAAGACCTCTCAATGCATTTTACGAATCGACTGCGAAAGCGTTTTGGCATGCCAACGGCTTTGCAGCTTTATAGTATTGGGGTTGGTGAGTGGGCGTTCATATTTAAAGCTGACCAAAGCAGCGAAACCATCAAACAGCACTTTACTCGTTTTGCCGACGCGGTAGAGCAAACTAATTTTGAGCCAATTGGTCTGCGCGAAATAGATTATCTTTCTATCTCGCTGTGCGGTGGCTTAGTGAGTCGTCGAGATTTTCCATCAGCTTCTGCGGATGAGCTATTGCTCAAAGGCATTGAAGCGAGGCGTTCCGGTGTGCGCAGTAATACCCATATCTGCAATGCGAAAGACATCGAAGTCAGTGAGGATGTACGTAAAGAGCAACTTGGATGGTTGAGTTGCGTCAGTAAAGCCATTCTCAAACAGAACATCATCACCTATAGCCAGCCGATAGTGCATGCGGATAGCCATAAATTGGCAAGCCAAGAATGTTTGGTTCGCATTTTAGAGGAGGATGGAACGGTGATTGCGCCAGGGCGCTTCCTGCCTATTATTTCCGATACGCATCTTTATACTCGATTGAGTCGGCACATGATCCATTCTACGTTACATTACATGCGAGATAAGCAAGGTGACTTTTCTATTAACTTGTCGCCGCAAGATTTGCTTAGTGATAAAACTTTAATGCTTTTAGAGCATGAAATTTGTCAGCTCAATGACCCTAGGCGAATTGGTTTGGAAGTGTTGGAATCTGAGCAAATCAAAGACTACGGTCGAATGATCGAAGTATGCAGTCATTTCAGAAGCTTAGGAGCGCGTATCATTGTTGATGATTTTGGCTCAGGCTATTCCAATATTGATGAAATCCTAAAGCTGGAGCCGGAAGTCATAAAGCTCGATGGCAGCTTGATCCGTGATATCGATAAAGACTTAAAGCAGCGCAAAATAGCTTCTCAGTTGGTGCGTTTATGTCAGGTGTTTAACGCGGAGACGGTGGCGGAGTTTGTCCACAATCGAGAGGTGTGTAAAATCGCGCAGGATATGGGCGTCGACTATCTGCAAGGCTACTACTTGGGTGAACCTACGCGTTTGTTTTAGTTGTGTTTCACGTGAAACCATTCCAATAAAAAAACGCAGCCTTGGCTGCGTTTTTTTATTTTGAGCCATTCGGTTTTAGTTGAGTTAGCTCGGTGATTGCTTGAGGGCGTGTCCACTTTTTTCAGCTTGAAATAGTGCAAGGTAGTGAGCAAAGAATGTGAGCATTTTTTGCTGGTTATTTTGCTCGCCTAGTTGTCCGAGTAAATATGCGGCGACTTCAAACGTGCACAAGTTACCTTGTTGTTGGTTGCGTCGCAGCTGATATTGCGAGTCCGCCGAGGCAGACAGCGCCATAGTAGGGATACTTTCTAACCAACGGCTCTTGTTGATCATCTTGCGCGCCTCTTGCCAGGTGGCATCCAAAATAATAAACAGCGGAGTTTTGGTTTGTTGTTGGCTTTGGAGCGCCACATGTTCGAGTGTGACGCTTTCTTCACTTGGGAATAGAAGCACTGGATACAGCGACGGATCAGCTAATCTAGCGAGCAATTCTGCTGGTGGTTGTTTTCGGTCCCAGATTACTCGCTCAATATTGAGTTGGCACTGCTCTAGTAGCTGGCCGGTATTAGTATCACGCGTCAGTTCATTCGGATGCATCAACAGCAAGATGTTGTGCTCGCTGGTAAGTTTCGGCACCAATGAGCACATACAGTTGAATTGAAAACCACAATTTGGACACGGTTGCGACATTACAGACGAACTCCTTCGCGCACAGGGCTAACCCCATCCGAGAACAGACGCACGCCACTGATTTGGTTTGGCGTTGCCGTTGGTGCCATGCTTGGGTTGAGTGGGTAGCTAACCCCACTGTATTGCATCACGTGTTGCGCTGCCTTAGCTCCGCCACCGCTGACATTAAAAATTAGATCTCGCCAGCCATGAGAGGTTTGTTGGCCGAGCATAATCGGGCTTTGTACCAGTGTGATGCGGCTATTGAAGCGCCACTCTTTTTCGTGATGTTCAAATATCAGCAATGTACAGCCACCGGAACCACACCAATCCAGCTGTACTAATAGCTCTTCGTTACCATCGCCGTTGAGGTCATAAGTTAGCCAACGGTACTGGTTGTTGTTGGGGTTGGTTTGGTGAATGAAGAAGTAGTTGCGCACGGCGGCATCTACTTTGGAGTCAAACTCCGCACTAGAAGGCACGTCTGCACTGCTGATGGGCTTGTTGGCGCGTTTCTCGGCTGGTTGCATCATGCCCTCATCACGAATGGTGGCTGGATAAAGCACTAAGCCGCCATCGGCAATCGGATAAACCAAATTGCCGACTTTTTCTTTGGTCGCTTTGAGCTGATTGCCTTCTCGCGTAAACAGTCGCTCTGACATCAGTCTTTGTTGTTGATGATGCGTCATGACGACTTGAACCTGAGACGGACTTAATTGTTGCCAGTACCCACGCTCGATTAACGGTGCTTGCCCATTAGCGTAACTGTATTTTGTTGTGGCGCTGTGGTCTGGGTTTAAGGTCATTTGCACCTCAAAACCTTGTGATTGGGTTGAAGTCGCGACATAGGTATTGGCCCAGCTAAGCGTAGCGTCCACGTTTGCAGCTGTACCACAACCTTGATAAGTGTCGCCATCATGTTTTAGCGTCGCTTTCCAGCCATACAAAGAATCACTCATCGTATCTGAGCAGAGGTTTTCTGTTAGGCGAAGTTCACCATCTTGTAGTTGATATGTGCGCTGGCGAGGTTGAAGTTGACTGCTCTTAATCGCTAATTTTGAGGTTTGTTTTCCGATTGGCTGGAATGTCAGTCCATTAGCCTCAAAGCTTGCCGACCAAGAAGGCTCATTACCAAACACGCGAGTTGGTTTGTTTGGTTGCTGACAACGGTTTGGATTTTCCGTTGTGAGGAAGTTCACTTGTTCCACGACAAAGTTAGCATCGAAATCGGCAGAAAACCCATCGATGCCCGGTGGGTTGAGATGGCCGATAACCTCGCCATACATGGTCTGGTAAGGCTCGTTATTTAACTGAATTGCTCGTTGCATTTGCTGTGGTGACAGTTGTAACCAATATTGCTTGTCGCTGCCACAAGGCATGATGTATTGGCTCTCGTGACCGACGATCACTTTTCCACGTAGCATAAAGGTTTGAGGTTGAATGGTGTCTGGCTTATCTAAGGTGGCTGGTGGAGAAGCTGGGTCGGCAGCGCCAGATTGTGGCGGCTGCGAACTACATGCTTGCAGAACCAGCAGAGTGGCAAGCGCCACTGGGTTTTTCAAAGCCTTCATGTTATATCTTCCTCATTATTGTTACTCAATCGGCATCGGATGGCATTATGGCATATTGGTTATTTAAAACTGAACCAGATACCTTTTCTATTGACACGCTTCGAACCCAAAAGGTTTCATGTTGGGAGGGAGTTCGTAATTATCAGGCGCGCAATATGATGCGTGACCAAGTGAAGGTGGGCGATTTAGTCCTGATTTATCACTCTTCTTGCAAGAATGTTGGTGTTGCCGGTATTGCTAAAGTCGTGAGAGAAGCCTATCCCGATCATTTCCAGTTCGATCCTGAAAGTGATTATTTCGACCCAAAGTCAGACCCAGACAACCCGCGTTGGATTATGGTGGATGTCGAATTCGTGCGTAAAACGGCGCGAGTGATTCCGTTATCGGTGATGAAAGCGATGCCAGAACTTGAGAACATGCCATTGGTGAAACGTGGAAATCGCTTGTCGATCATGCCAGTGACAGAAGAAGAGTGGGAAGCGATCCTTGGCAAAGAGAAGTTGCCAAGTCAGCGATAAAAGAAAAGGGCTGCGAATGTGCAGCCCTTTGTTATTGTTTGGAGTATTGCAGCTTACAGCAAGTGATCTTGTAGGTAGTGTGCAACCGCATCTTCTGCATTGCTGCCAATCACTTCGTTATTTGGCAATGCTTTCATCACTTTCTCGTGTGATGTACCCATGACCAATCCTTTACCTGCCATCGACAGCATTTCTACGTCATTCATGCCATCACCAAATGCCACGCAATTTTCTAACGTGAGGCCGAGTTTTTTCGCTACCGCTTCAAGAGCATGGCCTTTAGACACACCTGCACTCATTACTTCCAAGCACCATGGTGTTGAAAACGCAATATTCAGCTTATCGCCAAATTGTTCACGTAGTTTGTTTTCAAACACCACCAAGCGTTCGTGGTCTTGTGCTGGATGGGTGAAGAAGATTTTCGCAATACCGTCAGTTGGCGCTTGGTCTTCATCGAATAAGACGTATGTGAATTCGTCATGGAAATCACGCAATGTTTCGTCGTCTTTGTTCATCAACCAACTGTCATTTTGATACATGTGGATAAGTATTTCTTGATCGTGCTTGATCGTGTCGATCACGCCTTGAACCAGTTCTGCAGGGACATTCTCGCTGTACATCAGCTGATCTTCCTGGTCATGCACACGGGCACCGTTCGAGGTGATCATGTAAGCCGGAATACCGACCTGACGACGGATGCTCGCAACGTCTACGTGGTGACGGCCTGTTGCAAAGACAAAGGTGTAACCCTTTTCATGCAGCGCTTTTAGCGTCTCTTTTGAGTAAGCACTGAGCTGATGGTTTGGTGCGAGTAACGTGCCATCCAGATCAGAGGCAACGATTTTAGTGATCTCTTTGCAAGGTAGCGATGTGCTCATGAAGTCCTCGTAAACGGTTTGGATAGTGTGGAACAGGTGAATTGCAAACGGAGTACAGCAGACTGACTAGATCATGCTGCTCCGAATGCGGGGGAACTTTGGTCGGTTGCATCTGCATGGTTCAACGCAGCCAGACCCAAGCAGTGTACGTCAAAATGAGGATGAAAAAGAGGGCAAATCAATGTGCAGACATTTCCTCTTTAATCATGGCCGTGAAATGGTCGCCTAGAGTTCTTATTATGTTTTTTCGTTTGGCGATGATTTCGGGTCATTCATAAAGCGGAAGATCGCATCGAGTGCTTGATTACGATACTGGTCGGTCTCGAATAAGATCTCATGCTGTGCGCCTTCGATAGAAAGTAGCTCCGCATATGGGTTGGTTTTACGCAATTTATCGATAAAACGTTTTTGTGCCAGATTGCTGACAATACGATCGTTTCCAGCTTGAATCAGGAGCACCGGTACTTTGACTTGGCGAGTCAATAAAAAGCATTGTTTTGCTGCCATTAGCCCTTGCCATACCCATCGTGTGCTCGGTCCACCGACTTGCAGTTCCGGTTTTTCCGTATAGAGATTTCGGAACCATTGGTAGCGACCATAGCTTTGGCTGAGCGGGTTATCTTCAAAGGGTTTAGGAAAGTAGGCCTGATGTCCTGGCGCATAACGTGGCAAAGTGGATACCGCTGACATAATTTGTGTTACTGGAATCGCTATTGGCGATAAGTACCATGGCAGATTAATACCAAACATAGGCGCACTAAGAATCAAGCCGGTAAAAGGATGTTCTGGGTGAGTTTGCAGATAACGTGTAGCGATTGCGCCGCCCATGGAGTGGGCAATGATGAAACATTGCTGATAGTCGCTAAGGTCGTGTTTGTTTACGACCACGTCCATATCGTCAATATAATCAGTAAAGTCATAGACGTGACCCATATCTGAGTCAGACAATAGACGATCTGATAAACCTTGTCCGCGGTGGTCAAAGGAATAGACGTCGAAGCCTTGGCGATAGAGATCGTAAAACAGTTCTTGGTATTTCCAGGAAGACTCAATGCGCCCATTTACGATGAGCACGGCTTTTTTATGTTCTGGGTTGGTCAGTTTGCACCAGTAAATGTTCTTTTTCTCAGTTCCTTTAACAAAGCCTTCTTGGCGAGTTTGCCAAAGTGCCGCGATCGGACCACCAATTGCTTGCTCAAATAATGACTCTTGAGTATAAGTCAAAGGTGAATGGTTAGTAGCCATTAGTCGATTACCTGAAGATACGTTGTTTACGCGATGTATCATCGAAGAATTAGTGAGGAAATGCAATGGATACCCACGTCTGGTTAGCTTATGTAGTAACTGCAATCGTTTTTAGTTTGGCTCCGGGGTCTGGCACGGTGAACTCAATCAGCAATGGTTTGAGTTACGGTACTCGCAAATCTTTGGGGGCTGTGATCGGTCTCCAAATTGGTTTGGCCATTCACATTGCGTTAGTTGGGGCGGGAATTGGTGCGCTGGTCGCACAGTCGGCAACGGCATTTTCTGTCATTAAATGGGTTGGTGCGGCTTATTTAGTTTGGTTGGGTATCCAGAAATGGCGAGACACCTCCAGCTTGGTGGCGGCTGAGAGCCACAAAGACATGTCTGGCATGGCACTCTTGTACAAAGCTATTTTGATTAACCTGACGAACCCTAAATCGATTGTTTTTCTGGTGGCGTTGTTTCCACAGTTTATTGACCCGGCACAAGACCAACTGACGCAACTGTTGGTGCTTGGTGTTACGACTGTTGTGATCGACGCGTGTGTGATGTTGGGTTACACCACCTTGGCGGCGCAAATGGGACGTTTTATTCGCTCTGATAAAATCATGGGGAAAATAAACAAAGTCTTCGGTTCAATGTTTATGGGTTGTGGTGCATTATTAGCAGCTGCAAAGTCATAAGCCATTTATAGGTCCTTCTTTAGCATGAATACAACGTATGTTGCTCGCCAGCCGATCTTTAACCGCAAAAGACAGACGCTGGGTTATGAATTGTTGTTTCGAGATGGGGAGAGTAACGCATACCCTTCGCATATTGAGTCAAACCGAGCAACATACCGATTAATTGTCGAGAATTTTCTATCACTGGGCACTAACCCAGTGATTGCTTCTTCGCGATGCTTTATCAATTTTCCTCATCAAAGCTTGGTGCGCCGCTTACCGCGCAGCTTGCCAAAAAACAAAATCGTCGTCGAAGTTCTGGAAACTTGCCAGCCGACCGATGATCTTCTCGATGCGATTCGCGAGTTGTATCGAGAAGGTTATTTGATTGCGCTGGATGATTTCACCTTAACGCCGGAGTGGCGTCGCTTCTTACCTTACGTGCACATCGTTAAACTCGATATCATGGCAATGGGGCTGGAAAAAGCGTGTGCGTTGGTCAAAGCTCACCTTGCTAAACGCGT
Organism: Vibrio sp. 11-4(1); assembly: GCF_013048625.1. Classification (NCBI taxonomy): domain Bacteria; kingdom Pseudomonadati; phylum Pseudomonadota; class Gammaproteobacteria; order Vibrionales; family Vibrionaceae; genus Vibrio; species Vibrio sp. 11-4(1). The sequence goes on along the minus strand of NZ_VHSY01000016.1, from coordinate 32,718 downwards.
CAAATACCACTTTTTGGCGGAACGTGTTGAAACCGCAGAAGAGTTTGAGCAAGCCAAAGCGGCTGGCTTTAAGTTTTTCCAAGGCTACTTTTTTAGTAAGCCATTAGTTTCGCAAACAAAATACGTGAGCCCTGAGCAAGTGTTAGCGCTACAGCTTTTTCGTGAAGTCTGCTCACCAGAGCCAGACTTTACTCGTATTGAAACCATCATTACGCAAGATGTCGCGTTGTCGTACAAATTATTGCGCTTTGTAAATACGCAAGCGCCAAACCTCGCTGTCGAAATCAGCTCGTTTCGTCAGGCCTTGATCTACCTTGGTCAGGATAATCTTAAGCAGTTTGTCTCCTTGGTCGTGGCGTCGTATATCTCTAGTAACAAGCCTCGAGAGCTGTATCACCTTTCATTACAACGAGCGCAGTTCTGCCAATTAATGTCGCGTTATCAGCCATTTTCCCACCTCAACGAACAAGGGTTTATGGTCGGTTTATTATCGATTTTAGATGCGATGCTTGATTTGTCGGTGGAATCTTTAGTCAAGCAATTGCCACTTAGCGAATCCGTACAACAAGCCTTATTACATCGCAAGGGGGTTTATGGTGCGCTGATTTCTCTCGAAGAGTGTTACGAGCGTGCCGACTGGTCAGGCGTTGAAAAAATCACGACGCAGTTGGGATTGTCTTTGGAAGAGGTTAAGCTCTCGTTAGGCGAAGCGGTTCGCTGGAGTCAAAACGTCGCAACCGCGTAAATTTCTGCCGTATCTTTAGTCTCTCTAACCGTTCTTCTCTCAATCTTTATTGGCTGTTTCGATGTGAAACTTTTATGACGATGATGGGATCACTCTTGACGACATCTCAGAGTTAAATAAATATATACGCATATCCATATATAGGTATATTTATTATGCTTCCACATCAGTTTTTCAAGCTGTTATCCGATGAAACGCGCGTACGTTGTTTAATGCTGGTGGCCCGTGAAGGCGAAACTTGCGTGGGTGATTTGGCGTTTGCGTTGCAAGAGAGTCAGCCGAAAGTTTCTCGTCATCTTGCTCAGTTACGCTCTAGTGGCATCTTGGTGGATAAACGCCGAGGGCAATGGGTGTACTACGAATTATCGCAGCAATTACCAGGTTGGATGCGTAAGCTGATTGAAGACTTAGTGGCATCAAACTGTTTAAAGCAAGAGTACCAAGACGACATCACACGCTTGCACGATAAAAGTCGTGAGGCTTGCTGTTAATAGCAAACAGAGATTCAAGGTAGAAGATTAAAGGGTAAAACTATGACAATTAAAGTAGGAATTAATGGCTTTGGCCGAATTGGTCGTTTAGCACTGCGAGCGGCATTCGACTGGCCAGAGTTAGAGTTTGTGCAAATCAACGATGTCGCAGGTGATGCAGCGACGCTTGGCCACTTATTAGAGTTCGATTCAGTGCAAGGTCGTTGGCACCATGAAGTGCAGGTTGAGGGCAATGAAATCGTCATCAATGGCAAGCGCATCGCCACGACTCAGCAACGTGATATCGACGCTGTGAACTGGTCTGGCTGCGATGTTGTGATTGAAGCGACAGGTGTACACCGCAAAACCTCGTACCTAGACCAATACCTCGATCAAGGTGTGAAGCGCGTGGTGGTGAGTGCACCAGTGAAAGAAGAAGGTATTGCGAACATTGTAGTTGGTGTGAATGACCACATCTTCGATCCTGAAAAACATCGTATCGTGACAGCCGCTTCGTGCACAACAAACTGTATAGCGCCTGTGGTGAAAGTTATTCATGAGAAGTTGGGCATTGAGCAATCCTCTTTCACGACAATTCACGATTTGACCAATACGCAAACCATTTTGGATGCGCCACATAAAGACCTGCGTCGTGCTCGTGCGTGCGGCATGAGTCTTATCCCGACCACTACCGGCAGTGCGACAGCAATTGTGGAAATTTTCCCAGATTTAAAAGGCAAGATTAACGGCCACGCGGTACGTGTACCATTGGCGAATGCGTCATTGACCGACATCATCTTCGATGTAAAACGCGATACCACAGCAGAAGAAGTGAATGCTTTGCTGAAAGAGGCGTCGGAAGGGGAGCTAAAAGGCATTCTTGGCTTTGAGGAACGTCCGTTAGTGTCGATCGATTACAAAGGCGACCAACGCTCAACCATCGTTGATGCACAATCCACCATGGTGGTTGGCTCACGAATGGTGAAGATTTACGCCTGGTACGACAATGAAATGGGATACGCAACGCGCACCGCAGAATTGGTTCGAAACGTTGGTCTGGCATAACAGGAGTTCATAATGTCTCATCCTACATGGCAATTAGATTTGGACTCTGGTGCATTAGTCCTAACACCGTGCCCGGGCACCAAAGGCGTCGATTTGAAAGCATCGTTGGAACAGTTGAAGGAGCAGGGGGTTCAAGCGGTCGTTACTGCATTGGACGATAGCGAGTTAGCAGCGAAAGACGTTGCGGATTTGGGTGAAGTTACCCAACAACTGGGCATGAAATGGTTCCAGATCGAGATTGAAGATGACTGTGCACCAAGTGAAGAATTTGCGGCGAAGTGGCAACAAGCCAGTCCGGAACTGCATGCGATTCTTGCTCAAGGTGGCAAAGTCGCGATGCACTGCATGGGCGGCTCGGGTCGCACAGGTTTGTTTGCGGCTCACTTGTTGCTAGAGAAGAAATGGCAGTTAGAAGATATCGTGCGAGAAGTGCAGGCGCTTCGCCCTGGTGCGTTTACAAAACCGGTGCAGCTTGAGTACATCGAACGCGTGGCGCAAGACGCTTGATCAGCTTAAATAGCTTTTGGGACATCATGATCCAAAAGCTATGTTCCGGTTTATATAATGGAAAATAGGTCAGCAGTAAAACTAAAGATATCGATATAACTTTTTGTTTTTATTGGTTATATTTGTCTGTTTATAAATTTCGGTGTGTTTGTGAATTCGAATTAAGGTTGTATCGCCTTATGGTTGGTGTACAGGTTAATAAGCATTTGGCACATGATGATCTAAATGCTTTTATCGCTGTACATAAGAGGTCAATATGATTTCTCAATTGAGCAAAAGTATTCGTCAGTACATGTTAGTGACGTTTAACTATTGGAACTTTACCGTGACCGACGGAGCGCTGCGTATGCTGGTGGTGCTCTATTTTCACGACTTGGGTTATTCCACGTTAGCTATTGCCTCACTGTTCCTTTTCTATGAGTTTTTTGGTGTGGTGACCAATTTGATTGGTGGTTGGTTGGGCGCAAGGTTAGGCCTGAATAAAACCATGAACATTGGTTTAGCGATGCAAGTGTTTGCGTTGTTGATGCTGGCAGTACCCAACGTATGGCTGACGATTCCTTGGGTTATGGCGGCACAAGCTTTGTCGGGGATTGCCAAAGACCTCAACAAGATGAGTGCTAAGAGTGCAATTAAAACGCTAGTACCAGACGAGCAGCAAGGCGCACTTTACAAATGGGTGGCCATTTTGACAGGCTCGAAGAACGCGCTCAAAGGGGCGGGCTTTTTTGTTGGTGGCTTGCTGTTGTCTTGGGTGGGCTTCCAAAACTCGATGTTTATTATGTCGAGTGTGCTGGCATTGGTGTTTGTTTGCAGCATGATCTGGCTAGAAGCAGACATGGGTAAAGCAAAGAGCAAACCTAAGTTTCGCCAAATTTTCTCCAAGTCCGAATCTATAAATATTTTATCTGCGGCACGTATGTTCTTGTTTGGGGCGCGTGATGTGTGGTTTGTGGTCGCTCTACCTATTTATCTTGGCAGTGTGTTTGGCTGGGATCACTTGTGGGTCGGTGGCTTTTTAGCCGCATGGGTCATTGCTTATGGGTTTGTGCAAGGCTTTGCGCCGCGTATTACTGGCAAAGCGCAAGGTCGCGTGCCTGATGGTAGTGCAGCATTAGTATGGGCAGGAATTCTTGCGTTAATTACGGGCGGTATTGCTTATGGTGTGCAAATCGGCTGGCAGCCTGAGTTGGTAATTGTTGTGGGGTTAATGATTTTTGGTGCTGTGTTTGCCATTAACTCTTCACTTCACTCGTATCTGATTGTGAGCTATGCCAAAGGCGATGGTGTGTCTCTGGATGTTGGCTTCTATTACATGGCCAATGCGATGGGACGTTTGATTGGCACGGTATTATCGGGTTGGATCTACCAAGAGGCTGGTCTTGCGGCGTGCTTATGGGTCTCCTTTGCTTTCTTGGCGCTGACGACGCTGATTTCGATTAAGTTGCCAAAAGCTAACGTTGCCACAGCGTAAATTTTGCCCGGTGTTTTTATCTGTAGATCGTACAAAATGGCTCCAACTTGGAGCCATTTTTTGTTTCTTGTACATCACGCGTCGTAATCAAGTGGTGTGGATTCGGTCTCGTGAGTTCATGCTGATGTTTGGTTTTTGTTCCCGCCAACGGATTAGAGTGGCGATGAAATCCACGTTGTAGGTCATTGTTGCGTTAAAAATAAGCAAAAACAGATTGTTAACCATTTCACTGGCTGAGATTTACCCTATGCTATAAACGATAAGCGACTCAAAGTAGGGAAAGGTATGAGAGAAAGGGTTCTGTTTTTTGATTTATTGCGCTGCTTTGCTGCGGTGGCAGTGATCGCCATTCACGTCTTGGCCCCTTATCGAAATGAGTTAGGAGTGATTCCGTTTGACCAATGGTTGACGGCGGTAGGCGTTAATAGCGTTACCCGCTGGGCGGTGCCAGTTTTCATTCTGATCACCGGAGCGCTGATGCTCAGTGACACTCGACCATTTGACGGTAAGTATTATATCAAAAGGCGTTTAGGCAAAGTCCTAGTCCCATTTCTTATTTGGTCGATGTTTTATGCATACCTCTCTGGCTGGACGGCTCAAGGGTTTGACTTTGAAACCGTAAAAGAGGTGTTAAGCAATAGCCCATTTCACGCAACGTATTACCACCTCGGTTTTTTCTATTACTTTATACCTCTGTATTTTGTGATTCCGTTGTTCCAATGGATGGTACGCAACGTTGATGACAATGTGTTGTATACCTATCTCGCATTTTGGCTTTTCACCAGCACGCTGTTTTTGTTCAAGATTGATGGTCCGTGGAGTAACCAAATGTGGCTCTACATGGGTTACCTTCCTCTGGGTTATGTTCTATTTCAAAAAGTGCCTTTGAACCGCTCTATGGTGACCTTATTTACAGGGTTTGGCCTCGTCGCGTTGGCTGTGACATTTACTATGGTCGTGACGAACAGTTTAGAGGCGGAGAAGTACACGGTTGGACGCTGGCTGTCTTACAAAACACTGAATGTCATTCTAGCGGCTTCGATGATTTTCATGATCGGTCGTTACTTTGGGGAAGGCTTGTCACCAAAAGTACAAAAAGTGGTGAGTGTGATCAGTCAGCACAGCTTGGGGATTTACTTACTTCACCCAATTTTCTTATGGCCGATGAAAGCGTTTGGTTGGTACACCGGACATCCCGCATGGGTGATTCCAGTCTGGATCATTATCAGTGGAGCTGGAGCCTTGGCGATGAGCTATCTATTTTCTCGCTCTGCCAAGACTCGTTGGTTACTGCCTTAACGTTTGATGGCGAAGTGAAGGAATTTGTTACCACGATAGGTTAGCGTTCCTTTATCTCCAGGGTTGAGTGCATGGTAGTAGTGCACTCCAATTTGGAACTCTCGTTTAGGGCCAATAGAACCGCGTTGGACATAAATCCAATATTCTTGGTCGTCTTGGCCTGGTGGTGCATCTGGGATGTCGATAGCTTGCTTATCTAAAATAGTTACCTGTGCACTTTGTTCTGGAGCGTCTTCGCCCACATAGTGCTTGCTATAGAAACGAAAAAATACCCATGCGCCCAAAGCAATAAGGGCGAACAGGGCGACAATAAGTGAGATTGGCATGTTAACCTCCGATGTTTCATTGAGCTCTATTCTACAGAACTCATTGATGAAACGATGAGTTGAGATAACTTATTCATAATCTAATGAAAGGGACATGAATTTTATTCGGCGCACTTCACGGTTTATCTCAATGGGGACGCGATGAAATCGTTGCTTCATCTGCAAGCTACGTCACTAAAGCTGAACTAAGCAGCTTTCACTTGTCTGGCTATATGCGCTCAAGGGCACAAATTGAAAGTAAAATTGCACTTAACGGCTCGAAAAAGCTCTAAATTTATAGAAGAATAAAAATAACGAACACGGGAAGGGTCTGGTAAGGAGGGTTACGATGTCAGATATTGAAAAAGTAGTCATGCGTACCCGAACGATCGAAAAACTTTTGCGTACTCAGTACCATGCAGAAGGGAAAGGGTTACACCAACTTATTAATAGTTGTGAAGAACGTTTACCACATGACGTGATAGCGAAGCTTCGTTTTATCGCTACTGTGCGTAATAAAGTGGTTCACGAAGACGATTATAAGCTGGATGATCGGAAAGGCTTTATGGCGGCATGTGACGCTTGTGAAAAAGAGCTAACGCCAAGAAGCTCTCGTTTTATTTGGCGTGCAGCAATTTTGCTAATGACGTTGATTACGCTCGCCGCTCTTGGTTTCTACTATATGCATTGGGATATCTTGTCCAAACACATACAGTAGAAAAACACAGATAAATAAAAAAGGACGCATTTGCGTCCTTTTTTATTTTTAATCAGTAGGTTAGTACATCATTGGCAGTGTCATTAAACCCACAACCACTGCAATCATTACCAGCCCTTGTTTTTGAGAAGATGAAATCATAACACTACCCCTTAATCTTTGATGAACTCGATGAATTTAATATAGCACTGTTTTTGGGGTTTGATCAACATATGCTCGATAATCTTTTCAAAAAATACACTTAACTTGTCTTTTTTTACGTGTTTTTGACTAATGAAACTGTGTTTTTTGTGTTGTATTTAAAATGCTCGTATTGTGTGATTGTTGTTCGTATTTTATTTAAGTATATGATTTTAAAGTGTCAATCTTGGTTTGTTGTTGGCTTGGAAATTGTTTTTTGTTTCGGTTGGTATGTTGATTGCCGATTTTGTCTGTGTTTCTCAAAAATTGAGAAAATAAAAAGATGTGCTATGGAGGTGCATCATTGAGTTGAGGTGTGGAAGGGGAATTTTCTTATCTAATGAGAAAATATGGGCTTAAAAAGTGTTTAGTGATTTGATGGTTTATGAAGTCGGTGTTTTCGATGGTTATTGAGAATGTAGCTTTATTTATCATTAGCTTACGTTCTCTATTTGATGTTTTTGTTATTGAGTTAAGTTTGATTTTTAATGTTGTTCTAATCTGTTCATCGGTGGTTTCTACTATCTTAGCTCGCTACCAAGACGATTTTCTGTTTTGTGTCTGTTATTTATTCTTGTTGCCTGTGATGTATACAGTCTGATGGTTTAGTCCTCAGTTTTTGACGTGATGGGTTACCAAGGCCATTGGGCTGCTTTTTAGTTAAATGGCCTGACTAAGCGCGGGTTATTGTGCCGTGTGATTTGATGAACTTGGCTCATGGGATAGGGCTCTGCCCCATATTTATGGCCGTCATTAAGGCTCATCGACTTAATTGTTGTGCAGACTGAGGGTTACAAAATGTTTCGAATCGCTAGCGAGATCCAACTTTCGCAGATTGTGTCTTTACATCAAAACTGGTCTACCTAGACTAGCGGCGAGTTTAAGTAAAAGGTGTATACGGCATGTGGAGTTGGCTGGCGATAGGGCTATCAGGTGTGTATTCCGTGTTGGGAGCAAAACAAGCTAACCCGACACAATCCCTCGTGTTTAAAATCTTTACTCTGCTACTTCTTCTTGTGTTGGTGTTAACTCAAGGCGCATCCGCAACATATACCTACTGGATTGCGGGTGGGCTTATTGTGTCTATGGTGGCAGATACGCTGCACTCGTTTAAAACTCGCAAGCTAATTTACTTTGCTGCGTATTTGCTTGCTCAGGTGTGCTACAGCAAGTCATTTTGGGTGCAGCTTAATGGTGAGATTGTCTGGTGGCTGTTGGCCCTACTGCTCGCAGCGAGTATCGTGGCGTTCTTTTTGTTGCTACCTCAACTCGACTCTCTGGTGTTTCCTGTTGTGATCATGGGGATGATGTTGGTTCAGCTTGCTTGGGCGGCGGGTGAAGTTTGGTTGCAGGCCCCGAGCTATGCCAATGCTATCGGTTTCAGCGGAACCCTAGTTTTGATCTATTCGGCGTTGGCGTATGCGATACACGGTTACCGAAAACCGATGAAACACGCCTATTTGTGGGTAAGTGGTAGCTACTTCTTTGCCCACGCCCTCATTGTTGCCTCTATCATTTACTAATTTAAGTCAAAGCAGCTCCCGAAGATTTCAGTAAACTGGACGTATTGTTCTTGATGACTGGAGTCAATAATGAGTGAAATCCATGCCCACGAGCTGCTAAACCTACTTCGAGAAACGCCAATGGATCGCGAAGCGCTGGCACAGCACTTTGGCAACACCGTTCGCTTTCACACCTGTAAACTGAATGATCTAGACTTAGATGCATTGCTAGCATTTTTGCTCAAGCGCGACAAAATCCGTGAGCTTGAAGGTAAGTTTGTGGTCAATATGGCGCGTGTCTGCAATCACTAAGCGGCGGCTATGATGCGAGGGTGAATATGCTGTTTTCGCCCTCAGCCATGTACTCACGTTGTCAGTTTGCTATACACTGGCCGCCATTTTTTAGGTGAGGCCAGAATATGGACATTCTTTCTGCAGCGACCATGCTGTTTCTAATCATGGACCCTCTCGGTAATTTGCCGATTGTGTTGTCTATTCTCAAGCACATCGATCCTAAGCGTCGCCGTAAGGTATTGATTCGTGAACTACTGTTTGCCTTACTAATCTTGATGTTGTTTCTGTTTGCAGGACAAAGCATCTTAAGTTTTTTGCATGTCCAGCCAGAAACGCTCAGCATTTCAGGTGGCATTATTCTCTTCATTATCGCGATTAAGATGATCTTTCCGAGTGCTGGTAGCATCACTGGACTGGCGGCAGGCGAGGAGCCCTTTATTGTTCCGATGGCCATTCCTATGATCGCGGGCCCTTCAGTGATTGCAGCATTGCTTTTGCTATCTTCACAGCATCCAGAAAAAATGTTGGAAATGTCCGCATCAGTTGTGATTGCCTGGGGCGCAACATTTTTTATTCTAATGTTTTATGGCTTCTTTAATCGTTTGTTGGGCGAGCGTGGTCTAAAAGCGGTAGAGCGTTTAATGGGCTTGTTGCTGGTGATGATCTCCACTCAAATGTTTTTGGATGGTGTTAAGAGTTATCTTGGGTGACGGAATAAACGCAATAAAAAAGCCGCTCTTGAGAGCGGCTTTTTAGTATTTGGGCGATTACATCATGTGTTTACGACGAATATCAAGCAGGGCAAAAATACCAAAGATCAGGATGGAATATTTTTCCCAACTGCTCATTTTAATTTTGTCGCCAAATGCGCCAATGAAGATGGCCATTTGTAAACCGTGCATGATGAACAAAAAAGCGGTCATGATGTACAGCGCAATCGCGGCATTACCGGGAAACGGCATAAAGATATTGAGGATCAATACTAACCAAACAAAGGCGATAGCCGCTTTGGCCAGCAGAATTAATGCTTTCATTTAAGTGTCCTTTTAAATCGAGGCGTTATGCGGAGGTACGTTCATACAGACGGTAACTCACTTGGCCTGCTGTTTTTTCTCGATGTAACTGCCAGTTTTCTGGTAAGTCGGCAATATTGAGTTCTTTTTCTGTTTCAATATAAATCATCGCGTCTTCCGCGAGCCAGCCATTTTGTTCTAGCAGAGCCACGGTTTCATCCAATAGTCCCTTACGAAACGGTGGGTCAATAAACACCACATGGTGCGCAGTACCCGGCTGTTTTAAAAAGCTCAGTGCGTCGGTATTCACTACTTGGATGTTGTTCGCGTTAAGAGATGCCACGTTCTTCTGTAATTGCTGGAAAGCTTGTGGGTTCAGCTCGACCATGGTCACTTGCTCTGCTTGGCGCGAAGCCGACTCAAAGCCTAAGCCGCCGGAGCCGGCAAACAAGTCGAGACATTTTGCTTGCGGCACATCTTGAGCCAGCCAGTTAAATAGCGTTTCTTTGACGCGATCGGTCGTTGGGCGTAAGCCTTCAGCATCGTGTACAGGAAGTTTTCTGCCTCTCCATAAGCCACTAATAATGCGAACAAAGCCCGTTGTTGGCTTTTTTTGTGATGAGTTTTGCTGGCGACGTCTTACCATAGATTTTTTGACCGCTAATAAAGTGATACTATATCTAATCGCCCAAGCCGTGAGCTTGGAGCTTGGATACAGCCCAGAATATTCAAGATGACAGAGTGTAACACTAATAAGATTAGAATTACCTAATCGGAAAGTTTTCACAACTTTGTCATTAGCCTTTTTTAGACAGATAATAATCTTGTCAAAAAAGAGTCATTAATAGATAAAAGAACAATCTAGGATAGCCCCAGATGACGGAAAAAAAGAAGCGCGGATTACTTTCGTGGCTAGGTTTTGGTGACGAAGAACAAAGCCCAAAACCAAAAACTGAAGAAACAGTAAAAGAAGAAGCAGTGGAAGCGCCTTCTGAAGAGCAGCAAACCGACGCGGCTGCTGAGCAAGCGGAAGCAACGCCAGAACTTGAAGAAGAAGCGAAACAATCAGAGGCTGCCCCAGCAGAAGCAGAAGCAGAAGCAGAAGCAGAAGCAGAAGCAGAAGCAGAAGCAGAAGCAGAAGAGCCTCAAGTGCCTGCTGCACCTCGCGTTCAAGAGCAAGAAAAGCCAACAGAGAGCTTTTTTGCTCGTCTTAAACGCAGCCTAAGCCGAACAAAAGCAAATATTGGTGCTGGCTTCTTCGGTCTGTTCAGCGGTAAGAAAATCGATGAAGACTTATTTGAAGAGCTAGAAGAGCAACTGCTTATTGCTGATGTGGGCATGAATACCACAACAAAAATCATCAACAACCTGACAGAAAAAGCCACACGTGGCGACCTGAAAGACGGCGAAGCCCTTTATGGTTTGTTGAAAGAAGAAATGGCTGAGATTCTTTCTAAAGTCGAGCAGCCACTAGAAATCGATAGCAACAAAACGCCTTATGTTATCTTAATGGTGGGTGTAAATGGCGTGGGTAAAACCACGACCATCGGTAAGCTTGCCAAGCAGTTCCAAACTCAAGGCAAAAAAGTGATGCTTGCAGCGGGCGATACTTTCCGTGCCGCAGCGGTTGAGCAGCTACAAGTATGGGGTGAGCGTAACAACGTTCCTGTGATTGCCCAGCATACTGGCGCAGACAGTGCTTCTGTTATTTATGATGCGATTGAAGCGGCAAAAGCACGTGGTGTGGATGTTGTGATTGCCGATACCGCGGGTCGTTTACAGAACAAAGCGAACCTAATGGAAGAGCTGCGTAAGATTGTACGTGTGATGAAGAAAATTGATGACTCTGCACCACACGAGATCATGCTGACGCTAGACGCAGGTACAGGGCAAAATGCCATCAGCCAAGCGAAACTTTTCAGTGATGTTGCCCCTCTAACCGGGATTACCTTGACTAAGCTGGATGGTACAGCGAAAGGCGGCGTAATTTTCGCTATTGCTGATCAGTTCGGTATTCCAATTCGTTACATTGGTGTGGGTGAAGGTATCGAAGACTTGCGTCCATTTGAAACTCAAGAGTTTATTGACGCACTGTTTAGTCGTGAAGAATAAAAAGAGTTAGAGGAAATCAACGGTGATCAAATTTCAGCAAGTAAGCAAAGCTTACCGAGGTGGTCGACAAGCACTGCAAAAAGTCGATTTTCACCTGAGGCGCGGTGAAATGGCGTTTTTAGGCGGGCATTCCGGGGCTGGTAAAAGTACCTTGCTGAAATTGATCTGCGCGATAGAGCGCCCGACCGATGGAAAAATCCATTTTAATGGTCACGATATCACGCGCATTCCAAGCAAAGACATCCCTTTTTTGCGCCGCAATATTGGGATTGTTTTTCAAGATCATCGTCTACTGATGGATCGCAGCGTATACGACAATGTTGCTCTGCCGATGCGCATCGAATCGATTTCTGAAAACGAAATCAAACGCCGTGTTTCTGCGGCGTTAGATAAAACAGGCTTGCTTGATAAGGCTCGTTGCCTGCCGAGCCAACTCTCTGGTGGTGAGCAACAACGCGTCGGTATTGCCCGTGCAGTGGTCAATCGACCAACGTTGCTGGTGGCTGATGAGCCGACAGGTAACCTCGATCCCGAACTATCCAATCGTGTATTGCGTTTGTTCGAAGAATTTAATCGTGCGGGAGTGACCATCTTACTCGCCACGCACGATGTGGGGTTAGTAAACACTCGCCCACAGTATCGTCATTTTGAATTAAACCAAGGCTTCCTAAGTGAGGTAGAAGACTATGGCAGGTAACAAGCACTCCCAAAAGAAGGGGAAAGGCCGCAGTGCCAAGCGTGCAAATACCGATGGTTTTTTCTCTGTCCACGCAAAACAAGCAAAATCCTCTTTTAGCGCCTTATGGCAACGACCTTTAGGTAATATCCTGACCCTAGCCGTGATTTCAATGGCACTTGCTATGCCAGCTTGTTTGTATCTACTGGGCAAAAACGTCGCGGGTGCCGCGGAAGATGTGGCATCTCCCTCGCAAGTTAGTGCTTACTTAGTAGAAGGCATGCCGGATGCACGTGTGATGGTTCTCAAAGATCAAATTGAAACTTGGCCTTTGGTAAAAGAGGTGGAATATATTTCACCGCAACAAGGTCTATCTGATTTAAGCCAATATGCAGGATTCGATCAGGCTATCAGCCTTTTAAGTGGCTATGCGCTACCCGGTGTGTTGGTGATTACGCCAGCCTCGGAGCTAAAGAGTGATATTCAGTCATTAGCCAAAGACGTTCGAGAGCAACAAGATGTGACCGACGTGAGACTTGATGAAGATTGGCTGGCGCGTCTTGATGCGATCAAAACTCTCGCGAGTATTATTGTCATTACTCTGACAGTGTTGATGCTCGGTGCGGTATTTTTAATCGTTGGCAACACGTTGCGATTTAATGTGCTGGCGAATAAAGAAGAGATTCAAACCATGAAACTGATCGGTGCGACGGACAGTTTTATTCTGCGTCCTTATTTGTACACGGGGATGTGGTTTGGCGTATTAGGTGCCACCATCGCGTGGTTGGTAACGGCTTTAGTGACCATTGTTATGAATAGTGCGGTGGAAGATCTTGCTGCGTTGTACGACAGCCAGTTTCGCCTGATTGGTTTAAGCTGGGATGAATCTTTGCTATTAATCATCATTGGTAGTCTTTTGGGATGCATTGCGGCGCGCTTTTCTGCGCAACGACATTTAAAAGAAATTGAACCAGTTTAAGTGATGAAGGTCTTACTACTTGGATTTTATTAGCACTAGCTAATCTGGATCCCTTGTTTAGACCGAATGTTTATGGATAATTGCTTCCCCTTCTTGAAACTTGTTCATTTTGAGTTCAAGATATCGAAGCTAAATTTGCAATGTAATGCTCCAGATCAGAGATTGATGAGGAATTGAATGACAAAAGAAGCGTATCCGATGGCTCTAGTCACGCAAGATAGCCTTGATAGCTATATTCGCTCAGTAAACAGCTACCCAATGCTGACTGCAGACGAAGAGCGTGAGCTGGCAGAACGATTACACTACAAAGGTGAGATTGAGGCTGCAAAAGGTCTAATTCTTTCGCACCTACGATTCGTTGTTCACGTTGCTCGTGGTTACTCTGGCTACGGTTTGCCAATGGCGGACCTTGTGCAAGAGGGTAACATCGGTCTAATGAAAGCCGTTAAGCGTTTTAACCCAGAGGTAGGGGTTCGCTTGGTGTCTTTTGCTGTCCACTGGATCAAAGCAGAGATCCACGAATACGTGCTACGTAACTGGCGTATCGTGAAAATTGCGACCACTAAAGCGCAACGTAAGTTGTTCTTCAACTTGCGTAAGTCGAAAAAGCGCTTGGGTTGGTTTAACAACGGTGAAGTCGAAACCGTTGCGCGTGAGTTAGGTGTTGAACCTTCTGAAGTTCGCGAGATGGAATCACGCTTAGCGGCGGTGGATTCAACCTTTGATATGCCAACTGACGAAGACGACAGCTCAAACGCTTACACAGTGCCAATGCTGTACCTAGAAGACAAATCGTCTGATGTGGCTGACAACATTGAAGCTGCAAACTGGGAAATGCACACCAACAATCGTCTGGGTCATGCATTAGCGAGTTTGGATGAACGTAGTCAGCGTATCGTGCGTTCTCGTTGGTTAGATGATGAGAAAGCAACATTGCAAGACTTAGCTGATGAGTTCGGTGTTTCTGCCGAGCGTATTCGCCAGCTAGAAAAAAACGCAATGAAGAAACTAAAATTGGCCGTGGGTGAATTTTAATTTCCACTGCTAATTGAAAGTAAGATTTTCATAGAAAGCCGAGATCATGTGATCTCGGCTTTTTTATTGTCGATCGAAAATCGATAGCGTTTGCGATCCGGATTTTATGTGCTACCTGTGTATAACTCTGTGAAGTAATTATTTATCAACTGTTCGAAACCCGGACAAAATAAGGGATTCAAGCACTTTTCCATCTGGGGATAGTTATAGATATACACACAGTTAGATCAGGATCATCACTACATATTGTGGATCAAAAGATCCAAATATACTTTATCAACGCAATTCACAGCTTTATCCACAAATGGTTGGAATGTGTACACTTTTTAAAAGCCTGATTATCCATGTGTCTAAGTTTGCCGTTGGATAGGTTACAATAGCGGCAGTATACCCAAGCGGCTTCAAATATAGATTTTATGCTGTACCTCGGGTGCTGATTAGTACGTTAGGTTCGAGGTTGCTTGGGTATATTAATAAGACAATGAGAAAGTAAATGGATCAGTTTAAGCATATCGATGTACAAGGTGCGCAAGCGCTGCTCGAGCAGGGTGATGCAAAGCTTGTAGATATCCGTGACCCTCAATCGTTTGCCGTTGCGCATGCGGAGTCCGCGTATCATTTAACTAACGATACGATCGTTGCGTTTATGGATGAAGTGGAGTTCGAACAACCTATTCTGGTGATGTGTTACCACGGCATTAGTAGCCAAGGTGCCGCACAATATTTAGTTAACCAAGGCTTTGAACAGGTGTACAGTGTGGATGGTGGCTTTGAAGCCTGGCACCGAGCAGAACTACCGATAGTGAGAAGTTAATGAAGAGATTGGTAACGTTAAATAATCCACGTATGGCGCAAGCCTTTATTGATTATATGGCCTCTCGCAAGATTGATATCCAGATGATGCCAGAAGGGGATGGGCAATTTGCGCTGTGGCTGACCGATAGCCAACATGAAATAGAAGCGGAAGCGGAACTTAAGCTGTTCCTTGCTAACCCGTCTGATTCAAAATACAGCGCTGCCTCGTGGGACGTTGCCGATACTCGCAAGAGCACATTTCATTATTCTAGCCCGAGTATCATGAGCATGGTCAAAGCAAAAGCAGGCCCAATGACTTTGCTGATCATGACGGGGTGCACCATCATCTACTTGTTACAAATGTTTGGCTTTGGCAATGGCGTGTTTAAGTTGTTGCACTTCCCGGCCTTTGAGGGGCAACAATGGCAAGTGTGGCGATGGCTAAGTCATGCGTTACTGCACTTTTCAGTGACTCACATCGTGTTCAACTTACTATGGTGGTGGCAGTTGGGGGGCGACATCGAACGTCGTCTCGGTTCCGGTAAGCTATTGCAACTCTTTGTAGTATCAGCAGCGCTTTCTGGGGCTGGCCAATTCTATGTTGAAGGGGCAAACTTCGGTGGCTTGTCTGGCGTGGTCTATGCACTGCTTGGCTATTTGTGGATATTGGGTTACCGCTTGCCACATTTAGGCCTTACGCTACCCAAGCCAATCATCGTTTTTATGTTGGTATGGTTAGTTCTTGGTTTTGTGCAGCCGTTCATGGCGATTGCAAACACCGCTCACTTAGTGGGTTTACTGTCGGGGATGGCGATTGCGCTGTTTGATTCAGGCAAGATGAAATACCAACAGCAAGCCTAAAGCTGAAATGAAAAGACCGCTCAAGAGCGGTCTTTTTTATGTTCAAAACGATTTGGGTTTATTGGTAAAGGTATTTTGTAAACAACAAATCGGCAATGATGGTTTTACCTGTTTCGGGCAAAAGTGTTTCGTTGAGGGTCGTCACTAAGGTTTTGCGCAGATCTTCTCGGCCAGAAAGGGACTTAATAGTATCTTCTGTTTGCTTACCCAGTAATTCAATCACTGCATCGCGAATCAAAGGTTGGTGATGCTCAACAATCGATAAATCTTGTTGGCTCATTACCATGATGTCGATGCGCACTTGCACATAACCTAACTTTTTGCCTTTGGTGTAAAAGTTAGTAGTGAGATCAGGCTCAAGGGTAAAGTATGCCAACTTAGGTCCAGCTTCTTCCGTTTCAGCCCAACTTGGTGCGGCGAACAGTATGGTTAACGCAAAAATAATTTGGGCTATATAACGTTTGTACATATTTCTAACTTTTCTTTCTCTGGATCGCGATATTCGAATCGCTTCAGTCTTGATACAATGGGCCGTCTATAACAAATAACGGAACTTACGGTTACATACATTACTATGGACGGTAAGTTGTTGCTTTATTGTACGCATAAAGCCTCCAATTGAATACTAGTATGAATCAGCCAACATCACTCTATCTTGCTTCTTTATTGGAAGTAGAGTGGCAAAACCCCGAAGAATTCGAATTTCCAAATGAATTTGCCAAGCACTGGCTTGAAGAGCAAGGGTCTTTGTCACGTCGTTTAAAGCAACACTGCCAAGCATTAACGGTAGAATTGCTACAAAATCAGATCGTCACTGCGGCGACGTTAAAACAGGACGAAAGCCAGTTATTGTCCGAACAAGATTGCTTACTGCGAGAGGTAATTTTGTGTGGTGACAATGATAACTGGGTTATCGGACGGACATTAATTCCTCGCTCAACCTTAGTTGATCAGCAGTATGATTTGGCTCAACAAGGGGATATCCCATTAGGACTAACAGTGTTCAGCGCAGACAACGTTGAGCGAGACTCTTTGCAAATGGGATGGGTAGCCGTACCAGAAGGACGTTTGTTAGCGCGACGCTCAAGGTTGTGGATGAATCACAAACCGATGCTGGTCGCCGAGTTATTCTTATCTAATTCACCAGTTTACGCTAAGGAGACAGTGTAAATGTCCGCAGAAAAAGCCAAAGCATATTGGCAACTGATGCGCATGGATCGCCCGATTGGTTCACTGTTACTGATGTGGCCAACGATTTGGGCGCTAATTATCTCAGCCCAAGGGATGCCGAGTTGGGATGTATTTATCGTGTTTGTATTGGGTGTATTCCTAATGCGTAGCGCGGGGTGCGTGATTAATGATTTTGCTGACCGCAAAGTCGACGGCCATGTAAAACGTACCAAACAACGCCCACTACCATCAGGGAAAGTGACAGCAAAAGAAGCGATTGGATTATTTTTAGTTTTGGGTATCAGCTCATTCTTGTTAGTGCTGACCATGAACCCGTTGACGATTCAGCTATCCTTCGCTGGCATTGTGTTGGCGTTCATCTATCCATTTATGAAGCGTTACACTCATATTCCACAACTCTTTTTAGGCTTGGCTTTTAGCTGGGCAATTCCAATGGCGTGGGCTGCACAAACCGGGGAGCTACCACTGATAGTTTGGTTTGTGTTCTTAATTAACGCTTTGTGGACCATTGCGTACGACACTCAATATGCGATGGTCGATCGCGATGATGATTTAAAGATTGGCATTAAATCGACGGCAATTTTGTTTGGTCGTCATGACAAACT
Organism: Vibrio sp. 11-4(1); assembly: GCF_013048625.1. Classification (NCBI taxonomy): domain Bacteria; kingdom Pseudomonadati; phylum Pseudomonadota; class Gammaproteobacteria; order Vibrionales; family Vibrionaceae; genus Vibrio; species Vibrio sp. 11-4(1). The sequence continues at coordinate 14,892 of NZ_VHSY01000016.1, read as the reverse complement.
CATCATTGGGGTATTGCAACTGATTACACTCGCGATGTTGGTTTGGTTAGGGCAGTTCTACCAATTGGGGCAAAGTTACTACTGGACCCTTTTGATTGCAGCGTCGTTGTTTGTTTATCAGCAGCACTTAATTCGTCACCGTGAGCGGGAGTTGTGCTTTAAGGCTTTCCTCAACAACAACTATGTTGGCATGGTGATAGCGATAGGGTTATTGGTCGCATTTTGGTAAGCGAAGAAATAAGAAAAAAGGCATCCGATTGGATGCCTTTTTTCTTATTTTGGAAGAAGGTAAAACGGTTACGACTGAAGTTGATGAATACTCTCTTCGATCGTCAGTTTCACTTCTGGATAAAGCAGAGTGAATAGTAATCGTGCAAATTGCTGCGTTTTCTTCGTGTCACAGTTACCATCGTTATCGAGGTATTTTTGCTGTTTGAGTGTATTGAACATAGCGGTAAACACACCTTTATCGAAGAATTCTGGAGCATTAATACCGTGTAAGCGTCCTAAACGTTGAGCAATATCTTGGCTCTTCTGTTCTAGGTCCGATTTACCGAGCTCTGGGTAAGCAACAAGCAAGTTCATCGCGATAGAGTAGCGCTGCAGTGTTTCCGTGATTGTACGACCTAGCAGAACCAAAGGCTGGTTGTTCGACTGATTGATCTCCAGCTTATCACCATCGAGGCTAATCATTTTCTGCTCGGCAAACTCATGCAGTGTTTTAACGACCAATTCATCCAACTCGTCTTCTTGATAGCTTAAGAACAACTCTTTCTTCAAGAATGGGTAGATTTGCGCGACATTCGCTTGAATTTTTTCTACCGAAAGGTTGCGCTGACGAATGATCATCTGAGCAATTAATGATGGCAGAGCAAACAAGTGGATGATGTTGTTGCGGTAGTAGGTCATCAGGATCGATTGGCTACGATCCAGCGAAATGATGTCACCCATGCTATCGGTTTCAATCACGAACTTATCAAGTGAAATCGCATGATCGACCAACTCCTCAGCACTTTCGGTAGGGATAGTGGAGGTGCTTGAGTACGGATTATTTTTGAGTAGCTTTAAGTAACACTCGATCTGATTGATCAGCGAGTCACGAGAAAGTGCACGTTGACGAGAAGCAAGCAGTGCGGTTGCACACAAGGTCAACGCGTTTGCCGCCGCCGCATCATTGATGTGCGTCATCATCTTATTAGCAAGGTCGTTCACCACAGGATTCATCCACTGTGGTTTGTTACCACCCATGCTGTCGATGTCTTTCGTCCACTCAGGAGCATGCTCGTTCAAGTATTGGTTGAGCTGAATTGGCTCACCGAAGTTCACATAGCCCAAACCAAAGTTACGCAGTTTACGCAGAGTACGCAGTACAAGCCCTGCGTTTTCTTTCTCTTTGCGTTTGCCACGCAACTCTTTCGCGTAAGTGCCTACTTCCATTACGTGCTCGTAACCGATGTAGACCGGCACTAGTGTTACTGGGCGGTTTAGACCACGTAGCATTGCTTGGATGGTCATAGCCAGCATACCCGTTTTCGCTTGCAGTAAGCGACCTGTACGTGAACGACCACCCTCACTGAAGTACTCGACTGAATAGCCTTTGGCAAACAGCTCAGCTAGATACTCGCGGAAAATGGTTGAGTACAGTTTGTTACCTTTAAAGCTACGACGAATAAAGAACGCCCCACCGCGACGGAAAAGAGGACCGGCCGGGAAGAAGTTCAGGTTAATGCCTGCCGCAATGTGCGGAGGCACCATGCCTTCATGGTATAAAACGTAAGACAACAGTAGGTAGTCCATGTGACTACGGTGACACGGAACGTACACAATTTCGTGGCCGTCTTGCGCTAAACGACGCACAGTCGAGGCGTTATTGATGTGCAACCCTTGGTACAGCTTTGTCCATAGCCAACTCAGGATGCGGTCGCCGTTTTTCACTAGACCGTAGGAGAAGTCGGCGGCGATTTCATCCATGATGTCGTGGGCTTCTTTACGTGCCTTATCAATCGAGATATTTTTGCTCTTGGCTTCGTCAGCGATCGCCAGTTCAATAGCTGGAGATTTTAATAAACGAGCAAACAACACTTGGCGTTGTGGCAGGTTTGGGCCTGAAGCCGCAAGTTTTTGGCGAGAGAAGTGGATACGCGCCACGCGAGCCAATTTGTGCGCAATTGCGCTGTCGGTACCGTGAGAGTCTGCCATATAACGCAGAGATACCACGGGACTAAAGCGAACCAAGCAGTCGCGTCCTGCTGCCATTACCGCTTTCGCCTTTTGCGGGCCATTCATTGGCTGAAGGTAAGGCTTTTGGTTTTCTTCTTTACCTGGTTTACGACCCCAAAGCACGGTTGCAGGGATCATTTGAACGTCTAATTCACTGTCAAGTTTATGCAGTTCCAGCAAGTCTGTGAACAGAGAGACAGAGTCGGTTGGGACATCATTATCGTTGTTCATCACAGTTGGACGCGCAGCGATAAAGACGAAACGGTTCAGCGTTTTGCCATTGATTTCCAGCGGACTGAGCGGGTCAGGCAGACCAAGGCTCATGGCTTGTTTTTGCAGTGTCAGCAAATCCACGTTCGAGCGGAACGGTAGGGCATATACAATCGGCTTAGCGAGGTCGATATTCAGATCTTCAATCGGGTTCGACGGGATTGTGGTGCCCTTTACCAGTACCGATAAAGGTAGTTTTAGTAATGAACGTGAAAATGATTGTCCAGAAGACATAAAGTTCACAGCCTCAATAGGTATTCAAACAGGCCTAACCTTATTTCAGTGTCCGCTTTGCATGTCTTCTATAGAAAAAGAAATGAGTACGGCAAAAGAAATAAGCCTAGGCGATAAAATTTAAGCGCAGCAAGGATACCAGAAACTGGTCAAACCTTTTAATTTTATTGGCTGTAAATTAGTCGAACTCCTAAGTTGTTGCTTTACTTTGATTAACTGAAAAGGCGGTGTTTTAAACGCATGAATAATGAACTTGGGCAGCAAACGAAGTGCACTCCACAAATAAATTAAAAAACAACCAATTGGGTTTTCATTTGAGCATTTACTGGATATACTCACAGTTAACTGTATAAAAAGACAGGTGAGACATGAAGCCGTTAACGCCACGCCAACAACAAGTCTTCGATTTGATCAAAAGTAAAATCGATGACACCGGAATGCCACCAACTCGTGCAGAGATTGCGCGTGAGCTTGGCTTCCGCTCTGCGAATGCCGCAGAGGAACACCTAAAAGCGCTTGCTCGTAAGCAAGCAATTGAAATTATCCCAGGTGCATCGCGTGGGATTCGTATCCTACTTGATGACTCTGCCGCTAATGACGAACAGGGCTTGCCTTTGATTGGTCAAGTTGCTGCGGGTGAGCCGATTCTGGCTCAGGAACACGTAGAAGCGCACTACCAAGTCGACCCTGCGATGTTCAAGCCGCAAGCGGATTTCTTACTTCGTGTAAATGGCGAAAGTATGAAAGACATCGGGATTATGGATGGCGATTTGCTCGCTGTGCATAAAACCCAAGACGTGAGAGACGGTCAAGTTGTCGTTGCGCGTGTTGATGATGATGTGACTGTGAAGCGTTTGGAGCGCAAAGGCTCAACCATATTACTGCATGCTGAGAATGAAGAGTTTGCCCCAATTCAAGTGGACTTAACGTCTCAGCACCTTACGATTGAAGGCTTAGCCGTTGGTATTATTCGCAATACCGATTGGATGTAAGTGTGTTTAAGCAGCCCAGTTCATCTGGGCTGTTTTGTCTTTTCTCTTCTTTTCTCTTTTTCTACTTCCTCCAAAAGCTTGCTTATCATCTTGACCTTGTTTGTTTTGAGCAGTTTATAAGCTTGATAATGTAATTGATATTCATTATCATCTATTTCAATGTCTATGTTTTCTCTCTGGCGCAGGAAATGCCCATGTCTCAGTCTAAACATCAAGTTCCTAACCATTTATTAAAGCCACTGTTATTGCGTAGCCGTGAAAGCATGGTCGACAATGGCTTGGTGTACGATCCGATTGCTGCTAAAGCGTGTTTGAGCTGTAAGATGGCGCCGGATTGTTTGAGTGGTGATATTGCGCAGAAGCAATTGCTGCACGTGACGCTGACCCAGCTTTGTGACCAGCAGGTTAGTCACTTCTTACAGCAGTATCCCGATGCTTGGATTATCAATGTCGGAGCTGGGCTGGATACCCGCTTTTATCGTTTGGATAATGGACGCTGCCATTGGATAGAGCTGGATGTGACGGAAAATTTGGTATGGCGTCAGCGCTTGTTCCACAAAAATGAACGTTATGAACATCGCTGTGGCAGTGTGGATGAAATGTCGTGGCTAGAGACGTTAGCCATTCCAGAGCAAGCACCGGTACTCATTTTATGTGAAATGGCACTGCTCGATTGCACAGAGCGTCAAGTCGCGAAATTTATTCAAACCTTGGGTCGACATTTTGTCTCTGCTGAACTGTGTATGGTGCTGGCAGGAGATTTAACGGAAACCAAGTGGGGACAAAAGCTTGGCTCTGATCGCTATGCACATGGCTTTGAAGCGCCCGCAGAACAGATATTGCAATGGTTACCATGGGCACAGTGGGTGAAAGCTTTTTCGCCATTCGATCGATTCTGTTCTCGTTGGAAAGCTTGGCAGCGTTGGCTTAATAAGATTCCAATGTTGAAGCATCGCCTCACGCCAGTCCTCGTTCACATCAAGTGGTAATTGGCTAGTCGTTAAGCGCTCAGGTACACTCGTCGATCTTACTGATGAGGTGCCTGTGACAAATTCAATCTTCTCTCCTTTATCTAACCCAAAAGTTCATCGCCAAGTCTTAGCTTTAGCGATACCTATGGTGCTGTCGAATATTACTGTTCCATTGCTCGGTTTGGTCGATGCTGCGGTGATTGGTCATCTAGACCACGCTTGGTATTTGGGCGGTGTTGCGCTGGGCAGTACCATGATCAGTGTGACATTTTGGCTGCTTGGTTTTTTGCGTATGTCGACTACTGGGTTGGCGGCGCAGTCCTATGGCGGTGAAGACCGAAAGCAACTTGCCTTGGTGTTCATGCAAGGCTCACTCATGGCACTGCTGTTTGCGTTAGTCTTCCTTATTGCCCATAACCCGATTGCTGATTTGATCTTTGGTTGGAGTGACGCCAGTGCTGAAGTGAAGCACTACGGCATGCAATATTTCTCTATCCGAGTGTGGAGTGCCCCCGCTGCGCTAATGAACTTTGTGTTGTTGGGATGGTTGCTCGGAACGCAAAATTCCAAAGCACCAATGTGGATGGTGATCATCACCAACGTGACTAATATTGTCCTCGATTTGTTGTTTGTGATCGGTTTGGGGTGGAAAGTAGAAGGCGCTGCGCTGGCATCGGTGATTGCTGACTACTCAGGTATGGGTTTTGGTCTCATGTGTGTCTGGAAAACCTGGCGAGAGAGGCAATTACCATCACCTCAAAAGTTGCTAGCCAGCACTCAACACGGTTTAGGGCGCTTCGTGAAATTGAATCGCGATATTTTCTTACGCTCTTTGTGTCTGCAAGCGGCTTTTAGCTTTATGACGTTCCAAGGCGCGAGCTTTGGTGATGAGGTTGTCGCTGCAAATGCGGTTCTGATGAGCTTCCTGATGATTATCTCGTATGGCATGGATGGCTTTGCTTATGCAATGGAGGCCATGGTCGGGAAGGCGATTGGCGCCAAAGATAGGCAACAATTGAGTGCATCGCTTGTCGGCACTTTCTTTTGGAGTTTGATTATTTGCTTAGGACTGACCGCGCTCTTTGGTTTGGCGGGATCGCAGTTGATCGCCATGATCACTTCAATTGAGGCGGTACAACAGCAAGCATCGGTGTATCTACCTTGGCTGGTGGTGATGCCACTTGCGTCGATGTGGTGCTTTCTATTGGATGGCATTTTTGTCGGTGCAACCAAAGGCAAAGACATGCGCAATAGTATGTTTGTCGCGACCAGCAGTTTCTTCGTCGTCTTTTACTTATTCGCCGAGTGGGAAAATCACGCGCTGTGGTTTGCAATGACGAGCTTTATGTTGATGCGGGGTGTTGGTTTGGGGGTTATCTTTCTCTACCAATGGCGCAAGGATACTTTCCTCGCACAATGTTGATATAAAAACAGCAGGTCCAAGCCTGCTGTTTTTCTGTTTGCTATCAAGAAGCATAGATTAGAACAAGCGGTTCAAACCATTCAACGCAGCGACACGATACGCTTCGGCCATCGTCGGATAGTTGAAGGTGGTATTGACGAAATACTCGATGGTATTCGCTGAGCCTTTTTGCTCCATAATGGCTTGACCGATGTGGATAATTTCCGCGGCACGTTCGCCAAAGCAGTGAATCCCTAAAATTTCTTTGGTTTCACGATGGAACAATATCTTCAAGCTGCCGATGTCTTTCCCTGCGATCTGTGCACGAGCTAGATGCTTGAAGGAAGAGCGTCCTACTTCATACGGTACTTTCGCAGCTGTTAGCTCTTGCTCGGTTTTACCCACAGAGCTAATCTCTGGGATGGTGTAGATACCTGTTGGAATATCATCAATCAGATAGTTTTCTGCCTGACCTTTCGTAATGGCTTGTGCGACAAATCGCCCTTGGTCATAAGCGGCGCTTGCAAGGCTAGGGTAACCGATGACATCGCCTACAGCGTAAATGTGCTCAATATCGGTTTGGTAGTTACGGTTTACTTTTAGTTGTCCGCGAGAATCCGCTTCCAGACCCACTGCACCCAAATTCAACTTATCGGTGTTACCTGTTCGACCATTCGCATACAACAAACAGTCCGCCTTCATCTTCTTGCCAGATTGTAGGTGAATAATCACGCCATCTTCTGTGCCTTCGATTTTTTCATAGGTCTCATCATTACGAATTACCACACCGCTGTTCCAGAAGTGGTAAGACAGCGCATCTGACACTTCGTTATCCAAAAACTCCAACAAGCGGTCTCGGGTATTGATAAGGTCGGTTTTCACTCCAAGGCCGCGGAAGATAGAAGCGTATTCACAACCGATAACGCCTGCACCGTAAATGATGATATGGCGAGGGTCGTGTTTCAGGCTCAAAATGGAATCACTGTCGTAGATGCGCTCATGCAAGAAATCAACGTCGTTAGGCTGATACGGACGAGAACCCGTCGCGATGACAAACTTATCCGCAGAATAGATTTCTTCTGTACCATCGCTTTGCATCACTGCAATAGAGTAGTTATCGATAAATCGTGCGGTCCCGAACAAAAGTGTGCATGAGTTACGGTCATAAAAGCCCTGACGAAGTCGAGTTTGCTTATCAATGACCGATTTAGCATGACCTAAAATGTCAGAAAATGTTGCATGAACGCTGGTGTTGTTTCGACAAAATAGCGGGTTGCTATTAAATTCGATGATGCGGCTAACGGCATGACGCAGAGCTTTTGATGGAATGGTACCCCAGTGAGTACAACCGCCGCCGACACTGCTTTCTTTCTCGACAATGGCAACATTCAGTCCCGCTTTGGTTAATCCCATTGCAGCCCCTTCTCCGCCAGGGCCACTACCGATTACGATCACGTCATAGTGATTAACATGCGCCATGATGCCTTCCTTGTTATATTTGCTTAACATTGCTTTAGCGCGATTTTAACTCATTTACTCTATTGGTACACGTAATGCCTGTTAGAGAGTGGAAGTGATCACGCAGAATCGAACAAAAGGATGATTTGGTATGTTGTATGTCTATAAATTGCATCGAGAACATTGCAATTAGATGCATGCCAATAGTAACGTTCTCCGCGCTCAGAGCGAGCGAAGCAACATATCTTTCTCCGTAGGAGCAAATTGCGTTATATTGAGGCTCTTGTACCCTACAGAAAAAGAGCAAGTTAAGAATGAAATCGATGGGAATCCGCGCACAGCAAAAAGAGAAGACACGTCGATCATTGATCGATGCGGCATTTAGTCAATTAAGTGCGGATCGCAGCTTTTCCAGCCTTAGCTTGCGAGAAGTCGCCCGAGAGGCAGGGATTGCACCGACTTCTTTTTACCGCCACTTCAAAGATATGGATGAGCTAGGCTTAACTATGGTCGATGAAGGCGGTTTGCTACTACGTCAACTGATGCGTCAGGCGCGTCAACGTATTGTGAAAGAAGGTAGCGTAATTCGTACCTCGGTCGAAACCTTTATGGAATTCATTGAAAGTAGTCCGAACGTCTTTCGTTTGTTGTTGCGTGAGCGCTCCGGCACTTCTGCTGAATTTCGTACCGCTGTTGCTCGAGAAATCCAGCATTTTGCGGCAGAATTAACCGAGTATTTAATGAGCACCGGCGTGACCAGAGAAGAGGCGTATACTCAAGCAGAAGCGTCTGTGACTTTGGTTTTCAGTTCGGGGGCTGAAGCTTTAGATTTAGATCGACGTGAGCGCGATGAACTCGCCGAGCGATTGATCATGCAATTGCGAATGATAGCCAAAGGGGCCTATTGGTATCGCAAAGAACGTGAACGTAACCGATTAAAAGGCGGGATAGAATAATGTCGAATGGAAATAAATCTGAAAAGAAAACGCTGATTTTGGCACTGGTTGCAGGTATGTGTGGTGATGCTTTGTTGTCATGGTTGACCATGAGTGAAGTGTCTTTTTCAATCTTCCCATTGATTGCACTCGTACTGGCTGTACAAGCTCTTTACCAAGAGTACCTAAATAATCCGGTATCAGAAGATATCCCATTAGTTGGCTTGGCGTGTTTCTTCGTAGGTGCGTTTGGTCACTCTGCGTTTATTAAAGCGCAATACCCAGAAGCAGGCTCAAACTTCTTTGCGATCATGGTTTCAATGATCTTACTCGCATGGATTGGTAAGAAGTTAGGTTTTGTCAGCAAGAAGACTTCTGCGGAATAAGCAAAACGAATCAAATTAAAAAAAGCGAGCCATTGAGCTCGCTTTTTTTGTATTTGACGCGGTGGGTTACGCTTTGCGTTCCAATAGCACGCCCGCTTCCATGTGGTGGGTATAAGGGAATTGGTCAAACAGAGCAAAACGCGTCACGTTGTGTGTTTCGCATAGAATGTCCAAGTTCTCTTTCAGAGTATCTGGGTTACAAGAGATGTACATGATGCGCTCGTAACCTTGCACCATTTTACAAGTATCGACATCCATCCCAGCACGTGGTGGGTCGACAAAAATCGTATTGCAGTTGTAGCTCTTCAGATCCACGCCTGCATCTTGTAGACGACGGAATTCACGTTTACCTTCGATTGCTTGAGTAAACTCTTCTGCTGATAGACGTAGGATTTGTACGTTATCAATCTTATTGGCGGCGATGTTGTACTGTGCAGATACAACCGATGGTTTTGCTAGCTCAGTTGCCAGGACGCGGTCGAAATTCTGTGCCAAGGCCAGCGAGAAGTTACCGTTACCACAGTAAAGTTCTAGTAGGTCGCCAGTGCTTTCTTGGGTGCAGTCGACCGCCCATTCCAGCATCTTCTCTGCGACTTTGCCGTTCGGCTGAGTGAAGCTGTTCTCTACTTGTTGGTAGATGTAGCTCTGACCATTTACATCGAGTTTCTCGATCACGTAGTCGCGGTCTAGGACAATCTTCATCTTACGAGCACGACCAATGATGTTTAGATTGAAGCCTTCATCATTTAAGCGCTGTTTAAGGGCTTTTGCGTTTTCAATCCACTCTTCATCAAGTTGGCGATGGTAAAGGAGTGAAACCAGAATCTCACCGCTTAGCGTCGATAGGAAATCCACCTGGAACAGTTTACGACGTAGCGAGTCGTTGTCTTTCATCGCTTCAACCAATAGCGGCATTAGATCGTTGATCAGACGGCTTGCTGCAGGAAATTGGTCAACACGGTATTTCTCACGAGTTTCTTGGTTGAACATGATGTAGTAAAGATCTTCGCCTTCATGCCAAACACGGAACTCAGCACGCATGCGGTAGTGCTGCTCTGGTGATTCAAACACTTCCAGTTCTGGCATGTTGTATGGCGCGAACATATCCGTGAGACGTTCGACTTTTTCAGCCAGTTGTTCTTGGTAGCGTTGTGGGTTTACATCAAGAGTAGCCATGATCTTACCTTTTATGGTGCATTCAATTTAAGAGCGCAGATTTTATTCAATCTCAATAGGATGTCCAGTTTTGTACTGGAATTGATTTAAAGATAGTGCGTACAGACAGAGTAGAAAGCAAAATCAATCAAAACGTTACAACTTGTAAGGGCAATATTGGCTGGACAAATAATCAATAGCTGAATAATATTTGCCTCAAGCTGGTGCTATCTAGCAATCTAGATGGCTGAAATGGGAATCTGGTGTGAATCCAGAACTGACGCGCAGCGGTAAAAGAGAACGAACGCTCATCAGACACTGCATTAGTTTATGTGGGAAGTCGAGCAAGTAGGCGGTGCACCCGTGCTCTTGAGTCCGAATACCTGCCAGCAACTGAGCCACAGCACTGGACTGTCATGACGACAGGGCTCGGAAGGAATTACGCGATTTAGGACAATACAATGAGAAAATCCGCACTGGCGATCACTTTGGCATCGCTGCTTTCACCTGTCTCTTATCTACAGGCCCAAGAAACCTCCACTGACGAAACCATCGTTGTGACTGCAAACCGTTTTGAGCAAGCCGAAAGCCGTACGTTGGCAGATGTCGAAGTGGTTACTCGACAAGACATCGATCGCATTCAAGCGAAAACCCTACCAGATGTATTGCGTCGTCTTACGGGGATTCAAGTTTCACAAAATGGTGGTCGTGGTCAGTTGGCGTCTTTATTTGTTCGTGGAACCAGTTCCGACCAAGTTTTAGTACTGGTTGATGGCGTACGTTTTGCACGAGCAGCGAAGGGCGCTGTGGACTTTAACCAAATCCCACTTACTTACATTCAACGGATTGAGTACGTGCGTGGTGCGCGTGCGTCACTTTATGGTTCAGAAGCGATTGGTGGCGTGATCAATATCATCACCATTGCGCGTGCTGACGAAGAAGGAACGAAGTTAAGCGCAGGTTTAGGTAGCTTAGATTACCAAGAATTGAGTGTGGCATCTGGCATTAAAGTCACAGATAGCGGCCAGCTAAATATCGCGCTTGGTAGTGAAAGTGATGATGGTTATAACGTTCGTCCTGTACCGGGAGTTAATGACGGCGATCGCCATGGCTTTGATACAAAGAATGGTCTGCTAGGTTACGTGCATAACTTCAATGACCAGTGGTCTGCATTTGGTAACCTACGTGCTTACGAAAATGTTTATCAATATGACAGCAGCTACGGCAGTCGCGGTTACTACGAAGCAGAAAAAGACGATTTTTCTGTCACTCTGGGCGGTAAGTATCAGTCTGATAATGTAATGTCAGAACTACAAGTAACGGCACAGAAACAGAAGTCTTGGAACTATGAGCAAGCAAAAGGCAAACACTCAGGTACTGAAGATGAACTTGAGCAGCAGAATGTCCAGTGGACCAACAGTTACTTGCTAAACAACAATACGACGTTGGCTGGTGGTATTGATTGGCGTAATGAGTCTTATAAAGACAAGAGTGCGAATAAAACGTTTGATCGTACCAATGGCGCTCTGTTTGGTATGGCAACCACTAGTATTGATAAAGCAATGCTTGAGGGCAGTGCTCGCCTTGATGATAACGAAGAATACGGTAGTGAGTTCACTTACAGTTTAGCGGCTGGTTACCAATTTGTGCCAGAGTTTGGGGTTAAAGCTTCTTTTGGTACTGCGTTTAAGGCTCCAAACCTATATCAACAGTATGACCCAACGTACGGTGAGAAAGATCTTAAGCCGGAAGAGTCAGATGCTTGGGAGCTAGCATTCAGCGGTGATGTCCAAGGCGTTTTTTGGTCCGTAACGGGTTATGACTATAAAATAACGAATCTTATCGATTACCATCCAACCACATATAAATATTTGAATGTCGATGGTGAAACACATATCCAAGGTGTGGAGCTTGTTGCTGAGTTTGATACAGGAATTGTGCAGCACCAGTTGAGTGCGGATTACAAAGATGCTGAAGACGATAAAGGGCATCAGTTGCAGCGCCGCGCTAAAGAAATGTATAAGTGGAACGCTTTAGTGAGCTTCGATAAAGTGGACTGGTCGGTTAGCTATCAGTACGTCGGTAAGCGTCCAGATGTGGATTACAGCACTTGGCCTTCACAAGATATCACGCTTTCTTCTTACTCGTTGGTTGATACGGCTGTGACTTATTATCCAAATGAGTCAACCTCTATTAGCGCTCGTATCGATAATCTACTTGATGAAGAGTATGAGATGGCAAAAGGTTACCCTGCTGCAGAGCGAGCGTACTATCTCAACGTTGGCTACGAATTCTAATCGTGAATGAACACAAACCGTCTTCGGGCGGTTTTTAATATTTTGTGGTGGAAAATCGAATGAAGAAACCCAAGCGAGTGGTGATCAGTTGGTCCAGTGGCAAAGATTCGACATTAACGCTTGAGCGCCTTAACGAGAATCCAAATTATCAAGTTGTCGGTTTGTACACGACTTACGTAGGGAAAGAAGTCCCTTTCCAAGCAACTCCGCTTGAGGTTGTACAAATGCAAGCAGACTTACTTGCGCTTCCGCTCATTACTATCGAGCTACCTGAAGTCTTTCCGAGTAACGACATTTATCAATCGACCATCGTTAATGCATTACAAAGTAGTGGTCTGAATATAGAAGCTGTCGCATTTGGCGATATGTTTTGCAATGGCATTGCCGAGTACCGACGCAGCTATATTGAACCTGCTGGCTGGGAGTGCGTCTTTCCGCTATTAGGGGAGAGCAGCGACAAACTAGCGATGGAAATCATAGAGCGTGGTATTCAAACGATGTTGATCACTATCGACGGAAGTGTTCTCCCTCCAGAATGGTGTGGTCTCTGGTATGACAAAGTCCTAATAGAGTCATTACCAAGTCAAATTGATCCCTGTGGGGAAAATGGTGAATTTCACACATTGGTCACGTCTTCGCCGTCTTTTCAAGGGCATATCGAGCTGACGAAGCGAGATGTAGAATCTGGAGATAGATTCAGCCATCAAAGATACCATGCTAAAGCATTGCCAAAACAAATCTAAGCAGTATGATCGCAACGTTTCTGTTCTTTAGGTAAGGCTCGTGCGAGTAGCAAGTAAGAAAAAAGTCCTAGTTTTTGACTCTGGTGTTGGTGGTCTTTCTGTATTCCAAGAGATACATCGCTTATTGCCGCAGCTTGACTACTTATACTTATTCGATAATCAGGCTTACCCTTATGGTGAGCTCGATCAGGCGGTACTCATTTCACGAGTTAACCAACTGGTCTCTTCATTAGTCGAAGAACACCAAGTCGACATTGTTGTCATTGCTTGTAATACGGCAAGCACCATAGTGCTTCCTTCCCTACGCGAAAATTTATCTATTCCCGTTGTTGGTGTTGTCCCTGCGATTAAACCCGCATCGCTTTTGGCATCAAAAGGGGTAGGGCTGATCGCCACTCCGGCGACAGTAACACGTCAATATACTCACGAATTAATACGAGACTTTGCGCAAGGCAAACCAGTTGAGCTGTTGGGATCAACTCGCTTGGTGGATATGGCCGAAGAGAAGTTGCGAGGCAACAGCGTTTCTCTAGACGAACTGACAAAAATCCTGCTTCCGCTTCGCGATAAAGTAGACGTTGCGGTGCTCGGTTGTACTCACTTCCCTTTAATCAAAGAGGAAATTCATCAAGCTTTGGGTGGGGACGTTACTTTAATTGATTCGGGTGCAGCCATTGCACGTCGAGTAAAAGCATTACTATTAAGTGATGAAATTGAGGATACGGAAGAGGGAAGTAAGTCGATTTATGCCAGTGCAACTCCTTGGCAGGAAGATGCACTGAACATTTGTTTAAAGAAGCTAGGTTTTAATCCTGTTCTGGTTTACCACCATCCGGGTGTTTAGGATCGTTCGCAATTCTCACTTTTAGCGTTCTCTCCATATATTCCTTTTCATTAAGTTTAGCGATAGCTGGCTTGGCATCTGCCGCAGCCATCACGACAAAACCAAACCCTCTTCTTTTTCCAGTGCGCTTATCTTTCATTAAGCGTACTGCATAGACCTGTCCATATTCAGCAAACAAATCGCGAACGTGACTCTCATTGGCCTTATAAGGAAGGTTGCCGACATACAGAGTTTTAGTCGATGGATCCGAGTCCGTTGATTGAATAGAAGGTGTCTGGCTAGAAAATGAAAATAAAAAAGCAGTAGCGATAACACCAATGAGAAAACTCAAGGCTGGTGGGATGGTGACTTGAGAGAAGACGATTCCCCCAACAACGGCCAACCCAGCACATAAAATCAGATTTTTTTTAGACGTCATTTTAATTACTACACATAGTGATAAAGAGATCGATTGTCCATTAACAGAATAGACACATGAATCTTACGTATATGGTTGGTGTTTTTCCAACCAATTGCTGTGATATGTCTCAAATGTGACGAAGAAATATGCAAATATCACGCTTTTGGCTAACTAATGACCTGTTGAAAGTTTTTTTGCAAAAAACGCTTGTACTAATTTATCAACTCCCTATACTGCGCATCCACCGACACGGAGTGAGACGAAAGTCACACAGCGAGTCGGAAGTGAGAGAAAAAGAAATTTGAAAAAAAATGCTTGACTCTCTCACGGTGCGGAGTAAGATACGCACCCCTAACGACGAGCAACTAAGTTGCTGGATAAGTTAGAAAAGCTCTTTAAAAATATAAACCTATCAATCTGTGTGGGCACTCGTTGATGATAATCCAATTAGAAACTTCGGTTTCAAATTAGGTTTCAATGAAACGAAGTGACCATTGAATCTTCGGATTCAGCACAGTCAATTCAAACATTACTTTATGTAATGTTCAGTATTCATTGAGCCGAACAAAATCTTAAATTGAAGAG
>NZ_VHSY01000015.1:0-67142 GCF_013048625.1 Vibrio sp. 11-4(1) | reverse complement strand
CCCCGCGTCCGTATTGTGTCACCGTTAAGTACCGTGAGAACTATAAAACTGGAGCGACACACGAGGTTCGAACTCGTGACCTCAACCTTGGCAAGGTTGCGCTCTACCAACTGAGCTAGTGTCGCATATTAACAGCAGTCGCTATTAATAGAATTTGGTTGCGGGGGCCGGATTTGAACCGACGACCTTCGGGTTATGAGCCCGACGAGCTACCAAGCTGCTCCACCCCGCGTCCGTATTGTGTCACCGTTAAGTACCGTGAGAACTATAAAACTGGAGCGACACACGAGGTTCGAACTCGTGACCTCAACCTTGGCAAGGTTGCGCTCTACCAACTGAGCTAGTGTCGCATCAACAACGTTTCCGCTGTTTAGGGCTGCGAATTATAAGAGCATTTTTTTGTGATGCAAGTCCTTCCTTCAAAAAAACTTTATTTTTTTACTGAACGATGAAAAAGCAATCAAAAGCGATATAAATTACAACAATTTGGATCGCAACCTTAACAGTTAAATCTTGAAAATAGTACGACGATAGTACTTAAGTTCTGCAATCGACTCGCGAATGTCGTCCAAGGCCAAATGTGTTCCCTGTTTTGTGAACCCATTTAATACTTCAGGTTGCCAACGACGCGCCAATTCTTTAAGAGTGCTGACGTCAACATATCGGTAATGAAAGAACTCTTCTAATTCCGGCATGTGTTTGTACAAGAAGCGACGATCCTGCCCAATGCTGTTACCACATATTGGCGACGCCCCTTTCGGCACCCATTTTTCTAAGAATTCAATGGTTTGTGAGACCGCATCTTGTTCTGAGATTTTACTGTTGCGAACGCGTTCCACCAAGCCGCTTGCCGTATGCGTATTGGTGCACCAATCGTCCATTTTCGCTAGCTCTTCTTCCGGCTGATGAATCGCTAATACTGGACCTTCAGCTAAAATATTTAGTTCGCTATCCGTGACAATAGAAGCAATTTCAATGATTTTGTGCGTTTCAGGATCAAGCCCTGTCATCTCTAAATCAACCCAAATTAGGTTTTGATCGCTAAAGGACATGGTTACGCCGCCTATTTGTTTATCGATAAAAGAGGTACTATACCTCAAAATACGGGAAACACGATACTCACGCAGAGCCAAGATCACGGCTCAACCATTTGAGTAAATTCACATAAAGTACAGAATTGTGGCAAAGAAGAAAAAGTTAACCAAAGGTCAAGTGCGACGCGTACGCAGCAACCAACAAAAGCGTTTAAAAAAGCAAGAAGAGTCCATCCAGTGGGATGAAAACATGCTAGGCGCAAGCAAACAAGGTCTAGTGATCACTCGTTTTGGCCAGCACGCGGATATTGAAGACCTTGAAACAGGCGAGATTCAACGCTGTAACCTTCGCCGTGGTATCGAATCTTTAGTATCTGGCGATCGAGTTTTATGGCGCGAAGGCTTGGAGTCTATGGCTGGCATTTCTGGCGTTGTTGAAGCGGTAGAACCTCGTTCTTCAGTGCTCACTCGTCCAGATTACTACGATGGCCTAAAGCCCGTAGCTGCCAATATTGATCAAATGGTCATTGTCTCCTCGGTACTGCCCGAGCTATCACTGAATATTATTGACCGTTACCTCGTAGCATCAGAAACACTGAATATCGCACCATTGCTGGTCTTAAACAAAGTCGATCTTCTAGAAGCCGATGATCGTGTAATGTATGAAGAATGGCTCAAAGAATATGAACGCATTGGCTATAAAGTGCTTCTGGTCAGCAAGAAGTCTGGAGAAGGCATTGCTGAACTAGAAACCCTGCTGCGTGACCGAATTAATATCTTTGTTGGTCAATCAGGCGTAGGGAAATCCAGCTTAGTCAACGCGTTAATGCCGGAACTAGAGAGCGAGGTGGAAGAAGGCGAAGTTTCCGAGAACTCAGGTTTAGGCCAACACACCACGACAGCAGCGCGCTTGTATCATATTCCGACGGGTGGCGACTTGATCGACTCGCCTGGAGTGCGTGAATTTGGGCTTTGGCATTTGGAAGCAGAAGAAGTAACGAAAGCATTCGTTGAATTCCGACCATACTTAGGCGGTTGTAAGTTCAGAGATTGTAAGCACAATGACGACCCTGGCTGCCTTCTACGTGAAGCTGTTGAGAAAGGGGAAATCAACGAAACTCGCTTTGAAAACTACCATCGCATTTTGGAAAGCATGGTTGAAAACAAAGCAAACCGTCAGTATTCACGCAATAAGAAAGCCGATCTGTAATTAAGTTAAGACTGTAACTGTGTAAAAAGTCTTCACCTAATACTGACAAGCAAATTAAATTTCAGTAACATCACGCGCCCTAAAGCGCGAATCTAACAGAAGTATCGGAATTAAAGATGGACAAGTTTAAAGTTGGACTGCAGTACTGGATCCCACAACACGGCCTCACTCGCCTAATGGGTAAACTGGCTTCAGCAAAAGCTGGCGGTCTAACAACAGCAGTTATTCGTTGGTTTATCAAACAATACAATGTGAACATGGATGAGGCGAAGCACTCAGATCCTAAGCATTTTAAAACGTTCAACGAGTTTTTCGTTCGTGAGCTAAAAGAGGGCGCACGCCCAATTTCTGAGGGCGAAAACGTCATCACTCACCCAGCCGACGCTTGTGTTAGCCAATTTGGCCCTATTGAAGATGGTCAACTTATCCAAGCAAAAGGTCATCACTTCTCAGCGCAAGAACTGCTGGGCGGTGACGCGAATTTAGCAAACGAATTTAAAGATGGATCTTTTGCCACGCTGTACCTGTCTCCGCGCGATTACCATCGTGTACACATGCCGTGTGACGGCACACTGCGCCAAATGATTTACGTGCCTGGTGACCTGTTCTCGGTAAACCCACTTACGGCAGAAAACGTTCCAAATCTATTCGCACGTAACGAGCGTGTGGTGTGTATCTTTGACACTGAGTTTGGTCCTATGGCACAAGTGCTTGTTGGCGCAACCATCGTAGGTAGCATTGAGCAAGTATGGGCTGGCACGATCACTCCGCCTCGTGGCAATACTGTCTACAAATGGGATTACCCAGCTGAGGGTGACAAGGCCGTGATCTTGAAAAAAGGCGAAGAGATGGGCCGCTTCAAACTGGGCTCTACTGTTATTAACCTATTTGCCAAAGACGCGATTGAGTTTGACGCAAGCATGGAAAACGGTAAGCCAACCGTAATGGGCACACCTTACGCCTTGAAAAAATAAACAAAACCCCGTTAAAAGAGCCCTTTCTCAAGGGCTCTTTTTATTGATAAAAAGCAAAATTCCGTTCAAAATTTAGCCTCTATTTCTCAAACTCATACCTGCCTCTAAGACCTTCATTCCACAATCAATTATCCTGCGCTTAGGATGAATATTTAGAGGGGCAGCCAATGCCAAAGATGAGTGTAAACACGCTGGCGAAATTGCTGGTATGCTTTTTAATTCCGCTCGGTGTTTTGATGATGCCGATTGATGCTATTCCTATTGATGATCTTACTTTAATTCAGCATCGTCTGTTGGCTATTTTTCTTCTTGCTGCCCTACTTTGGGTTCTTGAGCCGGTACCCGTTTTTGCTACGTCCATTCTTATTATCGCTCTTGAACTGATCATGATATCGGATAAAGGTTTGCATCTATTTCGCAATCCACCAGCGGGGCATGATTTAGGAGAGTTAATTGCTTACACTGATATTTTCTCTGCCTTCTCTTCACCGATCATTATTCTTTTTATGGGTGGGTTTGCCCTCGCCATCGCGGCTTCCAAATACGAACTCGACAACAATCTCGCCCGAGTACTACTAAAACCATTCGGCACACAACCTAAGTTCATCATGCTGGGTTTGATGCTCATTACCGCCGTTTTTTCAATGTTCATGTCCAACACTGCCACGACGGTCATGATGTTGGCGCTGCTCGGTCCAATCGTCGCTTCTGCACCTAAAGGGGATCTAGGGATTAAAGCGCTGGTGCTGTGCATTCCAATTGCCGCGAATACTGGCGGCATTGCAACTCCGATAGGCACGCCACCTAACGCAATAGCGCTCCAATACCTCACCGGAGAAAACGCCATAGACTTCCTATCTTGGATGACAATGGGCCTACCATTTGTGCTGATACAACTCACTGTTGCTTGGTTTTTGTTGCAGAAGCTGTTTCCGTCCAGCGAACCAGAAATGAAACTAAAGCTGGATGGTACGTTCAAAAAGAGCTGGCGCGCGATCGTCGTCTACATCACTTTTGCACTAACCATTGTGCTTTGGATGACGACAAAAGTGCACGGCATGAACACGTATGTTGTTGCGATTATCCCGCTTGCGGTGTTCACCTTAACGGGCATTATGGGAAAAGAAGAACTCAAGCTGATTAACTGGGACGTGCTATGGCTGGTTGCTGGTGGTATCGCAATTGGTATTGCCTTAGACAAAACGGGTTTAGCCGAAGCATTGGCACACGCCATTGATTACAGCTTACTATCACCATTTGCCGTTGTCTTTGCCCTATCGGTAGTATGTTGGTTAATGGCGAACTTTATGTCTAATACCGCAACGGCAAACTTATTAATGCCTATTGCTGCCGCTATTGGTACATCCATGCCAAGCCTTATTGCGGTTGGTGGCCTACAAGGTTTACTGGTTGTCGTCGCATTCTCCGCATCACTTGGCATGATATTACCGGTTTCCACGCCACCAAACTCTTTGGCTTATTCAACAGGCCTAATCGAGAGCAAAGACATGGCGAAAGTGGGGCTGATTCTTGGTTTGATTGGTCTATTTATCGTGTATGGCGCAGTTCTGGTGCTGTTTTAATCGATAAGCTCCGTGACAGAGCTTGTTGTCATGGAGCTGTTCGCCAGCTATTGCCCTCACAGAGCAGCTTTTACATCCATTAAATTTCGTGCATATTAAGACTCCTCTACTCTACAAGGACGTCGACACATCATGGGTTACGAATGGCTTGCTTTATGTGCCGCTTTTCTGTGGGCAGTTTCTAGCCTTATTTCTGTCATTCCTGCACAACACCTAGGCGCTTTTTCTTACAGCCGCTGGCGCATGGGCTGTACGGCCGTGATCTTATCAACAATGGCCTGGATAACTGGCGGCTGGTTAACGGTTTCTTGGGAACATGTAACGCCCATGATGGCGTCGGGTCTGATTGGAATTTTCATCGGTGATACCGCTCTGTTTGCGTGCTTGAATCGTATGGGACCAAGACAAGCCGGACTACTGTTTTCCTGCCATGCGGTATTCTCGGCCATTTTGGGCTACTTCTTATTTAGTGAAGTCATGACCACAATAGAACTACTGGGCGCATCATTGGTATTTAGCGGCGTGGTGATGGCGATATTCTTTGGTCGAAGAGGCCAAGTGAATAACGTCTTGGAAGACATTAAAGGTAACATCTGGGTGGGCATTGGACTTGGCTTAACCGCAGCAATGTGCCAAGCATTGGGCGGCATCATCGCCAAGCCAGTAATGCAAACCAGCATTGACCCCGTTGCGGCTTCTGCTATTCGAATGATCAGTGCATTTTTCGCCCACAGCATGTTGTTAGTTCTGGGGGTCAAAATCGCTCGCTCGACACAACACATTACTTGGCGAATATTTGGTATTACTGCGCTTAACGGTTTCTTGGCGATGGCCGTCGGCATGACGCTGATCTTATACGCACTGCAAGAAGGAAATGTAGGTATGGTTGCACTGCTATCTTCAACCACGCCAATTATGTTGCTACCGCTACTCTGGATTTACACTAAACGCCGACCAAACCGATTTGCATGGTTGGGCGCAGCCCTAGCTGTGATTGGTGCTGGCATTTTGGTTCAATAACCTTACAGACCAGCCCTTGTTGCCAGATACAAAAAAGCCCGAGTTTAAACTCGGGCTTTTGTCATTCTGAGCAGTTAGTTAATTATTTAACTAGCACTTCACCCGTCATTTCTGCTGGGATTTCTAGACCTGCTAGAGAAAGCATGGTTGGTGCAAGGTCAGACAGTTTGCCGCCTTCTTTGAACTCAACCGCTTTATCACCTACGTAAATAAGAGGAACCGGTAGGTTAGTGTGCGCTGTGTGAGTACCACCCGTTTCTGGGTCAACCATCATTTCTGCGTTACCGTGGTCCGCAGTGATCAGTAGCTGACCGCCAACTTCTTTGATTGCTTCAACTACTTTGCCAACACTTTCATCTAGCGCTTCGATTGCTTTCTCAGCTGCTTCGTAAACGCCAGTGTGACCAACCATATCTGCGTTCGGGTAGTTACAGATGATAGTGTCGAACTTACCAGACTTGATCGCCGCAACCAGTTTCTCTGTAAGCTCAGGGGAGCTCATTTCTGGCTGAAGGTCGTAAGTGGCTACTTTTGGAGAAGCAACAAGCTGGCGCTCTTCGCCTTCAAATTCGTTTTCAACACCGCCGTTGAAGAAAAACGTTACGTGCGCGTATTTCTCTGTTTCAGAGATACGTAGCTGAGTTTGACCTTGCTTAGACAGCCACTCACCGTACGTGTTTTCTAGAGACGCTGGTGGGAATGCGATTGCTAGAGGGATATCTGCCGCGTATTGAGTCAACATAACGAAGTTAACTGCCGGGAATACCGCACGCTCAAAACCATCAAAGTCAGGCACGAATGCGCGAGTGATTTGACGAGCTCGGTCAGCACGGTAGTTCATGAAGATAACCGCATCACCGTCTTGCATGATTGCGTCTTCTTCGCCTGCCGCTTTGATGGCTGTCGCTTTCACGAACTCATCGTTCTCTTCACGAGCGTAAGCGGCTTCTAGACCAGCAACGGCGGTTTCTGCTGTGAACTCAGCTTTCGCTTGAGTCAGAAGATCGTAAGCAACTTGAACGCGATCCCAGTTGTTGTCACGGTCCATAGCGTAGTAGCGACCTACTAGAGAAGCAACACGACCTTTACCTAGTTTCGCGAATAGATCTTGGAAACGTTGTAGCGAGTTTTCTGCACTACGTGGTGGCGTGTCACGACCGTCTAGGAAACAGTGTAGGTAGATTTTCTCAGCGCCACGAGCCGCTGCCATTTCAACCGCTGCGTAGATATGGTCTTCATGAGAGTGTACGCCACCTGGAGACATCAGACCCATGATGTGTACCGCTTTCTCTGCTTTAACAGCAGCATCAACTGCTTCAACAAGCGCTGGTGTTTCAGCGAACTCACCGTCAGCGATTGATTTAGTGATACGAGTTAGATCTTGGTATACAACGCGACCTGCGCCAATGTTAGTGTGACCAACTTCTGAGTTACCCATTTGACCATCAGGAAGGCCAACATCCATGCCTGAAGCAGAGATTAGAGTGTGTGGGTTATTCGCAATCAGAGCATCCATTACTGGTGTTTTCGCATTCGCAATTGCGTTACTTGCTGTGTCTTCACGGTAACCGTAACCGTCAAGGATAACTAGAGCCAGTGGCTTCTTAGCTGACATAGTGATGACCTCATCAAATTTAAGTAACTTTTGGCGTAGGGCCTCGCTGCCCTATCTAACCTTGAAACAAAACTAGCGTAATTTTACTACACTTTTTAACCAAAACTGTAGGTTAAGATCAAATAATGTTTGCGATTTATTGTTGCTATCTTACAAGTTAAACGAACAACGAGTCAGTGCCGACAAACGTGTTCCACAAGCATAGTCATTCCTAATACGCTTTGTACACCCCAGTCTAGGTTCGGTTTTCTTACGCTTCTGATTCTTGTTTTTGCACCTGAAACAGCGCTTATTTAACGCATGATCGAACAAGATTGGTTAGTACCTATTGTTCGCTTTTTTCGGTAAAACAAAAATCACTTAAGTCGATAAATCCAATAGGCAAAAACAATCAAGCTACCATAGTCCAAGGCACGGATGGCAATAACATAAAGGGTTTATAGAGATCTCAATTATTCGTTAGAAAATTTTAACCCTCTCGCCTAAGAGGCTTAACCCCGCTATACTCCTGCTTTATTTTTCCGCCAACAGCGTAAGAGCTCAAGACATGCAAGAGTACATTGAATTTTTCCAACAGAACATGATTCTATCTTTGGTTTGGGTAGGTCTTCTTGTCGCCTTTATCATGAACATCGTGAAGTCAGCGACGGCCGCATACAAAGAAATCAACGTAAACCAACTGACTCATCTTATGAACCGTGAAAACGGCGTTGTAGTGGATATCCGCACAAAGGACGAGTTCAAAAAAGGTCATATCACCGACTCACTTCACATTTTACCGTCAGATATCAAAGCGGGTAACTTTGGTAGCCTTGAAAACCACAAATCAGACCCAATCATTGTGGTATGCAAAACAGGGCAAAACGCTCAAGAAAGCGCGAACCTATTAGTAAAAGCAGGCTTTGAAAAAGTAAGCCTACTGAAGAACGGATTGATTGCATGGAACGAAGCGAACCTGCCTTTAGTACGTGGTAAAAAGTAATACCCGGCAGCTTCGATAACGTGGCAGAGGCAAAAGACAAGGTACGCACCCAGCGTGTTTTTGCCAAGCTTCGTGGATAATAAACTGAGCAAATTGAAAGCAGTTGAAGCATTAAGTTGTGACGCTTTGCACGTAATACACGCTTCATCTAGTCAAGGTAGATTGGCTCAGTTAGTCTCGGGACATACCAGTTTTCTGAGTTTAGACGTTTCTAGGCTCTACAAATATTTATTTAAGGATTAAAAAATGGCTGAAGCAGCACCTCAAGAAGCACAACAAAACTTCGCAATTCAACGCATCTTCCTAAAAGACGTTTCGTTCGAAGCGCCAAACTCTCCAGTAATCTTCCAAAAAGAATGGAACCCAGACGTTAAACTAGACCTAGACACTCAAAGCCGTGAGCTTGGTGAAGGCGTTTACGAAGTGGTTCTACGTCTAACTGTAACTGTGAAGAACGAAGAAGAAACAGCGTTCCTATGTGAAGTTCAACAAGGTGGTATCTTCACTGCTGAGCAAATGGAAGCAGGCCAACTTGCACATTGCCTAGGCGCATTCTGCCCGAACATCCTATTCCCATACGCTCGTGAAACTATCTCAAGCCTAGTGGTTAAAGGTACGTTCCCTCAACTGAACCTAGCGCCAGTTAACTTCGACGCGCTATTCATGAACTACCTACAACAGCAAGCTCAACAAGGCGAAGCTGAAGCGTAATTCACGTTTTGTAAGTGACGAATAGCCTGAGTGCTGACGTCACCGACTCTAATAAAATGCACAGAGCGTCTACCATCCGATGCAATGTGCATTTTTTATTTCTGACAAAAGTTCCTAGTTCCTAATCGCCAGAAGGCGTAAAATTTGACGATTAGGAACTAGATTCTACTAGTAGAAAGACAATTAGGCGGTAGCATGACACAAGCAAATACAAACAATGCTTACGGTAAAGACATCGCAATGACGGTGATTGGCGCAGGTTCATACGGTACCTCTCTGGCGATCTCACTCGCTCGTAACGGCGCGAACGTAGTCCTTTGGGGACACGAGCCTGAGCACATGGCACGTTTAGAAGCGGATCGCGCGAACCACGCTTTCTTACCTGGTGTTGATTTCCCTGAAAGCTTGATCATTGAATCGGATTTAGAAAAAGCCGTACAAGCAAGCCGAGATTTATTGGTTGTGGTTCCAAGCCATGTTTTTGGCATCGTACTGAACAGCTGTAAGCCTTTCTTACGTGAAGACTCTCGTATCTGCTGGGCAACCAAAGGTCTTGAGCCAGAAACGGGTCGTCTGCTGAAAGACGTCGCTTATGACATTATCGGTGAAAACTACTCACTGGCTGTATTGTCTGGCCCAACGTTCGCCAAAGAGCTCGCGATGGGCATGCCTACTGCAATTTCAGTTGCTTCTCCAGATGCTGAATTTGTCGCTGACCTACAAGAAAAAATCCACTGCAGCAAAACCTTCCGCGTGTACGCCAATAGTGACTTTATCGGCATGCAATTGGGCGGTGCGGTGAAAAACGTTATCGCAATTGGTGCGGGTATGTCTGACGGCATCGGTTTTGGAGCCAACGCGCGTACTGCATTGATTACTCGTGGTTTGGCCGAAATGAGTCGTCTTGGTGCTGCGCTTGGTGCAAAACCAGAAACCTTCATGGGTATGGCTGGTTTGGGCGACCTTGTCCTAACGTGTACCGACAACCAATCACGTAACCGCCGCTTTGGTTTAGCGCTAGGTCAAGGTAAAGACGTCGATACGGCACAAGAAGAAATTGGCCAAGTCGTAGAAGGCTACCGCAACACGAAAGAAGTATGGATGCTCTCTCAACGCATGGGTGTTGAGATGCCAATTGTTGATCAAATTTATCAAGTATTGTATCAAGGGAAGGATGCACGCCTGGCAGCGCAAGATTTACTTGCTCGTGACAAAAAAGCCGAAGGAAAGTAGCACTCTACGCCCCTTCGCACCTCATCTGAGAAGAATAGAAGTTGTCGGGTCACGGAAGAACCACTCAGGATATTGAGAATGAAACACTGCGAAAAACAAAAAGTCTGGAACAGAATTGTCTCAGAAGCCCGCGAAATGTCAGAGCAAGAGCCAATGCTGGCCAGCTTTTACCATGCCACCATCATCAAGCATGAAAGTTTCTGTGCCGCGCTCAGCTACATTTTGGCAAACAAGTTAAACACGGCATCGATGCCAGCAATGGCAGTACGTGAAGTGGTAGAAGAAGCGTTCTCTGCCGACCCAACCATTACCGATTGTGCCGCTTGTGACATTTGTGCCACGGTTAATCGCGACCCTGCAGTTTCGATGTACTCTATGCCGCTGCTGTACTTAAAGGGCTACCACGCTCTGCAAGGCTACCGCGTGGCAAACTGGCTATGGAAACAAGGGCGCCATGCACTGGCAACCTACCTGCAAAACCAAATTTCGGTTGCGTGTCAGGTAGACATTCACCCGGCAGCACGCATTGGTAGCGGCATCATGCTCGACCACGCGACAGGTATTGTCATCGGTGAAACTGCAGTTATCGATAATGACGTCTCAATTCTACAAGACGTTACCTTAGGCGGTACGGGTAAAGAGTGCGGCGATCGTCACCCGAAAATCCGTGAAGGTGTGATGATTGGTGCAGGTGCAAAAATTCTTGGCAATATCGAAGTGGGCGAAGGCGCGAAAATCGGCTCTTGCTCTGTGGTATTGCAAGCAGTGCCACCACACACAACTGTGGCGGGGGTTCCTGCGAAAATCGTCGGTCGTCCAAAAACGGACAAACCTTCTCTCGATATGGATCAAGGCTTTAATGGTAAATCACAAAGCTTTATCCATGGAGATGGTATTTAATCGTCAACAAACCTTTTGACAACAACGTGGTAGGTAAATCTCAAGTGCGAAAACAAAATCACCCTGTTCTACGCTCGGCTATTTTATTAACTTGTGCTTTATCTGCCACATATCCCCTTGCCTCTTCTGCCGCTAGTCAACAAGAGCTCAAAGGCGTATCAAGTGAGATAAGCCGTCAACGCAAATCTCTCTCTTCCCAAGAAAAGCAACTCAATGAGCTACAAAAATCGCTCAAAGAGCAAGAACTTGGCATTTCTAAACTTGAACGCGAAATAAGACAAACCAAATCTGAGCTGGCACAAGCAGACAAAAACATAGACAAGCTAGAAGATAAAATTGCCTTGCAAGAAGCGCAGCGCCAAGAGCAAGAGGAAGAGCTCAAACAGTTGCTGCAAACGTATTACGTGACCGAACGAGCAAAAGCCAATGGTCACTTGTTGAATCAAGGTGTGGAAGAAGACCGCATGAGTCAATACTTCCAGCACTTAGCCAAAGCGCGTGCTGAAGTGATTGATGCAATCACCAAAACCACTCAAGAATTGGCACACAACAAAAACCAGCTTGAGCTAGAAAAAGAGCAAATCGAGACGTTACTCAAACAGCAATCTGAGAAACGTACGGCGCTGGCAAGTACACAATCCAAACGTAAGCAAACCCTGAATAAAATTCAGAGCAGTATCAAGAATGATAAACGCTACCTTGCTGAACTGCAGCGCAACGAAACACGCCTAAAAGCCGAGATAGCCAAAGCGGCTAAGCGCAATGCCGTGCCAATGGACGGACTGGGCAAACAGCGCGGTAAACTGCCATGGCCACTCAAAGGTCGTGTATTACACAACTTCGGTACTCGCCAAACCGGGCAAGTAAACTGGAAGGGCATGGTGCTTGCGGCCAATTATGGTCAACAAGTGAAAGCCGTTTACCCGGGCACTGTAGTGTTTGCGGAGTATTTACGCGGTTATGGCTTAGTGGTATTGCTTGACCACGGCAAAGGTGACATGACGCTCTACGGCTACAACCAAGCGTTGACGAAAAAAGAAGGCGATCGCGTGACCGCTGGCGAAGTGATCGCTCTTGCGGGTGATACTGGCGGGCAAGATCGCGCATCACTCTACTTCGAAATTCGCCGCAACAGTGAAGCGCAAAACCCGAAATCTTGGTTGAAGCGCTGATTATCTGACTCATCGACTTATAATAAAAAAGGAGCCACTCGGCTCCTTTTTTGTATTCATATTTTGGCAAATGCTATGCGTAGTACGTTTCTACCGCATCAATAAAAGCACTTACATCATCTTTGCTTAATGTGTTGATGCCTGCCGCCGCTTCTCGGCCGCCACCAGTTGGAAACTGTCCACACACGGCAACGGCGCCTTGTTTGTTGTTCAACGGGGCACGTAGAGAGACCGTGTAAGTGCCATCTGCATTTTCGGTGAGTACTGCATGAGCAGAATCTGGGTTTTGATTTGCCAGCCAGTTGCCATACACACCGCTGATTCGACGTGATGCGGCCGTGTTTGGTAGCTCGAACAGCTTTAGCTTACCGCTCTCATGCGTGGCAGGCACTGCCAGAGCGGCATCCATATCTTGTTGGTAAGCAGACTGCAGTTGGTAGTAAGGCGAAGTTTTATCTTCAATTACATCAAATGGCGACGTGTACTTCAGCAAGGCTTGGTACAAATCCGCAGGATGGAAATGTAAGTCATCCACTTTCGAACCGTAACCGTTGTAATTAATCAAAGTGCCAAGCTCTTTAAGCTGCGCTTTCTGATCGTGTGACAATCCGACCTTGTCAGCCAATTCATCTGCTTTCGCGATCATGTTATCGCCATAAGCCGCCGTAATCGCCCATGTGTGAAAACGTCCATTTAGCAATTGATCGACAATTAAAGCCGTACACATGTTGGCATCGAGATCGATGTGCGCATCCAAGTTGCCATGCTGAGGAATATCACCCGCCTTATGGTGATCGGCGTAAAATACGTGCGCGCCTTGAGCCAATGCTTGCTCTAGGCCTACCATGTTCTTTTCCATCGAAATGTCTAACACCGTTAGCTCATCACCCGCTTGCACGTCTACTTTTTCCACCAGCTTGATGTCGCGCTTTACACCAGTAATTAACTGAGCCTCGATAGGATCAGCCAAGCGTAATTGTAGAAGCGCAATGATGCCATCAGCATCGCCATTAAAAATGTCGTAATTCATGGAGCGATAGTTCCTTTATCGAGAGTCATATCCCAGAGAGGGCTGAACGGTATGAGGACTATTGTGCGTGGCATATTTGACAAGTCAACTCGAGCCACGACTCGAAAATGAGAGTGACTCTCGAAATATTAAGCAGTTTGACGTTTAACTGTGTAGATTGCTGACTGCATCTTCCAGTAACAGTAGCTGCTCTAACCCCTGCTCAGTTGCTAATGGCTTAACGACATTAAGCATCTGCAACATCCCTTGCTTCACCATTTGCTCAGTGATGCTGGTTTTCGAAGCCATTGCAGATTGATACGCCAACCAGCTACACGCAATCAAATGCAACGTACACACCAGTGACTTCAACTGCTGTTGATCAACATTAAGCAGCTTCAGCGATACAAACTCTTGCATGATCGCAATGAGGTTCGCTTGCAGCTTCTCTTGCACATCGATGTACTGCTCGTGTAGCTGTTCATCTCGTGACAAGATTTCTGGTAGGTTTGCGTAGAAAAAGCGGTATTTCCACATCAAGGTAAAAATAGAGTCTAGGTAGCTCTTCAGCATAGTCAGGCTCTCTTGCGAACCTTGAATAGGGGTAAATCTTTCTAAAAGTTCTGCTGAATAAAGCGCAAAGATCTCACGAACGATTTCTTGCTTATTGCGGAAGTGGTAATACAGATTACCTGGGCTAATTTCGATGTGATCGGCAATGTGATTGGTGGTGATGTTGCGTTCACCATGTTGGTTGAACAACTCCAGTGCCGCGTAGACGATTTTGTCGCGCGTTTTCATTGTTATCGTGTTCCCTCTTCATTAACGAATCGAGTATAGCGACTTCACCAACCTAGGTCGATAGAGGCTCCAAATACGGTAACATAACAGACCAGTTAGAATACCCGTTGAGTTGGCGACAAGGTCTAACCAAGAGGTTTGTCTTCCGACATACCCTTGTAGCCATTCGATGGCAGCACTAAATAATAAGATACCAATCGCCACCGCCCAACGTTGACGCCAACGCCACACGCAAAAGCAACCTAAAAACGCAAATCCGCTGTACGCCATGGCGTGCTGCATTTTATCAAGATATGCAATGTTGCCCCAGCCTTGCAACTCGCCCGAGCTCAACGATAAGTAAGCGATCAGTATTGCGTAGCTGAGAATGACCAAACGTGCAGCAGCCAAGTTCATTGAATATCCTTATGCGATTGGGAATGGAAAGGCCGTCACTTGATCAATGTGGTCACAGCCGAGCGCCAGCATGATCAAACGATCGATGCCTAACGCAACACCCGCACAATCTGGCAACCCTGCCTCTAATGCGGATATCAAATGATAGTCGATTGACTGCGGTTTTAAACCCATGTCGAGACGCTTCGCGTTATCTTGCTCAAAACGCGCCAGTTGCTCTTTCGGGTTATCGAGTTCATGGAACCCATTTGCCAGCTCAATTCCCTTAAAATACACCTCAAAGCGATCCGCAACACGATGGTCTTGAGGATTGATTTTCGCAAGCGCCGCCTGTGATGCCGGGAAGTCGTAAACAAAAGCAGGCACATCCTGACCAATTTTGTGTTCGACTCCCACGCTAAATAGCAATTGCAGTAACGTATCGCGATCTTCTTCAGGCTCTGCAATGTCACTCAAACCCAGCTTGCTTGCCGCCGCTTTCAGCTCCGTCATCGAGCCTTCTAGTGGGCACACACCCAACACATCAATGAAGGCTTGTTGATACGTCATGCGCTGCGCTGCGCCACACTTCAATACCAGTTGCAACAGATCATCCATTTCATCCATCAATTTATGATGGTCAAAGCCAACGCGATACCACTCCAACATCGTGAATTCTGGATTGTGGTAACGACCATTTTCTTCGTTACGAAATGCTTTGTTGATTTGATAAATACAACCGCTGCCAGCCGCCAGCAGGCGCTTCATGTGGAATTCAGGGCTGGTCATAAAGAACAGCTTGCTACCATCGGCGTAATCCGGGCCAACAAACTCGGTTTGGAAAGTATGCAAATGAATGTCAGTCACGGTTGCGTGACTCATGGCTGGCGTGTCGACTTCCATCACCTGTCGATCAGCGAAGAATTGGCGAATCGACGCGATTAACGTCGCACGTTGACGAAGTTGGTCAATGGAAGCAGTAGGTTGCCAGTTGGTTTGCATAACAAGTCTCTCAAACTTTAATTCAGCGAGGAAAGTCTCATTCTACATGCTTTTTACTCTTCAAGAAGAGAGGAATATCCCTTCTTATTTTTACTAACGTGCTCGCCTATTTGAGGCAAGCATTACTCGTGCCGCAGCACAAAAAACACTCAGTTAAAACCCTATTATCCATGCGGTTAATGTCACGCAACACAGGTTTAACATCCCTAATGTTAATGCTTGAGGGCCAAAACCTCGATGCCGTGATAGCAGTCACATAACCTATAAATTCTATGCCCTTAAGTGCATTACCGAAGCAAAAACCCAATTACATCAATTTTTCTGCCATGTGGCTCATCTACACTAACCCTACTACTTTTGGGGAGTTCTTTTTAAAGAGCGCCTCGTAATGACAATAACAAGCGGATTTCCGCAATCACACACTGGAGGATAACTGTGCAAATTATCACCACAGATATCGCAGTCATCGGCGCAGGCGGCGCTGGTCTTCGTACTGCTATTGCAGCGGCTGAAGCAAACCCAGACTTAGAAGTCGCTCTGATTTCTAAAGTTTATCCAATGCGCTCCCACACGGTCGCTGCAGAGGGTGGCTCAGCAGCAGTTATCAAGGATGAAGATAGCTTAGACAACCACTTCAACGACACTGTTGGCGGTGGTGACTGGCTATGTGAACAGGACGTTGTTGAATACTTTGTAGAGAACGCGACTCGCGAAATGATCCAAATGGAGCAATGGGGTTGCCCATGGAGTCGTAAAGAGAACGGTGAAGTCAACGTACGCCGCTTTGGTGGTATGAAGGTTGAACGTACTTGGTTCGCTGCAGATAAAACTGGCTTCCACATGCTTCATACGCTATTCCAGACATCCATGAAGTACAGCAACATCAAACGCTTTGATGAGTACTTTGTGGTGGATCTGCTTGTTGATGAAGGCGAAGTTCAAGGTCTGATTGCTATTCACATGTCTGAAGGCGAGCTTGTTACTATCAAAGCAAAATCTGTTGTTCTAGCAACAGGTGGCGCGGGCCGCGTTTACCACTGTAACACCAACGGCGGTATCGTAACGGGCGATGGTATGGCAATGGCTTACCGTCACGGCGTTCCTCTACGTGATATGGAATTCGTTCAATACCACCCAACCGGTCTTCCTGGCACAGGTATCCTGATGACGGAAGGTTGCCGTGGTGAAGGCGGTATCATCGTTAACAAGAACGGCTACCGTTACCTACAAGATTACGGCATGGGCCCTGAAACTCCAGTTGGCCAACCGAAGAACAAATACATGGAACTGGGTCCTCGTGACAAAGTTTCTCAAGCTTTCTGGCACGAACAACAGAAAGGCAACACCATCAAACACCCACTGGGTGACGTGGTGCACCTAGACCTTCGCCACCTTGGTGAAGAGTACCTACAAGAGCGTCTACCGTTCATCTGTGAGCTAGCAAAAGCTTACGTGAACGTAGACCCTGCAAAAGAGCCAATTCCAATTCGTCCAACGGTTCACTACACCATGGGTGGTATCGAGACAAACGGCGGCTGTGAAACTCGCATTAAAGGTCTATTCGCGGTTGGTGAATGTGCGTCTGTTGGTCTTCACGGTGCAAACCGTCTAGGTTCTAACTCACTGGCTGAGTTTGTGGTATTTGGTCGCGTAGCGGGTGAAAACGCAGTGAAACGCGCTGAAGAATTCAAAGGTTGGAACGAGTCTGCAATCGATGCTCAAGTGAAAGCAGTTGAAGAGCGCATCGCCAAACTGATGAACCAAGAAGGTGATGAGAACTGGGCAAACATCCGTACTGAAATGGGTCATACCATGGAAGCGGGTTGTGGTATCTACCGTCAAGAAGATTTGATGCAAGAAACCATTAACAAGATCACCGAACTAAAAGAACGCTACAAACGCATCAGCATTAAAGACAAAGGCAAAGTGTTTAACACTGATCTTCTGTACGCAATTGAAGTGGGTTACGGCCTAGAAGTCGCAGAAGCGATGGTTCACTCTGCGATTCTACGTAAAGAATCTCGCGGCGCGCACCAACGTCTGGACGACGGTTGTACAGAACGTGATGACGTGAATTTCCTAAAACACTCACTTGCTTTCTACAAACCAGATTCAGCGCCAAGTATCGATTACAGCAATGTGACTATCACTAAGTCACAACCAAAAGCTCGTCTATACGGTGAAGCAGCAGAAAAAGCCGCAGCTGAAGAGAAGAACGCAGAGGAGCAAGCATAATGTCAGCAAATCGCATTCAAAAAGTAGACATTCTGCGTTATGACCCAGAAAAAGATGCAGAACCATACAAGCAAACATTCGAAGTGCCATTCGATGAAACCATGTCTGTGCTTGACGCACTGGGCTACATTAAAGATCACCTAGACAAAGATCTGTCTTACCGTTGGTCTTGCCGTATGGCGATCTGTGGTTCTTGCGGCATCATGGTGAACAACGTACCGAAACTTGCTTGTAAGAGCTTCCTACGTGATTACCCAGACGGTGTGACTATCGAGCCTCTAGCGAACTTCCCAATCGAGAAAGACTTGATTGTTGATATGACGCCGTTCATCGAACGTCTTGAAGCAATCAAACCGTACATCATTGGTAACGACCGTAAACCAGAAGACGGTACGAACTTGCAAACGCCAGAGCAAATGGCGAAATACAAGCAGTTCGCTGGTTGTATCAACTGCGGTCTATGCTACGCGGCGTGTCCTCAGTTTGGTCTAAACCCTGAGTTCATCGGTCCTGCGGCACTAACGCTAGCACACCGCTACAACCTAGACAGCCGTGACAACGGTAAAGATGAGCGCATGAAGCTTATCAACGGTGAAAACGGTGCTTGGGGTTGTACGTTTGTTGGTTACTGTTCTGAAGTTTGTCCGAAGAACGTTGACCCAGCAGCGGCAGTAAACCAAGGCAAAGTGGAGTCTTCTATGGACTTCGTGATTGCTATGTTGAAACCTGATGGTTCACCAAAGAAAGTGGAGGCATAAGGATGAGCAATCGTAAACCTTACGTTCGTGAAGTAAAACGCACTTGGTGGAAGAACCATCCTTTCTACCGCTTCTACATGCTACGTGAAGCGACTGTGCTTCCTTTGATCCTATTCACTCTGTTCCTAACTTTCGGTTTAGGTTGCTTGGTGAAAGGCCCTGAAGCATGGCAAGGTTGGTTGGATTTTATGGCAAACCCAATCGTAGTCGCGATCAACATCGTTGCACTACTAGGTAGCCTATTCCACGCTCAAACTTTCTTCAGCATGATGCCGCAAGTAATGCCAATTCGTTTGAAAGGCAAACTGGTGGACAAGAAAATCATCGTATTGACTCAGTGGGCCGCGGTTGCGTTCATCTCACTGATCGTTCTCATCGTGGTGTAAGGAGCTGAGCATGAAACCGAATTATAGTGTAAACACATCACCAAAACGTTCTGATGAGCCAATCTGGTGGGGTCTATTTGGTGCTGGCGGTACTTGGTTCGCGATGATCACGCCAATCACGGTATTGGTGCTAGGTATCTTGGTCCCACTAGGCGTGATTGATGCAGAAGCGATGAGCTACGAGCGTGTCTCCGAATTCGCAACCAGTATCATCGGTGCGCTATTCATCATTGGCACCCTAGCTCTACCAATGTGGCATGCGATGCACCGTGTACACCACGGCATGCACGACCTTAAATTCCACACTGGTGTGATAGGTAAAATTGCATGCTATGCATTTGCAGGCCTCATCACTGCACTAGCCGTTATCTTTATCTTCATGATTTAAGATACTGACTAAAAAGAAAAAGCTGGCTCTATGCCAGCTTTTTTATTGCTTTGGGTTACCCATGATCTTTTTGCTTTTTAAGCTTTTGACCACCCATGATCTTATTGCTGTATGACCTTCTTCGTTTGGTCCATAAGACCCAGGGCGCCAAAGCCAGTAATCACATCTAGGTTTGTTTTCAAGCCCGTTTCTTCGCTACCACCAATGTAGTTTTGTGGCATCTGAACTTGGAAGTTTTGCAAGTTGTTGTACAACGAGTTCGCTACGTCTCGATTCAACTCTGCCAAATAAACTTCACGGTTTGCCCCTAACGCCGAGTACTTCGCTTTTAGGACCTCAGATTCTGCACGACCTTTCGCTAATATCGCTTTCGCTTCAAACTCAGCAGAAAGTGCGTTCGCCTTTTGAATGGCTAAGTTAGCCTCTGCGATAGCTAGCTCTTTCTCCTTCTCGACTTCAGCAAGTCGTTTGGTTTTTTCCACTTCAACGATTTCACGCTCTGCAATCTGACGTGCAACTTCCACTTCTTTTTGCTGAGCAATAATAGCGAGTTCTTTACCACGCTGAGCGTCTTGCACTTCACGTGTTCGTTGAATCTCTTTGCGTAACTGCTCGGTCTCTGCTTGTGCTTTCGACGTTTCTTGCTCCTGAATCGCGCGAATACGATCCGCCACTAAACGCTTTTTATCCGCCAATAGCTGATCCAATTGCTTTTCTGGCTGTGGATCACCAATGGTCACCTGCGTCACTTGAATGCCGTATTGTTGTAACGGGTTGTCTTGACGAATTGGTTGCCCGGTTTTATCTACAACTGGCACCGTTTTCCAAACCAGTTGATTGGTGCGCTGTAGTTGGTTCGCATTGGCCTGATTCGCCCCAACAGGCGCAAGATCCAACTCTTCCACTTCAACCTGACGTCGCTCTGTTAGATAAATCCCCTCTCGCAACTGATCGCCAAGTTTCGATTTGAACTGGTTCAAACCACCTTGGAAAAACTCTTCACCCGTGTATTGGGTAGCAGTAATCACCGTCACGTTACGTGCGTTCTTTACAAGCAGCGCATCAATCAAGTTACTGTTGTTACGGAACTCTTTGTGCATCTTCTTCACCGCTTCAGGGTCATTACTGAGCTTAAAGCGGAATGTTACGGGGATCTGACCAATGTAGGTGTCGGCAAACCGAACCTGAATCGCATCAAGACGTTGATAAAAATCTTCGCCCTTGCTGTTACCGAATGACACAGTGATCACTTGGTCATACTTGGTGATTTTGGACAGAAATGGCATGCGAAAATGAATGCCAGGTTCAGTAAACACATCCAACTCACCAGTGATATTGTTCTGATGCACGTAGCTGTAACCTGCATCGGTCATCAGCACAGAGCTATTAATCGTTAAGCCTATTGCCAACAGCGGTACGCCAAACACCGCAGCTTTCAATCCTTTGTGTAGTAACTGACGTCTTTCTTCCACCTTTAAACCCCTTCCTAAGCCTCTGCTTTCCATTTTGTTCTCCTTTTTGGATTGTTACTGAGTTAAATCGATAAAAATCAGATTGCTATGCAACTCAACAACAAGAACTAATGTATCAAAATGTTACATTAAGGAATAATCGACAGATTCATGAAATAAATAAGATTTTTACGAATAATACAAAATCATCGAAAATTTGCGGAGGATATCGATTTTCTATGCAGGGACATTCAAGAGAGAATTACAGGCAATAAAAAAGGCCGCCGAAGCGACCTTTCAAACAATCAATCTAAAGTGCTTACTTCACACGGCCTACGTATTCAGCCGTACGAGTATCAACGCGAATCACTTCACCAATTGAGATGAACAGAGGAACACGAACAACAGCGCCAGTTGATAGCGTAGCTGGTTTACCGCCAGTACCTTGAGTATCACCTTTCAGGCCTGGATCTGTGTCTACCACTTCTAGCTCAACGAAGTTTGGTGGAGTAACAGTAATTGGGTTACCGTTCCAAAGTGTGATCATACAAGTGTTGTTTTCTACCAACCACTTAGCGTTGTCACCTACCGCTTTTGCGTCTGCTGCGATCTGTTCAAACGTTTCACTGTTCATAAAGTGGTAGAATTCGCCGTCTGAATATAGATAATCTAGGTCGATATCCATTACGTCTGCCACTTCACAAGTGTCACCAGACTTGAATGTTTTCTCTAGCACTTTACCAGAAAGAAGTTTACGAATTTTAACGCGGTTGAACGCTTGGCCTTTACCTGGTTTAACGTATTCGTTTTCCAGAATTACACAAGGCTCGTTATCAAGCATTAACTTAAGACCGCCTTTAAATTCATTGGTGCTAACTGTAGCCATTTTTTCCTCTTACATTCTTAGAGCTAAATTCAATGCCGCACATAATAACCCGAAAAGTCGAATCTGTTGAGCAAAACTGGCTCAAACAGTTGGCGAATGGGATCTCTGATCCTGCAAAATTGCTCGAAATACTGGAAATAGATCCTTCACCGTGGCAAGACGGGTTTGCCGCACGCAAGCTGTTTGCACAGCGTGTACCGCAAAGTTTTGTCGATAGGATGGAGAAAGGCAACCCTAAAGACCCTCTTTTACGTCAGGTTTTACCATTAAGTGACGAATTTGAAGTACATCCGGGCTATTCCAACGATCCGTTAGAAGAGCAGGATAATGAAGTCCCTGGTCTGCTACACAAGTATCGCAACCGCGCCTTAATGATCGTCAAAGGTGGCTGCGCGGTAAATTGCCGTTACTGTTTTCGTCGTCACTTCCCATATCAAGAAAATAAAAGCGGCAAGCAGGCATGGACAAAGTGCTTAGAGTACATGGCGCAGCAACCAGAGTTGAACGAAGTCATCTTCTCAGGTGGTGATCCATTAATGGCAAAAGACGATGAAATTCATTGGCTTTTAGAGCATATTGCTCACATACCTCACATCAAACGTCTGCGTATTCATAGCCGTTTACCTGTGGTGATTCCCGCTCGAGTCACTGATGAACTATGCCAACTGCTGCAAGCATCAAGGTTGCAAATCATCCTTGTGACTCACATCAACCATGCCAACGAAATCAATGACGAATTTGCTGAACAGATGTTCAAGCTCAAAAGAGCAGGCGTTACGCTTCTAAACCAAGGCGTTCTGTTGAAAGGCGTGAATGATTCGGTAGAAGCTCAAGTGGCATTAAGTGAAGCCTTATTTGACGCGGGTATCTTGCCTTATTACCTCCACGTTCTTGATAAGGTGCAAGGCGCGGCGCACTACTTTATTTCGGACGAAGAAGCAAAAGCCATTATGCGCGGACTCATCACGCGTGTATCGGGTTACCTGGTACCAAAACTGACACGAGAAATTGGTGGCAGGCCAAGTAAAACGCCATTGGATTTGCATTTAGAATAGGTCCTGACGCTCAATTAAATTTGTCGTCACGACCGTTCCTTTTTGTTCGCTTTGCACGGTAAGTCTATGCATACTCCGCTCTTTTGGAGGTCAAGATGCATACAGCACTCGAACAAATTTTCGATCTTGGCCCATTCAGCTGGCCTGCCCTACTATGCTGTGCCATTAATGGGCTAATGATCGGTATCGAACGCCAAACTCGTGGTAAACCTGTTGGCATTCGCACGGCAATTCTTATTATTTCAGGCACTTACCTGTTTATGTCGATGGCAGTATCGTTATCGCAAAATACACTCGATCAAGCACGCGTGCTTGGTCAGATTATTACTGGCGTCGGCTTCTTAGGCGCAGGCGTGATGATGACACTCGATGGAAAAATCCACGGCGTAACATCCGCAGCGGTTATTTGGGTACTGGCAGGATTAGGGTTGATGATCGGTTTGGGTTATTTAACGCAGTCGGTGGTCATTACCCTACTGGCTTTAACGGTGTTACTGGGCGTGGATAAAGCAGAAAACCACATCAAAGCATTGCGCCGAGGGGTTCACCAAAGAATTCAACAACGCAAAACCTCATCCCGCTTAATTAAATAGTTAACGCCGCCGATAAACTCGCTTCACCCCATCAGTAATTAAAAAGCCCTCGACGAATATCGAGGGCTTTCGGTATCTAAAAATTCTGACTTGCTCGGGGATTATTTAGCGAAGTTGATGAGTGGGAAACACTTGAAGAAACCGTTATCCGCACAGTTCAAAAGACCAATTTGTACGCCATCAATTTGATCGGTCATGTTGAAGAAACCAAACTGGAAGTTAGACTTTTTAGAGATACTCGCTAAGCCCACATCCGCCATGGTGTAGCCTTCAGAATAGTTCACCGCGCTCCAGTTCAAGCCTTTTACATTGTTCGTAATGTTGACAGCACCCAAGTTAACACCCGTCGTCTGACCTTGGTTCCAGTTAACTAAGCCTAAAGACGCACCTTTCATTTCTTGGTTTACCTTTGCTGCACCAAAAAACAGACCGAAGTTCACACCTGTCGTACGATCCGTTTCTGACATACCAAGCAGTGAAAAGTCGACACCTTTAACCTCATTCACCTGTCCATGCAACACGGCTAAACGAACACCACCAACTGACGAGTTAGAAGGTGCGTTTGTGTTGTCGATAGTAGAGAACATCACAGGTGTACTGTCAGCAAGAGCAACTGGTGATGCGATAGCGGCTGCAACCGCCAATGACGTCATAAGCTTTTTCATTTTCATCTCCATGATGGGAAGCAACAATTTACAACATAGTGTAATGTTCAGATTTTGCGCTATCCACGTTCAAAAAGTGTTAGCGGTAGGTCAGATTTAACCATCTGACTCAAAAGAAAAAATTTTGTCGCTTCTATTTTCATGTTTTTCCACTGACATTTCTTGAACTCGCCTCTCACAATCGAAGCCACATCAGAATGCTATGTTTCTCGGATAACGCGCATAAAAAAGTCGAGGCAAATGCCTCGACTTTTAAAGGTTTGGTCGGTTATCTTTCCGCTATAAGGATTCCCTTAGAGCAAAGAGATAAGCTGGCTTACATCATGCCGCCCATACCGCCCATGCCACCCATGCCGCCCATGTCAGGCATCGCTGGTGCGTCTTTTTGCGGTAGGTCAGTAACCATTGCTTCAGTCGTGATCATCAGACCCGCAACCGATGCTGCGAACTGTAGCGCAGAACGAGTTACTTTCGTTGGGTCTAGAATACCCATCTCTAGCATGTCGCCGTATTCGCCTGTTGCTGCGTTGTAACCGTAAGAGCCTTCACCCGCTTTCACATTGTTCGCAACCACTGAGTCTTCCTCACCTGCGTTCTTCGTGATTTGACGGATTGGCGCTTCCATTGCACGTAGTGCAACGCGGATACCAACGTTTTGCTCTTCGTTGTCACCCGTTAGGTGAGCAATCTTAGATGCCGCGCGGATAAGTGCAACACCACCACCGGCAACAACACCTTCTTCAACCGCTGCACGAGTTGCGGCTAGCGCATCTTCTACACGGTCTTTCTTCTCTTTCATTTCAACTTCAGTTGCTGCACCAACTTTGATTACTGCAACACCGCCAGCCAGTTTCGCTACGCGCTCTTGTAGTTTCTCTTTGTCGTAGTCTGAAGTTGCGTCTTCGATTTGTTGACGAATTTGAGCTACGCGACCAGAGATCATCTCTTCTTCACCGATACCATCGATGATAGTCGTGTTTTCTTTCGTGATAGAAACACGCTTCGCTTGACCTAGATCTTCTAGTGCTACTTTTTCAAGCTCTAGACCGATTTCTTCAGAAATCACAGTACCGCCAGTTAGGATAGCGATGTCTTGTAGCATTGCTTTACGACGGTCACCGAAGCCAGGTGCTTTCACTGCTGCAACTTTCACGATGCCACGCATGTTGTTGACAACTAATGTTGCTAGCGCTTCGCCTTCTACATCTTCTGCGATGATAAGCAGTGGACGAGACGCTTTCGCTACGGCTTCTAGCGTTGGAAGAAGTTCACGAATGTTTGAGATCTTCTTATCAACTAGCAGGATGAATGGGTTTTCTAGATCAACACTGCCTGACTCCTGGTTGTTGATGAAGTAAGGAGATAGGTAACCGCGGTCGAACTGCATACCTTCTACTACGTCTAGCTCATCTTGTAGCGCCTGACCTTCTTCAACAGTGATAACGCCATCACGGCCCACACGCTCCATTGCTTCAGCAATGATGTTACCTACGCTTGCGTCTGAGTTTGCAGAGATAGTACCAACCTGTGCGATCGCTTTCGTGTCGTTACATTCAACAGAAAGCTCTTTTAGTTGCTCTACTGCTGCTGCTACTGCTTTGTCGATACCACGCTTAAGGTCCATTGGGTTCATACCCGCTGCGACTGCTTTTAGACCTTCGTTTACGATAGATTGTGCTAGTACTGTTGCTGTTGTTGTACCGTCACCTGCCGCGTCGTTTGCTTTAGACGCAACTTCTTTAACCATTTGTGCGCCCATGTTCTGGAATTTATCTTCCAGTTCAATTTCACGCGCTACTGATACACCATCTTTCGTGATAGTCGGTGCACCAAAAGATTTGTCTAGAACGACATTACGTCCTTTAGGACCCAGTGTTACTTTTACTGCGTCAGCCAGAACGTTTACACCTTCTAGCATTTTAACTCGTGCGTCATTACCAAATTTAACGTCTTTAGCAGCCATCTTTGATTTCCTTTCTAAAATTCTTTGTGTGTAATTTCGTAATTGAATCTGAGCAAAAAATTACTCAATGATTGCTATTATTCAACGATCGCCATGATGTCGTTTTCAGACATGACAAGCACTTCTTTACCGTCGATTTTTTCAGTTTTTGTACCGTAACCTTCAGCGAAGATAACAGTATCACCAACTTTAACGTCCAGCGGCAGTACTGTGCCGTTTTCTAGGATGCGGCCTTTACCCACAGCTAGAACAACACCGCGAGTTGATTTTTCTGCAGCAGAACCAGTGAGAACGATGCCACCAGCAGACTTAGATTCAACTTCTTTACGTTCAACGATAACTCGGTCATGTAATGGACGAATGTTCATCGGTCGTCTCTCCTGAAAATTTCCATGTTTATTTGATAATTGTCCTTAGGGACTGTAGCCCCAGACACGTGATCCCTATATAAGGGGTCGAAGCAGCGATCCCAAGGGGGTGGCACAAAATTTTTGTGACTTAGTTAAAATAACGAACAACTAAGCAACGGTTTGCGTTCGAAATGCTCACTCGCCCAGCATCTCGCTTTCTTGTATCCTTGCAGTTTGCTCACCACATAGTTGTCATACATGCAGGAAAATAACAAGCTGGAACCCCAAGCGACCGATAAGCATGGTTTGTTGACCGCACCCATTCCTGAAACGCTGCGGAAAATGACCGTCCCCATGACCATGGGCATGATCGCGATTTTGATGTTTAACTTGGTGGACACGTTTTTTATCTCGTTGCTTGGTACTCAAGCGCTAGCGGCGATCAGCTATACCTTCCCTGTAACCTTTGCGGTTAACTGCATCACGATGGGGATAGGGATGGGTCTTTCGACCAACATTGGTCGCTTACTTGGACAAGGTCACGCCCCACAAGCCGCTCGGTTTACCACTCACGGTTTGTTGTTAGCGGTGTTACTCGTGGCTATCGCCTCTTCGATTGGCTTTGCCACTATTGCACCACTGTTCCGCTTTCTTGGCGCAGCCGACGACCTAATTCCACTCATCGAAGAGTACATGCAGGTGTGGTATCTCACCATTCCATTGTTGGTGATCCCAATGGCGGGCAATAGCGCGATACGAGCATCTGGGGATACAAAAACACCAGCCAAAATCATGATGTTGGCGGGCTTGATTAACGGCATGCTCGATCCGCTACTGATCTTCGGACTTGGCCCATTCCCCGAGCTTGGCATCCAAGGTGCGGCAATAGCCAGTGCTTTTAGCTGGTTAGGTGCGCTATGTGGCTCATTCTATGTGCTAGTTAAACGCGAAAAGTTGCTCGCTCAACCCCAATGGTCCTTGCTGAAACAAGATTGGCAGCAAACGTTAAAAATCGGCACTCCTGCCGCACTGTCGAACGCGATGAATCCATTGTCCGGTGCCATTCTGATGATGCTGTTATCCAACCACGGTACAGCAGCGGTTGCGGCTTACGGTGCGGCGCAGCGTATTGAGTCTATTTTGATCCTAGTCTTGATGTCTCTGACCTCAGCACTCACGCCATTCATGGCACAAAACTTAGGGGCGAAAAACCCTCAACGCGCCTTTTCCGGCTTATTTATCAGCATGCGTTTTGCGGTGGTGTTCCAAGGGTTTATCTTCTTGATGATGGTGCCATTGAGTATTCCTCTAGCGGCATTGTTCTCGCAGGAAGAAGCGGTAAAAAATCTGCTGTGGCATTACCTGCTTGTGGTGCCGTTCAGTTATGGTTTTCAAGGCATTGTGATGATGTTAATCAGTGGTTTGAATGCGATGCACAAACCATTACGAGCATTCCAATGGAGCTTTATGCGTCTGTTCGTGTTTACCCTGCCATCAGCATGGATCGGAAGCCAGATTTACAGTATTGAAGGCTTGTTTATAGGTATCGCTGTGGGGAATACGTTAGGTGGCCTACTTGGCTATATGTTTGCACTGCGCGAACGTAAATTGACGCTCATTGAACAGAGCAGCGCTTCGT
The DNA here is from genome assembly GCF_013048625.1 of Vibrio sp. 11-4(1). NCBI lineage: Bacteria > Pseudomonadati > Pseudomonadota > Gammaproteobacteria > Vibrionales > Vibrionaceae > Vibrio > Vibrio sp. 11-4(1). The sequence goes on along the minus strand of NZ_VHSY01000015.1, from coordinate 39,152 downwards.
AAGATTTTGTCCGATGCGTCAGCTTCCTTTGGCTGATACTCAAATACAAAAAAACCGCGGAAAGCCGCGGTTTTTCTTTATCTATTTCAAACTTACTTAGAACAGTTCTTCAGCAACTTTGTATAGATCGTTGCGTACTGGACGCTTCATGTTTTCGATCGCGTCGATGATGTCGTGGTGAACAAGTTGCTCTTTCACGATACCGACACAACGACCACCATGACCTTCGATCAATAGGTGAACAGCGTAGTTACCCATGCGAGATGCTAGAACGCGGTCAAATGCCGTTGGACGACCACCACGTTGGATGTGACCAAGTACTGTTGCACGAGTTTCACGACCTGTCGCCGCTTCGATGTCACGTGCTAGTTCATTAGCATCCATCATTAGCTCAGTCAACGCGATGATTGCGTGTTTCTTACCTTTTGCAATGCCGTCTTGGATGTTGCTGATCAGCTTGTCTTTGTCTAGACCAGTTTCTGGAGTGATGATGTACTCACAACCACCCGCGATTGCAGACATCAGAGTTAGGTCACCACAGTGACGGCCCATGATTTCTACAATTGAAATACGTTGGTGAGATGAAGAAGTATCACGTAGACGGTCGATTGCATCGATAACTGTGTTTAGTGCACTTAGGTAGCCCACTGTGTAGTCAGTACCAGCGATATCGTTATCGATTGTGCCTGGAAGACCGATACATGGGTAACCCATTTCAGTCAGTTTCTTCGCACCCATGTACGAACCGTCGCCACCGATCACGACTAGCGCATCGATACCATGTTTTTTCAGGTTCTCAATCGCTTTTTCACGCACTTCCACTTCTTTAAATTCAGGGAAACGTGCAGAACCTAGGAACGTACCACCTTTGTTGATCACATCTGAAACGCTAGAACGATCTAGCTTCTCGATGCGGCCTTCGTATAGGCCTAGGTAGCCGTCGTACACACCGAATACTTCCAATCCCTCGGATAGTGCTGTACGTACTACGCCGCGTATCGCCGCGTTCATACCAGGTGCGTCACCGCCACTTGTTAAAACACCGATCTTCTTAATCATGCTCACCCTCGATCTTTGGCAATCAATTATTTAATTTTCTTTTAGGCCCCTTGTTACCAAGCAACCTGCATAATCCAGAACTGTGCGTTATGTTACATTTCCTCTACAGGATTACCAATGAAAACGCACTTTTTTATGTAACTTTTCTACTTATGTAAGAGTATTACAGTTTCTCTATGAAACTTTGTTGATTCACATCAGGATCACGAATCTTAATAAGTATTGATGGAAAGATAGTCAATAAGTGCCTGTTTGTCGTCAGGCACTTATGGATTTTTCGAGCCCTACCAATCTTGCGCTTTTTGCTCTTTCTCTGGCCCAAAAACGACAGACAATGGATCTTGATGGATCAAAACATCCGCATCAGGAAACAAAGCTAAAAGGTTTTCCTCAACTTTATCGGCAATATAGTGCGCTTCGATTAAACGTAAGTTATCGTCTAGCTCCAAGTGCAACTGAATAAAGCGTGTCGGCCCTGACATACGGGTGCGCAGTTGATGAACCCCAAGAACCCCTTTCACATTCAAACATTCATTGCGGATTTGCTCCAATTCGGAATCCGGTAGCTTTCGGTCTAATAACGTCTGAATCGCTTCGCTGACCATTTTGAAGGCGCTGTAAAGAATGAAGACACCAATGCCAATCGCAAACACCGCATCCGCTTGCGTCACGCCAAAGTAGCTGAGTCCCAGAGCCACCATGATCGCAGCGTTCATATACAAATCAGTCTGATAATGCAGAGAATCCGCCGCGATTGCTTGGCTCCCTGTCACGCGTACCACATGTTTTTGGAACATCACCAAGCCAAGTGTGACCACAATCGCAAACAGCGATACATAAACACCGAGCTCCGGCGCATGCAGTGCGTGTGGGCGGAAAAATCGGTCAATCCCGTTCAGGATCAAAAATACCGCCGACCCCGAAATAAACATCGCCTGAGCCAAGGCCGCTAGAGACTCAGCTTTACCATGCCCAAACGTATGTTCGCGGTCTGCTGGTTGTAAGGCATAACGGACAACAACGAGATTTACCACCGACGCGGCGATATCCAACATTGAGTCGATCAGTGATGCCAATAGGCTAACTGAGCCGGTTACCCACCACGTGATGACTTTTACAATCAAGAGAAGAGTCGCCACAATAGTTGCAGTCCAAGCTGCGGTCGTCACTAAACGTGCATATTGCTGTTTCATAATCAAAGAGTTAACTCAAACCATACGTTGAGTATATTGAATGCCCATGAAATAACCAGATCAAAAAGAGGCAACCAATGGCTGCCTCTTTATATAACATCAATTCATGACTTAATTATTGCGGTATTTTTCCATGCGCTTATGCATTCTATCGCCACACTCTTGCATGCGTTCATTTTGCAACTTCACAAACTCTGCTTTTTGTTCTGACGTTAATACGCTCAGCATTTGGTGCTTTCTTTCTAGCATTTGCACACGATGCTCAGTTTGGCGTTCAACCATTTCTTTTGCTAATGCGGTCGCTTGCGCTTCATCAAAACTATCCGCTAGTAAGAGTGACTGCATTTTTGCATGGTGTGCTTGTCGCTCAGCCATACGAGCTTCGCGATTTTCAGAATATTTGCCTTTCATCTGTGCGCGGTTTGCTTCACGGAAAGACTTAAGCTGATCTTTTTGAGCATCCGTCAAACTCAAATCACGCATAATGCCGCGGTCCATTCCCATGCCACATTCATCACGCGGGCCTTGATGATGGTTTTTACCACCGTAAGCGAATGCGCTTGCTGCGCCGAGAGTAAGAGGTAGAACAACAGCAGCTAACACAAGTTTTTTTGCAGATTTCATAATTTGATTCCTTACACAGGTGAGTGATTCTTCTGAGCTGTTCTCACAGCGCTTGAGTATAGAATACGACCCACTAGGTAAAGCGACGTATAGGGAGCGTAAAGAATCGTAAAGAGTGATTTTTACCCTCTTCGCAGCACATCATTCCAATGTAATATTAAGCTATCGGTAACTTACTATAGGTGCCCCCATGGCAAACATTCTTTTAATTGATGACGATATCGAGCTAACCAGCTTATTAAAAGAAGTACTCAGTTTCGAAGGATTTGACGTCAGCGAAGCAAATGATGGCGAAGCAGGCTTAGCTGCGGTCAATGATAAGATTGATTTGATTTTGTTGGATGTCATGATGCCGAAGCTAAATGGCATGGAAACCCTTAAACGCTTGCGTGAAAACTGGGAAACTCCTGTCTTGATGCTGACCGCTAAAGGGGAAGAAATTGACCGCGTGATCGGTTTAGAGCTAGGCGCGGATGATTATTTACCGAAACCTTTTAGTGACCGTGAACTGTTAGCACGTATCCGTGCGATCTTACGCCGTACCAGCAGCACACAGAAAAACACCAAAAACAGCGATTGCATTGAGTATCAAGAGCTCCGTCTTTACCCAGGTAAACAAGAAGCATACTGCGATCAACAGTTGCTCGATCTCACAGCAACCGAGTTTGCTCTGTTGACCCACTTTGTGCAAAACCCAGGACAAGTGCTAACTAAAGAAACATTGAGCTTAGATGTGCTTGGTAAACGACTCGCCGCTTTTGATCGCGCGATCGATATGCATGTTTCGAACTTACGTAAAAAATTACCAGATCAGAGCAATGGCAAGCCGCGAATCAAAACCCTGCGTGGTCGTGGCTATATGCTGCTTGAGGAGGATTAATGCGCCTATCACGCATCAAACTGCCAAACATCAATAGCTTGTATGGGCGCATCTTTGCCATTTTTTGGTTCACTATGTTATTGGTGTTGATAGCTGTGCTATCACTGCCACATTTGGACCCTCGCAAAGCTCGCGACATTCCAGAAGAGCACTATAAACGTATGGTAGAAACGCGTGACGCAATCCAACAAAAATACAGTCAGCAAACTGATTTAGGTCGAATACTATTTCGTATCGAGGGTAACCGTCACGGTAAGCATGACCCTCGTCCGCGCGTATTTTTTTCTGACTACAGCGGTAATGTTCTTACGACAGAAAAACGCAGTAACTTCCAATTGCGTGCCATACAAAACTTTGTCACCAGTATCGAAGATTACAACCAGCCAAAGCAGAAACTGTATGGTCGATACATGATTGCAGGTCCAATCCCAATTACTTTGGCTGGCTCCGATATCTTGATGTATGTGGGCTTCAAGTGGAATGAGCCACCACCACTACTCTTGCGTCTGTTTGATCACCCATTCCAGCTATTGCTCGCGGTCATGCTGGTTAGTACACCACTGCTGTTATGGCTTGCTTGGGCATTGAGTCAGCCAGCGCGTCGTCTTGAAGCCGCCGCTCAACGTGTCGCGAAAGGCGAATTTGTCACAGACCCAAATTTAGAAAAAGGCACAGCAGAGTTTCGTCAGGCTGGCAGCAGCTTCAACCAGATGGTCGAGGCGGTCAATCAGATGATTTCAGGACAGCAACGCCTGCTATCCGACATCTCTCACGAGTTACGCTCACCTTTAACTCGCCTACGTATGGCGAGCGCATTAGCGACGCGTAAGCAGGGTGAAAGCCCAGAACTGACTCGTATCGATACCGAAGCGCAGCGCTTGGAACAGATGATCAGCGAATTGCTTGAACTGTCTCGCATGCAGGCAAACAGCCATATGACTCGCGAAACGCAGCCACTGGAAAGTTTGTGGGAAGAGATCATTAAAGATGCGCAGTTTGAAGCTGAGCAAATGGGCAAGCACCTACACTATTCTGAACTGCCAAAACGAAGTATCTCCGGCAATCCTAAACTGCTGATGAGTGCGGTGGAAAACATCGTTCGTAACGCCATCTATTACGGGAAAGATGAGGTGCAAATCGACATCAAGGCCGATGAGGATACGCTGCATATCACGGTTGATGACAATGGCGAGGGCGTTCCAGAAGAAGAATTAGCCGCGATTTTTCGCCCGTTTTATCGCGTTTCGACTGCCCGCGATCGCCACTCCGGCGGCACGGGTCTCGGCCTAACCATTACCGAAAGTGCCATCCGCCAGCACAGTGGCACGATCGTCGCCAGTCGAAGTCCGTTAGGCGGATTGCGCATGAGTATCACCTTACCTATCAATCGTTAACTTCAAGCCGATGGGCTAACAGTAAGCCACACCATATTTCTAGAGTGAGAGATTCACGGCTTCATCTTCACTTTAGAAATTGGGTGGGAACGCCTTCGAATACCCTTACAAAGATCAAAGTTGATAATAATTATCGTTAGCATTAAAGTAAATTTTCCAATTAAGGAGGATTTACTATGTCACATACATTTCCCGCTCTGCCTTACCCGTACGATTCACTAGAGCCGTACATCGACGCGAAAACCATGGAAGTGCATTACAGCAAACATCACAAGACTTATTTCGATAAGTTCGTAAGTGCCGTTGAAGGGAGCGAGCTCGAAACTCAGTCATTAGACGAGATCTTTGACAATATCTCTAAGCTCAGCCCTGCAGTGCGTAATAATGGCGGCGGCTATTATAACCACATCATTTATTGGAATTGCATGTCACCAAACGGTGGCGGTGAGCCTCAAGGCGCACTTGCTCAGGCAATTAACGATAAATTTGGTAGCTTTGCGCAATTTAAAGAAGCGTTTGCCCAAGCCGCGATAAATACCTTTGGGTCTGGCTTTGCATGGCTGATCGTAAAAGATGGAGAGATTCACATTACGTCCACCAGCAATCAAGATAACCCTCTGATGGACGTAGTGGATGTACGCGGCGAGCCAATTCTCGCTCTTGACGTGTGGGAGCACGCGTATTACATCAGCTACCAAAACCGTCGTCCAGAATACATTGACGCATGGTGGAACGTCGTTAATTGGCGAGCGGTTGAAGAAAATTACGCTCACGCTCTATTATAAAGAGCATCGATAGTTACGGTATTAGCGTCCGCGCTAATGCCTGCTTTCATGCCCAGGTCAATCTTGCTGAATCTCGCATATCTTGCTGACTTGGGTATATACTGCCCCTCTATTTGACCAACTCTATTTCAATACCATGTTTGATATCGCTTTATACGAACCAGAAATCGCGCCGAACACCGGCAACATCATTCGACTATGCGCCAACTGCGGTGCAAACCTTCACTTAATTGAACCTCTGGGTTTCGATCTTGAAGAGAAGAAAGTCCGCCGTGCTGGTTTGGATTACCATGATTTAGCTCGCGTAACGCGTCATAAGAACTATCAAGCATTCTTAGAATATTTAGAGAAAGAGAAACAAGGGAACTACCGATTGTTTGCCTGCACCACCAAAACCACAGGTCACCACGTTGATGCACAATACCAAGCAGGTGACGTATTGATGTTTGGTCCAGAAACTCGTGGCTTGCCTGCTGAAATCATCGATAGCTTGCCAATGGAGCAGCGTATCCGCATTCCAATGATGCCAGATGCGCGTAGCCTAAACCTTTCGAACGCCGTTGCGATCATTGCTTTTGAAGCATGGCGTCAAATGGGATTTGAAGGCGCGTTGTAAGCACCACGATTTTCAGACACAAAAAAGGGCGCTCGTGCGCCCTTTTGTTTTCTTTACTCTCTGACTCAATCAGTTGAGCTTGTTGCGATCATCATCGTCTTTACGCTCGTATTCCCCTTCAAAGGTATTGCCATCGTCTGACTGGGAATTAAATGGGTCACGGCGAAACGGGTCTTGCTCAAATGGCCCTTGGTTAGAGAAACCACCTTGGAAGCCACCACCATGCATGGTTTTCACCACCATTTTACTCATCAAGTATTTGGCAATCGCGGCGCGTGGCGCAGGAAGCAACACCAGCATACCAAGAGCATCGGTCATAAAGCCCGGTGTTAACAGCAGCACGCCAGCCACCGCTAGCATTACGCCTTCAAAAATTTGCTGGGCTGGAATTTCACCTTGTTCCAGACGCCCCTGCACCGACATCAGAGTTTGGATGCCTTGGCTGCGCACCAACGATGCACCGACAAATGCCGTGATTAATACTAATGCGATAGTCGGCCACAAACCTAAAAAGCCGCCCACCTGAATAAATAAGCCGATTTCAATGATCGGGACAAAAATAAATGCCAATAATAAGATAGGAAACACACGCCCTCCTTTGTTTAATTCAGTGTAATGGTAAAAGCAGACTAAGCTCAAACGAATCGTTGTAAAAAAGCGTGTTCATACTGGTCTCTTCCTACGCAGAAAAAGTGGTAGTGGAGTGTTTCATTCAATTGCATACCGATTTTTTCGTGCTTTTAAAGTGCTAATTTCGAACTCTAAAAACCCATGTTTGTCGAGGAAAATCGAGTACCCATAAAGGGTTATTAATAACCCTTTCATACTTTGCAAATTATTGACTCATGAAAAACGAAAAAGGTGATCTAGTTACTATTTTTATGCGCTAGGTGCAGTATCATGTGCCACATAAGTCAGGACGGATTTTCCAGCCAAAAATTCTGATGAATGGATTCTAGATTGCAGAAATGGCTAATAAATAACTTTATTATCAGAATTATCATCTAAGGATCCTGCTATGGCTACCCTATCTGATGCTCCAAAAACAGCAAACCCAGCCACTCGTATTGAAGAAGATCTATTAGGTCAACGTCATGTCCCTGCAGATGCGTACTACGGTATTCATACGCTACGTGCGATCGAGAACTTCAACATCTCTAATATGACCATCTCTGACGTACCAGAATTTGTACGCGGTATGGTAATGACCAAAAAAGCAGCGGCGTTGGCAAACAAAGAACTTGGTGCGATTCCAAAAGACGTTGCAAACTACATCATCGAAGCGTGTGATTTGATCCTAGAAACTGGCAAGTGCATGGATCAGTTCCCATCAGACGTATTCCAAGGTGGTGCGGGCACTTCCGTGAACATGAACACAAACGAAGTGATCGCAAACGTTGCGCTTGAGCTAATGGGTAAAGAGAAAGGTCAATACGAATTTGTTAACCCAAATGACCACGTAAACAAGAGCCAATCAACCAACTGTGCGTACCCAACGGGTTTCCGTATCGCGGTTTACAACAGCGTACACAAACTAATGGAAGCAATTGAGTACCTAAAAGGCGCATTCGAACTTAAAGCAATTGAGTTTAAAGATGTACTGAAAATGGGTCGTACTCAGCTACAAGACGCGGTACCGATGACTGTAGGTCAAGAGTTCCACGCTTGGGCAGTAACACTAAACGAAGAGATTCGTGCTCTAGATTACACCTCTAAACTACTCCTAGAAATCAACCTAGGCGCAACCGCAATCGGTACAGGTCTAAATACACCGACTGGCTACCAAGCGCTTGCAGTAAAACATCTAGCGGAAGTAACAGGTCTTGAAGTTGTTGCGGCAGAAGACCTTATCGAAGCGACTTCTGACTGTGGCGCATACGTAATGACGCACAGTGCACTAAAACGTCTAGCGGTGAAACTATCGAAGATCTGTAACGACCTTCGTCTACTTTCTTCTGGCCCACGCGCTGGTCTAAATGAATTGAACCTACCTGAAATGCAAGCAGGTTCTTCAATCATGCCAGCAAAAGTAAACCCAGTTATCCCAGAAGTAGTAAACCAAGTTTGCTTCAAAGTTCTAGGTAACGACAACACGGTTTCTTTCGCAGCAGAAGGCGGTCAGCTACAGCTAAACGTAATGGAACCAGTTATCGCACAAAGCATGTTTGAGTCTATCTCTCTACTACACAATGCGTGTGTGAACCTACGTGATAAATGTATCGACGGCATCACAGTCAATAAAGAGACTTGTGAAAACTACGTTTACAACTCTATCGGTATCGTCACTTATCTAAACCCATACATCGGCCACCACGAAGGTGACATCGTAGGTAAGATTTGTGCGGAAACCGGTAAGAGTGTTCGCGAAGTTGTGCTAGAGCGCGGCCTGCTAACCGCAGAAGAGCTTGATGAAATCTTGTCAGTCGAAAACTTCATGCATCCAACTTACAAAGCGAAACGCTACGAGTAATAACTAATTCGAAGGGGGCCACTCAGGCCCCTTTTTTAGGCTCTCATACGGTTAACCACATTTTTTATATGCTTTTATTGCCATTAGGCCACTGGGTTCTAATTCTCTGAGCATTTACTCCTGTTCCTGAGTGTTCAAAAAATCAGAATCAATAAAAAACTAAAGAGGTATCAATATGGTCATGGTCGAACTCTTCGTGGTTCTGCTCTTCATCTATTTGGGGGCTAGAATCGGCGGTATCGGCATTGGTTTTGCTGGTGGTGCTGGGGTCATTGCGTTGTCTTTGATTTTAGGTGTGCCAACAAGCCAAGCTTACATCCCAGTTGACGTAATTTTGATCATCATGTCTGTCATCACGGCTATCGCAGCAATGCAAGTGGCAGGTGGTTTAGACTGGATGGTGCAAGTTGCTGAAAACTTTTTGCGCAAGCATCCTGAGCGCATCACCTTTTATGCGCCTATCGTAACTTACCTAATGACGCTGATGGCTGGTACCGGCCACACGGCATTCTCTACGTTGCCAGTGATTGCAGAAGTCGCGAAAGGCCAAGGCGTGCGTCCTTCTCGTCCACTGTCTATCGCAGTAGTGGCATCGCAAATCGCGATCACTGCATCACCAATCTCAGCGGCTGTTGTCGCGTTTGCGGCAATGCTGCACCCATTTGGCGTTGACTACCTAACACTACTAGCAATCTGTATCCCAACGACGTTCATCGCGTGCATGATCGGTGCGTTCGTGGCGAACTTCATGGGCTGTGAGCTAAAAGACGATGCTGAATACCAAGAGCGTCTAGAAAAAGGCTTAATCAAGCTAAATACAGAAGCAAAACGCGAAATCCTACCAACAGCGAAGAAAGCTACCTTCATCTTCCTAGGCGCAATCGCATTCGTAGTGTGTTACGCAGCAGCAATTTCTGGCTCTGTTGGCCTTATCGAGAACCCTGCTCTAGGTCGTAACGAAGCTATCATGACGGTAATGCTAGCAGCCGCGGCAGCTATCGTAATGAGCTGTAAAATCGACGCTGGCAAAATCCCAGCAGCAGCAACATTCCGCTCTGGTATGACAGCGTGTGTGTGTGTTCTTGGTGTGGCATGGTTAGGTTCTACCTTCGTTAACGCGCACGTTGACGGCATCAAAGAAGTGGCTGGTGCGCTACTAGCAGACTACCCATGGATGCTAGCACTGGTTCTATTCTTCGCTTCAATGCTGCTTTACTCTCAAGGTGCAACCACGGTTGCGCTAATGCCAGCAGCACTTGCTATCGGTGTAGCACCACTAACCGCCGTTGCGTCTTTCGCAGCAGTAAGTGCGCTATTCGTACTACCAACTTACCCAACGCTACTTGCGGCGGTTGAGATGGACGACACGGGTTCAACTCGCATCGGTAAGTACGTATTCAACCACCCATTCTTTGTACCTGGTGTGGTAACCATCGCTTCTGCGGTAGCACTTGGCTTCGCATTCGGTGGTCTACTGATCTAGTGGAAACAGAGTCTTACTCGGGGAGCTTCGGCTCCCTTTTTTATTGCCTGTCGTTTTGAATTATGCTCAATAAATCTTCATTTTCATGAAACTTATTGACTCGCCTCCGGGTCTGATTGAGTTACACTAACGGCAATTATCTAAGATGAATTGACTCTTTTATGCGCGCATTACTTTCCGTTTTACTCTTAGGGCTTATTACCTTTTCCACTCCAGCTTTAGCCTTGTTCGGCAAAGACCAGTTTACCAATAGCCAGAACAACAGTTTTGGTAGCAGCAGCGACAGCTTTGTTCCGGTCGATCAGGCATTTCCGTTTAGTTTTTACCAGCAAGACGACAAATTGATGCTCGATTGGCAGGTACGCGATGGTTATTACCTGTATCAAGAGCGTTTATCTGTGTCTGGTGAGAACATCTCACTGGGCGAACTGCAAATGGAAAACGGCACGCCACATAAAGATGAATTCTTTGGTGATGTGCATATCTATACCACACCACTATTTGTCAATATCCCACTGAGTAATTGGCAAGAGGGCGCGCGCGTCCTTGTGCAATATCAAGGCTGTGCGAAAGCGGGCTTCTGTTACCCACCAGAAACACGTGAGATTCCAATCAGCGCGTTTTCTTCATCCAATTCCGACACCGTAGCACCGACTGCCAAGGCACCAGCGACAGAACAAGCACAGCCAACAACAAAATCAACCACCACTTCAGTACCAGTCAGTGAGCAAGATAGCTTAGCCGCGAATCTAGCCGACAAGTGGTGGACGCCGTTGTTGTTTTTGGCACTTGGTGTGGGTCTAGCATTTACCCCTTGTGTACTGCCGATGTATCCCATTCTCACCAGCATCGTGCTTGGTAGCGGCAAACTGAGCCAACGTCGTGCGCTTGGTTTGTCCTTTGTTTACGTACAAGGCATGGCACTAACTTACACGCTGCTCGGCCTTGTAGTGGCGTCTGCGGGCATGCAGTTCCAAGCGGCGATGCAACACCCTTATGTGCTGATTGGTTTAAGTGTACTGTTCATCGCATTAGCTATGTCGATGTTTGGTCTGTACTCATTGCAGTTACCAAGCAGCGTGCAAACGTGGCTGAATAACTTAAGTAACAAGCAGCAAGGTGGTAGCAGTGCAGGCGTGTTTGCAATGGGGGCAATATCTGGCTTGGTTTGTTCTCCGTGTACTACCGCCCCACTCTCTGGTGCGCTGCTTTACGTCGCACAAAGTGGCGACTTACTCACTGGTGGGGTCGCCCTTTACGCGCTGGCGATGGGCATGGGTATTCCGTTGATCCTTGTAGCGGTATTTGGCAACAAGTTGCTACCAAAAGCCGGCGGTTGGATGGACCGCGTGAAAACGCTGTTCGGCTTTATTCTGCTTGCTGCGCCTATCTTCTTGTTGGAACGTATCATGCCAGAAATATGGTCAACAATTCTGTGGTCAACACTGGGCATCGCTGCCTTTGGTTGGCTGTATCATGTGAAAAACAGCTTGGAGTTTGGTGGCTGGAAACAAAGCGCCGTTGGCATCATGGCCGTATTGGGTTTGCTCGCGTCAGCACAGCCAGTATTAAATTACTGGTTTGGTAATAACGCAACGCAAGCTCAACAAACTTCCGTAAGCTTTACACGCATTGCCAATGTTGCAGAGTTGGAAGAACAACTAGCGCTAGCCAAAACAGCTGGCAAACCTGTGATGCTCGACTTCTACGCCGATTGGTGTGTGGCGTGTAAAGAGTTTGAGAAGTACACCTTCCATGATCCAAGCGTCGAAGCCAAGCTAAAAGACTTTGTTCTTTTGCAAGCTGATGTAACCAAGAACCAAGTGCAAGATATTGAGTTACTCAAACACATGAACGTACTTGGCTTGCCAACCATCGAGTTCTGGGATGCGAATGGCGAACACATTTCAAACGCGCGTTTAACCGGCTTTATGCAAGCCGAGCCTTTCTTAGAGCACATCCAACAATTCTGATCACCAGATATTCAAACGCCAGTGATGACCACTGGCGTTTTTTATTACCCAGATTTGAATGAGAAAATTGCGCTTATATGCAATTTTCCTAATAAAAGTCGATTTGGTTCAGACTTTTAGCGAATAAATATTGTCCACTCTCTCAAAGCTGGACAATAATAAATTTAACGAAATAGTCAAAAGTGTTTAACGTCATGGATTCGACCTACACCATCATCATTGCAGATGATCACCCACTCTTCCGTAATGCCTTGTTTCAATCTATCCACATGGCAATCAGTGGGGCAAATTTGCTGGAAGCGGACTCACTCGACGCACTACTGGCTTTGTTAGAGCGAGAAGAAGAGCCAGATTTGGTGCTATTGGATCTCAAAATGCCAGGAGCAAATGGTATGTCTGGCTTGATTCACTTGCGAGCAGAACACCCAGACTTACCAATCGTCGTCGTCTCGGCTAGTGAAGAGCCAGCGATCGTGACACAAGTGAAAAGCCATGGTGCGTTTGGTTTTATTCCTAAATCGAGCGATATGCGCGAATTGGTGAATGCGCTCAATCAAGTGCTCAATGGCGACCCGTATTTTCCTGAAGGGCTGATCACCAATAACGCGGCATGTAATGACTTAGCGGAGAAGATTGCCGCGCTAACGCCACAGCAATATAAGGTGTTGGGGATGTTGTCAGATGGCTTACTGAACAAACAAATCGCCTACGAATTGAATGTTTCAGAAGCCACCATCAAAGCGCATATGACGGCGATTTTCCGCAAGCTCGGCGTAAAAAACCGCACACAAGCCGTCATCATGCTAACGGAGATGAACGACTAGACTCACTCCTCGTCAGCGAGCAGGCTTTGCTCGCTTGGCAAACGGATACCTACTTTGGTGACTTGTTGGTCAACGACATCGGCAATGATCCATTGCAAGCCTTGCCACTCGAATTGGTCCCCTAACACTGGTGTACTCCCCAATTGTTCTTCTACAAGGTTTCTTAAGCTTTTATCGAGTGATTCATCGCCCAAGTTCAGGCCATACATCATCGCAATATCGGCAAGGTTCACTTCAATATCTAGGAAGAAATCACCAAAGAATCGTGCCAATGACGCTTTCTCAGGCGCTTCACTAAATAGCAAGCTCAGGGCATCCAAATCCTTTTCTTGCGCCAACACACACAAGGTATCGTCTTCTTCGAGGCGCGTACTACCTGACGGATGCAATAACGCTTTATTGCGAAATACTGCGGCGATGCGCGTTCCATCCGGCATCGAAAGACTACGCAATGGTTCACCAATACACCATTTATCCGCTTTAAGCTTATAGATAAACAGTTCCCACTCACTAGTTGGGTAAATCTCCACACCTGTGCGTGAAATTGGCTCAGGTTTAGAAGGTAGCTCTACCTTCGCCAGAGACATCGCTTTAGTCAATGTGCCACCTTGTACAATCAAAGAGACCATTACCACGAAAAACGCCAAATTGAAGTACAACTGCGCATCTGGCAATCCTGCCATCATTGGAAATACCGCCAGAATAATTGGGACAGCACCGCGCAAGCCCACCCAAGAAACAAACCACTTTTCACGTGGTGTGAAACTCTTGAATGGCAGTAAACCGATCCAAACCGAGATTGGACGGGCAAATAAAATCATCCCAAAGGCCAGCGCCAAACCAGGCAACGCAATAGAGAGCAAGTTGGAAGGCGTAACCAATAAACCAAGCACGAGGAACATACCGATTTGAGCTAGCCACGTCATGCCATCTAGCACATGAAGAATGGAATGGCGGCTGCGTGTTGGACGATTACCTAGCAGTAAACCAACCAGATAAATTGACAGAATACCGCTGCCACCTAATGCATTAGATAAAGCGAAAATCAGCAAGCCACCACTGACGGTTAAAATCGAATATAAGCCATCCGGCAGTTGATTACGATTGATGACCTTCCACAAAATCCAGCCACCAGCAAAACCGAGTAAAGCGCCAATACCAAACTGCTTAAGAAAACTGAGCGCCAAAAAGCCCACACTCAAATCTGCATCTGGGTTCGCTAAAATAGCAATCAGAGTAACAGTCAGAAACACCGCCATAGGATCATTGGTGCCGGATTCAATTTCCAGCGTTGAGCCAACACGTTCGTTAAGACTACGACCTTTGAGTAGAGAAAAAACCGCGGCAGCATCTGTGGAGCCGACAATCGCACCAACTAATATACCTTGCAGCAAGTCTAAGTCGAATAACCACGTTGCCATCAGCCCGGTCAAAATAGTGGTGATCGCAACCCCAAACGTTGCCAAGGACACCGAAGGCCATAACGCCACCCTAAAGCTGGCAACCCGTGTTCTCATACCACCATCGAGCAAAATGATGGCTAATGCGAGGTTACTGACCAAGTAAGCGATCGAAAAATTATCAAATAAAATACCGCCTAAACCGTCTTCCCCCGCCAGCATTCCAACGGCTAAAAATACCAAAAGAATTGGGATTCCCAACTTAGAGGAAACTGGGCTTAAAAGAACGCTAAGTGCGATTAACAACGCACCTATAAGAAAAAAACTGTTAATGGTGTCTGCGTCCATTCTCACCCTCCCTTAATGAAAAACGATATGCTTGTGATGAGCTAAGGCGACTTCGTTAATAAGTTAATGCCTTAATCTGCCTCCTCCTTAAACCGTCCCAAAGCGCGAGGTTGTACGAGAATGACTCAGTTATATTACTTTATTGTGCGCTAAAACGGTGATTTGGTACGAAAACTTTATGTAAATAAATTACTTGTGAATTTTTCACGCCAATTTTTTCACTGATTGATAAAAAGAAGAACGCAGAATGTTTCTGTTAAGGATCGCTAAAATCAATGAAGAAAAAATTAATCACGTCTCTTATTCGTGCTTTTTATCATTTCTCTCCTTAGACCTTTGGCTAATTTAACAGCTTTTTAACATTAATAAATAACCCTAACTTCTCTCTAAGCGACCATATCACGGGAGTTTTTTATTTTTTATACCCCGACTAAAGTTGAAAAGAGTTCTTGCCAACACCTTGCTAATGTACATGTTGAAACATTTTTTTAACAACAATACCAATCGTAAGGAGACGGCAATGGCATTTGAAAGCGAAGAAAGAGCCAAAGCCTATTGGGACAAAAACGTGAAGCTCATGATTGGCCTTATGGTCATCTGGTTCGTAGTGTCTTTCGGCTGCGGCATTTTATTTGTCGACGTACTTAATCAATTTCAATTAGGTGGATACAAACTTGGTTTCTGGTTTGCTCAGCAAGGCTCCATCTACACCTTCCTAGGTATTATTTTCTATTACGCATGGAAGATGCGCCAAATCGACCGTGAATTCGGCGTAGATGAGTAAGGAGTAACTCAGATGGATTTGAAAACTATTACCTACCTGGTTGTTGGTGCAACCTTCGTCCTCTACATCGGTATTGCGATCTGGGCGCGTGCGGGGTCAACCAAAGAGTTCTATGTCGCAGGTGGCGGGGTAAACCCAATCGCTAACGGTATGGCAACCGCTGCTGACTGGATGTCGGCGGCATCGTTCATCTCAATGGCAGGCCTAATTGCCTTTATGGGTTACGGCGGCTCCGTATTCCTAATGGGTTGGACGGGTGGTTACGTACTGCTTGCACTGTTACTCGCCCCTTATCTACGTAAGTTTGGTAAGTTTACGGTGCCAGAGTTTGTTGGTGAACGCTTTTACTCGAACACGGCACGTATCGTGGCGGTTATCTGTCTTATCATCGCATCGGTCACTTATGTTATCGGCCAGATGAAAGGCGTTGGCGTTGCCTTCGGTCGCTTCCTAGAAGTTGATTACTCAACAGGCCTACTGATTGGTATGTGTATTGTATTCATGTACGCAGTACTTGGCGGCATGAAAGGCATCACATACACGCAGATTGCTCAATATTGCGTACTCATTCTTGCTTACACTATCCCTGCAATCTTTATCTCTCTGCAACTTACAGGTAACCCGCTACCTCAGATTGGCCTCGGGAGTACCATTCAAGGCACCGATGTTTATCTGCTCGATAGGCTCGACCAAGTGGTGACCGAACTCGGCTTTAGTGAATACACTACGCAGGTTCGCGGTAGCACACTAAACATGTTCGTTTACACCATGTCATTGATGATCGGTACTGCAGGTCTACCACACGTTATCATCCGTTTCTTTACAGTACCTAAGGTGCGTGATGCGCGTACTTCTGCAGGCTGGGCACTTGTGTTCATCGCTATTCTATACACAACGGCGCCAGCAGTATCAGCAATGGCACGTCTAAACCTAATGGATACCGTCAACCCTGCGCCTGGTCAGCACCTTGCGTATGATGAGCGCCCTGATTGGTTCAAAAACTGGGAAACAACAGGTCTATTAGGCTTTGATGATAAGAATGGCGATGGCCTGATCGAGTACACCTCAAATCCTGATACCAATGAATTGCGAGTTGACCGTGACATCATGGTACTAGCAAACCCAGAAATCGCTAAGCTACCAAACTGGGTCATTGCACTCGTTGCCGCTGGTGGTCTCGCTGCAGCACTATCCACAGCAGCGGGTCTGTTGCTTGCTATTTCGTCGGCGATTTCCCATGACTTAATCAAAGGGGTTATAAATCCGAACATATCCGAGAAGAAGGAGCTGCTTGCCAGCCGAATCTCGATGGCGGTGGCAATCGCAGCCGCAGGCTATCTCGGATTGAATCCTCCAGGCTTTGCCGCTGGTACGGTGGCGCTCGCCTTTGGTCTTGCTGCGTCATCCATCTTCCCTGCGTTGATGATGGGTATCTTCAGCAAAGGCATCAATAAAGAAGGCGCAATCGCCGGTATGATTGCCGGTATCAGTATCACACTGTTCTACGTATTCCAGCACAAAGGCATCCTATTCGTTGCTGACTGGAAATATCTAGAAAGCTGGGGAACCAACTGGTTCCTAGGTATTGAGCCAAACGCGTTTGGTGCTATCGGCGCCCTATTTAACTTCATCGTGGCATTCGCGGTATCGAAAGTTACAGCGGAAACACCTCAAGAAGTTAAAGATCTTGTTGAACACGTTCGTGTCCCTGTTGGTGCAGGCGATGCCGTGGATCACTAAAATATAACGCAAGCCACAAAAGCCCCACTTGGGGCTTTTTTATTCATCTAACTTATTCTAATAATTAGATTCCCTGAGCCGTAGCAAGGAAGCACAGGAATGGCATTGATTATATGTTCGGGGAACTCAGAAACAATCGTTTAGAGCAGGGCAAAGATTGCAGCAAGCTAGTTGCTCTACCTTCAAAATCATTAACGAAGTTATTAGTGATTTTAGCCAGTTAAAATGAACAGATAATTGATGGAATTAGTATTTTATGTTCAAAAACAAGCACTTTATTCTCGCACTGCTGATTGCGCCGATTCTTTCTTTGATCGCCTACTTCGGCACCGATATGGCACTCAGCGAGAAACCCCACGCGGCACAAGAAGGGGAAACTTACAAACTCGCGAGTAAGTCTAACTGTCGTTACACCAGTGGACTGTGTGACATGGAAAATGGCGACTTTAAAGTGAAGTTTCGCTCAGAACAGCTCACGAAAAATGGCTTAGAATTGTCACTCAATGCCGCCTATCCACTCGAAGGGGTCAAAGTTTCCATCGTTAATGACGAAGAGAAAAATGCTCAGCCGGTTGATATGAAGCCCGCCGATCAGGCTGGAAAAAGTTGGTACATTACCTTACCAAGACCAGCATCCGCAGAAAGTTGGTTAAGAGTCGTCATTCAATCTGGAGGCACACTTTATTACGGCGAAACACAAACCGCGTTTGTGAAGTACGAAACCTTATTTACAGAGTAATGGCCACAGATAAAGACACCGATATCCAAAACGTCGATACCTCATTGTCACCTCAGGACTAAATAATTCCCTCTCTGCCGACGCTTTTACGTCGGCTTTTGTTTCCGTAAGTCTTTCTTCAACAACCTCTTACTCTAAAAAGGGTTGCCAACCCACCACTTAATTGATAATAATTATCATTACATTAAACGAGAGGTGGTTATGGACAACAAACGGGACATCTTCAACGCATTTTTTAAAGCACAAGATAGATTCCTTCTCGCCGCACCACACGGCTTTGAGCCAGACGTAATTCATGACTATATTCATTGGGGAATGGTGTTGTCTTCCTGCTATGAACACGGTGCCGATGAAGAAAATCTATTGTTGTGTGAGCTGTTTTTGCGTCAGGTTTATTTCCATCTACTAGACGCAATTCAAGACTCCACTCGCAGTCGCATCTTCCGTCGTGTCTGTCTCGATTCTATCCATACGCCATTATTCTGTCTCAAACGCTATTACTATCAGTTTGAACAAGGCGACGTGAAATTTCTCGCATTACAACAACAATTACGCCTGATTCAAATCTCACTCGATTAACCAAAAGGATCCCTACCATGAGCACCGAATTCCGCATAGAAACTGACAGTATGGGCGAAGTGAAAGTCCCAGCAGATGCACTCTACCAAGCCCAAACTCAGCGCGCCGTCGATAACTTCTCATTCAGTCAATATAAGATGCCATCTGGCTTCATCCAAGCGTTGGCACACATCAAGCAGACTGCGGCACTCACCAACGCACAATTGGGGCTGCTTGAAGGTGATATCGCTAATGCGATTGCTGACGCAGCTCAGGCGATTATCGAGGGCAATCATATTGAGCAGTTCCCAATTGACGTATTTCAAACCGGATCAGGCACCAGCTCAAATATGAATGCGAATGAAGTGATTGCAACACTGGCCTCCCAGCATCTAGGCGGTACCGTCAGTCCTAATGATCACGTCAACATGGGACAAAGCAGTAACGATGTGGTGCCAACCGCAATTCAAGTTAGCGCAGCATTAGCCATTGAAAAACAGCTCTTTCCGGCCTTGTCACACCTCAGCCAAGCACTAGAGTCTAAGCAACAAGCATTGAAAGATGTTGTAAAAACCGGTCGCACTCACTTAATGGACGCGATGCCCATTACCTTTGCTCAAGAGCTTGGCGGTTGGCAGTTCCAAATCGAGCACGCAAAACAAGCGATTGAGCAAGCACTGCCAGCGGTAAAAGCCTTAGCCCAAGGTGGTACGGCGGTTGGCACAGGGATCAATGCCGATCCACGCTTTGCGGACTTATTCGCCAGCAACCTGACACAATCGACTCGTATTCAGTTCACAGCCAGTGATAATTTCTTTTTCAATTTAAGCAGCCAAGATGCGATCGTCGCTCTATCGGGACAGCTCAAAACAGCAGCAGTTGCGATCATGAAGATCGCAAACGATCTTCGCTGGATGAATTCAGGCCCATTGGCTGGTTTAGTTGAGATTGAATTACAAGGCTTGCAACCAGGTTCTTCCATCATGCCTGGCAAAGTAAATCCTGTGATCCCGGAAGCCGCAGCTATGGCCTCAGCGCAAGTCATTGGTAATGACACCACGATTACCGTCGCGGGCCAAGCAGGTAACTTCCAACTAAACGTCATGCTACCTGTCATTGCTCATAATATATTGGAGAGCATCGAGTTGCTCGCTAATAGCGCAACCGCTTTAGCCGATAAGGCCATTGCAACATTTGAAGTTCGTCAAGATAACTTGGATATAGCGCTCGCAAAAAACCCAATTTTGGTCACGGCCCTCAACCCGGTCATTGGCTACCTGAAAGCGGCAGAAATCGCGAAGAAAGCCTATAAGCAGGGTCGTGCGATTATTGATGTCGCGGAAGAAGAAACCGATTTAGATAGAGCCACGTTAGAACGATTGCTTAATCCCGCAAAACTCACCCAAGGTGGTGTTGCGGAATAATCGGCAAACTCAGCCTACAAACCAAAATAAGATTACAAACACAGAGACCTCCATTTGGAGGTCTCTTTTATAGCAACGCTAAAACACTCTAAATCTATGCGACGCGGTTGAGCACCGAACGCAATTTAAGCGGCTTAACTGGCTTCGCAATAAAGCTGAACCCATTTGCCTTGATGCCATCAAGCATATCATCGGTGCGATCCGCGCTGATGATGACACCTTCAAAGCAGCTGCCTAGTCTCAAGCGACATTGCTGTAGTACTTCCAAGCCAGTACGACCATCATCAAGTCGGTAATCGGAGAAAATTACATCCGGAATCCAACCATCCTCAAGCGCTTGTAGACTTTCAACTAAATCAATTGCAACTCGTGTATCGCAGCCCCATCGAGACAGTAAGTTTTCCATGCCGACTAGAATGTCAGGCTCATTATCGACACAAAGGATTCTCAGATGACCAAGTTCAGATTGGTTACTTGTCGTGACTTGAACTGGGTGCGGCTGCACATGATCGGCTTTATCAAGCGTGATAGAAAAGACACTGCCTTTCCCGACCCAAGAACGCATCGAAATTTCATGCCCGAGCACTTGAGCAATTCCCTTGGAAATCGCCAAACCAAGCCCGAGACCTTGGTCAGAACGAACTTGAGTTCCGCGATTAAACTCTTCAAAGATCTCTTGCTGCTTCTCTTCTTCAATACCTACACCGTTGTCCCACACATCAATACGCACTCGCCCTTTTACCCGGCGAACACCGAGCGCCACTTTGCCATTCGGGTTATAACGAAACGCATTGGTCAGGAAGTTTTGCACCACACGGCGCAGCAGTTTGGGATCCGATTTCACCATGAGTGAGGATGGAATCATGGTGAATGCTATACCTTGTTGCTTGGCTAATGCGCTGAACTCCGCATTCAAATTCGACAACACATCGTTTAACGCAAAACCGTGCATATTGACTTCCAGCTTGCCCGACTCCAGGCGCGAAATATCCAGCAAATCTCCTATCAGGTCTTCGGCCGCCTCTAAAGCACTCTCAATGTGAGCCGACAGCTTTTTAGCTTCGCTGTCTTTGGCTACTTCCGACAATGAAGAAGCGAACAGGCGCGCAGCGTTGAGTGGCTGCATCAAGTCATGGCTTACTGCCGCCAAGAACCGTGATTTGGACTTCGATTCCAAATCGGAGCGTTGCGTCGCTGCCACCAGCTGCTTGTTAAGTTGTTCTAATTCCCGAGTCCGCAGACGCACCCTTTCTTCCAATGTCTCGTTGGCGTCTTTCAGCGCTTGCTCTGCATCACGGAATACGGTGATGTCGGTAAAGCTCATCACAAAGCCACCACCTGGCATTGGGTTACCTTGTACCTCAATCACGCGACCATCAGGACGAACCCGAGAAGAGGTGTGCCGAGTCCCTTGCTCAAGATGATAAACGCGACGACGGACGTGGTCATCAGGATCGCCTGGTCCACATAAACCTTGCTCTGCATTGTGCCGAATCACATCCGCAATCGGTCGCCCAACTTGGATCAAGCCTGGCGGAAATTCAAAGAGTTCTAAGTAGCGTTGGTTCCAAGCCACCAAGCGTAATTGCTTATCGACCACCGCAATACCTTGGCCGATATGTTCAATCGCCCCCTGAAGTAGGCCTCGGCTAAAATCGTACAGTTCAGAGGCTTCATCGACGATAGTCGCCACCTCTTCAAGCTGCATGTTTCTTCCTTGCAGGGCAGAAGTAAGTACTAACTTAGCAGAAGAAGCACCGAATACCCCGGCTAATACACGTTCGGTATGTCGAATCAGAGAAGATGGCGCTTGCTGATTCGGCATTAGCTCTTCTCGTTGCTGGCTCCAATACGCTTGAAAAGCCGCTTTTACTCGCGTTCGCCCAACAAACCTAGACGCTAGCATTTCTAGTTCAGCAACCGTAACACGACTCTGGTATAGGCTCATGTTTTCGCTTTCAGGCAGTGGCGTACCAACGAATGACGCCGATTGTAAGCGCTCACTTAGGCTTGGTCGTGTAGTCATAGAAACCACGACAAAACACACTGCATTGGCGACCACGCTGAGGATCATCCCCCAATCTGAAATCGCAATGTCAAAGCCAGCCAATACCTCTGGTGGGGTGATCAACCAAATCAAAAAGTTGTTACTGGCATTCCCGGCAAGCATGTCCGTTTGGCTCATTAACGTAATCAGCCAAATGGTAAAGCCTACCGCCAAGCCAACATACACACCTTTCTTATTCCCTTGACGCCAGTACATACCGCCCACCAGCGCAGGCGCGAATTGCGTGATCGCCGCAAATGAGAGAAAGCCGATCGCTGAGAGTGAGTGAATGGTATCTAACGCTTGATAAAAACCCCAAGCGCCAATTAGTAGGACTAAAATCAGACCACGGCGGATCCGCAGTAATAATTCAGAGAAGTGATGATGGTTACGCTGCGTCAATCGCATGCGACGCAATAGTAGTGGCATAACCAAGTCGTTCGATACCATGATCGCTAAGGCAATCGTCGACACGATAACCATGCCACTGGCCGCCGAAGTGCCACCTAAAAATGCAAGCAAAGCGATTTCACTCGCCCCTACCGACATCGGCACACTGATCACATAAGTATCAGGCGAAGCACCACTCAACAAACCTTGCCCTACCCACGCAATAGGTAAAACAAAAATCCCCATCAAGATCAGATAAATGGGAAACAACCAACGAGCAACATGCAAATCTTGCGCGCGTTCGTTCTCCACCACCATAGTATGGAATTGTCGTGGAAGACAAACAATCGCCAGCATCGTGAGTACGGTATGAATCAATATCGTCGGAATATTCGGTGACTGATACGTCTGTGCGGCAACATCAACTAAGCTCAAATTCTCGGTGTTCATCGCCAACCAAACAATGAATACACCGACCACTAAAAACGCCAACAGTTTGATAATCGATTCGAAAGCAATCGCCATCATCATCCCACGATGGTGTTCCGTGTTATCAATGTGCCGGGTACCAAATAGCATGGTAAAAATTGCCAGTGCGACCACGACAAACCACGACACGCTATCGTTTTGATAACCAAAATCGGTAGCCAGTTCAGGGGCAATGATTTCTAGCCCCATGGTGATACCACGCAACTGCAAAGCGATGTACGGCAAAATTCCCGCAACTGCAATGAGTGTAACAACTACGGCCAAACCTTGAGATTTGCCGTAACGAGCTCCGATAAAATCAGCAATCGACGTGATGTGTTCCCGTTTAGCAATCAAAATAAGCCGAGCTAAAACGCGCCATCCGATGGTAAACACTAAAATGGGGGCAATATAGATGGGCAAGAAAGACCAAGGGTTACTGCTGGCCTGCCCGACCGTGCCGTAGAAGGTCCACGATGTACAGTACACCGCAATGGAAAGGCTATAAATCCACGGCCGCCAGCGTGCTAACCACCTTTTCTGAATGTCGCCGTACCACGCGATGATAAATAAGGCTCCCAAATACGCCAAAGAAACGGGAACCACCAGCCATCCTTGCATCCGATATCCTTTCTTGCCTTTCTTGCCGTTTTAAAGCAAGAGAATAAAAAAACCTCTCCATTAGGGAGAGGTTTCATTTAACACTGCTTTCACAACGGAGACAAAGCTTAGTTTTTAACCTTTGTCACAGAAGTCTAATTCTGTGTTTCCAGTGACTTGTCTGATACATCGACCACATGATGTGGCTCTTGTGGTTCGAGCTTGATGAACAATGCCAATAAACCCATCGCGGCCATGCCCCAGAACACAAGTGGTCCCCAGTGCTCATAACCCCAACCGCTCAACACGGTCATCAGTGCGATGAATGCGCCTAGCGGAATCGCGTTATACAATGCTTGCAGCGCCACTATCTTATTTTCTTCCGAGTTTTGGATATATTGAATTGCAGCAATGTGTGCCGTTGCGAAGGTCACGCCATGCAATAATTGAACAATCACCAAAGCAACAATCGACGTTGTCGATGCCGTAATGCCCCAACGCATCATCACACCAACGGCAGCAACAACAAATAACGCGCGCATTGACCAACCGACAAATAAACGCTTGCTCAGCGCAAACACTGCCACTTCGGCTGCAACACCCAAGCTCCACAGATAGCCAATCACATCTTCCGAATGACCTGCGGCTTTCCAGTGAATAGCGCTAAAACCGTAGTAAGCCGCATGACTGCCCTGAATTAATGACACCAACACTAAGAATTTAAGTATCGGCTTGTCAGTCAAAAGAGCACTCAGTTTTGGACGCTCCGCGCTTTGCCCACCAAGCGTAACGGGCATCGGGTTAGTCATACGCATTGAAAATAGCAACGAAACTAATACCCCAGCCATCGCCGTGTACAAGATCATATCAGAGCCAAATTCAGCCACCAGATAACCCACGGCCGTCGAACCCGCGATAAAGGCGATCGAGCCCCATAAGCGCGTACGGCCGTAGTCGAGCATTTTCAGACGAGCGTAGTAGTTTGCCATCGCATCCGATAATGGAACAATCGGTCCACAACAGAGGTTAAATAGCACCGTCGCTAACGCCATTAACCAAAAACTGCCACCTGTAAAAAAGTGAAATCCAACAAAAAGGAGGGCAGCGAAACTCAACCAACGTAAAGCAGGCATAAGGTGTTCAACTTTGTGCACTCGTGGGGTGATCACGATATTGGCGACACAACGTGTCGCAAGACCTAACCCAACTAGCAAACCGATGTCGGTTGAAGAGACACCTTGCTCCTTAAACCAAAGTGACCAAAATGGCAGATATACGCCATACGCAAAGAAGAATCCGAGAAAGTACTGGGAAATCCAGCCATACGGAGAAGGTTTCAACATTACTAATATCCTAAAACGGGAACATCAACGTTCGAACCGGGAATTATGGATCGCTATGCGTATTATAAAAAGGGAAGAATAGGCAACTTATCGTTTCCTCGATGGAATACTAACTTTGCGACATTGGCCATCTTAAAGCGAAATCATCGTGATTTAGACCAAAGTCGTCTGGCTTCCGGTAGGAAATTTGTCAGACTTAGAGAGTGTTCCTTCCATCATTGGGTGTTCTCATGCCTGACAAATTTAACATGCAATCTCCACCGTTCGACCGCTTAACCGAAGCACAACAGACACGACTGCGCTCGTCTCTGGACGTTGCCTACTATCGAGCTCGAGATGTAATTTTATCTTGCGGACAGAAGAACCCTCACTTGCATATTCTGATCAAAGGCGCGGTAGAAGAGCGCTCCCAAGATCAGCAGGAAGTGTTCGCGCATTATGCCAACGACGATATGTTTGATGTGCGCTCGTTACTTGAAGACAACGTACGTCATCAATACATCGCACTTGAAGACACGCTCTCCTATCTGCTACCGAAAGACGTCTTTCTGGCGCTTTACAACGAGAATGGTCAGTTTGCGGCCTATTTCGATAACAATTTATCAAAGCGACAAGAACTCATCGAAGCCGCTCACCAACAACAAAACTTGGCAGAGTTTATCCTCACCAAAGTGGACCGCAGCATTTATCACCCACCGATGATCCTTGAGCCAAATACGCCGATTAACGAGGTGACGCACACCCTAAAAGCAAATGGGATCGATGCAGCACTTGTCAAACTCAATGATGACGATCCGCGATTAGAAAAATGGCCCTCGGCTCATCCATACGCCATCGTGACGCGAACCAACATGCTGCACTCCGTGATGTTAGATGGCAGCGCACTCAATACCCCTGTTGGTGATATCGCCACCTTTCCTGTCTATCACGTTGATGATGGTGATTTTTTATTCAACGCCATGATCACCATGACCCGAAATCGAATGAAACGTCTCATGGTATGTGATGGCAACCAAGCCGTCGGCATGCTGGATATGACCCAAATTCTCAGCGCGTTCTCCACCCACTCTCACGTGTTAACGCTCAGTATTGCCAGAGCAAGCAGTGTGGAAGAGCTCGCATTGGCCTCAAACCGCCAGCGTCAATTGGTCGAGAGTTTATTGAGAAACGGCATCCGCACTCGCTTTATCATGGAGCTGATTTCCGCCGTGAACGAGCAAATTATCGAAAAAGCGTTCGAGTTAGTGGTTCCACCAGCCTTGCACGATCATTGCTGCTTAATCGTACTCGGCTCAGAAGGTCGAGGAGAACAAATTCTCAAGACAGACCAAGACAATGCTCTAATTATTCAAGATGGTTTGGAATGGCCTCATTGCGAACAAGTGATGCAATCCTTCACGCACACTCTACAACAGCTCGGTTATCCACTTTGCCCGGGTAAAGTCATGGTCAACAACCCGAAATGGGTCAAAACGCAGCAAGAGTGGATAAACACCTTAGACCGCTGGATAGCCAAAGCCGAACCACAACAAATCATGGACTTAGCCATTTTCAGTGACGCCCATGCTGTTGCGGGAAATCGCGAACTGCTGGCTCCAATCGCGACCCACCTTCGCGACACAATGAAAGATCGCATGTTGATACTGTCTGATTTTACTCGCCCTGCCTTGCAGTTTTCTGTGCCCCTAACTCTCTTTGGCAACGTAAAAAGTGCTAAGGACGGGTTAGATATTAAACGCGGCGGCATTTTCCCAATTGTGCACGGCATTCGCACCTTGTCTTTGGAATATGCCATTGAGGAGAAGAACACGTTTGAGCGCATTGAAGCACTTCGGAAAAAACGCATCTTAGAGCCTGAAACGGCAGATAACCTCAACGAAGCACTGAAATTGTTCTTTAAGGTTCGCCTTAATCAACAACTCAAAAAGCAAGAAGCATTGAATAACATTGATATTAAACAACTGGATAGAACCGAGCGTGATTTACTTCGCCACAGCTTACATGTAGTGAAAAAATTTAAGCAATTTTTAGGCTTCCACTATCAAATTCGTGATTAACCATGATTTTCATAAATCATACAGAGGCGTAGGCAATGAACTGGTTACAACGCAAATACTGGCACTACAAACTGAAAGGCTCTCCTTATCAGTCGCTTTTTTGCACGCCCGATAAAACAGAATACGTTTCTCTCGACTGCGAAACCACCAGCCTTGATCCAAATCGCGCCGAGTTGGTGACCATTGCGGCCACGAAGATCATCGACAACCGCATCATCACTAGCCAGCCATTTGAAGTCCGCTTACGCGCGCCGCAATCGCTCGATTCTGGCTCAGTCAAAATTCATCGAATTCGCCACCAAGACTTAGTCGACGGGATTAGCGAAAAAGAGGCGCTGCTCGAGCTGCTCGACTTTATCGGCAACCGACCACTTGTCGGTTATCACATTCGTTACGATAAAAAGATCTTAGATCTTGCTTGTCTGAGGCAACTTGGCTTTCCACTTCCTAACCCGCTCATCGAGGTAAGTCAGATTTATCACGACAAGCTGGAAAGACATTTGCCGAATGCCTATTTCGACTTAAGTCTGGATGCGATTTGTAAACACCTCGAACTTCCTATCCAAGATAAACACGACGCTTTACAAGATGCGATTTCTGCCGCTTTGGTCTTTGTTCGCTTAACGAAAGGCGATTTGCCCAACCTAACCGCGCCGTATACATAAAAATCAGTTGACCTAGCTCCCAGAAATACTTTTGTTTCAGCGATTTCACGGCGCTTCCTTCACTCTCATCCTAAAGTCTAATTGTGGAAATACGCGCAGTGACTGACAGTTATAAGCACAACGTCGTCATTACCACGACCAAGTTATTTAGAACCAAAAAAACAGCCCTACAAAAACATATTCAAAATCTTATCTAGATTGGTGTAAGGCCGAGAAATAAGGCACAAGGAGAGAAGCCATGAGCGAAGCCCACGTTTATCCGGTAAAAGAAAATATTAAAACTCATACACACGCGGATAATGATACTTACTTAGCCATGTATCAGCAGTCGGTAACCGATCCAGAGGGCTTCTGGAACGAACACGGCAAAATCGTTGATTGGATCAAACCTTTCACCAAAGTAAAAAGCACCTCTTTCGATACTGGTCATGTCGACATTCGTTGGTTTGAAGACGGCACACTGAACGTCTCGGCTAACTGTATTGACCGTCATCTCGCAGAACACGGGGATGACGTCGCAATCATCTGGGAAGGCGATGATCCAGCCGACGACAAAACACTCACTTTCAACGAACTGCACAAAGAAGTATGTAAGTTCTCCAACGCATTGAAAGAGCAAGGCGTACGTAAAGGCGACGTGGTGTGTTTATACATGCCAATGGTGCCAGAAGCCGCAGTGGCTATGCTCGCTTGTACCCGCATCGGTGCGGTTCATACCGTTGTATTTGGTGGTTTCTCACCAGAAGCTCTCTCTGGCCGTATCATCGACTCTGACGCTAAAGTCGTGATCACCGCTGATGAAGGCGTGCGTGGCGGGCGTGCCGTTCCACTGAAAAAGAACGTGGACGAAGCACTAACTAACCCAGACGTAAAAACCATCAATAAAGTGTTGGTGCTTAAACGTACAGGTGGTGATGTCGAATGGCATGAACATCGTGATGTTTGGTGGCACGAAGCAACAGCTAACGTTTCTGACGTTTGCCCACCAGAAGAGATGAAAGCCGAAGATCCGCTCTTCATCCTTTACACTTCAGGTTCAACAGGCAAACCTAAAGGCGTACTACACACAACAGGCGGTTACCTCGTTTACGCGGCGATGACCTTCAAATATGTGTTCGATTACCAACCAGGCGAAACCTTCTGGTGTACCGCGGACGTGGGTTGGATTACCGGTCACACTTACCTAATCTACGGTCCACTAGCAAATGGGGCGAAGACCATCTTATTCGAAGGTGTACCAAACTACCCAAGCACAAGCCGTATGAGCGAAGTGGTTGATAAACACCAAGTCAACATTCTATACACCGCCCCAACCGCGATTCGTGCGCTAATGGCAAAAGGTGATGAAGCGGTTGCAGGCACATCTCGTTCAAGCCTGCGCATCATGGGCTCAGTAGGCGAACCAATCAACCCAGAAGCGTGGGAGTGGTACTACAAAACGATTGGTAACGAGAACTCACCTATCGTCGATACTTGGTGGCAAACGGAAACTGGCGGCATCTTGATTGCGCCACTACCAGGGGCAACCGATCTAAAACCAGGCTCTGCGACTCGCCCATTCTTCGGCGTCCAACCTGCTCTTGTCGATAACATGGGTAACATTCTTGAAGATACCGTTGCTGAAGGTAACTTGGTTATCCTTGATTCTTGGCCAGGCCAGATGCGCACGGTTTACGGCGACCATGAGCGCTTTGAACAGACCTACTTCTCAACCTTTAAGGGTATGTACTTCACCAGTGATGGTGCGCGTCGTGACGAAGACGGCTACTACTGGATCACAGGCCGTGTTGATGACGTACTGAACGTGTCGGGTCACCGTATGGGTACCGCTGAAATTGAATCAGCGCTAGTGGCGCACCACAAGATTGCAGAAGCGGCGATTGTTGGTATTCCACATGACATCAAAGGCCAAGCTATCTACGCTTACATTACATTGAACGATGGTGAATTCCCGTCAGCTGAGCTGCACAAAGAAGTTAAAGATTGGGTGCGTAAAGAGATTGGTCCAATCGCGACACCAGATGTACTGCACTGGACGGATTCCTTACCGAAGACTCGCTCTGGTAAGATAATGCGTCGAATCCTGCGTAAGATTGCAACGGGCGATACAAGCAACCTCGGAGACACGTCAACGCTTGCCGATCCGAGCGTGGTAGACAAACTCATCGCAGAGAAAGCAGAATTGGCATAAATTCAACCAACTGTTTTAAAAGCACTTTAAAAACCGCCATCACTCATGGCGGTTTTTTGCTTTTGCGCACAAATTAGCCACACAAAGAACATGGCAATTATGTTGTTTTTGTTAACTTGGTTACAGAAACGAAGGTGGCTATTAGGAGATTAGACCAGTAAATTGCTGCTAATTGCTATGAATTAGCTATAATCTTGGTCGATTTTTTAAAATTTGCTCGGTTTTAACAAAAAAATCGTGCTGAACTATCGTATATTTGGGAATATAAACGTTCCACTCACGATAAGGGAAGATAGCAACATAATGTCTGCAAAGTCACGGATTCTTGTTCTAAACGGACCAAATCTTAACCTATTGGGTCTGCGCGAACCGACACACTATGGTCACAGCACCTTAGCACAAGTTGTGGATGCTCTTACGAAGCAAGCTCATAACGCTGGGGTGGAACTGGAACACCTACAATCAAATCGTGAGTACGAACTGATTGAAGCCATTCATGCTGCTTATGGCAAGATTGACTTCATCATCATCAATCCAGC
Organism: Vibrio sp. 11-4(1); assembly: GCF_013048625.1. Lineage (NCBI taxonomy): Bacteria > Pseudomonadati > Pseudomonadota > Gammaproteobacteria > Vibrionales > Vibrionaceae > Vibrio > Vibrio sp. 11-4(1). The sequence continues at coordinate 8,558 of NZ_VHSY01000015.1, read as the reverse complement.
GGCTTTCACTCATACCAGTGTGGCACTGCGAGATGCATTACTTGGCGTCGCCATCCCATTTATTGAGGTGCACTTATCAAATGTGCACGCACGTGAATCATTTCGTCATCACTCTTATCTGTCAGATAAAGCAGAAGGCGTGATTTGCGGTTTAGGCGCACAAGGTTATGAATTCGCTCTGTCTGCCGCGATTAATAAGCTACAGGCAAAGTAACCCTAACACTCTGCAACCCCACGAGGGTTGTCTTAATCACAAGATAAAAGAGAAAGAAAAGATGGATATTCGTAAAATCAAGAAGCTAATTGAGTTAGTTGAAGAGTCTGGCATTGCTGAGCTAGAGATTTCTGAAGGTGAAGAGTCAGTACGCATCAGTCGTCACGGCACTGCAGCCCCTCAAGCACCAGTTCACTACGCAGCAGCTCCAGTAGCGGCACCTGCTCCAACAGCGGCACCAGTAGCAGAAGCGCCAGCAGCAGAAGCTCCAGCAGCTGCAACGCCTGCAGGTCACCAAGTTCTTTCTCCAATGGTTGGTACTTTCTACCGTTCTCCAAGCCCAGACTCTAAAGCATTCGTAGAAGTGGGTCAGAAAGTAAATGCTGGCGATACGCTATGTATTGTTGAAGCAATGAAAATGATGAACCAAATCGAAGCGGACAAATCTGGCGTTGTTACAGCGATCCTAGCTGAAGACGGCCAACCAGTTGAATTCGACCAACCTCTTGTTGTAATCGAATAAGCGGGGCTTGCCTTATGCTAGACAAAGTAGTCATCGCGAACCGAGGTGAAATTGCACTTCGTATTCTTCGCGCTTGTAAAGAGTTAGGTATTAAGACCGTCGCTGTTCACTCGACAGCTGACCGCGATCTTAAGCACGTACTACTCGCAGACGAAACCGTATGTATCGGCCCTGCTCGTGGTATCGACAGCTACCTAAATATCCCACGACTTATTTCTGCAGCAGAAGTAACAGGGGCCGTTGCCATTCACCCTGGTTACGGCTTCTTGTCAGAAAACGCAGACTTCGCTGAGCAAGTTGAGCGCAGTGGTTTCATCTTCGTTGGTCCAAAAGCAGACACTATCCGCCTGATGGGTGACAAAGTGTCGGCTATCAACGCAATGAAGAAAGCTGGCGTTCCTTGTGTACCTGGCTCTGACGGTCCTCTGGACAACGACGAAGAGAAAAACAAGGCGTTTGCTAAACGCATTGGTTATCCAGTCATCATCAAAGCGTCTGGTGGCGGCGGTGGCCGTGGTATGCGTGTCGTTCGCGCAGAAAAAGACCTAATTCAAGCGATTGCAATGACGCGTGCTGAAGCAAAAGCAGCGTTCAACAACGATATGGTTTACATGGAGAAATTCCTAGAAAACCCTCGTCACGTTGAAGTGCAAGTTATCGCTGACGGTCAAGGCGGCGCAATCCACCTTGGTGAGCGTGACTGTTCAATGCAACGTCGTCACCAAAAAGTAGTGGAAGAAGCGCCAGCACCAGGTATCACTGAAGAGATGCGTAAGTACATCGGTGAACGTTGTACTCGTGCATGTATCGAAATTGGTTACCGCGGCGCAGGTACGTTCGAATTCCTGTACGAGAACGGTGAATTCTACTTCATCGAAATGAACACTCGTATTCAGGTAGAACACCCAGTAACAGAAATGGTTACCGGCATCGACCTAATCAAAGAACAGCTTCGCGTTGCAGCGGGTCAACCTCTGTCATTCACTCAAGATGACATTAAGATCCGTGGCCATGCGATTGAGTGCCGTATCAACGCAGAAGACCCAGAACGCTTCCTACCATCTCCAGGTAAGATCGAGCGTTTCCACGCGCCTGGTGGTATGGGTGTGCGTTGGGAATCACACATCTATTCTGGTTACACAGTACCACCTCATTACGATTCAATGATTGGTAAGCTAATCACGTACGGTGAAAACCGTGATGTGGCGATTGCGCGCATGAAGAATGCTCTGGGTGAGATGATCATCGAAGGCATCAAAACCAACGTGCCACTGCAATTCTCCATTATGAATGACGAAAACTTCCAGCATGGTGGTGCAAACATCCACTACCTAGAGAAGAAGCTCGGCTTACAATAAGCCTTAGCTAACGTCTTAAAAAATGCCCACACCCGTGGGCATTTTTGTTTTGTATGTACTCTAAGCGTTCAACAGATACGTAGGCTTATTTGGGTATATACTCAAACAAATCGTAGAGTTCTGGTAAACTCTGCGCCACTTCATTCACTTTAAGAGCAAAAACCAATGCCTTGGATTCAAATCAAACTCAACGCGACCAATGAAAACGCTGAGCAAATCGGCGATATGCTAATGGAAGAGACTGGCGCGCTGTCTGTTACATTCTTAGACGCGCAGGATACACCTGTATTCGAACCTCTACCTGGCGAAACTCGCTTATGGGGCGATACTGATATTCTGGCACTGTATGATGCAGAAGCAGACACTAACTTCATCATCGACCAAATTAAAGCGAGCAATATGCTGGCTGACAATTTTGCTTACAAAGTAGAACAGCTTGAAGATAAAGACTGGGAACGCGAATGGATGGAAAACTTCCACCCAATGAAATTTGGTGAACGACTATGGATTTGTCCAAGCTGGCGCGACATTCCAGATCCTGACGCTGTTAATGTTATGTTGGATCCTGGCCTTGCATTCGGTACGGGTACTCACCCTACAACAGCACTTTGTCTTGAGTGGCTAGAAAGCATGGACTTAAGCGGTAAGACCGTTATCGACTTCGGTTGTGGCTCTGGCATTCTGGCGATCGCGGCGATCAAACTGGGCGCTGAAAAAGTGATAGGGATCGACATTGATCCTCAAGCACTGCTTGCTTCGAAAGACAACGCAGAGCGTAACGGCGTTGCCGACAAACTAGAAGTTTACTTACCGCAAAACCAACCAGAAGGTCTGATTGCAGACGTGGTTGTTGCTAACATTCTTGCTGGCCCACTGCGTGAACTTGCACCAATCATTAAAGGCCTAGTTAAACCAAATGGCGACCTTGCAATGTCTGGCGTATTAGACACCCAAGCCGAAGATGTTGCGAATTATTACCGTGACGAGCTTCACATTGACCCGATTGTTGAGCAAAGTGAATGGTGTCGCATCTCTGGTCGTAAGCAAGGCTAGACAAGGTTTTCAGAGCTAATTGTTTGAAATTCATACAATTTACAAAAACAATTTGTAAATGCTCAAATATTAGTCTTTTCACGCAGTGAAAAAATGCGTAAAATGCGCGCCCTTGCTGGTACAGAACTGTGATGACGTTTTGAAAATCGGAAACTATCAACTTAAGAACAATCTAATCGTAGCCCCTATGGCTGGTGTAACGGATAGACCGTTTCGCGAGTTGTGTCTTCGCTATGGTGCGGGAATGGCCGTCAGTGAAATGATGTCTGCTAACCCAAAACTATGGGGAACGTCAAAGTCGAAACAGCGCATGGTACACGAGGGCGAATCGGGCATTCGCTCTGTACAGATTGCGGGTTCCGATCCACAGCTTATGGCGGACGCAGCTCAATTCAGTGTTGAGAACGGTGCACAAATCATCGACATCAACATGGGCTGCCCGGCAAAAAAAGTGAATAAGAAGCTAGCGGGCTCTGCTCTGCTTCAATACCCAAACATTATCGAAGAGATTTTGAAAGCGGTCGTGAATGCAGTGGACGTTCCTGTAACGTTAAAGACTCGAACTGGCTGGGATACAGACAACAAGAACTGTGTCCAGATCGCTAAATTAGCCGAAAACTGCGGCATACAAGCTCTTGCTCTGCATGGCAGAACGAAAGCATGTATGTACAAAGGTGAGGCCGAATACGACAGCATTAAAGCGGTAAAAGAGGCGATTTCAATTCCGGTTATCGCGAACGGTGATATCGATAGCCCGGAGAAAGCCAAATTTGTACTGGAGTACACCGGTGCGGACGCTTTAATGATTGGACGCCCTGCCCAGGGTCGTCCGTGGATTTTCCAGGAAATCCATCACTATTTGGAAAACGGCACCACAATGGAGGAGCTTCCAACTGAGGAAGTGAAAACCATTATGCTTGGTCATGTGAATGCTCTGCATGAATTTTATGGGGAGTTCTTAGGTCCACGTATCGCGCGCAAGCACGTTGGGTGGTACCTGAAAGAGCATGAACAGGCAAGTGAGTTTCGCCGTACCTTCAACGCTATCGACGCAGCTCCGCTGCAAATTGAGGCGTTAGAAGGTTATTTTGATAACGTTGCATCATAATTAAGAGAAGAGCTAGACCGAATATGTTCGAACAAAATCTGACTTCAGAAGCATTAACAGTAACTACAGTAACGTCACAAGACCAGATTACTCAGAAGCCTTTACGTGACTCTGTTAAAGCGTCTCTTAAAAACTACCTTGCTCAACTAAACGGCCAGGAAGTAACAGAACTATACGAATTAGTTCTAGCTGAAGTTGAACAGCCACTATTAGATACTATCATGCAGTACACTCGCGGTAACCAAACTCGCGCGGCAACTATGATGGGTATCAACCGCGGTACTCTTCGCAAAAAACTTAAGAAATACGGCATGAACTAAGACCGGCTTTCAAAAAGTATTTGGAACAAGCCGTTACCTTTTTAGGTAACGGCTTTTCTTTATCTACTAAAACACTACGAATAACGCTCACTTTGTTCAGCATTACCAACTGGCTTTAATATAACTACCGCTGAGCCAAACAATAACAAAGCCACGACAGCGACCCATTCACTACCTACAGAATAAGCAAAGCCCGCCAAGGCAGACCAAATCGCGACACCAAAGTGCATCATACTCATTCCAGAAGACATCAGCACACCTCGATGTTCATCAGATAAGCTTGCTATATGTGCTTGTAACGCCGGAGAGCCTACCCCTCCAGCAAGAGACCAGAGCACTAGAGCTGGAAGATAAGCGGTCACCGTACTCATCTCATTTGAGAACACCCATGCACTGCAAGGTATGCACACCATTAAAGCCACTCGCATAACGGCTCGAGAGCTACCAAGCCAACGGCAAGCTCTCCCCACGCACATATTTCCAACCACACTCACGATCCCTAGAGCAGCATAAATAGCGCCCACCCAACCGAGCGCCAACTCGCTGGTATCTCGAATATGAAGGCCTATCAGGTTAAATACACCAATACCTCCCCCTAGGCCTAAACACATCGCTAGAATAGCCCTCAACGCGCCTGGAAGATGAATGACGTCTGTGATAGGTGGCAGAGTATCTGACTTCTTGGACTCATTATGCTTGTTGTTCATGAACACTACGCTCATGGCACCGACAAGAAGAGCCGCAACGCCCAAAATAATAAAAGCGGCACGCCATGATAAAAGCTGGGTCAGCAATGCTCCGATCGCTGGGCTGGTTATCATACCCAGCGTTAATCCCACCTGAACCATCACAATTTGACGCATCGCTCTATTACCCTTCGCGTCTCCCGCCAACGCAAATGCAATTGGCAACATGCCTGCACTTGCAATACCTGTGATCACTCGACTTGCAATCGCAAGTTCAAAATCATGAACTATGCCCGTCGTAATAGACGCAACCCCAAATACGAAGCAAGCAGGCAACATGATACGAATACGCCCAACCCGGTCTGATAAACGTCCCAGGTAAGGAGCGCAAATTGCTATAGCTAAACTATATGCCGTAATAAATAACGTAACCTGACTCGGTTGAACACTTAAATCATTTCCGATAGGTTCAAGAATAGATCCAAGCATCAACTCATCAGCACCAACAAGAAAAGCAACAAGAAATAGGATCATGGACTGCATCATAGCTCCACCTCCTGTTCTGTTTCCGATTCAGCATAAGTGAGCAACGAAATATCTAAAACTCTATCAGGCCAAGATTGTAAAAACGCCTTCTCATGAGATACCACAATCACACTACCAGAAAAGCGCTGGAGAGCCTCTTTAAGCGCATTTTTACTGCTGCTATCCAAATGTGTCGTTGGCTCGTCCAACAGCAAAACATTGCATTTCTGGACTGATAAACAACAAAGTTTCACGCGAGTTTGCTCACCTCCACTTAATGTATCTAGGTGGCGCTGCGTCTTATCTCCGGTGACCCCAAAGCGAGCTAATATCTTGCGTGATTCTTTGCTTGATATCGTTGGATCACAAGAGCATAGCTCCTGCTCAGGCGTGTGCTGAGGGTGACGCCAAGACAAATCTTGAGAAAAATACCCAATCATTGCACCTTTTGCCAATACCACCTCACCAGAGAGCGGCTCGATCTCCCCCATAAGGGTTTTAAGCAAAGTCGACTTACCTACGCCGTTAAAACCAGAAACGACCAACTTCTCCCCGCGCGCTAACGTGATATCAAGCGCAGGAAGCAGAGGCTGCTGATAACCTATCTTCAACGCTTTTGCGTCAATCACATACTGTTGCCCAATAGGCTGGTGAGCAAAGTCAAACATCGATACTTTCTCTATATGATTCAGTTGAATACGTTCGATTTTATCCAGTTTTTTCTTGCGTCCCTTAGCAAGACTCGCGTTAACTCCAGCGCCATTTTTGGCAATAAATTGCTCTAACTTTCGAATTTCATTTTGCTGAGCCTTATATTGCTTTTCTAACAAAGCACCGTCGTGATTCTTTTGCTGCATTGCTTTGACATAAGTGCCGCTGTATTTTCGGACCGTTTGATAATCAATATCACAAATACTGGTCGCTACTTGATTAAGGAAGTCAATATCATGAGAAACCAGTAAAACAGTGCCAGTGTACTCGTTGAGAAACGTGACCAACCATTCAATGTGCAGAGCATCAAGATAGTTTGTCGGCTCGTCGAGAATTAACACATCGGGGTTGCGGAGTAACAACCTCCCTAAAAGGACCTTGTGTCTTTGACCCCCACTTAGCGAGACAAGCGGTGTGTCTAAGCCAAATTGATAAATGCCAAGATCTACAGCAACTTGTTCAATTTTGGTATCAATTGCATAGAAGTCTTCATCTTCTAAATATGCCTGTAGTTGGGCGACTTGGCTTAAAAGAGATGTAGAGTGAGACTCGGTCATCGCCTGATACAAAGTCCAAAGCTTCTGCTCGGCAGCGTATAAGTTCTCAAAAGCACTCTTTAAGCATTCATCAACCTTCAGCGCATTATCCATCTTAAAATGTTGCTCTAAATACCCCACCTCAAGGTTTGGTAACCAGTCAATGCAGCCCTTATCTGCAGATAATTCACCGGTAAGCAGTTTTAATAAGGTGCTTTTTCCAACGCCATTCGCTCCAGTGATACCTATTTTCTCTCCCACGTTAATTCGAAATGTCACGTTGTTATATAAACTCTTATCAGCGATCTGATAAGACAAATTTTTAACTTGTAAAATACTCATGTTTTTAACCAAATAAAAAGGGCCGGTGATCAATACCGGCCCTTTTTTCAATACTGGATAATGCTTTGTAGCTGCTTAACAGATACAAAAAGGCCGATGATGAAATATCACCGGCCATCTCTTCTCTTTTATCAGGTGTACAGACGCCTGCGTATAACTTCAGCGAAGTTATACGCATAAAACACCTGATGAAGATTAATTTAAGACTCCGAGCAACACTTCATCGCGTTTTTTGCACGGAGTTCAGCCTTCTTACAAAGCTTTTAAACAAGAGATATAACATGGTTTACTGTCGAAAAAACATTCGATGTGAAGCGTACACCTTTAGAATAAAAAGTACCAGATAATTATTAGAACTATCGTGACTTACACGAAGGTCCACTGAAAGAAGACCTTTCCTCAGTCAATGTGCCAGGTGAACGACTTACTCAGCACACACAGCTATGAGAGCACCTATACCGCTCACGTTATACGTACGTAGTGGTGGCTTTATCGGTTGGAGACGGTTAGAGGGGAAGAAGTAGCAAATATCCTTTAAGGCAGACACTGGCTTAAATAGATCTACAAACAAAATCCATGTTAGGAAAGTTTTAAATACGCTGAGCTTATTTTAATGAGCGCCGGTGGCTAAATCACAACATCTAAAGCAAAGAAATCATCCCTGAAAATAACATAACCTAGTGAATAAACTTTCCAGGTAATAATAAAGGAAGCTTTGGTAAGTAAGCACAGGGGCTCAAAACTAGCGCTCGAGACTGGGACCCGGTTCAGCAGAAACCGCATAGAATTGCGCATCAACTCGTCATGACAGGGCTTAGAAAGCATCGCGAAGAGGGAAGTCTGCCTCTCGATGCAAGGTTTCAATATGGAAATGGGGTTAAGGTAAGTCGGGTAATCAAAACGAAAAAAGCCCCAGTCTTTCGACTGAGGCTTAATATAAGTGGCGGAGTGGACGGGACTCGAACCCGCGACCCCCGGCGTGACAGGCCGGTATTCTAACCAACTGAACTACCACTCCGCAGTGGTATCACTCGCTTGTAATCAGCAAGTGTCCAAAATTTAAAGCCTGGCGATGTCCTACTCTCACATGGGGAAGCCCCACACTACCATCGGCGCTATTTCGTTTCACTTCTGAGTTCGGCATGGAAATCAGGTGGGTCCAAAACGCTATGGTCGCCAAGC
>NZ_VHSY01000014.1:0-82607 GCF_013048625.1 Vibrio sp. 11-4(1) | reverse complement strand
CGCTCGACGCCGTTATCGTCCCCCGAAGGGTCAGATAACTCGTTTCCGCTCGACTTGCATGTGTTAGGCCTGCCGCCAGCGTTCAATCTGAGCCATGATCAAACTCTTCAATTTAAGATTTTGTTCGACTCAATGAATACTGAACATTACATAAAGTAATGTTTGAATTGACTGTGCTGAATCCGAAGATTCAATGGTCACTTCGTTTCATTGAAACCTAAATTGTTTCCGAAGAAACTATTTGGATTATCATCAACGAGTGCCCACACAGATTGATAGGTCTATATTGTTAAAGAGCTTTTCCTGTTGAGCTTTGCTCAAAACAGGACGGCCATTTTAGCGAGTTAAAGTTTAGTGTCAATCACTTTTTTCAAACTTTCTTCAAGCGTTTCCGCTTGGCTAATTTGGCTTGCTAACCTCGACCTCGGACTTCGTTTCTTTCGAAGCGTTGCCGTGTCAGCGAGGTGGCATTATAGAGATTGCGATCACATTGGCAAGCCCTTTTTCACGTTTTTTTTGATTTTTTTATCGTTTGGGTGTTTTTTATTCTAAAAGGCGAGTTTTCACTACTATTCTACCTCCATGTCCCCTGTACTCGCCCCTAATAAGGAGAAAAGATGAGCTCAATTAGAAGCTACAAAGGTATAAAGCCTCAACTTGGTGAGCGTGTTTACGTTGACTCAACCTCAGTGTTAGTCGGAGATATCCGTATTGGGGACGATTCTAGCATTTGGCCATTAGTAGCGGCACGAGGCGATGTGAACCACATTCACATTGGTGATCGAACGAATATTCAAGATGGTAGTGTTTTGCATGTCACCCATAAGAACGCCGAAAACCCAAACGGCTACCCACTTATAATTGGCAATGACGTTACGATTGGCCACAAAGTGATGCTGCACGGTTGTGAGATCCACGATCGTGTATTGGTTGGTATGGGGGCGATTGTTTTAGATGCTGTCGTTATTGAATCAGAGGTGATGATTGGAGCGGGCAGTTTAGTGCCGCCAGGAAAGAGATTAGAAAGCGGCTATCTTTATGTCGGTAGTCCAGTTAAACAAGCTCGTCCTCTATCAGAGACAGAACGAGCTTTTTTGCAAAAGTCTGCCAATAACTATGTTCAAAACAAAAACGACTACTTACATGAAGTAGAAGACTTGAGCTAAAGGTCTGTTAGCCGATGATAATATGGCCTTCTTCGTTGAAGGCTTCATCTTCTATTAACTCTTCTGCTATTTCTTCCAGATCAAATCGGTAGTCAATAAAAGCAGAGAGCACGGCCTGCTCCGTATCTAACTCTGAGCCAGATAACTTTTCTAACTTTTGTTTCGTCACAAAGCATTCTATTAGCGCACCAGATTGTTGCGCCGCAAAGTTTACTGATTGTGACACTTCATCCCATGATTGCATGTCTGGGAATAAGATGGATTGATTCATCGCTTATTGACCTTCAAGGTTCTTTCTTAATTCACGCAAAATCTGTTTAGCTCCAGGACGAAGACCGCGCCATAACATAAAACTCTCAGCAGCTTGGCCAACTAACATACCTAAACCATCATAAGCATGTGCCGCACCGTGTTGCTTAGCCCATTGGTTAAATGTGGTATCACCTTTGCCATACATCATGTCGTAGCTTGTACTATTGGCGGCGAACACCGAGGAAGAGATCGCAGGTAACTCACCACTCAATGATGCAGACGTAGAGTTGATTATGACATCGAACTCTTCAGCAATGGTATTCATCTCGTTTGCTGTAACAGGACCATATGCAGAAAACAATTCTGCCAATTCTTCGGCTTTAGAAAATGTACGATTAGTTATCGTTAGAGATGTTGGTTTTTGATCGAGCAATGGTTTAATCACTCCTCGAGCGGCACCACCAGCTCCTATGATCAGGATGCGTGCGCCTTCTAAAACGACTTGATGTTGCAACAAGTCCTGCACTAAGCCTGCACCATCAGTGTTATCACCAATGATTTCACCATCATCAAGCTTCTTAAGTGTATTCACTGCTCCAGCAAGCTGAGCACGCTCGGTCAAACGGCTGGCAAATTGATAGGCATCTTCTTTAAAAGGCAAGGTCACGTTACAGCCTTTGCCGCCGTCAGCAAAAAATGCTTTCGCCGCCTCGATAAATCCACCCACAGGCGCACACTCTGCGGTGTATGTAAGGGACTGATTAGTTTGGCGAGCAAAGAGTGTATGGATAAATGGCGACTTGCTGTGCCCGATAGGGTTACCAAACACGGCGTAACGATCGATTTGCGGGGTCATGTCCTTACCTTTGTTCCTTACTTAGATATAGAGAAAACAGGGCCATCTGATTACAGATGACCCTATCACTATCTATCTATATAGAAAAGGAGATTCCGTGCTTACCATTCGCGTGGTTTCAGGTATCGCTCGTAAAGTTCCGCTTCAGGCGTTCCTGCTTCTGGTTCGTAGCGGTACTCCCATCGCGCTAACGGCGGCATCGACATCAGAATCGACTCGGTACGCCCACCACTTTGTAAACCGAATAAAGTGCCACGGTCGTACACTAAGTTGAACTCAACATAACGACCACGACGGTAAAGTTGGAATTCACGTTCGCGCTCGCCATATTCGATGTCTTTACGACGAGACACGATCGGCAAGTAAGCTTGGCAATAGCCTTCACCCACCGCTTTGATGTAATCAAAACACTTATCAAACTCCCAGTGATTCAAATCATCAAAAAACAAACCACCAACACCACGAGTTTCATTTCGATGTGGCAAGAAGAAGTACTTATCACACCACGCTTTGTGTTCAGCATATACTTCTTCACCAAATGGGGCACAGATTGCCTTAGCTGTATCGTGCCATGACTGACAATCTTCTTCGAAAGGATAGAAAGGAGTCAGGTCGAAACCACCACCAAACCACCAAATTGGTTCTTCGCCCTCTTTCTCGGCGATAAAGAAGCGGACATTGGCGTGTGAAGTCGGTACATAAGGGTTTTTGGGATGGATAACCAAAGAGACCCCCATCGCTTCAAAGCGGCGACCAGCTAGCTCCGGACGATGTGCCGTCGCAGATGCTGGCATTTCTTTCCCTTCTACATGCGAAAAGTTCACCCCACCTTGCTCGAAAACAAGGCCATCACGCAGAACACGTGAGCGCCCACCGCCACCAAGACGTTCGCCCGGTTCACGATGCCATGCATCCTCGACAAAGACGGCCTTTCCATCTTCTTGTTCTAACTGCTGACAAATGGAGTCCTGAAGCGACATCAGGAACTGCTTTACGGCGTACTTATCGATTGCTGACATACGTTATTACCTATTACGTGAAACCTATTGATGGCTGGCAAGCAGGGTTAGCCCTGTCTTAATATTTGTGAAGTTTTGGCGTCACGAATCTCGCTGGGTTTATCACGGCCGCTGGTTTCACCACGAAGAATGGCCACCAGCTTGTCACCTAATTGCTGCTCTACCTCTTCCGTGGTCATACACGGTGGCAAGCCGGAAAGATTCGCGCTGGTAGAGGTTAACGGCTTTCCGAATGCATTACACATCTTTTGAACCAAAGGATGATCAGTCACACGAACTGCAATTGAATCAAATTGTCCTGAAACCCAGTTGGAGACTTTATCGCTCGCTGGCATGATCCAAGTGTATGGACCAGGCCAAGTTGCATGAACGGTCGCTAATTGTTCTGGAGTCAGTTGAGATTCATCAATATACGGCAAGAGCTGCTCATAACTTGCAGCGATCAGAATCAGCCCTTTTTCCACCGGGCGCTGCTTGAGCTCCAGCAGTTTTTGAATTGCTTCTGGGTTATCTGGATCGCATCCGACACCAAAAACCCCTTCTGTTGGGTAGGCAATCACTTCGCCTTGTTGTAGTGCGTTGAGCACTTGTTCAAAGTTATCCACCGATTACTTCCTGATTGTCTGACTGTATTATTTTCACTAAGTGTACAAATATTCATTCTCAGACACTAAAGCAATTTTTTTATAAAATGTATCAATAGCGACAACAACAGGACGCAAACGTTTGCTTGAGATAAAAATCCCCGTATAATGCGCACAAATTTATCAGCTCACCTAATTTTGCAGCTTGAAGGAGTTTGAGATGAAAGTCGGTATCATCATGGGTTCTAAATCCGATTGGCCAACCATGAAACTAGCAGCAGACATGCTAGACCAATTTGGCGTACCTTACGAAACAAAAGTCGTGTCAGCACACCGAACTCCTCAATTACTGGCGGACTACGCCAGCAGCGCGAAAGAACGTGGTATCAAAGTGATCATCGCTGGTGCAGGCGGTGCGGCTCACCTACCAGGTATGGCAGCTGCATTTACTAGCATACCTGTACTTGGCGTTCCGGTTCAATCTCGCGCACTAAAAGGCATGGACTCTCTGCTATCTATTGTACAAATGCCAAAAGGCATTGCCGTCGGTACGTTAGCGATTGGCGAAGCGGGCGCTGCAAACGCAGGCATCTTAGCGGCACAAATCCTAGGCACTCATGACGAAAGCATCATGGCGAAGGTAGAAGCGTTCCGCAATGAACAGACGGAAACCGTACTGGCTAACCCAAATCCAGCTGAGGATTAATCAGATGCATGTACTGGTTCTTGGTGCGGGTCAATTGGCTCGAATGATGTCTCTGGCTGGTGCGCCACTGAATATTCAAATTTCAGCTTACGATGTCAGCAGCGGTGATGTCGTTCACCCTTTAACTCAACAGGTACTTGGCCATGGCTTGGAAAATGCGATTACGCAAGTTGATGTGATTACTGCCGAGTTCGAGCATATTCCACATGACGTGCTCAAGGTTTGCGAAGCGAGCGGCAAGTTCCTACCAAGTACGCAAGCCATCAAAGCAGGTGGTGATCGCCGTATTGAAAAAGCACTGCTTGATGATGCTAGCGTGCGCAACGCGAAATACTACGTGATTGAAACTCGTGAAGACTTTGAGCGCGCAATTGAACACGTTGGTATGCCAATGGTTCTGAAAAGTGCATTGGGTGGTTACGATGGTAAAGGTCAATGGCGCTTAAAAGACGCTTCTCAAGTCGACGACATTTGGACTGAGATGGCAGAGTGCATCGCGGCAACACCTACTCAAGCGATTGTTGCTGAAGAGTTTGTTCCTTTTAACCGCGAAGTATCACTTGTAGGTGCTCGCGGTAAAGATGGCAGCGTTGAAGTGTACCCTCTGGCAGAGAATGTTCACACCAACGGTGTATTGAGTCTTTCTACTGCGATTGATGCGCCAGGGTTACAGGAACAAGCAAAGCAAATGTTCACGGCAGTCGCAGATAGCCTAGATTACGTTGGCGTATTGGCGCTTGAGTTCTTTGATGTCGATGGGGCACTTTTAGTGAATGAGATTGCTCCACGCGTGCACAACTCTGGTCACTGGACACTGCAAGGTGCAGAAACGTGTCAGTTTGAAAACCATCTGCGCGCAGTGTGCGGCTTACCATTAGGTAGTACGAAATTGGTTCGTGAAACCTCAATGATCAATATTCTTGGTGAAGACACACTACCAGATGCATTGTTATCAATGGATGGTTGCCACATTCATTGGTATGGCAAAGAGAAACGTGCAGGTCGCAAGATGGGACACATCAACGTGTGTGGTGACTACCCAGGAGAATTGCACCTTAGGTTGTGCGCTCTGGCAGACATCTTAGACCCAATAGCTTTCCCTGCTGTGCAAGCGTTCGCTAAACAGCCTCAACACTAACGTTTGGCAGCAAAAAAACAAAAAAGGGTCGCACGATGCGACCCTTTTCAATTCCTTTGATTCATTTACCCTTGCTGGGTGTGCTGACACTTACGATTAGCACACTGCAATTTCACACCACTGGCGAGTTTCTTCTCCACCAACAGAGTAAAACCACATTCTTCGCACCTCCCCTTTACCGGAGGGAGATTCACTGCAAATTTACATTTAGGGTAGTTATCACATGCGTAGAAAGTTTTACCAAAACGCGTCTTACGTTCAACTAAATGACCTTTACCGCATTCAGGACACGCGTGGTGCTCTTGCGACTGCTTTTCTGGCTCTGGTTGATTAATCGACTCAATATGATGGCACGCCGGATAGTTACTGCAACCAACAAACATCCCATAACGCCCTTGGCGTAATACCAACTCGTTACCACAATCTGGACAAGGAACGCCAAGCTCTTTGACGATGTGTCCATCATTGTTGTGCAGGGCTTTGATGTAATCACAGCTTGGATAGTGGCTACAGCCAAGAAAGGGACCGTGTTTGCCATGTTTGAGGGTCAACTCGCTGCCACATTTAGGACACGGCTCGTGTTCCAATGCGTGTTCATGGGCAGAGAAAAGGGTGTTGTCGATTTTACTACTCATACTTACCGTTTCGTGAAAAACACACCAAAAGACAAGCTCGCGTTCTTGCTAGCTAAACTCGAACTTGCCTAGATTGGGTTAGTGAAGAATCCCTTGTTCCTTGGTGTACAACAGCTCTTCCATTAGCGTATAAGCGTTTTCATTGCCAGGCACATTAAACAGCACCATCAAAATGATCCATTTGAGGTCTTCAAGCTCAAACTCACTCGTTTCTAGACCCATCACTCGATCAATCACCATTTCGCGAGTTTCTGTGGTTAACACATTGATTTGCTCGAGAAACAATAAAAACCCTCGGCATTCCAAATCTAAACGCTGCATCTCTTTCGCTGTGTAGATACGAGTTGATGACGAAGCCATGCAAGTCGAGATTGCAGAAGAGGTGTCACTTTGCTGCAATGCGGCAAGCTCTTCTAACCAGACAAGGGCTTTGTAGATATCTTTTTGTTGGAAGCCTGCACGGAGCAGCTCTTCTTCCAACTCGTCTTGTTCGACCTGTAACTCTGCATCGCTATGGATGTAGGTTTCGAATAGATACATCAGTATATCCATCATCATAGCTAGCCCCTCCCCTTTCGAATATAGCCACCTGAAACCGCAACGACATGCCCAGAGAGTTCTAACTCTAAGAGCTGCATCATGACTTCCTGGACAGGTATATTGGTCCTGTTTGCAAGAATATCAACCGGTGTAGCTTCACTTCCTACGTTAGCTAACAGCTGAGGAAATGGCAATTCTTCTTCATCATTTAACGTAGAAAATAAATCGGTACTCTGATTAATAGACCAATCAAGCAAAGACTGTATTTCATCTAAGACATCTTTCGTCTTTTCTACGAGGCAAGCACCATGACGTATCAACTGGTTGCCACCGCTGGCATTAGGGGCATTTATCGAAGCTGGCAGCGCAAATACTTCTCGACCTTGCTCAAGCGCGTAACGAGCAGTAATTAACGAGCCACTCCTTTCCGCCGCTTCCACAACTAACACACCTAGCGATAATCCGCTAATAATGCGGTTTCGACGCGGGAAGTTTTCCGGGCGCGGCTTGGCGTTGGGACGAAATTCAGACACCAAAGCCCCATGTTCAATAACACGCTGCGCTAAACCACGATGACGTGCCGGATAAATATTTTCTAAGCCAGATCCCAGCACCGCAATCGTCTTACCTTTTGCTTGCAACGCACCATCATGCGCATGGCCATCAATGCCTAAAGCGAGACCACTGGTGACAATAAAATCGTGCTGAACAAATTCGGCGGCAAAGTGGCGTGCATGCTGTAAGCCATCAATACTCGCATTTCGGCTGCCAACCATTGCTATTTGTGGCTGCGAAAGACAAGTAGAACTTCCTTGCACAAAAAGCAGAGGTGGCGGCGCAACGATTTGTTTGAGTTGAAGTGGATAAAGCGGGTCAGTCAGTGTCAGGATATGATGATTTGTAGAAGCCTCAAGCCAACTTAAACAGGCATCAACTTCTTTATCTGTTGAAGCCCAAGCTTGAATTTGCTTAGTTGTTAACCCAAGTTGTTGTAGCTGTTCAGGAGAGAAGTTTACAATGTTACGCGGCGTGTCTCTTGCCAGTAGCTTATTCATTTTTACCCCGCCAATGCCTGGTAAACAACTCAGTTTTAACCAGGCAGCGAGATCATCGTTATTTCGTCGATTCATCGATGGTTAATTCGTTCGCCAACGGTGACACCACCGAAATATCTTGGTTAATGGGTTTCTTACTGTTAGTGATCAGTGCCAAGCTAAAGTACTCATAAGGACGAATCACAAGCAATTCGCCAACTTTGCTTTGAGGCAAAGTGATTTGCTTATCAAGCACGCCAAACTCTTTCTTGAACTCATCGCCGTCTTTGTAAACTGGGTGCGCGTCTTCTTTTAAATCAAACACACTGCCTTGCTTCAGATTGTCTGACGTGCCTTTATCAATCACCACGACTTGGTTGGTTGAGCTAAAACGAATACCTTCGATATTGCCTAGCAACTTTGCAGAGCTGTCTCGTGGCGACGGCAGCGGGTAGAACGTAGTCGTGAAGTCAGTATTCTCAACCGATTGATTTGGCAACGCGATATCGTTACGTAGAATTTCTTGCATCTGCGATGTAAGCTTCAAACCTGAATAATCACTCGAAGCTTCAACGAGCTCGCCTTTGGCAATCAAACGCAGCGCGGTAATCTCTTCGGACACATCGTCACGCGAAAAGGTAGCTACTGGTCGGTAAATAGCCCAACCTGTCGCGGTCTGATTACCATTGATATACAGCACATCTTCTGCAGTCAGATACTTACTGCCTTTGCTGCTACCCATCACTTTTGCTGCTCTGTTCAACGAATCTTTATCTAGCAACCGATCCGATTTAAGGTAAGGCATCACCAAACCTTCCGCGACCGTTGGTACCGCTTTCTTTTCCGTGATACGTGCTTTCGGGCTCAGCTTCTTAACCGGTTTTAGGCTCAACACGGGCTGACCGTTAATCCACACCAAAGACAGCTTGTCACCGGGATAAATTAAATGAGGGTTGTCGATTTCCGGGTTTACTTGCCACAAACGAGGCCACAGCCACGGGCTATCTAGGTACATAGCCGAAATATCCCATAGCGTATCGCCCTTCACGACTACATATGTTTGTGGCGCATCATCTTTAACAGTCAGTGGGTTTGCATCCACATTTGCTACAGCGTTGAAAGAGAAAAGTAACGGCAACGTAACACTGGCAACGTTGCGGAAAATTCGATTCATGACCCTCGTCCTTGGTCTATTAAGCAGGAACCAGAATGGAAATTGGTGCAAGGATGCTGTCATTTAGGCTATAAAATGTCTAGAATTGAGCCAACAAGGTTTGTGCTGTTTCGGCACAGTTCAATATTTCGAGTGAATATGTCTGTATTACAAGTATTAACATTCCCGGATGATCGCCTGCGCACAGTCGCAAAGCCTGTTGAAGCGGTGACGCCTGAGATTCAAAAAATCGTCGATGACATGATTGAAACCATGTACGACGAAGAAGGTATTGGCCTTGCTGCAACGCAGGTTGATATCCACAAACGTATCGTAGTGATTGATATTTCAGAAACTCGCGATGAGCCGATGGTGCTAATCAACCCTGAGATTCTGGAAAAGCGTGGCGAAGATGGCATCGAAGAAGGCTGTCTGTCGGTACCAGGTGCACGCGCACTTGTGCCTCGCGCTGCAGAAGTTACCGTTAAAGCACTGGATCGTGATGGCAAAGAGTTCACCTTTGAAGCCGACGACCTGCTAGCGATTTGTGTTCAACACGAGCTTGATCACCTACAAGGTAAGCTATTCGTGGATTACCTATCGCCACTGAAACGCAAACGCATTCAGGACAAGCTAGCAAAAATCAAACGCTTTAACGAGAAGCAGCAAAACGCTTAATCTCGAACCATACCAATTAGAAGGAAGCCTACCTTGAGTCAGTCTTTACGTATTGTCCTTGCAGGTACTCCGGATTTCGCCGCCCGTCACTTGGCGGCGTTGTTGTCTTCGGAGCATGAAGTCATCGCGGTTTACACAAACCCAGATCGTCCAGCGGGTCGTGGCAAGAAATTGGCAGCGCCACCGGTAAAACAACTGGCGCTGGAACACAACATCCCGGTTTACCAACCTGAAAGCTTTAAGTCCGACGAAGCGAAACAAGAACTTGCCGATCTGAACGCCGATCTCATGGTTGTCGTGGCGTACGGTATGCTCCTGCCACAAGCGGTTCTTGATACCCCTAAACTGGGCTGTATCAACGTACATGGTTCTATCCTACCTCGTTGGCGTGGTGCGGCTCCAATCCAACGCTCTATTTGGGCGGGCGATGCAGAAACTGGCGTGACCATCATGCAGATGGACATCGGTCTCGACACTGGTGATATGCTGAAGATTGCAACTCTGCCAATCGAAGCGACAGATACCAGCGCTTCAATGTACGAAAAATTGGCTGAGCTTGGTCCAGAAGCCCTGATTGACTGCCTAGCAGACATTGCTGCGGGTAAAGCAGTGCCAGTGAAGCAAGACGATGAGCTAGCGAACTATGCGAAAAAACTCAGCAAAGAAGAAGCACGCATCAACTGGAACGACGATGCGGCGCACATTGAGCGCTGCGTTCGTGCATTTAACCCATGGCCAATGAGCCACTTTGAGGTGGCAGAAAACAGCATCAAAGTATGGCAAAGCCGTGTGGCAGAGCAAACCAGTGACAAGCCAGCCGGCACCATCGTGCAAGCAGATAAAACCGGTATTTATGTTGCGACAGGCAACGGCGTACTGATGCTAGAGCAACTGCAAGTTCCTGGCAAAAAAGCCATGTCAGTTCAGGATATTCTAAACTCACGTGCAGCTTGGTTTGAAGTCGGCACTCTGCTGGTTTAAGCCATACTAGGGGTTATCATCCCCAATAATACGAACTTTTAGAGGGCAGAGATGCCCTCCTTTACTTTAAGGTACTCATCATGAATGTTCGCGCTGCGGCTGCTAACGTCCTGTATCTTGTCGTCGACAAGGGCCACTCACTTTCAAGCGCTCTTCCAGCGGCTCAACAAACGGTACGACCTCGTGACCACGCTCTGCTACAAGAGATCTGTTACGGTGCGCTACGTTACCTACCTCGCCTAGAAATGATCGCAAACCAGTTGATGGATAAGCCGCTCAAAGGCAAACAACGTGTATTCCATCACCTAATTCTGGTTGGTATTTACCAACTGAGCTTCATGCGTATTCCTGCGCACGCAGCAGTCGGAGAAACGGTTGAAGGCACTAAAGAGCTGAAAGGTCCTCGTCTGCGTGGTTTGATTAACGCTGTATTGCGTAACTACCAACGCAACCAAGAAGAACTCGACCAAATGGCCGTCAGCAACAACGCTGGCAAGTACGGTCACCCAAGCTGGTTACTAAAACTGCTGCAAGAGGCCTACCCACAGCAATGGGAAAGCATTGTTGAAGCGAACAACCAAAAAGCACCAATGTGGCTGCGTGTGAACCATCAGCACCACACTCGTGATGAATACCTTGCGCTACTCAAAAATGAAAACATTGATAGCACGCCACACACAGAAGCAATGGACGCCATAAAATTGGCCGCACCATGTGATGTGATGAAGCTACCTGGCTTTGATAAAGGTTGGGTTTCGGTCCAAGATGCGGCGGCGCAGCTCTCGATCAACTATCTAAAACCACAAGACGGCGAACTGATTTTAGATTGCTGTGCAGCGCCAGGTGGCAAGACTGCGCACATTCTAGAGCGCACGTCGGGCAGTGAAGTGGTCGCGATTGACTGCGACGACACACGCTTGAAACGTGTGCATGAAAACCTGAAGCGTCTCAACCTTCAGGCAAAAGTGGTTTGCGGTGATGCGCGTAATCCACAAGAATGGTGGCAAGGCGAGCAATTTGATCGCATTTTGCTGGATGCCCCATGTTCTGCGACTGGCGTGATTCGTCGTCACCCAGACATCAAATGGCTACGTCGTGCAGACGACATCGCCGCATTAGCAGAGCTACAAAGTGAAATTTTTGATGCCATGTGGACGCAACTGAAACCCGGCGGCACAATGGTTTACGCGACTTGTTCAATCACACCGCAAGAAAACGTGGAGCAAGTAAAAGCGTTTTTAGCACGTACCGCGGATACGCAACTGCTGGATTCTGATCCCGACCAACCTGGTCGTCAAATTCTACCAGGTGAAGAAGACATGGATGGTTTCTACTACGCAGTGCTAACCAAAACACACGCGTAACAGCATGCTAAATAGGGCGATTGGAGTGATTTCAATCGCCTTTTTCAGATACGAGAAAAGAGTATGAAGATCATTATTCTTGGTGCAGGTCAGGTTGGCGGCACACTGGCAGAAAACCTAGTGGGTGAAAACAACGACATCACCATCGTCGACAACAATGCCGACCGACTGCGTGAATTACAGGACAAATACGACCTGCGTGTGGTCAATGGCCATGCGAGCCACCCAGACGTGCTGCACGAAGCGGGCGCACAAGACGCCGATATGCTCGTCGCGGTGACCAACACTGATGAAACCAACATGGCCGCCTGTCAGGTCGCGTTCACTCTATTCAACACCCCAAACCGCGTTGCACGTATTCGCTCTCCAGAATACTTGGCAGAAAAAGAAGCCCTGTTTAAATCTGGCGCCATTCCTGTCGATCACCTTATCGCCCCAGAAGAACTCGTTACGAGCTACATCGAACGTCTGATCCAATACCCAGGCGCGCTGCAAGTGGTGAGCTTTGCTGAACAGAAAGTCAGCCTAGTCGCAGTAAAAGCCTACTATGGTGGCCCGCTGGTGGGTAACGCGCTGTCTGCTTTGCGTGAGCACATGCCGCACATCGATACCCGTGTGGCGGCGATTTTCCGCCAGGGTCGCCCGATTCGCCCACAAGGCACCACGATTATTGAAGCCGACGATGAAGTGTTCTTCGTTGCAGCAAGTAATCATATTCGCTCAGTGATGAGTGAACTTCAGCGCCTAGAAAAACCGTACCGCCGCATCATGATTGTTGGCGGGGGTAACATTGGTGCCAGTCTCGCAAAGCGCTTAGAACAAAACTACAGCGTGAAGCTGATTGAACGTAACTACCAACGTGCAGAAAAACTGTCAGAAGAGCTAGAAAACACCATCGTGTTCTGCGGTGATGCGGCAGACCAAGAGCTTCTCTCGGAAGAGAACATCGACCAAGTCGACGTCTTCATCGCGCTGACCAACGAAGATGAAACCAACATCATGTCTGCGATGTTGGCAAAACGCATGGGTGCGAAAAAAGTAATGGTGCTGATCCAACGTGGCGCTTATGTAGATCTGGTACAAGGCGGCGTAATTGATGTGGCGATCTCACCACAACAAGCGACCATTTCCGCCTTGCTGACGCACGTTCGTCGCGCTGATATCGTGAACGTATCCTCACTTCGCCGCGGCGCTGCAGAAGCAATTGAAGCCGTCGCTCACGGTGATGAAAGTACATCCAAAGTTGTTGGACGTGCGATTGGAGATATTAAGCTCCCACCTGGGACCACCATTGGTGCTATCGTTCGTGGCGAAGAAGTCCTTATTGCCCACGACCGTACGGTCATCGAGCAGGATGACCATGTGGTGATGTTCCTGGTCAACAAAAAATACGTATCAGACGTCGAAGCGCTATTCCAGCCGAGTCCATTCTTCCTCTAGGATTTTCCTATGGTCAACTTACGTCCCGTACTGTTTGTTATCGGGCTGGTTTTATCCAAACTGGCCCTGTTTATGTACGTGCCGACTTTGGTCGCTTTCTTTACCGGTACGGGGGGATTTCTCGATTTCGCCCAAGCCGTTGTGATCACGCACCTTGCCGCCTTCATTTGCCTAACGATCGGTCGAACCGCCAAGTTCAAACTCAGCGTACGCGATATGTTCCTCATCACCAGTTTGGTTTGGACCATCGCCAGTGCGTTTGCCGCCTTGCCGTTTGTGTTTATCAACCACATCAGCTTCACCGACGCCTACTTCGAAACGATGTCGGGTATCACCACGACGGGCTCAACGGTGCTCAGTGGCCTAGACAACATGGCGCCGAGCATCTTGCTGTGGCGCTCTATTTTGCAGTGGCTTGGGGGGATTGGTTTTATCGTAATGGCGGTGGCGGTGCTACCTATGCTCAATGTCGGTGGTATGAAGCTATTCCAAACCGAATCATCCGATTGGTCGGATAAAAGTAGCCCGAGAGCAAAAACGGTCGCCAAAAACATCGTAGCGGTTTATTTGATGCTTACTGGCTTATGCATTGTGGGCTACTTGGTCACCGGCATGAACCTGTTTGAAGCGATCAATCACGCCTTTACCACGCTATCAACGGGCGGATACTCTACATCCGACGGGTCGATGAACCACTTCTCTAATGGCGCACACTGGGTGGCCACTACCTTTATGTTCTTAGGTGGCTTGCCATTTTTGCTCTTCATCGCCGCGTTACGTAAACGCCGTATTGATGTGTTAGTTAACGACGCTCAAGTTCGAGGATTCGCGTACCTGTTCGTGTTCTCAAGCTTAGTGATTTCAGCCTGGTTAGTGATTCGAGACGGATACACCATTTTGGATGCGCTACGAGTGTCGATGTTTAATATCGTCTCTGTCGTCACCACAACCGGCTTTGGCTTAGAGGACTTCACCGCGTGGGGCGCATTACCCACAACTCTTTTTGCCTTCTTAATGATGGCGGGGGCATGCTCAGGATCAACGTCTGGCGGGATCAAAATCTTCCGTTTCCAAATCGCAATGACACTGCTGAACAAACAGATGATGAAATTGATTCACCCTTCAGGTGTGTTTGTACAGCGCTACAACCAACGCCCAGTGAATGATGACATTGTTCGCTCGGTGGTCGCGTTTGGCTTGATGTTCTTTATCACCATCATCTTTATCGCGGGTTGCTTGAGTGCACTGGGTTTAGACCCCATCACTAGCATCTCTGGTGCCATCACTGCGGTAGCCAACGTCGGCCCAGGTATGGGAAGCGTGATTGGACCGACGGGTAACTTCGCGCCTCTGCCAGATACCGCCAAGTGGCTCCTGAGCTTTGGCATGTTAATGGGCCGCTTGGAAATTCTGACTATTCTTGTACTGTTCTTCCCTGCGTTTTGGCGCCGTTAAGCAGACACAAATAAAAGGTATAACAATGAAAACA
The DNA here is from genome assembly GCF_013048625.1 of Vibrio sp. 11-4(1). NCBI lineage: Bacteria > Pseudomonadati > Pseudomonadota > Gammaproteobacteria > Vibrionales > Vibrionaceae > Vibrio > Vibrio sp. 11-4(1). The sequence goes on along the minus strand of NZ_VHSY01000014.1, from coordinate 67,572 downwards.
TGGATTACTCTGGCGACCCTACTTGCCGCCTCATCCACATACGCCGCTGAAGTCATCACTTTAGCCGATGGTCGAGAAGTGAAGTTAAACGATGACTTTACTTGGGAATACGTCATGAAAAAAACTGCGCAGCAAGCAACAGAGACGCAAGCGACAACAAGTGCGGTTGAAACGATCGCATCTCCCGCAATTGCGACAATTCCAGTGGTGACGAAAACTGTTGGCACTACCGTGGTGGTAAACGCCAAAAAGCCAACCATGCAGCTGTCTGACTCTGGTGTCGACGTACTGATTGGCTCCGCGAGCTATCAAGATGGTGAGCTCGTACTGCCAACGTCCATTACCAATCAAAGCTCACAATCGGTGATTCAAGTTGAAGTGGAAGTTCAGGTATTTGATATGTCTGGCCAGCAACTGGCGAAAGAAAAAGTCACAGTTTGGCAATCCATCAAGCGAATGGCGGATACTTACCTGCGACCAAAGCAAGCAGAACAGGGTAAAAGCATCAAACTGGCAGTGCCGCAGTCTCAGCAATACCAGTTTTCAGCCAAAGTGTTAGAAGTGAAAACTCGTTAATGTGATAACACATGTTTTGTCGAGTTCATATCTATCCGTTAGATAGGCTCGACAAAATAATAAATTGCGAAGAAGTGACACACACAACCCGCTAAAACGAAGCCGTGCCAAATCGCATGATTGAATGGAATACGCTTCGCAACGTAGAAAATCACCCCCAGTGAATACACAATCCCACCAGCTGCGAGTAATGTCAGTCCGCCAATATCCAAGTTGATCGCCAACTGATAAATCACAATCAACGACAGCCAGCCCATGACCAAATACGTCATCAAGGAAAGCTTTTTAAATCGGTAGACAAACGCGACTTTCATGATGATGCCGAGTAGAGCGATGGTCCAGATAACAATCATCAAACCAAACGCGAGCGGCGTACGTAAACTCACCAACAAAAAAGGCGTATAACTGCCAGCAATGAGTAGATAAATGGCGCAGTGATCGAAAGTTTTTAGCCAACGTTTGGCGTTGGGGTGCGGAATTGCATGATACAGCGTCGAAGCCAAAAATAGCACGATAATACTCGCGCCGTAGACAGCCATACTGGCCAGCGTCAGCGTATCAGCTTGCTGGTCTATGGCTTTGATTAGCAGCAGTATCAGGCCAACAATACCAAAAATCATCCCAATGCCATGAGTGATGGTATTGGCCAGTTCTTCGCGTTGACTGTATTGAGGTTTCTGCAGTTCAGACATCAATGCGCCTATACTAGAGTTTGAAATTTGCTCTAGTATGGCACATTAGGCTTACACGTGTAAGCTTAAATTAAGACTCATGAACGGCCGTGGTTTGGTCGAGGTAATTAAGTACAAGTTCGCCCACTTGATCAAGCTTAGTTGTGGCTGGAATGGTCAACTCTCGTTTGAGTTTTCCGCTACCCAGTAAGCTTGCGAGCATGCCACCCTCGCCCTTGCGTGTACGGTCAACTTCAAACCATAATTTAAGTTCTTGCTCGCTACGATGAGCGACAAATTCTAACTCACGCCACACGCCATGGTATGGCCCGTCAGTCGGCACCATCTCAAATTCTTGCACAAATGGCAGGTCGAACCCTTTTACTTCCTCACACTCCACTTGGCGAATACGCAAACCTTGCGCTTCAAATGCGGATAACACCGCATCCATTAGTGGATCAGGTCGAACGGTGAGGATGTCTTTATCGGTCGGATCTAAAGCAGCAGCAACGTCCAAGCCGGTTTCGAGCCACACTTTGGCGTCACCAATGGTGACAGGCGTATTCCAAGGCACATCGAGCTGAACATCGAAGGTACGCTCTTCGCCAGAATGGATGGTAAACGCATAAGGGAGGCTCCACTTAGCAAGAACATGAGTCTGAGGTACTCGACGCATGCTGTGTCCTTCTCGCGCACCACGGTCATCAGGAGCTTCCGCGATATAGCGACAACACAGTTTTAAATCGATGTTGTCGATCGCTTGTTCAGTGGCACCACCATAAACATGGATAGACACATCCACACTTTGACCAGGATATAGCACGTCTTGATTTAGGATTGAGTCAACCTTAGCACTCCCAATCCCAAAACTGGCAAGTGTCTTCTTCAAAAATGACATAGGCACCTCCTTCGTCGAGATCTCATACTACTACTGCTGATCGAGGGATCAAACAAAAATTGCCTCGATCATCGCGACAAAATGACAAAATCTAAACAATTCAATTGCTCAACTATCGACCAATTATTACAAGGATGCTAATCTTATACGTGATATGCATGCATATCGGTATTCCTGATTCATTAACTGGATTGGCGAGAGCCAGAAGAGTGATTCTTCAATCTTGTTGGAGCCTAGCTCATAATGATTCAGGCCATTACATCGGCAATGGATATGCCTGACAGTTAGGTAAATTAATGCGCCCAACAACAGTCAGGTTCGCACACACTAATACTAGTGCAATGCGCCGCCGCAGTGGCTTTACTACTGCACCAAAGGCAAAGCAAGTTGCGCCAGCAATGACATTGGTTGAGAAGACAGCAATGATGTCGAGTGTTCCGGCCAAAGTTATCAAAGCAGCTTAATCAAAAGCGCGGCGCCAGCTGCGCTTTTTTCTTTGCACGCGACTCAAACCTCCTCAACGACTTAGAACAAAACACAGTGAAATAGATAGTTTTTCCTATTTGGTCTTCGCAAAGCAATTTGGTACCTTTACAGCTAATTACACCTATAAATTCTGTGGAGAAAGAAATGAAGTGTCATCGCATTGAAGAGCTGCTTGAGCTACTAGAGCCTGAATGGCATAAAGACCAAGAAATGAACCTACTGCAGTTCATCGTGAAGCTAGCGAAAGAATCAGGCTACGAAGGCAAGCTAGAAGATCTGACCGACGACGTGCTGATCTACCACCTTAAAATGCGTAACAGCAGCAAAGACGAAATGATCCCAGGTCTTAAGAAAGACCAAGAAGATGATTTTAAAACTGCGATTCTGCGCGCTCGTGGCATCATCAAATAACCGGTTCAACAGCCCAGTATTCTTTAAGCGACTCCCTCAAATGAGTCGCTTTTTTATAACTAAAATTTTTAGTCCCACAGTTGGTTATAACTGTTCAGCCAATTATCAGGTTAACTGTACTGACTTTTGTTGTTAAACGTTGACTGCGTTAAAGAAAAGGAATTGTTATTGATTGTATAATCGCCGTTCATCAGTATTTACTAAAATAATTATGTCCGGTCATGATTTATGATAAGGACGAAGTAGCAATGTCATCGAGCGACATCAATAGAAATGACGCCGTACATTATAAAAGCCTAAGAAGGATGAGTGCATGAGTCAGGATAAGATCGATATCAAAGATGTGACTCCTAAAACCTACAACCCCAAGACTCATAAAGGGAATGGGGATCGGTTCAACCCAAGTAATAGCATCTATGTACGCGAAAGCAAAGGGACTTACCAGAAACTGCGTCGTTACGGTGGTTGGTTCTTACTGCTTCTCTTCGCTTTGATACCGTGGATCCCTTACGGTGAACGTCAAGCGATCTTGCTCGATATTGGCAACCAGCAGTTCAACTTTTTCGGTACCACGTTGTATCCGCAAGATCTTACCCTACTCGCCTTGCTATTTGTGATCGCGGCGTTTGGGTTGTTCTTTATTACCACCTTCTTAGGTCGAGTTTGGTGTGGCTATCTCTGCCCACAAACCGTCTGGACCTTCATGTATATCTGGTTTGAAGAGAAGCTAGAGGGCAGCGCCAATAAGCGTCGTAAGCAGGACTCCAATAAGCTAACGGCGAATTTAGCGATGCGTAAAACCGTCAAACATATCGCTTGGTTTGCCATTGCGCTCGCCACTGGTTTTACTTTTGTTGGCTACTTCGTTCCAATGAAGCAATTGGTTATCGACTTTTTCACTTTTAACGCCAACTTCTGGCCCGTCTTTTGGGTAATGTTCTTTGCCATTTGTACTTATGGTAATGCTGGTTGGATGCGTTCCATCATGTGTATTCACATGTGTCCTTACGCGCGCTTCCAGTCTGCCATGTTTGATAAAGACACCTTCATCGTTGGCTATGATGCCAAACGTGGTGAAAAGCGTGGTCCACGTCCACGCAAAGCCGATCCAAAGCAGCTTGGTTTGGGGGATTGTATTGATTGTGATTTGTGTGTGCAGGTGTGCCCAACAGGTATCGATATTCGTGACGGCTTACAATATGAATGTATTAACTGTGGCGCCTGTATTGATGCGTGTGACAACACCATGGATCGCATGGGTTACGAGAAAGGACTAATCAGCTACACCACCGAGCACCGCTTATCGGGTAAGAGTACCAAAGTCATGCGTCCGAAGCTGCTGGGCTATGGAGCTGTGCTACTGGTCATGATTGGTCTGTTCTTTGCCCAAATCGCAGCGGTAGACCCAGCAGGCATGAGTGTTATTCGCGACCGTAACCAACTGTTCCGCGTTAATAGCTCGGGCGAAGTAGAAAACACCTACACCCTCAAAGTGATCAACAAAACCCAGCAAGTGCAAGAGTACTCGTTGGATGTTGAAGGGCTATCCGATGTAAGCTGGTACGGTAAGCAGACAATTCAGGTACAGCCAGGTGAAGTATTGAACTTACCAATGAGCCTTGGCGCCGATCCTGACAAGCTAAACTCTGCGATTACGACAATTCAGTTTATACTCACCGATAAGAGCAACGAATTCACCATTGAAGTGGAAAGCCGCTTTATAAAAAAACTATAGCGTCTACTTCAGTGACTAATGGAAAAAGGCTCAGCAATGAGCCTTTTTGTTTATATGTCCCAAAGTATGTTTAACTTTGACGCCCTTACCCCAGATTTTATGTGGTACGCGTTAGAAAGCATCGGCGTTCGCGCAGAATCAGGCTTTCTTCCCCTCAATAGCTACGAAAACCGTGTTTATCAATTCACTGACGAAGAGCGTCGTCGTTATGTCGTCAAGTTCTACCGCCCTGAACGTTGGAGCAACGAACAGATCCAAGAGGAGCACGACTTCACTTTAGAACTAATTGGTAACGAAATCCCCGTCGCACCACCTGTGCACATCAACGGTGAAACCCTGCATCACTATCAAGGCTATGCCTTTGCGCTGTTTGATAGCGTGGGTGGTCGCCAATACGAGGTTGACAATTTAGATCAGCTCGAAGGTGTAGGGCGTTTCCTTGGTCGCATCCACAAAGTGGGTAGCCGCCAAGCCTTCCAACATCGCCCAACGATTGGCTTGCAAGAATACCTGTATCAACCAAGAAAGATTCTGCAAAACGCCAACATGATTCCAATGCACTTGGAGAACAGCTTCTTCAATGACTTGGATATGCTGATCAAATCGATTGAAAGCCACTGGCAAGAAGGCTTCAATACCATTCGGCTGCATGGCGATTGCCACCCAGGCAACATTTTGTGGCGAGATGGCCCTATGTTTGTTGATTTGGATGACGCTCGTAACGGCCCTGCTGTGCAGGACTTATGGATGCTGCTTAATGGTGAGCGCCAAGACAAACTGATGCAGCTGGATATTGTTTTAGAAGCTTATCAAGAGTTTTGCGACTTTAACCCCGCAGAATTGAAACTAATTGAGCCACTTCGCGGTCTACGAATGGTGCACTATATGGCATGGCTAGCAAAACGTTGGCATGACCCTGCGTTTCCTCTCGCTTTTCCATGGTTTAATGAGCCAAAATACTGGGAAGGTCAGGTCCTTGCATTTAAAGAGCAGATCGCCGCTTTAGAAGAAGCACCGCTGTCTTTAATGCCTCAATGGTAAGTCAGGCCACAAATTCAAAAATGGAGATATTTCGATGAAAAAACTGTTCGCACTGTTTTCTATGCTGATGCTAAGCCTGTCGGCACATGCAGCGCAATTCAAAGAAGGTGAACATTACAAAGTATTGGATCTTGAGGCATCAAAAAAACCTCTTGTGACGGAGTTTTTCTCTTTCTACTGCCCGCACTGTAATAGCTTTGAACCTGTTATCCAGCAACTGAAAAAGCAGTTGCCAGAAGGCACTAAACTACTAAAAAACCACGTTTCTTTCATGGGTGGCAACATGGGCCCATCAATGAGCAAAGCCTACGCGACCATGGTTGCACTAAAAGTGGAAGACAAAATGGTGCCAGTGATGTTTAACCGCATCCACAATCTAAAGAAGGCGCCACGTAACGATGAAGAGCTTCGCCAAATCTTCCTTGATGAAGGTGTAGACGCGAAGAAATTCGACTCTGCATTCAAAGGCTTTGCGGTTGATTCCATGGTTCGCCGTATGGACAAGCAATTTGAAAACAGCGGTCTAACCGGCGTTCCTGCGGTTATCGTTAACAACAAATACCTAGTTCAAGCACAAAGCATCAAGACAATGGATGAGTACTTCTCTCTGGTGAACTACTTGCTGACACTAAAATAAGCGCATCGATATCAATCAAAAGGGGAGCCCATCGCTCCCCTTTTGTTTATTTGTAAATCTCTTGTAGCAACCGATCTTTTTCTTGCCACACATCACCCAACCATTGCTGAAATTGTCGCTTATAGGGCTTATCGTTAAAGTAATCACCAAGCACTCGTTCATCGACGGGCAACACATTCACACGCACAACAACCTTGCCCATTCGGCCCATTAATAAATCCTTGAATGGCTTATTTGTATTTTCTGGGTACGCCAGAGTCACATCGATAATGTTCTCGAACTGCTCCCCCATTGCCGCTAACGTGTATGCGATCCCGCCCGATTTTGGTTGCAGCAAATATTGGTAGCTCGCCTTGCTCTTACGCTGTTTTTCTTCGGTAAATCGAGTGCCTTCGACATAATTAACCACTGTGGTTGGGGCATTTTTGAACTTGGCGCACGAGCGACGTGTCGTCTCTAAATCTTGACCTCGTTTGTGCGGGTTGCGGATCAGATACTCTCGCGAATAACGACGCATAAATGGCATGTCGAGCGCCCAACACGCCATCCCAATGAAAGGCACATACAACAGTTGTTGTTTGAGGAAAAACTTCGGCATAGGAATGCGGTCTTTAAACACGCAGCAAAGCACCACAATATCGGTCCAACTGAGATGATTACTGATCAACAGATACCACCCGTCTTTTTTCAGCGCCTCACCGCCCTGAACATTCCAGTCAACACGGTTAGAAACCGCCAGAATGCCCGCATTAACGGTAGCCCATAACCACATCACCTTGTTGGCACAAGCGGTCGCTTTCGCTTTTAGCTCCACGCTTGGAAGCAATACTTTAAACACAGCGATAATACAAATTGCGATTGAACACAGCGCAGAATTGAGAATCACAAAAGAAGCGTTAAAAAAAAATAACAAATATGCCAACATGATAGTCAAACAACAGTGATAATGTGTGAAGAATAAAACAGCGTGTAATTATACTGCGCCTTTGCCACATTGGAATATGCGTGGGAATGGTCAGATTTGTTACCTCAACCAATATTTGCACCACTCATTCGACAATAAGGAGATAACGAATGAAACCAAGGCTAATTCTCTTGCCTTTGGCCTTTGTCGTCAGTTCTGCTCAGGCTCAACTCGCTGAAACCGCAGGTTTTGGCGGTGAAATTTCGCTGAATGCCGGATTTGTATCATCAGAATCCAACTTCAATACGGAAAATAGTAACACCATCGCTTCTCTCGATAAGCGCGCCGATAGTGACAGTTCCGTTATCGCTGCGCCGCTAGGAAGCATTACTTACACTTTTGGTAACCGACTCAATCACCAAGTGTACGCGGGTACCACACGTTCCGATGTCGCGGTTGGTACACTCGCTTTTCAGCTGGGCTATCAACACGAGTTGCCATCCGGCACCGTACTCGATATTTCCTATCTACCGACCGTGCTCAAAAGCGAAACTTGGCGTAACCCATATCAAGTCGGAATCGCCCGTCAAGAAACGGATGTGGACGGCAATGCCTATCGCTTTCAAATCAAGGGATTGATTGATAAAAACTTCAACCTTGATCTCGCTTATGCTGATAAAGACATTGAGCAAGAAGAAGTAACGGACCGTTCACTCGCTCGCGATGCGAGCCTTTACTACGTTAAAGGTGACTATCGGATTTCACTTAATCAAACATCCATGTTGCAACCCGCTTTCACCTACATCAATCAAGATGCCGACGGTAAGGCGGAATCATTTGATTCGTACGGGTTTGACATCAGCTGGTTTAAATTTATCAACCGCCATCGATTGGCCCTCACCGCAGGTTATGCATGGAAAGACTATCAAGCCGCTAGCCAAACTTTTGCTAAAACACGAAATGACGACACCGTCAGCCTATTTGCAGCCTATGAATATCAAAACGTATTTGACTGGCAAAACTGGTCGTTCATCTCTTTAGCCGGCTACAGCCAAACGGACTCCAATATCACGTTCTATGATGAGAAAGAGTACCTGTTGTCTCTTGGTCTCAACTACACCTTCTAACGTCCTTCATCGCAACAAGGCACTTACAACACTTGTTGCGGTGATATTTGCACGTCTCTATACCGCTTGCGCCGTGAGTTGTTTCAGTAAGCGATCCATCGCTCGATACCCAAGCGCCTCGGCTAAGTGCGCTCGTTCAATCTGCTCCGCCCCATCAAGATCTGCTATCGTTCGTGCTACTTTGATAATGCGATGATACGCGCGAATCGAAAGCCCCAAACGATGTAAAGCGGTTTCAAGAAACTCCGCATCACTTTTGTGTAAGGGGCAAAACGCCTCGATTTCTCGACTGCCTAACAGTGCATTTACCTTACCGCTGCGGTTCAGCATATTGGTACGCGCATGATTCACACGTTCTTTAACGATAGCGGTCGGCTCACCGCGATCACCACCTTCTGCTAATGTCCCTTTGGGCAGAGCAGGGATTTCTAAAGACATATCAAAGCGATCTAACAGCGGTCCAGATAATCGACCAAGGTAGCGCAAAATAGCTTGTGGGTTGGTACGGGCTTGATTACCTTCGTAATATCCTGTCGGACTTGGGTTCAGTGCACCAACTAATTGGAAGCGAGCCGGAAAACGTGTTTTACCTTGCGCCCGAGAGATAATGATCTCACCAGATTCGAGCGGTTCGCGTAACGAGTCCAGCACCTTTCGGTCAAATTCGGGCATTTCGTCGAGAAACAACAAGCCGTTGTGGGCTAAAGAGATCTCCCCGGGTCTGGGTACCGAGCCACCGCCAACTAATGCAGCCATTGAACTTGAATGATGCGGCGAACGAAACGGACGCGACTTCCAATTGTGCTCATTAATTTCACTCTGCGTCAGCGACGCCACCGAAGCGGTTTCCATTGCTTCTTCGTCACTCATCTCCGGTAGTAAGTCACACAAACGCGAAGCCAACATGGTTTTTCCAGTACCTGGCGGGCCAAGGAAAAGTAAGTTGTGGTTTCCAGCGGCAGCTATCTCCAATGCGCGCTTACCTTGTTGTTGGCCAATAATATCTTGTAAGTCTCGACCATGTTTTTCGACTATTTTGCGCTTAGGCGTTTGAAAAAGATTCAGTCGATGTTGACCACAAAGCTCGGCACATACTTCCAGTAATGATTGGGCCGATTTATGTTGTTCCTTCCCCACCAGCGCCGCCTGATCGCCATTTACATGTGGGACCACTAAATGACGTTGAATCTTACTGGCTTCCAGCGCAGCAGGCAGCACACCTTTTACAGGTCTTAGACCACCAGATAGCGCTAACTCGCCAACAAATTCGTAGTTTTTAAGCTTATCTGTCGCGATTTGCTCCGAAGCGGCCAAAATCCCCAATGCGATAGGAAGATCAAAACGCCCTCCCTCTTTGGGCAAATCTGCTGGAGCTAAATTAACGGTGATCCGCTTAGCAGGAAATTGAAAATTAGAATTAATGATCGCGCTACGAACGCGATCTTTGGACTCTTTTACCGTCGTCTCTGGCAGCCCTACCAAGGTAAACCCGGGCATACCATTGCTAATATGAACTTCTACACTAACCGATGGCGCTTGCACCCCGACGCTTGCTCGACTATGAATGATTGCCAGCCCCATACGTTCCTCAATTTATTGAACACTCTGTAAACAAATGTTTTATCTAGTTGGTTATGTTATATACCGCGTCCCAATTGAGAGTTAATGTGAAAAAAGAATGACTTTTTGCTTGTCATGCAGCGGAATTGTGTGATACCACTAATGACGCAAACAATTTCGTAGAACATTACACAACATTTTTTAACGAAAAAAGAACGACAGACAGATGAACCTTTTCGCTCATATCAACGCACTGCTAGCCCTGATTATCGTGGTCATTATTGGCACCGCGCGGGGTATTGTGGGCGAAAGGTAACCACAAATTACAAAAAACCCCCGCACTGAAAAGTCCGGGGGTTTTTTTACAACTACAAGTTGTCATCTGTCTAACCCTCGGACAGTTTAACGGGAAGAATGGGAGTGCACATGAAGTGCAATAAATATGGCAATCGCTACGAGCCACAACGTAGCAAAGGAGGTTTACGATGACTGGTGCACAACTTGTCGTAGCCGCTTTAAGACAGCAAGGCATCGAAACCGTTTTTGGCTACCCTGGCGGGGCCATCATGCCAATCTACGATGCTTTGTATGACGGAGGGGTGGAGCACATCCTATGCCGTCATGAGCAAGGGGCTGCCATGGCCGCCATCGGTATGGCTCGTTCCACTCAAGACGTTGCCGTGTGCATGGCAACTTCCGGCCCAGGGGCCACTAACCTTGTTACCGGCCTTGCCGACGCTTTCCTTGACTCCGTACCTCTAGTTGCCATCACCGGCCAGGTTGCTAGCTCTCATATCGGTACCGATGCATTCCAAGAAATGGATGTGATCGGAATGTCCCTAGCCTGTACTAAGCACAGCTATCTCGTGACCGAAATTGAAGACCTAGCGCCAACGCTAGCCGAAGCGTTTGAAGTGGCCAAAACGGGTCGTCCGGGTCCAGTCATTGTCGATATCGCCAAAGACGTTCAACTGGCTCAAACCCCAACAGATCTACTGCCTCCATATGTAGCGCCTGCAATCGAAGATGTCAGCGCTGAAGATATCAAACGTGCGCAAGATGTACTGGCAGCATCAACTCGCCCAGTGTTGTATGTTGGTGGTGGCGTGCAACTCGCGAAAGCAACCGATGCAGTACGCGAATTCCTTCGCTTAAACCCAATGCCAGCAGTTAGCACACTAAAAGGCCTCGGTACCATTGAACGCCATGACCCTCACTATCTTGGTATGTTGGGCATGCACGGCACCAAAGCCGCTAACCTAGTGGTTCAAGAAGCCGATCTATTGATCGTGGTTGGCGCGCGCTTTGATGACCGTGTGACGGGTAAGCTCGACACGTTTGCACCAAATGCGAAAGTGATTCACATCGACATTGATGCTGCGGAGATTCATAAACTGCGCCACGCCAACGCACCATTGCGTGGCGACATCAACACCATTCTTCCTCAGCTAGAGCTGACTCAAGATATCTCACCGTGGGTACATCACAGTGAAAGTCTGCGCAGCGGCTTTAAGTGGCGTTACGACCACCCGGGCGAGTTAATCTACGCACCGCTATTGCTTAAACAACTGTCAGACATGATGCCAGACAGCTCAATTGTCTCGACTGATGTCGGTCAGCACCAGATGTGGGCAGCGCAACATATCCAGCCACGCGAACCACAAAATTTCATCACTTCTGCTGGCCTTGGCACCATGGGCTTTGGCTTGCCAGCAGCGATGGGTGCAGCAGTCGCACGTCCTGATGATCAGTCTATCCTTATTACAGGTGACGGTTCATTTATGATGAACGTGCAGGAATTGGGCACGCTGAAGCGTCGTCAGATTCCAGTGAAGATTGTCCTTCTTAATAACCAACGTCTTGGCATGGTTCGCCAATGGCAATCGCTGTTTTTCGACGGTCGCCACAGTGAAACCATTCTTGATGACAACCCAGATTTCGTGATGCTAGCAAAAGCGTTCGATATCCCGGGCAAGACCATCACCAAGAAAGAAGAAGTGGAGCCAGCGCTGAAAGAGATGCTAGCGAGTGAAACTTCTTACATGCTTCACGTTTTGATTGATGAAGAAGAAAACGTGTGGCCATTGGTGCCACCTGGCGCATCAAACAGTGATATGTTGGAAAATACATAGGAGACAATCGCATGGACAGATATTTACTCGACATCAAAGCCGATGACAAACCGGTACTGTTGGAGCGCGTTCTACGTGTGATTCGTCACCGAGGCTTCGTGATCAAACAAGTCGCTGCTACGCAAAACCATGAAAGTAAAGTAGCCAGCGTCGAGATCATCGTCGACAGCGATCGACCAATCTCGTTTTTGATCAATCAAATAGAGAAGTTGTGGGACGTTCGTAAGGTTGAGGTGCTAAAAATCCGCAACGATGAACTGCCAAATCACAACTTACAACAACACGTAAGTGCATAAGGAAGGCAACAAATGGCAACGAAAACTGCAGATTTCATTTGGTTTAATGGTGAGATGGTTCCATGGGCAGAGGCGAACGTTCACGTTCTGACTCACGCAATGCACTATGGTACATCCGTGTTTGAAGGCGTGCGCTGTTACAACACACCAAAAGGCCCAATTGTCTTCCGTCACCGTGAGCATGCACAACGTCTAAAAGATTCTGCCAAGATTTACCGCTTTCCGATACCTTTCTCTGTAGAAGAAATCATGGAAGCGACCCGCGAAACACTGCGCCAAAACAAACTCGACAGCGCTTACATTCGTCCATTGGGTTTTGTCGGTAATGTTGGCTTAGGCGTATGTCCACCAGTTGGCACTGAGATGGATCTAATCATTGCAGCATTTCCTTGGGGCTCTTACTTAGGCGAAGAAGCGCTAGAAAAAGGTGTCGATGCGATGATTTCAAGCTGGAACCGCGCTGCGCCAAACACCATCCCAACTGCGGCTAAAGCAGGCGGTAACTACCTATCTTCACTACTGGTTGGTGGTGAAGCGCGTCGTCACGGTTACGACGAAGGTATCGCACTGAGCGTTGATGGTTACCTATCAGAAGGGGCTGGCGAAAACATCTTCGTTATCAAAGATGGCGTGATCACCACACCACCAGCAACCAGCGCGATTCTGCCGGGCATTACTCGTGATTCGATAATGACGATTGCACGCGATAAAGGTTATGAAGTGCGTGAAGCCAATATTGCACGTGAAGCGCTTTACCTTGCCGATGAAGTCTTCATGACAGGTACTGCAGCTGAAATTGTGCCAGTGGCAACCATCGACAAAATTGAAGTGGGCACAGGTAAACGCGGCCCAATCACTAAAGAACTACAAGCAGCCTACTTTGGCCTATTTGACGGCACCACGGAAGATAAGTGGGGCTGGTTAGACTATGTGTACCCAGAACAGAAGTAAGAAGGATTTAAGAAATGCCAAAATATAGATCAGCAACCACAACACATGGTCGTAACATGGCGGGTGCACGAGCACTATGGCGTGCAACGGGTGTGAAAGAAGAAGACTTCGGTAAACCAATCATTGCCGTCGTAAACTCGTTTACTCAATTTGTTCCGGGTCACGTACACCTAAAAGACATGGGTCAGCTTGTCGCACGTGAAATCGAAAAAGCCGGCGGCATCGCAAAAGAATTCAACACCATCGCGGTTGATGATGGTATTGCAATGGGTCACGGCGGCATGCTGTACTCACTGCCTTCACGCGAACTTATCGCAGATTCTGTGGAATACATGGTCAACGCGCACTGTGCCGATGCCATGGTATGTATCTCTAACTGTGACAAAATCACTCCGGGAATGTTGATGGCATCTATGCGTCTCAACATCCCGGTTATCTTTGTCTCTGGCGGCCCAATGGAAGCAGGTAAAACCAAGCTTTCTGATCAGATCATCAAACTAGACCTTGTTGATGCAATGATCCAAGGCGCGGATCCAAAAGTATCTGATGAGCAAAGTGAGCAGATCGAACGTAGCGCATGTCCAACGTGTGGATCGTGTTCAGGCATGTTCACGGCAAACTCAATGAACTGTCTAACGGAAGCACTGGGCCTTTCTCAACCAGGTAACGGTTCTATGTTGGCAACGCACGCTGACCGTGAACAGCTGTTCCTTAATGCTGGTCGTCGTATCGTTGAACTGACTCGTCGTTACTACGAGCAAGATGACGAATCCGCGTTGCCACGCAACATCGCAACTTATGATGCCTTCGAAAATGCAATGGCACTGGATATTGCCATGGGTGGTTCAACCAACACCATTTTGCACCTACTGGCAGCGGCACAAGAAGGCGAAGTGGATTTCGATATGGAAGATATCGATCGTCTGTCTCGCCAAGTGCCACACCTATGTAAAGTGGCACCATCCACTCAGAAATATCATATGGAAGACGTACACCGCGCTGGTGGCGTAATGGCGATTCTTGGTGAATTGGATCGTGCTGGTCTACTGCACAATGATGCTCGCACCGTACTGGGTCTTTCAATGAAAGAGCAGTTGGCAAAATACGACATCATCCAAACTGAAGACGAAGAGGTACTTAAGTTCTACCGCGCAGGCCCTGCGGGTATTCGTACCACCCAAGCGTTCTCGCAAGATTGTCGTTGGGATCGCCTTGATGACGACCGTGCAGAAGGTTGTATTCGCGCGAAAGACAACGCCTTCAGCCAAGAAGGTGGCCTAGCCGTTCTATCAGGCAACATCGCATTGGATGGCTGTATCGTGAAGACTGCCGGTGTTGATGAAAGCATTCTTAAGTTTACTGGTCCGGCTGTGGTATTTGAGAGCCAAGAAGATGCGGTGGAAGGCATCTTGGGTGGCAAAGTCAAAGCAGGTGACGTGGTTGTTATCCGTTACGAGGGCCCTAAAGGTGGTCCGGGCATGCAAGAAATGCTTTACCCAACCACTTACCTAAAATCGATGGGCCTTGGTAAAGAATGTGCACTGCTGACTGACGGTCGCTTCTCTGGTGGTACATCAGGACTCTCTATCGGCCATGCTTCTCCTGAAGCCGCTAACGGCGGTGCTATTGGACTGGTGAAACCGGGCGATATGATCGCGATTGATATTCCGAACCGTTCAATTTCACTCGAAGTGTCTGAACAGGAACTTGCAGAGCGCCGTGCAAAACAAGACGAACTTGGCTGGAAACCTGTTGATCGTCAAAGAGAAGTTTCCTTTGCACTTAAAGCGTACGCGAGCATGGCCACCAGTGCTGACAAGGGTGCTGTACGAGACAAGTCGAAGCTAGAGGGCTAGCAATGATGGAATCTCAACCCGAAAAGAAAGTAAATCAAACTGGCGCAGACTATCTGCGCCAAATCCTCCGCGCTCCGGTGTATGAAGTCGCAACAGTAACACCACTGCAAGAAATGCCTCGTTTATCTGCGCGTATTGGTAACAATGTGCAAATCAAGCGCGAAGATCGCCAACCCGTGCACTCATTTAAATTACGCGGTGCGTACAACATGGTGGCAAGCCTAACTGAAGCACAAAAAGCCGCTGGTGTCATCGCTGCATCGGCAGGTAACCACGCTCAAGGCATGGCACTGTCTGGCACTAAGCTGGGCATCAAAACCACTATCGTGATGCCAAAGACCACGCCGGATATCAAAGTCGACGCAGTACGCAGCTTTGGTGGCAATGTGGTACTACACGGCAGCAACTTTGATGAAGCAAAAGCAGAAGCCGAACGTTTGTCAGAGCAATATGGCTATACTTTTGTGCCCCCCTTTGATCACCCACTAGTGATCGCAGGTCAAGGCACCATCGGTATGGAAATGCTGCAGCAAAATGGTCACCTTGATTACATCTTTGTTCCTGTCGGTGGCGGCGGTTTGGCCGCTGGTGTTGCGGTACTCGTGAAGCAGTTAATGCCAGAAATAAAAGTCATTGCTGTAGAGCCGGAAGACTCATCTTGTCTAAAAGCCGCGCTGGATGCAGGTGAACCTGTCGTACTAGACCAAGTCAGCATGTTTGCCGATGGCGTTGCAGTAAAGCGCATTGGTGAAGAGACTTTCCGTCTGTGCCAAAAGTACATTGATGGCCACATTGCGGTGTCTAGTGATGAAATCTGCGCAGCAGTAAAAGACATCTTTGAAGATACCCGAGCGATTGCTGAGCCTTCGGGTGCGCTTGCTCTGGCGGGGCTGAAAAAGTTTGCTGAACAGAACAAGCTGAAAGACAAAAACCTAGGCACGGTACTGTCTGGCGCAAACACCAACTTCCACGGGTTACGCTATGTGTCAGAACGTTGCGAGCTAGGTGAAAAACGTGAAGGTTTATTGGCAGTGACGATCCCTGAACGCCAAGGAGCATTCTTTGAGTTCTGTAACTTGATTGGCGGCCGTGCAGTTACGGAGTTTAACTATCGTTATAACGATGACGAACTCGCTAATATCTTTGTCGGTGTTCGTCTGCAAGGTGGTCAAGAAGAGTTGGAAAACATCATTCACGATCTACGTGAAGGTGGCTATCCGGTAGTTGACCTTTCTGACGATGAAATGGCGAAGCTACACGTTCGCTACATGATCGGCGGGAAGCCATCGAAGCAACTCAAAGAGCGACTCTACAGCTTTGAATTTCCAGAGTACCCTGGTGCCTTACTGAAATTCTTAAGCACGCTTGGTACCCATTGGAATATTAGCTTGTTCAACTACCGTAACCACGGCGCCGACTACGGACGCGTTTTATGTGGTTTCGAGTTAGATGAAGGAGATTTAGCTCAGTTTTCTGCGCATTTACGCGAACTTGGCTATCAATGCAAAGACGAAACAGACAACCCGTCTTACAAGTTCTTCTTGTCATAAAACGCCACACTCCAAACATATCAAATAAAACACCTCGCTATTGCGAGGTGTTTTTTTATGACTGTAACCAATCTTGATGTAGCTGATTAGGCGATCCTAGGTAATCCACCATCCATTGGATCAATTTATGATTATCATCTTTGCGCCAGACCAAGCAACAATGACTGAGTGGCTTATCATCTGGCATCACCTTCTCCACCAGCACACCATCATTGATCACTGGCGTTGCAATATGACGTGGCATGTAACCCACGCCAACTCCATTTTTCAAACATTCAATTGCACTGTACCAGTTGGGTAGTAACAATCGGCGTTGTTGAGGGTAATGGCCAGTATGGCGCTTTGGCAGCACGTTCGAAGTATCATCAAGGCAGATCGCCGGAAATTGACTCACAAACTCTTCAGTAAGCACTTGTTGGCGAACACAGGGATGAGCGGGAGACATTACAAATGCCCAATCCAATACGCCCATGTCTTTGACTTCAAAATCTCCACCAACGGGAACCGCAGACGTGGCTCCAACGACAATATCGGCTCGCCCTTGTGCTATAGCTTCCCAAGAACCATTGAAGACCTCCATATTGATCTGCAATTCAGCAAATTCAAACTCGCGATAAAAATCTTCCACCAGAGGTTTGAGCTTCTCTAACTTCACCACGTTATCTAAGGTCAGCTTTAACGTGCTCTTCCATCCCTGAGCTGCTCGGCGTGTTTGTGCTTTCACCTCTTCCATTTGACGCAGCAAAGAGCGAGCCTCGGCCATAAAAAGTTCACCCGCTGGAGTTAACTCCACTTTCCTCGGTAAGCGTCGAAACAGCACCACATCTAAATCTTGCTCGACCTGCCTTACTCCATAACTGATGGCTGAAGGGACTTTATGCAGCACCTCAGCCGCAGCGGTGAAACTGCCTAAACGGGCAACCGTATCCAGCATTTCCAGAGACGCTTTAGAGAACATGATTTAACCTTTCAAAAAATTTGATTGATAACCAACAATTTTAGCGTTTTATTTTCTTAAAATCGAAAAATAGAATAATAAGGTAAATAAATCAGGATTGGCGCCAACTGATGTTGATTAAAAAATGATTAAATAATTTGACTGGTTGAATCATGAAAATATCAAAACTACAGCTCATTTATCTGGCAGCATTATCGATGCTTGGCTTCGTTGCTACCGATATGTATCTGCCAGCATTCAAAGCGATGGAAATCGACTTTGCAACAGGCCCTGAGCAAATAGCGCTCTCTTTAACAGTATTCCTAGTTGGTATGGCGGTTGGCCAGCTAATGTGGGGATTGGCATCCGATAAATTTGGCCACCGCAATACACTCGCGGCCGGGTTAGTGCTGTTTACTATCGCGTCATTCGGTTTGGCTTTCTGTGACCAAGTATGGCAACTACTGACACTGCGCTTTATCCAAGCTATCGGTGTATGTGCACCAGCCGTGATCTGGCAAGCCATGGTCATTAAACGCTACTCAAGCAGCAGTCAGCAAATTTTCGCAACGATCATGCCGTTAGTCGCGCTATCACCAGCACTAGCACCTCAATTAGGGGTAGTGTTGGCAGATAACTTCGGCTGGCACAGTATCTTTATTACGCTAACACTAGTTGGTGTCTTCTTGGTCTTTGCGACAATGGCCCAAAAAGACGAGAAAGCAGAAATCAAACAAACCAGTATGTCTGCCGATATCAAAGCGCTGCTAAGCTCTAAAAAATACCTTGGCAACGTGTTTATGTTTGCGACGGCTTCGGCTGCATTCTTTGCTTACCTAACTGGTATGCCAGAAATCATGGCGCAACTGGGCTACGAAGCCAAAGACATTGGTCTGAGCTTTATCCCACAAACTATCGCGTTTATGGCTGGTGGTTACTTGGGTAAAGTCGGCGTTCGTAAATTTGGTGATGAAAAAGTTCTACGTCAATTGATTGGACTATTTAGTGTCGCGGCAATAATGATATTCATTGCCTCACAATGGGAACTGTCTTCTATCTGGCCAATTCTAGCGCCTTTCTGTTTAATTGCGGTAGCCAATGGTGCGCTATACCCAATCGTAGTAAACCGCGCGTTGGCAAGTGCTAAGCAAAGCCCTGCAACAGCTGCAGGCCTGCAAAACAGCTTACAAATTACTGTGAGCAGTCTATCAAGCGCATTAGTTGCTGCAATGGCAAGCCAAGCTCAAATGGTAACGGGCGTTGCAATCATAATCTGTATGGGTGGTCTTTGGATGGGTTACATCTTATCTAACCGTGAATTGTCTCAGCACTTCACGACTCCAGACAATGCTCGTGTAGTGAGTGAAGACGAACTTTAATTGTTCAGATAATAAAAAAGAGCCGCGTAATGCGGCTCTTTTTGTTTATAAGCTTTTCAACCCCCACTTCTTGGCAGTCAGCTTGAAAAAGCCTTGGGTCTTTTTCAGCTCAACCCAATGGTTGATGTAATTAATCCATACTTGATCGTCTTGCGGCAACAGCATCGCAATTGGTGTCGGTTTACGCGGAGCGGTCACTGGTACTATCGCTAGTTGTTTAAACTTGTCCACCAACGTCGCTGCTTCCACATTGGACGTCACCGATACATCGGCCCTGCGAGCTAGTAATTCTTGGAAGTCGCGCGCTGGCGCTTCAATCACAATGTGTTGAGCCAGCGGGAAAAACTCTTTCACCATTTTTTCTTGCACCGTTCCTAGTGTCGCCGCGACTTTCACATCAGGCGTATTAAAATCTGCCCAATCAGAGAATTTGGCGAGATCTTTCTTTTGCACAACAGGTACAAAGGCAAGGTAGAAATACGGTTGGCTGTATCCAGCGACTTTCGCGCGCGACATATTCAGGGACGCGCTGCCAGTAATATCGTATTTGTTGGCGGTAATGCCATTGACTAACGTCTTCCAATCCGTGGCTACATACTCTACTTTTACACCGATATCTTTAGCAAGCTCTGTCGTTACGTCGATATCAAAGCCACGATAACTGTTGGTTGCAGGGTCTTTCATCGTCATCGGATTCCAATCTCCCGTCGTTCCAACACGGAGTACACCATTGTCTAAAATGGATTGAAGACGGCTTTCAGCATGAGCAATTTGAGTTGCAGCAAGTAAACACATTCCTAGCGCTAGTAAAATCTTTTTCATTTTTATTCCCTTAAAAATAATGACCTTATACGGTTTAATGATTAACCTTTATTAAAGCTCTATTGATAACATAGCAGCAACAATGGAAGTTTTTTAGTTAATTCAGGGAGTAAATGTGACCTTTCGAACTCTATGGCTGATTTCGCTGCTGTTGCTCACAGGTTGCTCAGATTATCAATGGGGCTGGTATGTACTCGATCCTTCTACGGAGCAAGGACTCACCAATCTGAAGTTTTTAATCGCCGGATTTAGTGACACCATCCAAGTATCACTCCTCAGTATGTTATTTGCGATGACCTTAGGTTTAATCATCGCCCTACCGGCTCTGTCGAACTCTCCCTACTTGAAGTGGATCAACCGCATTTATGTCGAGGTAGTCCGTTCAGTGCCTGTTTTAGTCTTACTACTTTGGGTGTATTACGGCATGCCAACGCTGTTGGATGTCTCACTCAATCACTTTTGGGCGGGTGTTATTGCACTGACCATTGCTGAGAGTGCGTTTATGGCGGAGGTGTTTCGCGGCGGAATCCAAGCCATCAGTCGTGGCCAGCATGAAGCGGCTGAATCTTTGGGCTTAAGCTATTGGCAAAAGATGCGCTTGGTAATTCTTCCTCAAGCGTTTCGGCAAATTCTCCCACCACTGGGCAATCAATTTGTCTACATCCTCAAGATGAGCTCTTTAGTCAGTGTGATTGGTTTAAGCGATCTCACTCGCCGTGCCAATGAGCTAGTGGTGAATGAGTACTTACCCCTAGAGATTTATACCTTTCTCGTTTTGGAGTACTTGTTGCTCATTCTATTCGTATCCCAAGCCGTTCGTTGGCTCGAAAAACGCATCGCCATTCCTAGTTACTAACGATGAAGCCTTTAGCTAGAAACAACAAAGCCGCTCTTGTTGAGCGGCTTTGACAATATATCTACAGAGTGTAGGTACTGCTTATTTCTGTTTTACAGGGCGTTGCCAGCCATTAATTTTGCGCTCTTTGACGCGAGTAATCACTAACTCGCCTTCTTCAACATCTTTTGTCAGCGTCGTGCCTGCACCGATGGTTGCGCCATCAGCGATAGTGACAGGCGCCACCAGCTGACTATCAGAACCGACAAACACATCATTACCGATGATGGTTTTAAACTTGTTCGCACCATCGTAGTTACAAGTAATCGTACCGGCACCGATGTTCGTACGTTGACCGATTTCAGCATCACCAAGGTAAGTTAGGTGGTTCGCTTTTGAGCCTTCTCCGATACGCGCATTTTTAACTTCTACGAAGTTACCCACATGGGAATCGTTACGCATCTCAGCACCAGGACGAAGGCGAGTAAATGGACCAACGGTACATTCTTCACCAACCGTTGCACCTTCAATCACACTGTAAGGGCGAACGATGGTGTTGTCGTCGATTTCGCAATCTTTCAGTACACAGCCAGCACCGATAACCACGTTATCACCGAGTGATACTTTACCTTCAATGATAACATTCACGTCAATTTCACAGTCCATACCGCACTGCAACTCACCACGCAAATCAAAGCGTGCTGGATCGCGTAGCATCACACCTTGCTCTAGTAGCTTCTGAGCTTGCATTGATTGGAAAGCACGCTCTAAACGAGCAAGCTGTGCGCGGTCGTTGACCCCTTCCACCTCAATGGCATTGACTGGGTGTACTGCTTCAACGGCGCGACCTTCATCGTGTGCGGCTGCAATAACGTCAGTTAGGTAGTACTCGCCTTGCGCGTTGTTATTGTTTAAGCCAGACAACCAACGCTTGAGATCCCCACCAGTAGCAACCATGACACCCGTGTTGATCTCTTTAATTTGTTTTTGTTCTTCCGTTGCGTCTTTTTGCTCAACGATCGCAACAACAGGACCATTTTTACGAATAATACGACCATAACCTGTTGGGTTATCAAGCATCACTGTAAGCAGTGCAATACCACCAGTTGGTTGAGCATCCAACAAGTTCTCGATGGTTTCAGCTGAGATTAATGGCACATCACCATAAAGCACGAGGATTTTCTCATCGTCTTCGAAGCGAGGAGATGCTTGGTCAACCGCATGGCCAGTTCCCAACTGATCCGCTTGCAGCACCCAGTTTACTGGCTCTTCAGCAAGAGTGGTTTGCATTTGATCACCACCGTGACCAAATACTAAGTGAATATTTTGTGCACCAAGACCAGTACATGTATCAATCACATGTTTTGCCATTGGCTTCCCTGCCAAAGTGTGTAGCACTTTAGGCATGTTCGAATGCATACGGGTACCTTTACCCGCAGCAAGAATCACTGCACTGAATTTCATTGAGAACCTATTGACGTTTTATGTTAATTGGCCGTTATTTTAAACAGCTCTTTTAAAATAGTTAATGGAGTAAGGTAAATTTCCAACTAAAATTAATCAAAAAGGCGACCATTTGGCCGCCTTTTGTCATGCAACGTTGCTAATTGAGCTTAGCGACGCTTTTTTGTCAGCTCGATAACTCGTAGCTGAGCAATGGCTTTAGCCAGTTCACTGGCCGCTTGTGCGAAGTCCATGTCACCATGCTGATTCTGGATTTGCTCCTCAGCGCGGCGCTTGGCTTCTTCTGCCTTCGCTGCGTCTAGCTCTTCACCACGGATAGCGGTATCAGCCAGTACAGTCGCTGTACCAGGCTGAATCTCTACCATACCACCAGAAACATAAATGATTTCTTCGTGGCCGTGCTGTTTCACAATACGCACCATACCAGGCTTGATAGCGGTCAGCAGCGGTGTGTGACCATGGAAAATACCAAGTTCACCTTCGCTACCGGTCACCTGAAACGTTTCAACACGACCAGAGAAGATTTTCTTCTCAGCGCTTACTACGTCTAGGTGAAAGGTTATTGCTGCCATATCGCCTCCTAGTTAGCCTTATAGCTTCTTCGCATTCTCAATAGCATCGTCGATGCTACCGCAGTACATGAATGCCTGCTCAGGAATGTCGTCGTATTCACCAGCTAGTAGACCTTTAAAGCCACGTAGAGTCTCTTTTAGAGGTACGTAAATACCAGGGTCACCTGTAAATACTTCTGCTACGTGGTAAGGCTGAGTTAGGAAACGCTCAATCTTACGTGCACGAGATACAACTTGCTTATCTTCTTCAGATAGCTCGTCCATACCTAGGATAGCAATGATGTCTTTCAGCTCTTTGTAGCGCTGAAGTGTCTGCTGAACGCCACGAGCAACTTCGTAGTGATCTTGACCAACTACTAGTGGATCAAGCATACGAGATGTTGAATCTAGTGGGTCGATCGCAGGGTATAGACCCATTGCAGCGATGTTACGGTTAAGTACAACCGTTGCATCCAAGTGCGCGAACGTTGTTGCTGGAGACGGGTCAGTCAAGTCATCCGCAGGTACGTATACCGCCTGTACAGACGTGATAGAACCTGATTTCGTTGACGTGATACGCTCCTGAAGTACACCCATCTCTTCTGCAAGAGTTGGCTGGTAACCTACCGCAGAAGGCATACGACCTAGCAGTGCCGATACCTCTGTACCTGCAAGTGTGTAACGGTAGATGTTATCAATGAACAGTAGTACGTCACGACCTTCGTCACGGAAACGTTCTGCCATTGTTAGACCAGTCAGTGCAACACGTAGACGGTTACCTGGTGGCTCGTTCATCTGACCGTAAACCATCGCTACTTTCGATTCTTCAGGCTTCTCAACGTTTACAACGCCCGCTTCCTGCATCTCGTAGTAGAAATCGTTACCTTCACGAGTACGCTCACCAACACCCGCAAATACGGATAGACCTGAGTGCTGTAGTGCGATGTTGTTGATAAGTTCCATCATGTTAACGGTCTTACCTACACCAGCACCACCGAATAGACCGATTTTACCACCCTTAGCGAATGGACAAATTAGGTCGATTACTTTAACGCCCGTTTCTAGAAGTGCGATCTCGTTTGATTGTTCTTCGTAGCTTGGTGCGCTGCGGTGGATAGAGTAAACCTCTTCCGCGCCCACTTCACCACGCTCATCAATCGCGTCACCTAGGACGTTCATGATACGACCTAGAGTTTTAGTACCGACTGGTACTGAAATTGGAGCGCCAGTGTTAACCACTTCAACTCCACGACGTAAACCATCAGAGCTACCCATTACGATACAACGAACTACGCCACCGCCTAGCTGTTGTTGAACTTCAAGAACTAGACGCTCTTTTGAGTCCGTTACGTTTAGAGCGTCATATACACTAGGTACATTGCTCTGTGGGAACTCTACGTCGACTACCGCACCGATGATCTGTACGATCTTACCTGTAGCCATCGTTAATCCTCTAAACTATTTCGTTTTACCTAAGCTTAAACCGCAGCTGCACCACCAACGATTTCCGATAGTTCTTGTGTGATCGCAGCCTGACGGGCTTTGTTGTACACAAGTTCCAAATCGTCAATCAAGTTGGTTGCGTTATCCGTTGCAGCCTTCATCGCAATCATTCGAGCCGCTTGTTCACAAGCAAGGTTCTCAACCACACCTTGGTATACCTGAGACTCTACGTAACGCACTAGTAGTGTATCCAGTAGAGGTTTTGGCTCAGGCTCATAGATGTAGTCCCATGAGTGCTCACGCTGCATCTCTTCGCTGTCCGATTTAGGCAAAGGTAGCAATTGATCGATCGTTGGTTGCTGAACCATAGTATTAACAAACTTGTTGAATACTACGTATAGACGGTCCAGTTCACCTTCATCGTATTTCTTCAGCATTACGCCAACAGAACCGATTAGGTCTTCTAAGCTTGGGTTATCACCCAGGCCAGAAACCTGTGCCGCAACTTTTGCGCCACCATGTTTAAAGAAAGCTGTTGCTTTTGAGCCAACAACGGCAAGCTCAATCTCAGCACCTTTCTCTCTCCATGCTTGCATGTCTGTAACGGCTTTTTTGAACACGTTAATGTTCAAACCACCACACAGACCACGGTCTGTAGAAACGATGATGTAACCAACTCGCTTTGCTTCACGCTCTTCTAGGTACGGATGTCTGTACTCTAGATTTGCGTTAGCCACATGACCGATCACTTTACGCATTGTTTCAGCGTATGGACGAGAAGCTTCCATTGCATCTTGAGAACGACGCATTTTTGAAGCTGCTACCATTTCCATCGCTTTCGTAATTTTCTGCGTGCTTTTAACACTACCGATTTTATTACGTATCTCTTTTGCGCCGGCCATCGTTACTCTCCGTTAGTTGGTGGCAGAAACTGCCACCGACCTAATTACCAAGTTTGGGTTGCTTTGAAGTCGTCAGTCAGTTTCTTCAACTGAGCTTCGATTTCATCGTTGTAAGCGCCAGACTTGTCGATCTCAGCTGCTAGTTCAGCGTATTGACCGCGAGCGTACGATAGTAGAGCCGCCTCGAAATCTAGAACTTTGTTAAGTTCTACATCATCAAGGTAACCGCGCTCTGCCGCGAAGATAGTTAGAGCTTGGTCAAATACAGACATCGGAGCGTACTGCTTCTGCTTCATTAGTTCTGTTACTTTTTGACCATGGTCTAGCTGTTTCTTCGTTGCTTCATCAAGGTCAGAAGAGAACTGAGCAAATGCTGCTAGTTCGCGGTATGCAGCTAGTGCTGTACGGATACCACCTGATAGTTTCTTGATGATTTTCGTCTGAGCTGAACCACCTACACGAGATACTGAGATACCTGGGTCAACCGCTGGACGAACACCGGCGTTGAATAGCTCAGTTTGTAGGAAGATCTGACCATCGGTAATCGAGATTACGTTAGTCGGTACGAATGCTGAAACGTCACCTGCTTGAGTTTCGATGATAGGAAGAGCAGTTAATGAACCAGTCTTACCTTTCACTTCACCGTTAGTGAAACGCTCTACGTACTCTTCGTTTACACGAGCTGCACGCTCTAGTAGACGCGAGTGTAAGTAGAATACGTCACCTGGGAATGCCTCACGGCCTGGTGGACGTTTAAGTAGTAGAGAGATCTGACGGTAAGCTACCGCTTGCTTAGATAGGTCATCGTAAACAATCAGTGCGTCTTCACCGCGATCGCGGAAGTATTCACCCATCGCACAACCTGCGTATGGCGCTAGGTATTGCAGCGCTGCAGATTCAGAAGCTGATGCAACTACAACGATCGTGTTTTGTAGTGCGCCGTGCTCTTCTAGTTTGCGAACTACGTTAGCGATAGTCGATGCTTTCTGACCAATTGCTACGTAGATAGAGAAAATACCAGAGTCTTTCTGGTTGATGATCGCATCGATCGCCAGTGCTGTTTTACCAATCTGACGGTCACCGATAATAAGCTCACGCTGACCACGACCGATTGGGATCATTGAGTCAACTGACTTATAACCAGTTTGCACAGGTTGGTCTACCGATTTACGGTCGATTACACCTGGTGCGATCACTTCTACAGGCGAAGTCATTTTCGCTTCGATTGGACCTTTACCATCGATAGGCTCACCCAGCGTGTTTACTACGCGGCCTAGTAGTTCTGGACCAACTGGCACTTCAAGAATGCGGCCAGTACCTGTAACTTTCATGCCTTCCTTAAGGTCAGCATATGGGCCCATTACAACCGCACCAACCGAGTCACGCTCAAGGTTAAGTGCCAGTGCATAACGGCCACCCGGTAATTCAATCATTTCACCTTGCATCACGTCCGCTAGGCCGTGGATGCGGATGATACCATCGCTTACCGATACGATAGTACCCTCGTTGCGAGCTTCACTAACAACTTCGAAAGATTCGATGCGTTGTTTGATTAGATCGCTAATTTCCGTGGAATTAAGTTGCATGCTCCAATCCCCATTAAGACTGCAATGCATCGCTCAGGCGGTTCAAACGACCACGCGCTGAGTCATCGATGACTAGGTCTCCGGCTCGAATAATAACCCCACCAAGTAGGGTCTCATCTACACTGCAATTCAGCTTCACTTTGCGTTCAAGACGCTTTTCAAGTTTGCTGCCAATGTTTGCAAGTTGCTCATCAGAAAGTTCTGTTGCTGAAATGACTTCAACATCGATTTCTTTCTCATGCTCTTTCTTCAGAGTGTAAAACTCTGTGCAAACATCAGGAAGGGCCGCTAAACGACCATTCTCAGCCATCACCTTCAAAAGGTTTTGACCGTGCGTATCAACTTGTTCGCCGCAAACTGCAACAAAAATCTCTGCCATTTTATCAGCAGAAACCGAACCGGTTAGAAGTTCGTTCATTTGTTCGTTTTTGGCCACTTCAGCAGCAAAAGATAACATTTGGCCCCATTGGTCCAACTGGTCTTTCTCTAAAGCAAAGTCGAAGGCTGCTTTAGCATAGGGGCGTGCGATAGTAGTCAAATCAGACATATGCGCCCCCAGACTTAAAGTTTTGCAGTAATGTTGTCGAGAATATCTTTTTGCGCATCTTTATCGATAGAACGCTCAAGGATTTTCTCAGCACCAGCTACAGCCAGAGTAGCAACTTGTTTGCGCAGGTCATCGCGCGCACGATTGCGTTCAGCTTCAAGTTCTGCTTCTGCTTGCGCTAGGATTTTCTGGCGTTCTGCCTGAGCTTCCTCGCGAGCTTCATCAAGAATTTGAGACTTACGCTTGTTCGCTTGTTCGATGATCTCAGTTGCTGTGCGCTTCGCTTCTTTCAATTGATCAGAAGCGTTGGCTTGTGCTAGATCCAAGTCTTTCGCAGCACGTTCTGCTGCTTGAAGGCCATCAGCAATTTTCTTCTGACGCTCTTCGATCGCTTTCATCAATGGTGGCCATACATACTTCATGCAGAACCACACAAATAGTGCAAACGAGATTGCTTGACCTAGCAGAGTTGCGTTTATGTTCACAACAGCTACCCCTCTATTTGGACTTAGTGTTAATCAGTGACAAGCGCTAATCGCTCGTCCCGAGTTAAAGGTGATTAACCTAGTTGACCAACGAATGGGTTTGCGAAAGTGAATAGTAGCGCGATTACGATACCGATCATTGGAACCGCATCAAGTAGACCCGCGATGATGAACATCTTAACTTGTAGCATAGGAGCCATTTCTGGTTGACGTGCAGCACCTTCTAGGAATTTACCACCTAGCAGTGCGAAACCAATCGCTGTACCAAGAGAAGCAAGACCGACGATAATACCTACGGCGATTGCAGAAAAGCTCAGTAAAGTTTCCATTACTATCTCCAATTTATAGTTGTTGGCTTAGTGCCCAAATAAAAAGCTTTAAAAAAATTAATGATCAGGATCTTCGTGTGCCATTGACAGGTAAACAATTGTCAACATCATGAATACGAAGGCTTGAATCGTAATAACCAAGATATGGAAGATTGCCCACGGTAGTGAACCCATCCATTGTAAGTACCATGGTAGCATTGCCGCACAAAGAATGAATACAACCTCACCCGCGAACATGTTACCGAATAGACGCATACCAAGTGATAGAGGTTTCGCCAGTAGCGATACCACTTCAATCAGTAGGTTAAACGGAATCATAAGTGGGTGATTGAATGGATGTAGTGCAAGTTCTTTTGCGAATCCACCTAGACCTTTCACTTTGATGCTGTAGTAAATCATCAATGCAAAAACGCCTAGAGCCATAGCCATGGTGATATTCACATCAGCAGACGGTACAACCTTAAGGTAAGGGATACCTAGCCAATGTTCTGCTGGGTACGGTAAGAAGTCGATAGGAACTAAGTCCATCACGTTCATCAAAAATACCCAACAAAAGATAGTCAGTGCTAAAGGCGCGATCAGTGGGTTGCGTCCATGGAACGTGTCTTTGACGTTATCGGCGACAAATTCAACGATCATTTCTACAGCACACTGAAGCTTACCCGGTACACCCGCTGTTGTTCTCTTCGCTACTTTGTAAAAAATTCCGAGGAAGATTAAACCAGTAAACCAAGAAAAAAACAGGCTATCGATATGTACGTTCCAGAAACTTGTCTCCGACCCTACTAAACCCAACTTATACAGCGATAGGTTAGAAAGGTGGTGGGCAATGTAACCGGACGATGTTAGCGCTTCACCTGGCGCAGCCATAACTCATCCTATTTTTTGTTGTTAATGAATAGCACTGGTGCACAGATATTAATACCTAGTACCAGCAAATAGGTTAGTTTGAGGGGAACAAGTTCCACCTGCATATACATGTAGGCAACATAGAACAGTGCAACCGTGATGAGAATTTTCAGTACTTCACCCGTATAGAAGGAAGCCGCGATGCGCTTGGCAGCGCGAGCCCCACTAAACATGAAAGCACACAGCGCAAATACTGCATTGGCAACAACAAAAATGCCTCCGCCAATCAGCGCTGAAAATCCCCAGTCAGGATTTATGGCTACCGCCATTCCTGCTGCCACAAAAATAACCGCGCCAGACTGGATCATTAACAATTGCCTTGCGAGCTCTCGTCCTGGTCTAGCTAACGCAGCTACCATGTATTCGTACCTCTAGTAATATCCACTTCGCACTAAACTCTCTGTGCTGGGAAATTGGCGAAAATTATACGTTCAGTTCAACGTAAAGCAATTCGATTGCATCAAAAACTTACAGTTTTGTTTACAAAACGACAACTTTCGCACAAAATTCGATTAATTAGATTAATTGACCTAAATCAATTATCTCATCTAGGCCTCAAGCTTGGCAATTAGTTGGTCCAATTTGTGAGGCTCATCAAGACTTATCGTCAATTTCGCTTTTCCGTTTGCAGAACGGGTCAGAGAAACTTTTGCATCAAGCAGCTGACTCAATTTATGCGACATTTGCTCAGCTTCGGTATCTTCTTGTTGCCCTTTTTGCTCATTTTGTGGGGCTAAACACTTTTTTACTAACTGTTCGGTTTGGCGAACAGTCATTTGCTTTTTCGCGACTTGTTGAGCAACCTCAACCTGCTGTTCACCCTGCAAGGCCAATAGCGCTCGCGCATGACCCATTTCTAGCAATTTATCCGCAACCAAGCTTTTCACATCGGACTCAAGCTGGTTTAAACGTAACAAGTTACTGACCGTCGTTCTCGACTTACCAATCACTTCTGCGACTTGTTGATGCGTAAGCGTAAATTCGTCTTGTAAGCGCTCAAGCGCTTGTGCTTCTTCAATCACATTCAAGTCTTCACGTTGAATGTTCTCAATCAACGCCATGGCAATCGCCGCGCGATCTTCGACTTTCTTCACCAAACACGGCACGCGTTTTAAACCAGCCTGCCTTGCCGCACGCCAGCGGCGCTCACCTGCGATGATCTCAAACTGGCCGTTTTCAACCTGGCGAACCACGATTGGCTGAATAATGCCTTGTGACTGAATCGAAGCCGCTAATTCTTCTAGCGCTTCAGGCGCCATATCTTTACGCGGTTGGTATACGCCCGGTTGCAATTGACCAATCGCTAAGTCGGTTAACTCACCGTCTGCCGATAATTCTTGGCTATGCGATGCAATATGCTGTTTTTCACGAGCAAACGAACTGGTCGACAATAACGCATCCAGTCCTTTTCCGAGACCACGCTTAGACATGGGATTGAATTCCTTAGGTTAGAGTTAAACTGGGATTTCTTCGCGGCGGAGCATTTCGCCCGCTAGAGCAAGATACGCTTTGGCCCCTGCAGAGTACTTATCGTAGTACATCGCTGGTTTACCGTGACTTGGCGCTTCGGCCAAACGCACATTACGCGGAATGACGGTACGGTAAACTTTATTGCCAAAGTGTTTTTTAAGTTGATCGGACACTTCATTCGATAGGCGGTTGCGCGGGTCGTACATAGTACGCAGTAAACCTTCGATTTTGAGGTTTTCATTAACCACAGCCGCTAACTTGCTGATTGTGTCCATAAGAGCAGTTAAACCTTCTAACGCAAAGTATTCACATTGCATCGGCACCAGCACAGAATCAGCTGCCGCCATCGCATTGATTGTAAGAAGGTTTAGAGAAGGAGGACAATCAATAAAGATGAAATCATAGTTATCGCGAACTGACGACAATGCATTTTTTAAACGCACTTCGCGAGCGAACACTTCCATCAATTTGATCTCTGCCGCGGTTACGTCACCGTTCGCCGCGATCAAATCATACTTCCCTGTGGTTTGGGTACATACGACTTGATCGAACGGTGTATCTTCGACCAAAAGATCGTATGCGGTGGCATCGACCATATACTTATCCACGCCACTGGCCATCGTAGCATTGCCTTGCGGGTCGAGATCGATCACCAAAACCTTGCGCTTTGTTGCCGCCATCGAAGCCGCTAAGTTAATGCACGTTGTTGTTTTGCCGACCCCACCTTTCTGGTTGGCGATTGCTACAATTTTACCCACGATTACCTCGCTAATTTTCCTTGCGCGATAAGATTACTAGATGACGATCACCTTCCAACTCAGGAACAGCTAAAGATATGATCTCTGTCACACTGCACCATTCAGGAAGCTGATCCATTTCATCTTTAGGGTGCTGTCCTTTCAGCGCTAGAAACACCCCATGCTCTTGTTTCGGCAAATGGTGGCACCATTCCACCATGTCTGTCATTGAAGCAAAAGCTCGACTCAAAACGCCATCAAATTTTTCTTCAGGTTGGAATTCTTCGACGCGACTTTGAATTGGTGTCACGTTTTTCAGCCCTAATATGTGCACGACTTGCTTGATAAAACGGATGCGTTTGCCAAGACTGTCGAGCAAGAAGAAGGTCTTCTCAGGGTTCATGATTGCCAAAGGTATGCCCGGTAAGCCCGGACCAGTACCAACATCAATGAAACGCTCACCGGGCAGGTGTGTGCTCACCACGATGCTATCAAGAATATGTTTCACTAACATATCAAGCGGATCGCGCACCGACGTTAAGTTGTACGCTTTGTTCCACTTGTCGAGCAGTTCGACGTAACCGACCAATTGCTCTCTTTGTTGCTCTGACACTTCTAAATCGGTTTTCGCGATCAGTGAATCCAGCTTTGTTCGCAATGCGCTCATTATTCTTCCTCACCTTTCTTCAGCAAACCATGCTTTTTCAAGTGAACAAGTAGAATAGAAATTGCAGCAGGCGTAATACCAGAAATGCGCGATGCAATACCGATGCTCTCTGGTTTGGCTTCACTCAGTTTAGCAACGACTTCGTTTGATAAACCTTTTACATCGCGGTAATCCAAATCAGCAGGTAACTTGGTATTTTCGTGACGCAATGATTTTTCGATCTCTTCCTGCTGACGCTTGATGTAACCATCGTATTTTACTTGAATTTCAACTTGCTCCGCCGCTTGCTGATCTTCAAGTGCAGGAGCAAACGCTTCAAGTTGCGTCAGTTGCGAATAAGTGATCTCTGGACGACGCAGAAGATCCTCACCACTCGCTTCACGTGCCATTGGTGTTTTCAGCAGCTTGTTCAGCTCATCCACGCCTTCTGACTTCGGATTCATCCACGTTGATTTCAAACGTTGACGTTCCATTTCCATGTTATTGAGTTTCTCGTTAAAGCGAGCCCAACGAATATCGTCAATCAAGCCTAACTCGCGTGCTTTTTCCGTTAAACGTAAATCGGCGTTATCTTCACGTAGCAACAAGCGATATTCCGCACGAGAAGTGAACATGCGGTACGGTTCTTTGGTACCCATGGTCGATAAATCATCAATCAATACGCCCATGTAAGCTTGGTCACGACGTGGGCTCCAGCCTTCTTTGTCTTGGCTGTACAAGCTTGCGTTTAGACCGGCCATCAAGCCTTGCGCTGCGGCTTCTTCGTAGCCAGTCGTACCATTAATCTGACCAGCAAAGAACAGACCATGAATAAACTTGGTTTCGTACGTTTGCTTCAAATCACGTGGATCGAAGAAATCGTACTCAATCGCATAACCAGGACGAACGATATGCGCATTTTCAAAGCCTTTCATTGAGCGAACGATTTGTACTTGCACATCAAATGGCAAGCTAGTCGAGATACCGTTAGGGTATAGCTCGTGCGTCGTTAAACCTTCTGGCTCAATGAAGATTTGGTGGCTATTTTTATCCGCAAAACGCATCACTTTGTCTTCAATCGACGGGCAGTAACGCGGACCAATGCCTTCAATCACACCCGCGTACATCGGACTGCGATCCAAGTTGCTACGGATCACGTCGTGCGTTTGCTCATTGGTGTGCGTAATAAAACATGGGATCTGACGCGGGTGTTGTTCGCGTTTACCCATGAATGAAAATACAGGGGTAGGGTTATCACCGTGCTGAGCTTCAAGCACTGAAAAATCAACGGTGCGAGCATCAATGCGCGGTGGGGTACCCGTTTTTAAACGATCCACACGGAATGGCAGTTCACGTAATCGATCCGCTAATGCGATCGACGGTGGATCTCCTGCACGTCCGCCTGAAGAGCTCTCCATGCCAATGTGGATCTTACCACCAAGAAACGTACCTACCGTTAGTACGACGGCTTTCGCATGGAAGCGAAGTCCCATTTGAGTCACCACGCCAACCGCGCGGTCTTGCTCAACAATCAGATCATCCACTGACTGCTGGAACAGCGTTAAGTTAGGTGCATTTTCTAATGCGTTACGGACGTACGCTTTGTACAGAGCACGATCCGCTTGAGCTCGAGTCGCTCGAACTGCAGGACCTTTGGAGGCATTTAGTGTACGGAATTGAATACCTGCATGGTCGATGGCTTCAGCCATCAAACCGCCCATAGCATCCACTTCTTTTACTAAGTGACCTTTACCAATACCACCAATCGCCGGGTTACAAGACATCTGGCCTAATGTATCGATGTTATGGGTAAGGAGAAGCGTTTTTTGTCCTGTGCGTGCAGATGCGAGCGCGGCTTCCGTTCCTGCGTGTCCGCCACCGACAACAATGACGTCAAAGTTTTCGTGATAAAGCATGAACTGACCTCAGGTATTCAAAGGGATTTAATGGACAGATAAAGGAGCCGTATTTTACCTGCTTTATGCCACAGAGAAAAACGTTTTCTCGTTTTATCCGTTTTAAGCTTCAAGATAAATATATATAAGATCTATATATATGATCTTTTATTAGATCTACTATTAGGATCGACCGTTTCTGTGGATAACCTAAAAATGATCAACAAGATCATGGATCTTCTTTGGATCATATCTTGTGATCATGATTGGATCAGATCGAGGATTACCTGGGATCAAAAGTGGTAGTTATACACAGGGGGTAAAATTGATCAAAGTTGTTATTGGGATAACTAAAGGAAAATCACTGGATCTTATCGTAGTTATCCACAGCTCGTTTGATTGGTTTTTGAGCAGTTAAACAAAATAATTTGACGGGAGTTATTCACATTGGGGAAAACAGAGCCGAATTTCGACTCTGTTGAAGGGAAAGCGGAGAGCTTAAAAGCGTTCGATATTCTCTTTTAACCATGCCTCAGCGGCGTCTTCGGGTACTGCATGGCTCAGTACATCAATCTTAAGACAATCAGCGAGCGGTGTGGCACCAATGTCCTCTAGTAAATCATAAGCGTGTTGACCAGCGGCGCAGAACGTATCATAGCTTGAATCACCAATCGCAATCACTGCGAACTTTACGTCGGTCATTTTCGGCGGGGTATTTTGTAATGCCGCGATAAAAGGTTGAATATTATCAGGGTACTCACCAGCCCCATGGGTTGAGGTGATCACCAACCACGTTCCTTGATTTTCGATCTCATCAAGAGATGGCTGATTGTGGATCGTTGTTTCAAATCCATTCTCGTTGAGTAGATCACTCAGGTGATCCCCTACGTATTCTGCGCCACCTAGCGTGCTGCCTGTAATAATGTGGATCATACTTCTTCCTTATTGAATGCGACGGCTAAAGCTCATGGATGGCTTGCCGTACAAAAAGAAACGCGGTGTGAGTTAAGCTCAGCACCGCGCGTTCGATTATTTACTTCCCGATACAGAATGAAGAGAAGATTCGGCCCAGTAAGTCGTCTGAACTGAACTCGCCGGTAATCTCGTTGAGATGCTGCTGGGTGATGCGCAGCTCTTCTGCCAGTATCTCGCCAGCCATATAGCCTTCAAGCTGTTCCTGGCCTATTTGAAGGTGCTGTGCGGCGCGTTCCAACGCATCGAGGTGACGGCGACGAGCCATAAAGCCACCTTCACTGTTGCCAGAGAAGCCCATACACTCCTTGAGATGATCGCGCAGAGCTTCAACCCCTGCACCAGTCTTCGCTGACAAACGGATAAGGGTAGGGTTATTGACGTGGCAGATCCCCATATCTTCACCCGTTTGATCCGCTTTATTACGTATCACAGTTATGCCAATGTTGTCTGGTAGGCGATCCACAAAATCTGGCCAGATATCTTTCGGATCGGTGGCATCGGTTGTCGTGCCATCCACCATAAACAACACGCGGTCTGCTTGGGCTATTTCATCCCATGCACGTTCGATACCGATTTTCTCTACTTCATCGGAAGCATCACGCAAACCTGCTGTATCAATGATGTGCAGTGGCATGCCATCAATATGGATGTGCTCACGCAGTACATCACGCGTGGTTCCTGCGATGTCGGTTACGATTGCAGATTCTTTACCCGATAGCGCGTTCAGCAGGCTTGATTTGCCCGCATTTGGACGACCCGCAATCACGACTTTCATTCCTTCACGCATAATAGCGCCTTGGTTAGCTTCTTTGCGCACCGCATCTAGGTTGTCGATGATGGCTTGTAGGTCACCAGCCACTTTACCGTCGGCCAAAAAGTCGATCTCTTCTTCAGGGAAGTCGATGGCTGCTTCAACATAGATACGCAAATGAATCAGCGACTCAACTAAGGTATTAATGCGGCCTGAAAATGCGCCCTGTAAGGATTGCAGTGCCGATTTTGCTGCTTCTTCAGAACTGGCATCAATGAGGTCTGCGATCGCCTCTGCTTGAGCGAGATCGAGTTTATCGTTCAGAAACGCGCGCTCAGAGAACTCACCAGGGCGAGCTGCTCTAATACCATCAATACCTAGAATGCGTTTTATCAGCATATCCATCACGACGGGGCCGCCATGGCCTTGCAGCTCAAGTACGTCTTCACCAGTAAATGAGTGCGGGTTAGGGAAGTACAGAGCGATGCCCTGATCAAGCACTGTGCCATCTTCTGACTTAAACGGCAGGTACTCTGCATAGCGGGGCTTTAGTGTCTTACCCGTGACTTCTAACGCCACTTGGTTGGCTTTAGGGCCTGATACTCGAATTATACCGACACCGCCACGACCAGGCGCGGTCGCTTGAGCGACAATCGTATCTGTAGTCATAATTTTGCCTTTTGAGCTGGGCTCAAATTGAGCCATAACTTTAGTTAGCTGAATTGTAATCAGCCAAAAACAAAAAGGCGACCTTTTGGCCGCCTTTCTCAATCATTTCCTAAAAGGTTACTTGCTGTGTAAGCCTTTTTTCTCTAACCCTTTGTAGATCAGAGTTTGCTGGATAAGCGTTACGATGTTCGACACCAACCAGTACAGAACTAGGCCTGATGGGAAGAACAAGAAGAAGAAGGTAAACATAACCGGCATAAAGGTCATGATCTTCTGCTGCATTGGATCCGTTACTGTAGTCGGGCTCATCTTCTGGATTAGGAACATAGACGCACCCATCAATAGCGGTAGGATGTAGTAAGGGTCCTGCGCTGACAAGTCGTGAATCCAACCAAAGAATGGTGAGTGACGAAGCTCTACCGATTCCATTAGCGCCCAGTATAGTGCGATGAAGATAGGCATCTGTAGGATAAGAGGTAAACAGCCACCGAGTGGGTTTACTTTCTCTTTCTTGTACAGTTCCATCATTTCTTGGCTCATACGTTGGCGGTCATCACCGATACGCTCACGCATTGCTTGCAGCTTAGGCTGAAGCATACGCATTTTCGCCATAGACGTGTATTGCGCTTTTGTTAGTGGGTACATTGCACCACGAACGATGAAGGTCAGACAGATGATTGCCACACCCCAGTTACCAACAAAGCTCTGGATGAATGAAAGCAACATATGAAGAGGCTTCGCAATGAACCATAACCAGCCGTAGTCCACTACTAGGTCTAGGTTAGGTGCCACTTCTGCCATTTCATCTTGCAGTTTTGGACCAACCCAAAGTGTTGCTTCAAACTTAGCCTGATCGCCTGTTGCGATAGTTTTGTTTGGCATACGAACGCCGATGTCGCCTAGGTTGCCAATTACACGAGTGTATAGGTTAGTACCTGGTTCGTTACGTGGGATCCAAGCTGCGGCAAAGTAGTGCTGAATCATTGCTGCCCAACCTTGGCTATCGGCTAGGTTAAGAGACAGGTTGCGATCCTGCATATCATCAAAGCTGTACTTCTTGTAACGCGTATCTTCTGTTGAGTATGCGCCACCACGGTAAGTAGGCATTGTGATGCTACCACCATCGTCCATTAGGTTTTGACGTAGGTGAGCGTACATACCAAATGTTGCGTTGTTGCCTGAGTTGTTCACTACATCGTATTCAACATTAAGCGCGTAGCTGCCGCGTTTAAAGATGTAAGTTTTGGTGTATTCGATGCCGTTTGCAGTGAATGTCATCGGAACGCGAAGTTCATCTTGACCGTCAGCCATTGTGAAGCTGTCTGCACTTACGTTGTAGTGAGGGCGATTTGTGCTGCTCAAGTCGATACCTTGAGGACCCACTAGACCGCTTTGAGCGATAAATTGGTGACCTTGATCGTCTTTAAGCAGAACAAAGGAATCTGATGAATCTAACTCAGCAGAGTATTCGTTAAGGTTGGCATGTACCACATCGCCACCAACGGTGTCGATCGACAGAGTTAAAACATCAGTCGTTACTGTGATAGTTTTTGCAGAAGCTTGCTGTTGGCCAGGAACTGGGTCAAGTTCATCAGCAAAAGATGGTGCAGGTAGAGTGCTGCTTGATTGAGCCTGTTCAACTGCTTGAGGTTCTGGATTCTTTGCTACTTGCCATTGTTGAAACAGCAAAAAAGAAACCAGGGCCAAACCGATGAGCAGGATATTACGTTGAGAATCCATCGTTAGTTATCTCTGTCTTGTTTTTGGACTGGTGGAACGGGGTCATACCCCCCTTCATTCAAAGGGTGGCATTTTAATAGACGTTTGCCTGATAACCAACATCCTTTTACAAAACCGTGAGCTCTCAAAGCTTCTAGCGCGTAAGTGGAACAGGTTGGTGTGAACCGGCAACGAGGACCAATCAAAGGGCTGATAAACCAGCGATACAGATAAACGAGCCCAATGGCTATCCACGTGAAGGGCGAGACAGGCGTTGCCATAGCTTATCAAACAACTTAAAAATTTCCTCATTGCTTAAATCTTGCGCGCTTTTCTTCGCAATCACAACAAAATCTTTGTTTGGAAGCTGATGTTGATTGTTACGAAAGCTTTCACGAGCCAAACGCTTAAATCGGTTACGACCGACTGCCGTTTTGATTTGCTTTTTTGGAACCGCTAAACCTAATCGTGGATGAGAAAGTTTGTTATTGCGAGCAATGATGGTGAAATGAGGCGAGCCAGCTCGATGAGCTTGCTGGAAGACGTTTTGATAATGCTCGGGAGTTAACAAACGTAACTCCCGATTAAACGCGTACGTGTTCAAAATAAACTAGCGATTATTTTGATAGGCGCGCACGGCCTTTTGCACGACGTGCGTTGATAACTTTACGACCGTTCTTAGTTGCCATGCGAGCACGGAAGCCGTGAGTACGCTTGCGCTTTAGAACTGTAGGTTGAAAAGTGCGTTTCATGATAATTACCTTTACTGATCAGTAGTTTTAGGTTCTTGTTAAACTCGGCGTGGGTATTTGCTTTCTTATATAAAGAAGCTCTTTATATAGAGAAGGACAACCGACGCCTCTCAACAAAGAGGCGGAATTGTAATCACACTCACATAATGTGTCAATGACTCAATGAGTACGAAATTCCGGCCGGGCGATTATACGTAGTGTGAGTAAAATCTCAAGGATCAATCGATCCTGATGCTTGATCGTTACTCTATTCCTACTTGGTTAAGGAATTTTTTCAAACGAGGATCTTGTGGATTATCGAAGATATCCTGTGGAGAACCTTGCTCAACGATATTGCCTTCCGCCATGAAGATCACTCTATCTGCGACTTCTTTCGCGAATTGCATCTCGTGCGTCACCACCAGCATGGTTTGATGCTGATTAGCTAACTTCTTCATTAATGAGAGAACTTCTCCAACCCATTCCGGATCCAACGCAGAAGTTGGTTCGTCAAATAACAGCAGTTCTGGTTGCAGCGCCATCGCTCGGCCGATACCCACACGTTGTTGTTGGCCGCCAGACAATGCCGCTGGATAACTATCGCCTTTATCCCCAAGGCCTATGTCATCCAGAATTTGTTGCGCTCGTTTGAGAGCATCGACTTTTTTCCAACCTCGAACGGTCACTAGACCTTCGGCAATGTTCTGGCGCGCATTCATATGGGCAAACAGGGCATAGTTTTGGAACACAAAGCCAGTTCGACGACGCAGCGCTAATACTTCGGCTTTAGTGTGTTTTTGAGTATCAACGGAGATGTCATCTATCGTGATACGACCTTCATCTGCTTGTTCTAGAAAGTTCACCGTACGCAGCAAGGTTGATTTACCCGTACCACTTGAGCCGATAATCACGATGATCTCACCTTGCTTAATATCGAGGTCGATGCCTTTCAGCACTTCAGTCTCACCAAAACGTTTGTGAATATTTTCTAACTTAATCATCGTACGTACGCCTTATTCAGTTTTGCTTCTGCCCAGATTTGTACGCGAGTCAGAATCACCACCACGCCCCAGTAAATAAGAGCAACCGCAAGGAAAGCTTCAAAGAAACGGAAACTTGATGAGGCTTCCATCTGTGCTTTCGCCATGATTTCGGCCACACCAAGCGTGAAGGCGAGAGACGTTGACTTGATCATATCGATGAAATAGTTCATCAATGAAGGCAGTGCGACACGCGTTGCTTGAGGTAAAATCACTCGGCGCATCGCCTGAGATGTTGTCATACCCACCGACAAGCTCGCTTCCATCTGGCTACGATCAATACCAATAATGGCGGCACGAATGCTTTCCGCCATATAAGCGGCAAAGTGCAGCGTTAAACCGATCACCGCTGCTGAGAAGGCATCAATACCCACCATCAATGGGAAAATTTGTGGTAAGCCGTAATAAAGCAGGAAAAGCTGAACTAGGAGAGGGGTGCCACGGAAGAAGCTGATGTACAGTTGGCTTAATTGATCCAGAACTGGCAGTTTAAATACGCGAATATTGGCTAAAATGACGGATAAAATCAGCGAAAACACTAATCCCCACGTCGCCATTTCCATGGTAGTGCCAAGATATTTCAGCAATATCGGCAGCAGTTCTAACATGTAATTAAAGTCAAATCCCATACGGCTTACCTAAAGGCTAGAGAAAAGAAAAGGTGGAAAACAAGTTCCACCTTTACGTAAGTTTATTTTAGTCCGAGAGTGATACCACTTTGCGGCCTAAAGTACAAAGAGTTCTTATTTCGTGATGTCAGCGCCAAACCACTTCACGGAAATTTTCTCTACTGTACCATCTGCGCGCATCTCAGCCAGTGCTTTGTTTACTTCTTCTTGCAGCTTACGACCTTTCTCGTTGTCCACGAAAGGCCATGCGTTTTGAATGGTTTCAAACGGTTCGCCCGCCAATTTCAGAGGAAGACCGGTTTTCTTAATCAGTTCTAGCGCAGAAAGACGATCCATTACAAATGCATCTGCACGACCGAGCGCCACGTCATGTTCGATACCTGTGTCGTACGTTTTAATGTTGATCTTGCCGTCTTTGTCGTATTGACGCAGCAGTTGCTCGAAGTTAGATCCTAGATTCACAGCAACGGTTTTGCCCGCAAGATCGTTAACACCTTTGATGCTTTCGTTGCCTTTACGCACGGTAATTTGTGCGCCATCTACAACGTAAGGGTCAGCAAATAGGTATTTGGCTTTACGCTCATCAGTCATGGTGATTTGGTTGGAGATCGTATCGATGCGACCGGTTTCTAAAAGACCAAATAAACCAGAGAAGTTGGCTGTTACGTATTCGATTTTG
This sequence comes from Vibrio sp. 11-4(1), assembly GCF_013048625.1. NCBI lineage: Bacteria > Pseudomonadati > Pseudomonadota > Gammaproteobacteria > Vibrionales > Vibrionaceae > Vibrio > Vibrio sp. 11-4(1). The sequence goes on along the minus strand of NZ_VHSY01000014.1, from coordinate 26,611 downwards.
TAATCGTTACGTTTGCCGATTTCATCCCACATGTCGACTTCAAAGCCTTGTAGCTTGTCTTGCTTTACAAAAGTAAACGGGAAGTAGCGACCTGACATACCAACTTTGACTTCAGTAGCGGCTTGTACGGTTGCTGCCGACAGTGCAATGGCTGCAACGGCAACCTTAATCCAGTTTTTCATAATACATCTCCATAATTTTATGGTTGGAAATACTACTGTTAGTTAGCTCAATTAAATAAATAACCAAGAGCAATAACCTAGACCTGTGAGTTATTAGATAATAGAAGAAGAATGTTAAATGTGACGAAAATGCGAACTGAACCAGGGGAAATGATCGACAAAATCAGCATTGGGAATAAAATAATACACAGACTTATCACCAATCGCTCGATCTTGTGAATTTTGCCCAATTGTGGATCGTTGTGTGGGCAAATTTGGGGCAAGGTGTGTTGATCTCATCAAGTTTGCAGAAATAATTGTGAATAACTTGGATCTTATTCACTGGATCGTCGATCAATCGCTGGCGATCTTGGTTATCAACAGGTAAAATTGCCAGTCTTTTCCGATAATTCAATTACTCAGTGGGGGCACCGTGTCATCTTCGCTTTGGCTGCAATGTTTGCAGCAGCTTCAAGAAGAGCTACCAGCTACAGAATTCAGCATGTGGGTTCGTCCGTTACAAGCGGAGCTCAATGACAATACTCTCACTCTATTCGCGCCAAACCGCTTTGTGTTGGACTGGGTGCGTGATAAGTATCTGAACAATATTACTCGCTTACTGCAGGAATACTGTGGTGGCGACATTCCTAACTTACGCTTTGAAGTGGGGAGTCGACCTGTCTCTGCTCCAAAACCAGCGCCGACACGTACGCCTGCAGATGTGGCTGCGGAGTCATCTGCACCTGCGCAATTACAGGCGCGTAAGCCAGTACACAAAACCTGGGATGACGACGCTCAAGCGATTGCGGCGATCAATCACCGTTCAAACATGAACCCAAAACACAAGTTCGACAACTTTGTTGAAGGTAAGTCGAACCAACTGGGTTTGGCTGCGGCGCGTCAGGTATCGGATAACCCAGGTGCAGCTTACAACCCACTATTCCTATACGGCGGCACGGGTTTGGGTAAAACCCACTTATTGCATGCGGTGGGTAACGCGATTGTGGATAACAACCCGAACGCGAAAGTGGTCTACATGCACTCAGAACGTTTTGTGCAAGACATGGTGAAAGCGCTGCAAAACAATGCGATTGAAGAATTCAAACGCTACTACCGCAGTGTGGATGCACTCCTTATCGATGACATCCAATTCTTTGCTAATAAAGAACGTTCGCAAGAAGAATTCTTCCATACCTTCAACGCACTATTGGAAGGTAACCAGCAGATCATCTTAACGTCTGACCGTTATCCTAAAGAGATTAATGGCGTTGAAGATCGTCTTAAATCTCGCTTTGGTTGGGGTCTTACTGTTGCGATCGAGCCGCCTGAGCTTGAAACGCGTGTGGCGATCTTGATGAAAAAAGCCGAAGATCACCAAATCCACCTTGCTGATGAAGTGGCATTCTTCATTGCCAAGCGTCTGCGTTCGAACGTTCGTGAGCTAGAAGGTGCACTGAACCGCGTTATCGCTAACGCGAACTTTACTGGCCGCCCAATTACGATTGATTTTGTTCGTGAAGCGCTGCGCGATCTGCTTGCTCTACAAGAGAAGCTGGTGACGATCGATAACATTCAAAAGACGGTGGCGGAATACTACAAGATAAAAGTGGCTGACTTGCTGTCCAAACGTCGCTCTCGTTCTGTAGCGCGTCCTCGTCAGCTGGCCATGGCGTTAGCAAAAGAGCTAACCAACCACAGCCTGCCTGAAATTGGTGATGCGTTTGGTGGCCGCGATCATACGACCGTACTTCATGCGTGTCGCAAGATTGAGCAGCTGCGTGAAGAGAGCCACGATATTAAAGAAGATTACTCTAACTTGATTCGCACCCTGTCCTCGTAATCGGTTAGAATAACGGTATTCTAAGCAAATCATTTATTGAGCTGACAGCGTAAAGAGCCAAGCATGAAATTTACCATTGAACGTAGTCATTTAATCAAACCGCTACAGCAGGTTTCGGGCGCTTTAGGTGGCCGACCAACTCTGCCAATCCTGGGTAACCTACTTCTTAAAGTAGAAGAGAACGTATTGTCGATGACGGCAACCGATCTTGAAGTAGAGTTAGTAAGCAAAGTGACGCTAGAAGGTGATTTTGAAGCGGGCAGCATTACCGTTCCTTCGCGTAAGTTTCTCGATATCTGCCGTGGTTTACCGGACGATGCGATCATCACATTTGTATTAGAAGGTGATCGCGTACAAGTTCGCTCTGGTCGCAGCCGTTTCTCATTGGCAACGCTTCCTGCGAACGATTTCCCTAATATTGAAGATTGGCAAAGTGAAGTGGAAGTATCACTGAGCCAAGCCGATCTACGTACGCTGATCGACAAAACTCAGTTCTCGATGGCGAATCAAGACGTTCGTTACTACCTCAACGGCATGTTGTTTGAAATTGACGGTACCACGCTACGCAGCGTGGCGACGGACGGCCACCGTATGGCGGTATCGCAAACTCAGCTGGGTGCGGATTTTGCGCAGAAGCAAATCATCGTGCCACGCAAAGGTGTGCAAGAATTAGTGAAGTTGATGGACGCGCCAGAGCAACCTGTAGTACTTCAGATCGGTAGCTCCAATGTTCGTGCTGAGGTGAATAACTTTACTTTTACCTCTAAGTTGGTTGATGGTCGTTTCCCTGACTACCGCCGCGTATTGCCTCAGAGCACCAATAAGACCCTAATAGCAAGTTGTGACGAGTTGCGCCAAGCCTTTTCTCGTGCTGCGATTCTTTCCAACGAAAAATTCCGTGGCGTGCGTGTGAATCTAGCTGATACTGAAATGCGCATAACCGCGAATAACCCAGAACAAGAAGAAGCGGAAGAGATGCTTGATGTGACCTTTGAAGGTGACGCCATCGAAATCGGCTTTAACGTAAGCTATGTGCTTGATGTTCTAAACACGTTGCGTTGTGAAAATGTACGTGTGTCGATGTCGGATGCTAACGCTAGCGCATTGATTGAAAATGCCGACGATGATAGTGCCATGTACGTGGTGATGCCAATTCGTCTATAAGCCAACTGAATGCCTCTTTCTCGTCTCATCATTCAGCAGTTTCGAAACATTAAAGCCTGTGATATTGAGTTATCAGCAGGCTTTAACTTTCTTATCGGGCCGAACGGCAGCGGTAAAACCAGTGTCTTAGAAGCGGTTTACCTGCTTGGGCATGGCCGCTCATTCAAGAGCTCTCTCACCGGACGAGTGATACAAAATGAGTGTGATGAACTGTTTGTTCATGGTCGTTTTTTGAACTCGGATCAATTTGAGCTACCTATCGGCATTAATAAGCAGCGTGATGGCTCAACAGAGGTTAAAATAGGCGGTCAATCTGGACAAAAATTAGCGCAGTTGGCACAAGTTCTGCCTCTGCAGTTGATACACCCAGAAGGGTTTGATTTACTGACAGGTGGCCCTAAACATCGTCGTGCGTTTATTGATTGGGGCGTGTTTCATACCGAGCCCGCTTTTTATCAAGCATGGGGAAGGTTCAAACGCCTGAACAAGCAGCGCAACGCGTTGTTGAAAACCGCCAATAGTTATCGTGAGCTCAGTTATTGGGATCAGGAAATGGCAGGATTGGCTGAAAGCATCAGCCAATGGCGAGCAAGTTACATCGAGCAGATGAAAACCGTCGCCGAAACTATCTGTCAGACATTTTTGCCAGAATTTGAGATCCAATTGAAGTATTATCGTGGCTGGGATAAAGACACCCCATACCACGAGATACTAGAAAAGAATTTTGAGCGTGATCAGGCATTGGGATACACCTTTAGTGGCCCAAACAAAGCTGATTTGCGCATTAAAGTGAACGGAACGCCCGTTGAAGATGTTCTGTCACGCGGTCAATTAAAACTCATGGTGTGTGCATTGCGTGTCGCGCAAGGGCAACACCTGACAGAGATGACCGGTAAACAATGCATTTACCTAATTGATGACTTCGCGTCGGAATTAGATAGCCAACGTCGCAAGCGTCTTGCTGACTGCTTAAAAGAGACGGGCGCACAAGTATTTGTAAGCTCTATCACTGAAAGCCAAATCGCCGATATGTTGGACGATAACGGTAAATTGTTTCATGTGGAACATGGCAGGATAGAGTCAAACTAGAAGAGAGAAACTCATGTCTGAAAATTACGATTCATCGAGTATTAAGGTACTGAAGGGTCTGGATGCGGTACGTAAGCGTCCAGGAATGTACATCGGCGATACGGACGACGGCACCGGCCTTCACCACATGGTTTTCGAGGTGGTGGATAACTCAATTGATGAAGCGTTGGCAGGTCACTGTAAAGACATCGTTGTGACAATTCATGAGGATAACTCGGTTTCCGTTAGCGATGATGGTCGTGGCATTCCAACAGAAATCCACTCAGAGGAAAATGTCTCTGCAGCAGAAGTAATCATGACGGTACTTCACGCGGGTGGTAAGTTCGACGATAACTCATACAAAGTATCGGGTGGTCTTCACGGGGTAGGTGTTTCAGTAGTAAACGCACTATCAGAGAAAGTTGAGCTGACGATTCATCGCGGTGGTCATATCCATACGCAAACCTACCGCCATGGTGAGCCTCAAGCGCCACTAGCCGTTGTGGGTGATACGGATAAAACCGGTACACAAATTCGTTTCTGGCCAAGTGCCGAGACCTTCTCTAACACTGAGTTCCACTATGACATTCTGGCGAAACGCCTGCGTGAACTGTCATTCCTGAACTCTGGTGTATCGATCAAATTGGTTGATGAGCGTGAAGCGGACAAACACGATCACTTCATGTATGAAGGTGGTATTCAAGCGTTCGTTGATCACCTAAACACCAACAAAACGCCAATCATCGAAAAAATCTTCCACTTTAACTCAGAGCGTGAAGACGGCATTTCAGTTGAAGTGGCGATGCAATGGAACGATGGTTTCCAAGAGAACATCTTCTGTTTTACCAACAATATCCCACAGCGTGATGGTGGTACTCACCTTGCTGGTTTCCGTGCTGCGTTAACACGTACATTGAACAGCTTTATGGATAAAGAAGGTTTCTCTAAGAAAGCAAAAACAGCGACTTCAGGCGACGATGCGCGTGAAGGTCTAACTGCGGTTGTTTCGGTGAAAGTGCCTGATCCTAAGTTCTCAAGCCAAACAAAAGACAAACTGGTTTCTTCTGAAGTGAAATCAGCTGTTGAGTCTGCAATGGGTGAAAAACTGTCTGAGTTCCTGATTGAGAACCCGACAGAAGCGAAGATGGTTTGTTCGAAAATCATCGATGCAGCACGTGCGCGTGAAGCAGCACGTAAAGCTCGTGAAATGACGCGCCGTAAAGGTGCACTAGACCTAGCTGGCCTTCCAGGTAAACTTGCAGACTGTCAGGAAAAAGATCCGGCACTCTCTGAACTATACATAGTGGAGGGTGATTCGGCAGGCGGCTCCGCAAAACAAGGCCGTAACCGTAAGAACCAAGCAATCCTACCGCTAAAAGGTAAGATTCTTAACGTAGAAAAAGCACGTTTCGACAAGATGCTGTCTTCGCAAGAAGTGGCCACTCTGATCACTGCACTTGGTTGTGGTATCGGTCGTGACGAGTACAACCCGGACAAGCTGCGTTACCACAACATCATCATCATGACCGATGCCGATGTCGATGGTTCGCACATCCGTACGCTACTATTGACCTTCTTCTACCGTCAAATGCCAGAGCTTATCGAGCGTGGTTACGTGTACATCGCTCAGCCACCACTTTACAAAGTGAAAAAAGGCAAACAAGAGCAGTACATCAAAGACGAAGAAGCGATGAACCAATACCAAGTATCATTGGCTCTGGATAATGCATCGCTACACGTAAACGCAGAAGCACCAGCATTGGCAGGTGAAGCACTAGAGAAGCTTGTTCAACAGTACAATGCGGGTATTAAACTGGCGGAACGTATGAGCCGTCGTTACCCAAGTGCTTTGGTAAACGAGCTGATTTACACACCTCGTCTAACGCCTGAGCAATGCCATGACGCATCAGTTGTTGAAGCGTGGACGAAGCAGCTTATTGAGCAGCTGAATGCGAAAGAAGTGGGCGCTAGCCAATACAGCTACGAAGTTGAACAGCACGAAGAACTAGGCTTAAACTTGCCTAAGATCGTGGTTCGTACTCACGGTGTGACGCACGAACATGCAATTAGCATCGATTTCCTAAACTCGAAAGAGTACGGCAAATTGGCTGATCTATCAGAAGCACTGGATGGGCTTCTGGAAGAAGGCGCGTACATCAAACGTGGTGAGCGTACGATGCCAGTAGCAAGCTTTGCAGAAGCACTTGATTGGTTGGTTAAAGAGTCAATGCGTGGTCTGAGCCGTCAGCGTTACAAAGGTCTAGGTGAGATGAACCCAGATCAGCTGTGGGAAACGACTATGGACCCAGAAACGCGTCGCATGATGCAAGTAACGATTGAGGATGCGGTAGGCGCAGACCAATTGTTCACAACACTAATGGGTGATCAAGTAGAACCTCGTCGTAACTTCATCGAAGAAAACGCGCTGAAAGTAGCGAACTTAGACGTGTAACGACAACTTGTCTTAATAGAAAAAAGCAGCGAGAAATCGCTGCTTTTTTGTTTTAACCACCAATGAAAATCGCCACTTTCTGCCAAGACTTTGGTTTTTCTGGTGCTAACTGCCAATAACCTGATCAAGCTTGCCATTTTATTTCTGTTTTCTTTTTTTCTCGCCATTTTGTTCGCTTGGGCACTTTTGCATTCTTTTTTCTGCTCGCTATAGTGCTGAAGAGCTGATGAATAAGGAGGTTGAGAAAATGGTTATGACTTTCCTGAACTAAGCCGGAGGTGATGCACTTCCGGTTCAATGCACTGAATTTATTTGTAAGACAAGGCATTAAGAAGGAAATAATCATGTTTGAACGCTGGTTCTCGGCGTACTGTTTGGCGCTGCGAACTTGGTGGTTAACCAGTCGCTTTTTAACCTATCAATCACCACTAAGGTTGTTATCGCTATTTGAAACCTGCGAGCAACAGGCCCATTGCCGTAACCGAGCTCGTATTGCGGTTGGGGACACGGTTCGCTTAGTGGATGTTGAGCGTGCTTATCAATATCGCATGACGTTAGTCAACTCGCACAAGAGCCAACCGATGACAGGTATGCTCGCGGTCGATTCTTATTTGGGATCCCGTTTATTAGGGCGAGCTAAAAATGATGCGTTCGAAATAGAAATTTTTAATCAGCGACGCTGCTTTGTGATTACTGAAATTGTTCATCAATCGCAGCCACCAGCGCAGAAAATGCTGTGTGGCTGTCTGTTGTGTCAATAAATAGAGGTGAAGTCATGAGTAAGAAAGACAAGAAACAACCACAGTTGAGTCTGAAAGAAAAGCGTAAGTTAAAACAGGAAAAAGCGGCAGAAAAGAGCGTTGTAAAAGCTCGTAAATCCTCCCGCAAGTAGAGTGCAGATTGAGCCCACCAGAAAGGTGGGCTTTTTAATACCGATTGCAAAGCGAGGGTAAACTGACCTTTCTGGGGAAATAGCGAGCGCACTTAAAATTTTTTATTTTTTCCCTTGAAAGTCATTTTTGACGACCTTATATCTAGTTGTGAAGAGGATGACTGGCTTGCTAGAGACTAGAAGACAGCCCTCTGGAATCGCTAAAACGAGATCGCTCAAAAGAGGATATGGCGTTTTAGCACACAACTTAAACCTTTAGATTTCCTATCATGTCTCCGAGCTAAATGATGGCCTGCGGAATGATAAGAATCTCTTAGCTCGGCGTTGGTTTTTGCATAAACACGCCTGTGAGATGAAGGTCATCTGAGCTAAGACTATTGCTTAATTAAGAGGATAGATTTATGCGTAACGTAGATTTCTCACCACTATACCGTAATGCAATTGGCTTTGATCGTCTGCTAAACCTGATGGAAGCGAATACAGCGAAAAATACTTCTGGCGGTTACCCTCCGTACAACATTGAGCAAAAAGATGAGCATAACTACCGTATTACTATGGCAGTTGCTGGCTTCTCTGAAGACCAACTCGATCTGACTCAAAACGAAAACATGTTGATTGTGAAGGGCGAACGCAAAGCAGAAGAAGGCAAAAATTACGTGTACCAAGGCATTGCTGAGCGCGACTTTGAACGTAAATTCCAGCTAGCGGATTATGTAAAAGTGACTGGCGCATCAATGGAAAACGGCTTATTACATATTGATTTGGTTCGTGAAATCCCAGAAGCAATGCAACCACGTAAAATTGCTATCGGTGGCAACAACCTGCTAGAAAGCAACTAATCAGCAAGTTATTTGCCTTATAGAGTGAGAAAGAGCGCCAGTTGGCGCTCTTTTTAATTTGTGTCTTTGATGTGGGAGTTTGCTTTACTGACCTTGTTGGTAAGCCTTTTCGACTTCTTCCGCGATAATCGCGATACCGTTCTGCATCATCTCATCGCCTTGAACGTAGTTCATGCGTAAGCACTGATGAGCGTGGTCCCATTCGTCTTTCTGGCCAATAAAGAAGTACTCACCCGGAACAATCAATACACCACGCGCTTTCAAGCGTTGGTACAACTCCATTGTCGTAATTGGCAACTCATCAAACCATAACCACAAGAAGATCGCCCCTTCAGGTTTGTGGATACGGAAGCGCTCATCGGTAATCGCCTGTTGTAGCAGTTCAACCGCACGTTGCGACTTCTGCTTGTAAAACGGCTTAATCACCTCTGAACTCAGTTTAAGCAGGTCGCCTTTAGCGATGATGTGGTTTGCCAGCGCTGGACCCACACTGCCTGGTGCTAGGCTGATGATGCCGTTCATATTGGTTAACGCTTGAGTGATTTCTTCACTCGCAATCACAATCCCGCAACGCACGCCAGGCAAGCCAAGTTTGGATAGGCTCATGCACAAGATGGTGTTTTCATTCCAGAATGGTTCGACATCTTCAAAGATGATGTTCGGGAACGGCAAGCCGTAGGCGTTATCGATGATCAGTGGGATGTTGTTTTCACGTGCGAGTTTGTCCAGTTTACGCACTTCTTCGTCTGTCAGTACGTTACCCGTTGGGTTGGTTGGGCGAGATGCGCAGATTGCCGCAACAGAATCGTCGACGGTTAGCTGTTCAAAATCGACGTGGTATTTAAACAATCCGTTATCTAACAGCTCGATTTCTGGGTGGTAAGAGACAAAAATATCTTCATCAATGCCAGCATCACCATAGCCGATGTACTCAGGCGCGATAGGCAGTAGCACCTTCTTATGCGAACCGTCTGGCTGTTTACCTGCGAGTAAGTTGAACAAGTAGAAGAAGCCACTTTGGCTGCCGTTAGTTAGGCTGATGTTCTTCTCTGAAATGTCCCAACCGTAAGTATCACGGAATAACTGAGCCAGCGCTTTCACGAACGCGTCTTTACCCTGTGGCCCATCGTAGTTGGCTAGGGCGGCGACGAGTTCGCCACTGGCGAGCATTTCCTCACTGGCTTGGTGAAAGTAATCGAGCATGGCAGGAATGGCGGCTGGGTTACCTCCACCGAGCATGATGGCACCTGGTGTGCGCAGACCATCATTCAAATCGTCCATTAACTGCGTAATACCTGAATACTGATTAAATTTTTCACCAAACTTTGAGAACTGCATGCTGACTGATACCTAATTCATTGTGATTGCTTATGTGTATTGAATGCTGATGAAACATCAGCTTATAGAGTAATACTTGACCTTACCCTAATGTTATTACGACGCAAAGTGTGAATTTACTCGAAGAAGAAAAAAGTTTGTCATCAGACCAGATGATGGGGATATGAGCAGTGAATAAAAAAGGGAAGCGAAATGCTTCCCTTGCTGGTGGAGTGAATCGGCTATTCGCCAGTGTAGACGATCAGCACTTTGTCGTCGTGGTATTGGCGCTCGAACGCGTAATACCCTTCTTGATTGCGAGTGATGTGTTTGCCTTGCGCAACCGCTGGGTGGCGTTGACGGAACTCGCCGAGTTTTTGCCAATGTTGCAGCAAGTCTTCACGTTCGCCATGAATCTTATCCCATGGCATATCAGAGCGAGTACCTTGAGTAGGATCGGAGCCAGTCACGCCAAAGTCACGAGCAATCTCATCGCCGTAGTAGATTTGCACTGCACCCGGAGCCAACATCAGTGCATTTGCGGCACGTGCTTGGTCATCGAAGCTGCGGCTGCGTGCCGACCAAAACAGCTGTGTATCGTGTGAAGATAGGTAGCTCAACACGTTGAACTCAGGATCGGAGTTAATACGTTCTGCGTAGCGGCGATAATCGCTATCGAGTTGAGCGAAGCATTTCAGCGCTTTTGGTGCCACATCAGATTGGAACTCGAAGTTGATGATGGAATCGAAGCCGTTATCGAAATACGGGCTCTTCACCACGCTGTGTGCCCACACTTCACCTGTCATCCAGAAAGGTAAATCATCCAAGGCTTTGTCTGGGTTGTTTTGCTTCCACTGGGCAAGCGCTTGGGTGGTGCTGGCTTTCAACTCTGCCCACGCTTCCATTTCAACGTGCTTAGCAGTGTCGACGCGGAAACCATCAATGCCGTAGTCGCGTACCCAGTCGGATAACCAGGTAATCAGACGCTCACGTGGGGTTTTCAGCTTATCTTGCGCATTAGTGTCTTTATTGCGGAAGAAGTTCGGTAAGCCGGTTTTCTGAGTAGATTCGGTTTTGAGATCCGGTAGGTAGTTTAAAGACATGGTGATGTCGTTGTATCCCGGCGCATCGTACTCGCCGATGTCGGTACGAATCCAATCTTTGCCCCACCATTTATCCCACGCTTCGCTATCACCGTATTTGATGTAGTCGTTGAAGCTGTGCCAGCTTTGTCCTGATTTTGGCTGCCAGTCGGTCCATTTTTCACCAAGGACTTCTTTGGCTTCTTGGTCATCAAGGTAAAGCTGACCAAATCCGAATTCCTGCATGTCTGCTAATGTTGCGTAGCCAGTGTGGTTCATGACCACATCCCAAATCACGCGGATGCCTTTCTTATGCGCGGTATCGACGAAGGTTCTGAGTTCATCTTCGGTACCCATGTTGGCATCAAGCTTGGTCCAATCTTGATGGTAGTAGCCGTGGTAGCCGTAGTGTTTAAAGTCGCCTTTATCGCCGCCGCCAACCCAGCCATGGATTTGTTCCAGTGGTGAGGTTATCCAGATAGCATTGACACCAAGTGATTCGACGTAATCGAGTTTTTTCGTCAGACCCGCTAAGTCACCACCATGGAAGGTGCCAATCTCGTATTTCCCGTCTTTGCTGCGACCGTAGCTGTTGTCGTTGTCTGGGTTGCCGTTATAGAAGCGGTCAGTCATGACGAAGTACACCGTCGCGTTATCCCAGCTGAAAGGTTTTTCTGCTTGTTGCTCAACCTCTTCTAGTAACAACAGACCTTGGCTCATAGGGCCCGGCTGCATGGTTACGCTGCCATTTGTAACTATAGTTTCTTGTCCGGTTAAGGCATCGCGAACGACAGTGCCATCATTAAAGGTTTGAGCAACGTTGATGGTTTTTGGCGCCTCAGTTGCGACAGGGCAAGAGTAGGTGATGTATTGGTTCTCTTTGGGTTTGAGCCTAACAGTTAGCTCGTTAGTAGTTGGGTTGAGCGTAAACTGATAGGTGTTGGCTTTGAAGATGCGCAGCGGCATTTGGGCATCTGTGGCGCAATTATCCATTTTTAATGGACGATTGAATTTGATGCGATCTTCTTCTGCTAGAGCAAAGCTGCTGCCGCAGGTTTGGTTGCTGTCGGCAATGGTAAAGGTATAGCTGCCTTTTTCGAGTTTTTGCTCGGCGACAAGTAAGCCGTTAGAGTTTGCTTCGAAGACGGCTGTATCGTCTCCGACGCTCAGTACGATAGCATTTTCTGGAATCTGGCTGCAAGCGCTCAATAGTCCAATAGAGAGTGCGAGAATTGTTTTTTTCATTGTGTCCTTCCCCCGAATAAACAGTCCAGTTATAGCAAAACTGAGCCTCTACAATCCGAGCTCTGCACCAACAAGTTAAACGTGTCTCACCCTACAAATTTTTGCCTTGTTCACAAAATGAATAATAAGAACCGATTATCTCCGTTTAAAGACAACAAAAAAGGGAAGCCGACGCTTCCCTTTACTTATCTCTTAATCACTTCTGAATCAGTAATGAATTACTTTTGAAGGACAGAGATATCTGCGACCTGTAAGAACAGGTTACGCAGGTTGTTCAGCAATGTCAGACGGTTCTTCTTAAGTGCTTCGTCGTCTGCCATTACCATTACGTTATCGAAGAATGCATCTACTGGCTCACGTAGATCTGCTAGCTTGCTTAGGGCTTCTTGGTAGTTACCGGTCGCAAATGCAGGCTCTAGTGCTTCAGTCATGACTTCAACGCTTTCTGCTAGTGCTTTCTCTGCGTCTTCTTGTAGCAATGCTAGGTCAATTTCTTCTGCAAGTTCGCCGTCGAATTTCGCTAGGATGTTACCAACACGTTTGTTCGCTGCTGCTAGAGACTCTGCCGCTTCCAGTTCACGGAAGTGAGAAACCGCTTTAACACGTTGGTCAAAGTCTGCTGGTTTCGTCGGGCGACGAGCCAGTACCGCTTGAATGATGTCTACGCTGAAGCCTTCGTCTTGGTACCAAGCACGGAAACGACCAAGCATGAACTCGATAACGTCTTGTTCAACGTTGTCGTTGGTTAGGCGGTCGCCGAACAGTGACTTCGCTTTCGCAACTAGGTCAACAAGATCTAGGTTGTAGCCGTATTCAACGATGATACGCAGTACACCTAGAGATGCGCGGCGTAGTGCGAATGGGTCACTGCCTTTAGGCGCTTGACCAATACCGAAGATACCTACGATAGTGTCTAGTTTGTCTGCCATTGCAACTGCTGTTGAAACGCCGTTTGATGGCAGTTCATCACCTGCGAAACGAGGCATGTATTGCTCATTCAGTGCGACTGCAACTTCTTCTGCTTCACCGTCGTGGCGAGCGTAGTGCATACCCATAACACCTTGAGTATCCGTGAATTCGAATACCATTGAGGTCATTAGGTCACATTTTGCTAGTAGACCAGCACGCTTTGATTTCTCAACGTCAGCACCGATTTGCTCTGCAATGTAGCCAGCAAGTTCTGTGATGCGGTCTGTTTTGTCTTTGATCGTACCCAGTTGCTTTTGGAAGATCGCTTGCTCTAGTTCAGGCAGACGGTCGATAAGCGGACGCTTACGGTCTGTGTTGAAGAAGAACTCTGCGTCAGCAAGACGAGGACGAACCACTTTCTCGTTACCTTCGATTACGTAACGAGGTTCTTTTGATTCGATGTTCGATACGAAGATGAAGTTAGGTAGTAGCTTCTTGTTTTCGTCATAAACAGGGAAGTACTTCTGGTCACCTTTCATGGTGTAAACCAACGCTTCAGAAGGCACTTTTAGGAACTCTTCTTCGAACTTCGCTGTAAGTACTACTGGCCATTCAACCAGAGACGTGACTTCTTCTACTAGGTCATCTTCTAGATCAGCGATACCGCCAACTTCTGCTGCCGCTTTTTGTGCGTCAGCTAGGATGATGGCTTTACGTGCTTCGTAATCTGCCATAACTTTACCGCGCTCTTCTAGGATTGCAGGGTATTGCTCAGCAGAATCGATAGTGAACTCTTGTTCACCCATGAAGCGGTGACCACGGATAGTGCGGTCAGAAGCGACACCAAGGATCTCGCCTTCGATTAGGTCGCTGCCCATCAGCATGGTTAGCGTTTTCACTGGGCGGATAAATTGAGTCGTTTTGTTACCCCAGCGCATTGGTTTTGCGATAGGTAGGTTTGCTAGTGCTTTCGCTGCAAGTTCAACAACGATCTCAGACGTTGGCTGACCTTTCACTTCTTGTTTGAACAGTAGCCATTCGCCTTTATCTGTAACCATGCGCTCTGCTTGGTCAACAGAAATACCACAACCGCGTGCCCAGCCTTGAGCCGCTTTGGTTGGGTTGCCTTCCGCGTCAAACGCTGCAGAAACCGCAGGGCCACGTTTTTCAACGATTTTGTCTGATTGGCTTTCTGCTAGTGCCGCGACTTTAAGTGCAAGACGACGAGGAGCCGCAAACCATTTTACGCCTTCGTGAGCTAGCTCAGCGCCTTTTAGTTCTGCTTCGAAGTTTGCTGCGAATGCTTCAGCTAGCGTACGAAGTTGCGTTGGTGGTAGCTCTTCTGTACCTAGCTCGATTAGAAATTCTTTTGCCATGTTCTCTACCCCTTACGCTTGTTCTTTCTTACACATTGGGAAGCCAAGAGCTTCACGCGATGCGTAGTATGCTTCTGCTACTGACTTAGTCAGATCGCGAATGCGCAGGATGTAACGCTGACGCTCAGTTACTGAGATCGCTTTACGCGCGTCTAGTAGGTTGAATGCGTGACCTGCTTTTAGGATACGCTCGTAAGCAGGTAATGGCAGTGGCTTTTCAAGCTCAAGCAACTCTTTACACTCTTTCTCACACTGCTCGAAGAAACCAAATAGGAATTCAACGTCTGCGTGCTCGAAGTTGTAAGTCGATTGCTCTACTTCGTTTTGGTGGAAGATATCACCGTAAGTCACTTTGCTGCCGTCTGGTGCGATGTTCCAAACTAGGTCGTAAACCGAGTCTACTTCTTGGATGTACATTGCTAGACGCTCGATACCGTAAGTGATTTCGCCAGTGACTGGTTTACACTCAAGGCCGCCAACTTGTTGGAAGTACGTAAACTGAGTTACTTCCATACCGTTTAGCCAAACTTCCCAGCCTAGACCCCATGCGCCTAGTGTTGGGTTTTCCCAGTTGTCTTCTACGAAACGGATGTCGTGTACAAGAGGGTCAATACCAAGAACTTCAAGGGAGCCAAGGTACAACTCTTGAATATTGTCAGGCGATGGTTTTAGCGCTACTTGGAATTGGTAGTAGTGCTGAAGACGGTTAGGGTTTTCACCGTAACGGCCATCAGTAGGACGACGTGAAGGTTGTACGTAAGCTGTCGACATTGGCTCTGGGCCAAGCGCTCGTAGACAGGTCATTGGGTGAGAGGTACCCGCACCCACTTCCATATCTAGCGGTTGAACAATGGTACAACCATTTTGAGCCCAATAATCCTGCAGCGCGAGGATCATTCCCTGGAAGGTTTTGATATCGTATTTTTGCATAAGTCAGGTTCGCGCGATTCTCTTGTTACTCGTTAATTCGTCATCTATGCCGAGTTTTTCAACTCTAACAACGGCGATAAAGAGTAATTACGGTTGAATAAATTAACAATCTAGTATAACCAGATATTGAGCATGGGAGTAGAGCTAATCTTGATTAATTCGTGGGCGATTTTCTCCTTTAATGAATTTTTACCGCGTTATCTGCTGTATTTTTCTTAAAAGGGAGTTTTTGCCTGCTTTGGCTCTTGAGAAGCGCAACAAAGGTGGCTAGAATTGCGCCTGTCTTTGGGGAGTAGCTTACCTGATGAAGTTTCTGTTTCATCTGGTTCGTCCGTCAACATAATTGGTGCAAAATCACCATGGCGTTCGAGACTTGAAGCCTTTCAAGTTTAGCAAGACCTTAGACAAATCATCACGAACCGGGGTAGGGGCGTGAGGTTTGTCTTCGGTTAAAAATAATAATCCCTGCCCCAATGAGCATGTCGTGAGCGTTTTAGCTATTTCAATTACTACTGTAGCGTTAGCAGAAATTGGCGATAAGACCCAATTGCTATCTCTATTACTCGCAAGTCGTTACCGCAAACCAATACCAATTATTGCAGCAATCTTTTTGGCAACCATTGCCAACCACGCTTTAGCTGCATGGTTAGGTGTGGTTGTCGCTGACTATTTATCACCTGATATTTTAAAGTGGGTGCTGGTGGTCAGTTTTGTCGCGATGGCGGCTTGGGTGTTGATTCCTGATAAGTTGGATGATGACGAACAGATTTCAAACCGAGGTCCTTTCATTGCCACCTTTATTGCTTTCTTTGTGGCTGAGATTGGCGATAAAACTCAGATCGCCACTTCCATCTTAGGGGCGCAATACGCGGATGCGCTGAGTTGGGTCATACTTGGCACGACCATTGGTATGTTGTTGGCTAATGTGCCTGTGGTGTTAATTGGTAAGCTTTCAGCAGACAAGATGCCCCTGGGGTTGATTCGTAAAGTCACCGCTATTTTGTTCGTGTTGTTGGCGATTGGTGCGGCCTTCTTTTAATGTTTTTAGGCGGATAACGCAGCCTGAAAATGGAAAATGTTATCCGCGAACAATCGTTAAAATGGTGCAAATAATCAATAACTAGCGAATTAGTGGCGTAGCTCAAACTCTGACTTAAAATCGCTCCGTAGCGTGACGGATGACATATTAGTGTCATACTTGTCATGGTAGTTTAATGGTGTGAATGATAGCGAGAGGGCAAGTTTATGCTTACACGTTACATGGGGATGACCCCAAAGAGTCAGAGTTATTTATTCACCTTTGGTTTGGCGCTGTGCTTGTTAGCGATGGTACTGACTGATATGTGGTTGCCGATTGTGGCAGGATCGTTCGTTCTTACTGGATTAACAGTAGAGGCGTGGATTCGTGTAGCCCACATCATTCCTATGCATGAAGAGATGCGGGCAATGAAAAAACAACTCAACAAGCTCCAATCAGAAGTTCGCACACTCGAATACGATGAATAAACAAACGGCAGCCAATCGGCTGCCGTTTTTAATTCGACCAGATTATTCCAATCCTTTCTTGATCAGGTACTGATACGGAACTTGCTCCGTTTGTGCCGCAATTAATTGGTGATCCATAAAACGGCAGAAACTCGGAATGTCTCGAGTCGTGGATGGGTCATCTGCTTTGACCAGCAAAATCTCACCATCTTGCATGTTGCGAATTGTCTTCCTGACCATCATCACTGGCTCTGGGCAGCGCAGTCCTTCCGCCTCTAATGTCTTTGTTGCCAGTTCAGGATTAAAGCTCATAGTGTGATTCTCGTAACTAACTTAGCGGTGAATTCTACGTTCGTTGAAAAAATATTCAATAACCACTTGGCAAACGGAATTTTTTGTTTTACCTTAAATTAACAATTTGGTAACAACTGGCAAGGGAGAGGCAATGTTAACAGCGTTAGACAGACTTACGATTTACTCCGTACTTTGTTTTATCTCGTTTTGTGCTTTGGTACTCAGAACGCCAGCTGACACCTCTTTGATGCCTCTTGTAGGCATGGTTGCCACTATTATTGGGATTTGGATCGAGATGCGCAAATGGTCAGGTGCATCTGAGCAAGAAAATTAGCGCTTTTTGCTTCGATCAGAATACTTTAATAACGCTCACCTATTTTTACCGACACTTCATTCCGACACTATCCCCATTTTTCTTGGGCTTCCCCGCTGAAAGGCGGGATTTTTTTTGCCTGAAGAGTACAATTTACCCAAACACATACAAAATAAGTGGCTAATTCGTGGAACTGGAAGACATCTATCGCCGAGATTTAAATTTACTGGTTGCGTTGCGAGTACTGATAGAAGAAAATAGTGTCAGTAAGGCGGCAACACGTCTGAATTTGAGTCAATCGGCAATGAGTCGTGTGCTTGGTCGTCTGCGTGACTTATTGGGAGACCCGCTGTTTACTCGTCAGGGGCAGCATTTAATCCCAACTCAGAAAGCGTTAGAGATCGATCGCTCATTAGGCGAGCCATTAGAGTCTTTACGTCAGTTGTTATCTCCGGTTGAGTTTGACCCATTGCAATGCGTACAGACTTTCAACATCGTGACCACCGACTATGCCATGCAAACGATCTTACCGTTCGCTTTGCCGAGAATTTACCAAGAAGCGCCAAACGTGTCTTTTAACTTCTTACCACTGCAACACGACCGTTTATCAGATCAGCTCACTTATGAAGGTGCAGACTTAGCGATTTGTCGCCCGACAGGTCCGGTGGAGCCGCTACGCAGTGAAGTGTTGGGGCGAGTGGGGGTGCTGTGTATGCTTTCAAAACAGCATCCATTAGCGGATAAAGAAATGAGCTTGGATGATTATCTGAGTCATCCACATGCCATGATCGCCATCAGTGATGGTGTTAAGGCACTGATCGAACAAGCTTTGATGGAGAAACCTAAGCGTAAAATGGTTCTGCGGGCTTATCATTTAGAAGCCGCATTGGCGATCATGGATACCTTGCCAATTATCATCACAGTGCCAGCGGACTTGGCGTATCTGGTTGCCGAGCGTTATGACTTGGTGGTGAAACCATTACCATTCCAATTTACTCCATTTGAATACTCGATGATTTGGCATGCGCGTTGCGAGCATTCCCCTGCTCAAGAATGGTTAAGAACGATTGTGCGTGAAGAATGTAGCCGTCTAATAGCTAAGCGTATCGAAGATATGGGACTAAACTGCTAACAAAAAGAGCCAGCAATGCCGGCTCTTCGTCTGTTTACGCTGAGTCAGTGTTTATAGCTTGATAACCACACGACCTGTTACTTGACCGTTGGTGATGTCTTCTGCGTATTTTGGTGCTTCTGCTAGTTCTACTTCAGTACACGCTTGCTCGAAATAGCTGTCTGGTAGTAGTTCAACCAGTTTTTCCCATGCTGCGATGCGTTTCTCTGTTGGACACATTACTGAGTCCACACCTTGTAGACGAACGTTACGTAGGATGAACGGCATCACTGTAGTTGGTAGATCAAAACCACCTGCAAGACCACAAGCGGCGACTGCACTGTTGTAATCCATTTGCGCCAATACTTTTGCTAGTACTTTGCTGCCGACGGTATCTACCGCACCTGCCCATACTTGCTTTTCAAGTGGACGTGCTGGTTCTTCAAATTCAGTACGGTCAATGATGCGGCTAGCACCTAGTTTTTCAAGTAGCGGACCGTTTTTCTCTACACGTCCTGTCACTGCTGCAACTTTGTAGCCAAGCTGCGCTAGGAGCGTTACTGCTACCGAGCCTACGCCGCCACTTGCGCCCGTTACTAGGATTTCACCAGCTTCAGGTTTGATGCCTGCATCAAGCAGTGCTTGAACACATAGCATACCAGTGAAGCCAGCAGTACCAACCATCATTGCTTTTTTGCTGTCTAGACCTTTTGGTAGTGGCACTAGCCAATCCGCTTTTAGACGAGCACGTTGAGCCATGCCACCCCAATGGTTTTCACCCACGCCCCAGCCAGTTAAGACCACTTTGTCACCAGCTTGGTAACGCGAATCTTCAGAACTTACAACCGTACCCGCTAGATCAATGCCAGGTACCATCGGGAAGTTACGGATGATTTTACCTTTACCTGTGATCGCCAAACCATCTTTGTAATTCAACGATGAGTAATCGACTTCAACCAGAACGTCGCCTTCCGGCAGTTGTGTTTCATCGATTTGCTCGATACTAGCGATAGTGCGTTTGTCTTCTTGGTTTAGAACTAGAGCATTAAACATAAGGTTCTCCGAAATTGCGTTAGCGTGACTCAGTTGCCACATACAGCAAGATATTAACTGTCTATAAGTCTATGTCTTCTCTATCTATGAATAAAATGAAAGTTACTCATTTAATGTATGCTTTTTATGCATATTTACTGTGTTTGGCGTAAAACAAAGGGCGACATCTGATGTCGCCCTTAAGTGTAATACTAAATTATTTTAGTATTTATTCATTTCATTCTGGTTGTTGAGTAGATCACTACGACCATCGTCGTTTTGAGCCTACTTCACTCCAAGCGTTAAGGCCTCTCAAATACGGTCGCTATACCCTGACCCAAACCGATACACATGGTGGCTAGACCGTATTTCGCATCTTTCGCTTCCATTAGGTTGATCAACGTTGTTGAGATGCGGGAACCAGAACAGCCTAGTGGATGACCCAATGCTATCGCACCACCGTTAAGGTTGACCTTCTCATCCATAACATCAAGCAGACCTAGGTCTTTAGCACACGGTAGAGACTGCGCTGCAAATGCTTCGTTTAGCTCAACCACATCCATGTCTTCAATTGAAAGACCGGCACGCTTGAGCGCTTTTTTCGTCGCAGGTACCGGACCGTAACCCATAATAGAAGGATCGCAGCCCGCAATGGCCATGCCTTTAATACGTGCACGAATCTTCAAGCCAAGCTCGTTGGCTTTCTCTTCGCTCATGATCAACATCGCTGATGCACCATCGGACAGCGCCGATGAAGTACCGGCTGTTACTGTACCGTTTGCAGGGTCGAACACTGGGCGAAGTTGAGATAGACCTTCAACTGTTGTCTCTGGACGAATCACTTCATCATAGTCGAGAGTAAACAGTGTACCGTCAGCCGCATGGCCTTCAATTGGTAGGATTTCGTTTTTAAAGCGACCCTCTACGGTTGCTGCGTGCGCACGAGCGTGAGAGCGCGCGGCAAACTCGTCTTGTTGCTCACGGCTAATGCTATGTAATTTACCAAGCATTTCAGCCGTTAAGCCCATCATGCCCGCAGCTTTTGCTACGTTCTTTGACATACCAGGGTGAAAGTCTACACCGTGGTTCATCGGCACATGCCCCATGTGCTCAACGCCACCAATTAGGCAGATTTCAGCATCGCCAGTCATGATGGCACGTGTACCGTCGTGAAGCGCTTGCATTGATGAACCACACAAGCGGTTAACCGTCACGGCGCCAATTTCAATCGGCAGACCAGCAAGCAGCGCCGCATTACGTGCAACGTTAAAGCCTTGCTCTAGTGTTTGCTGTACACAGCCCCAGTAGATGTCTTCAATCTCGCTTGGGTTCACTTGTGGGTTACGCGCAAGAATGCCTTTCATTAGGCGCGCAGATAGATCTTCTGCTCGTGTATGACGGAAAGCACCACCTTTAGAGCGACCCATTGGAGTACGTAGACAATCGACTACGACAACATTTCTTGTTTGATTAGTCATTTTAGAATCCCTCCTTAGATAGAACCTTGCTGTTGTGCACCGTAAAAGCTTTCACCTTTCGCCGCCATATCAATCAGCATTTTCGGTACTTGGTACATCGCACCTAGCTCGGCGTGTTGTTTTGCCATTTCAACGTATTCAGCAATACCCACGCTGTCTAGATAGCGGAATACGCCACCGCGGAATGGAGGGAAACCAAGACCATAAACCAATGCCATGTCTGCTTCCTGCGGAGTAGCGATGATGCCTTCTTGAAGGCACAGCACAACTTCGTTGATCATTGGAATCATCATACGTTGAATGATGGTCTCATCGTCAAAGTCCTGCTTATCGGCACAAACGTCAGCGAGCACCGGCAAGATCTCTTCAGAGAAGGTTTTCTTCGGCTTACCTTTTTTATCTATGGTGTAGCTGTAGAAGCCATTACCATTCTTCTGACCATATTTGTCTGCTTCGAATAGTGCATCAATCGCATCACGACCTTGTTTACCCATACGCTCAGGGAAACCCTCTGCCATCACAGCTTGTGCGTGGTGCGCGGTATCAATGCCGACTACGTCAAGCAAGTACGCCGGTCCCATCGGCCAGCCAAACTTACGCTCCATGACTTTGTCGATTTTCGTAAAGTCAGCACCATCACGAAGTAGCATGCTGAAGCCGCCAAAGTATGGGAACAATACGCGGTTAACGAAGAACCCTGGGCAGTCATTAACGACAATTGGTGATTTGCCCATTTTCGCAGCATACGCCACAACACGATTGATGGTTTCATCAGAGGTGTGCTCACCACGGATGATCTCAACAAGAGGCATACGATGCACTGGGTTGAAGAAGTGCATACCACAGAAGTTTTCTGGGCGTTTTAGTGATTTTGCCAATAGGTTGATAGGAATAGTCGAGGTGTTTGAGGTGATAACGGTGTCGTCACCGACATGGGATTCGACTTCACTCAAAACCGCCGCTTTTACTTTCGGATTTTCAACGACAGCTTCAACAATCACATCAGAGTTCTCAATACCTGCGTAATGTAGGCTCGGTGTGATTGACGCTAAAATACCCGCCATCTTAAAGCCATCAATGCGACCGCGAGATAAGCGTTTATTCAGCAGCTTAGATGCTTCAGTCATGCCTAGGTCGAGCGACGCTTGTGCGATGTCTTTCATTAAGACAGGCACACCTTTTAGCGCTGATTGGTAAGCAATGCCGCCACCCATGATACCTGCACCTAATACGGCTGCACGTTGCGTGTCTTTACTTGCTGACTTCGCTGCTTTTTTCGCAATGCCTTTGATGTATTGATCGTTAAGGAATAGGCCAACCAGTGATTTTGCTTCTTCCGATTTAGCCAATTTCACGAAGTGCTTACGTTCAATGTCTAACGCTTCATTACGTGCAAAGCGAGCACCTTCTTCAATCGTGATAACGGCTGTCATTGGGGCAGGGTAATGAGGACCTGCTTTTTGTGCCACCAGACCCTTCGCCATGGTGAAGCTCATCATTGATTCAAGCTTACTCAGCGTTAGCGGAGATGTTTTCTGTGCTCGGCGTGCTTGCCAGTCAAGTTTCTCGTTAATTGCAGAGTTAAGAGTTTGTAGTGCTGATTCGTATAAAGCATCAGTCTCTACAACAGCATCGAGTAAGCCAATTTTCAATGCTTCATCAGCTCGGCATGCTTTGCCTTGGGTGATGATTTCCATTGCGCTGTCTGCGCCAATAACGCGAGGTAAACGCACACAACCACCAAAGCCCGGCATGATTCCCAGTTTCGTTTCTGGTAGGCCGATGCTGGTGGTTATGTCACCAATACGCATGTCTGTTGCTAGCACACATTCACAACCGCCACCAAGAGCGTGACCTTTGATCACCGAGATGGTCGGAACGGGTAAGTCTTCTAATTTGTTAAAGATGCTGTTAGCAAATTGCAGCCATTGGTCGAGCTCGGCATCCGTTTTAGCAAACAGACCTAAAAACTCGGTAATGTCTGCGCCTACAATGAATGCGTCTTTATCTGAGGTGAGCAACAACCCCTTGAGGCCTTGATGGGCAATGAGCGCATCAAGAGCTTTATCTAGCGATTCCAATGTCGCTAGGTCGAGTTTGTTGACGGATTTTGGAGAGCAGAAGCTTAGCTCTGCAATACCATCTTGTATTTCCTTTACCTGTAGGGTTTCGGCTTGGTAAATCATTGTCTATCTCCATGACATACAATCGTGGATTGTCTGTATACCTATTTCAACGACGCCGTGTACCTCGGCAAATAGGTATCGAGGAAGTCGTTTTATTTTTGTTCTGGTTTGACCAGTAAAGTTAGTTTGGATCGTGGATTGTCTAATTTCAATACATTTTTTAAACAAGTGTTTAACATTGTGCGCTGTGGCAGATCTTATGCGACGGGTAAATCACACTCGTGATAGACTTCAGACAAATAGACCTGAATCCATAATCCTATGAATGACAAGCCTTATCTGATTCCAGCAGAGCCCGCTCAATTTGAAGAAGAAATTAAAAAGAGCGTCTTCATTACTTATTTGGCACACACGCCAAGTATCGAAGCAGCAAAAGCATTTGTTGATCAAATCAAAGCTAAACACGCTGATGCCAGACATAACTGTTGGGGCTTTGTTGCTGGCCGCCCGGAAGATTCAATGAAATGGGGCTTTAGTGATGATGGGGAGCCATCCGGAACTGCAGGCAAACCGATCCTGGCGCAGCTGTCTGGATCTGGTGTGGGGGAGATCACGGCAGTGGTCACGCGATACTCTGGTGGAATCAAGTTAGGTACAGGCGGCTTGGTTAAAGCGTATGGGGGTGGGGTACAACAAGCGCTCAAGCTGCTTCAAACTATTGAGAAAAAAATAACCACAAAGCTCAGACTAACGTTAGACTATGGGTTTATGCCGATCGCACAGTCAATCATGCCGCAATTTGGTGCGATAGAAGTCGAGGCTGAATACAGCGATCAGGTGGTATTAGTGGTGGAAATTGAGCTTCGAGAAGTGAGCGCGTTTACCCAAGCAATCATCAATAAAAGCGGGGCAAAGGCAATTGTCACTCCGCTAGACGGACAATAATGAAAAACAGGATGCAACAGGGACAGCTTCGCTAGTCAATTTATCCATGCAATTTCGTTCAATTATTCGAATCGTCGGGCTACTGCTCGCACTCTTTAGTGTCACTATGCTTGCGCCAGCACTCGTTGCGCTGATCTATCGAGATGGTGCAGGTGTGCCTTTTGTCACGACATTTTTTGTTCTGCTGTTTTGTGGGGCCGTTTGTTGGTACCCAAACCGCAGGTATAAGCACGAGCTTAAAGCTCGAGATGGCTTTCTTATTGTCGTCTTATTCTGGACAGTACTTGGCAGTGCAGGCTCGATCCCCTTTCTCATTGCTGACAACCCGAACGTCTCAGTCACAGATGCGTTTTTTGAATCGTTTTCTGCTCTCACTACGACCGGGGCGACCGTTATTGTTGGTTTGGATGAGTTACCTAAAGCGATTCTATTCTATCGACAGTTACTGCAGTGGTTCGGCGGTATGGGAATCATCGTATTAGCGGTGGCGATTTTGCCAGTACTTGGCATTGGTGGTATGCAGCTTTACCGCGCCGAGATCCCAGGTCCAGTCAAGGACACTAAAGTGACGCCGCGCATAGCAGAAACTGCTAAGGCGCTTTGGTACATCTATTTGAGCCTGACTATCGCCTGTGCATCGGCTTTTTGGTTAGCTGGTATGACGCCATTTGACGCCATCAGTCACAGCTTTTCCACCATTGCCATTGGTGGCTTCTCTACCCACGATGCCAGCATCGGATACTTTGATAGTTACGCGATTAACCTAATTACCGTGGTTTTTCTGCTTATATCTGCATGTAACTACACACTGCACTTTGCTGCATTTGCATCGGGTGGTGTGCATCCCAAGTATTACTGGAAAGATCCTGAGTTTCGCGCCTTCTTGCTTATTCAAGTGCTGCTATTTGTCATTTGCTTTCTATTATTACTGAAACATCACTCTTACACATCGACATACGATGCTTTCGATCAGGCTCTGTTCCAAACCGTGTCAATTTCGACAACAGCGGGCTTTACGACGACGGGTTTTGCGGACTGGCCGCTCTTCTTACCTGTACTGCTATTGTTCTCCTCTTTTATCGGTGGTTGTGCTGGTTCAACAGGCGGCGGCATGAAAGTGATTCGTATCCTGCTTCTTACCTTACAAGGTGCGCGTGAACTAAAACGTTTAGTCCATCCGCGCGCGGTTTACACCATCAAAGTAGGTGGCAGTGCCCTACCGCAACGTGTTGTCGATGCGGTTTGGGGCTTCTTCTCCGCATACGCATTGGTATTTGTGGTTTGTATGTTGGGGTTGATTGCAACAGGAATGGATGAGCTCAGTGCGTTCTCTGCGGTGGCTGCGACTCTGAACAACCTCGGTCCTGGTTTGGGAGAAGTGGCGCTTCACTTTGGTGATGTTAACGACAAAGCAAAATGGGTATTGATAGTTTCTATGCTGTTTGGTCGTTTGGAAATCTTTACCTTACTTATTCTACTTACGCCGACGTTTTGGCGTAGCTAAGGGGAAATCGTGGCAAAAGCATTATTTCTATACTCTTCCCGCGAAGGGCAGACTAAAAAAATTCTCCACTATATAGATGAACAACTTCCAGACTTCGAGTGTGAGCTGGTGGATTTACATAATGTCGAGACGATTGACTTCAGTCAATACGACAGAGTGTTGATAGGTGCCTCTATTCGTTATGGTCATCTTAATAAAAAGCTATACCAGTTTATTGAGCGAAATCTCAATCAATTGGAGCAAAATAAAGTGGCATTTTTCTGCGTAAACCTAACCGCTCGTAAAGAGGACCAAGGAAAGGATACACCTGAAGGTAGTGCTTACATTCGCAAGTTTCTAATTAAGTCGCCTTGGAAACCAACGCTAATCGGTGTTTTTGCTGGTGCACTTTATTACCCACGTTACAGCTGGTTCGACAGAACTATGATTAGGTTCATTATGTCGATGACAGGTGGAGAAACCGATACGACCAAAGAAGTGGAATACACCAATTGGGGAAAAGTGGCTCTTTTCGCAGATAAATTCAGAGAACTGTAGAAATAACGTGCTCTTTTGACCGCTTTTGATGCAAATTTATCCGAAAGATAAAAAAATCAAAAAAAACGAGAAAAAGGGCTTGCCAATGTGATCGCAATCTCTATAATGCCACCTCGCTGACACGGCAACGCTTCGAAAGAAACGAAAGCCAAGTTAGCAAGCCAAATTAGCCAAGTGGAAACGCTTGAAGAAAGTTTGAAAAAAGTGATTGACACTAAACTTTAACTCGCTAAAATGGCCGTCCTGTTTTGAGCAAAGCTCAACAGGAAAGCTCTTTAACAATATAGACCTATCAATCTGTGTGGGCACTCGTTGATGATAATCCAATTAGATACCTCGGTATCAAATTAGGTTTCAATGATACGAAGTGACCATTGAGTCTTAGGATTCAGCACAGTCAATTCAAACATTACTTTATGTAATGTTCAGTATTCATTGAGCCGAACAAAATCTTAAATTGAAGAGTTTGATCATGGCTCAGATTGAACGCTGGCGGCAGGCCTAACACATG
>NZ_VHSY01000013.1:0-88730 GCF_013048625.1 Vibrio sp. 11-4(1) | reverse complement strand
AGGCTTTAAATTTTGGACACTTGCTGATTACAAGCGAGTGATACCACTGCGGAGTGGTAGTTCAGTTGGTTAGAATACCGGCCTGTCACGCCGGGGGTCGCGGGTTCGAGTCCCGTCCACTCCGCCATTTATATTAAGCCCCAGTCGAAAGACTGGGGCTTTTTCGTTAATGCAAGTATATTTCTCCCTTCGTTCGAATGACTCCCGCAGAAGGCCTACTCGTAGCCCGGATCCGCTGCCACTTTTGAAAGACTAAGACTTTTGGTATCTGTAGTGCCAGCTTTCTCTGTAACCGAGTTGCACAATTCTAGTTGAATGTAATCTTGCCCATTTCTCTACAGATTCGAGCCTATAGTAAATGCTGGAGACCGATGAATCCGCATGAGCTAGCTCGTAGTCTGCATTCTTGCCACTGCGTATTTCGTTAACGCTCCTCTCTAATAAGAGTTTTCTACTGCTACTTCGCACATATTCATCGTTCTAGTGTTCTGGATAGTCCCTAGGAGAATGGATTGCTGGGGTTTGTTACCGCTAGTCTGATTTAGTCATTGGAAGAGAATGAGCGTCTAGACTGTTAAGAGAATAAAGTCATTCGAACATTCATGTCTTTTAGAAAACTTTGTTTTCTTTGCTGATCTTGCTAGTAAAGATTAACCTAAGAGGAGTTCTCGTAGGAGTAAGTTTGATGATGCAACAAATAAAAAATGAAACCTTGAAATCCGTATTTAAACAATGGTCTTCCGAAGAGGGAATTGTGGTCATCAACCCTGCAACTGAGCAAGAGTTAGTTCGATTAAAGCCCAGTGCTCTTGAGGAATTAGATGACATTATTGGTAAGTGTAAAACCGAGCAAATTCGCTGGGCAAAGTTAAGTGCCAAAGAGCGCTCTCGTCGCTTGAAAAAGTGGTATCAATTACTCCTTGATAATGCAGAAGGCATTGCCACAATTATTACCTTAGAGCAGGGAAAACCATTAACTGAAAGTAAAGGAGAGGTGATGTATGGTGCCTCTTTTGTCGAGTGGTTCTCAGAAGAAGCCAAACGTGCTTATGGCGAAGTTATACCTGCCCCCACGACAGATCGACGTCTGTCTGCTATTCGCCAGCCTGTAGGGGTATGCGCTGCAATTACGCCGTGGAACTTCCCTATTGCGATGATTACAAGAAAAGCAGCACCAGCCCTGGCGGCAGGCTGTGGTATGCTGATTAAACCCTCTGAGCTTACACCTCTTACTGCAATTGCTGTTGTTGAATTAGCTTATCAGGCAGGAATCCCAAAAGAACTGCTTCCTGTGGTGGTATCAGAGCAGGCAGCTGAGTTTGGCCAAGTACTAAGTACTGATCCTAGGATTAAGAAAGTTTCTTTTACGGGCTCTACGCGAGTCGGGAAGATTTTGATGAAACAAGCCAGTGACTCTGTCAAAGCGGTTTCGATGGAGTTAGGTGGTAATGCACCTTTTATTGTTTTTGAAGATGCAGATTTAGATGCGGCGGCGGAAGGGCTTGTCGCTTCGAAGTTCCGTAATGCAGGGCAAACATGTGTTTGTACCAATCGGCTGTATGTTCATGAAGGTGTAAAACAAGTTTTTATTGAAAAAGTATTGTCGAAGTTAAACAAATTACAGCTTGGTAATGGTTTAGAGAAAGGTGTCACATTAGGTCCGGTTATTACGATGGCTTCTAAACATCGTCTAGAGGCGGTGATCGATCAAGCTGTACAAGAAGGGGCTTCTATTGCCAACTCTCCACAGAGACGCCCTGGGCGCTTTATGGAGCCCGTTCTTTTGGATAGCGTCAAGCAGCATATGTCGATTGTTCAGCAAGAGCTATTCGGGCCTGTGTTACCTATTATTGCCTTTGAGAATGATGAACAAGTTCTCGGAATGGCGAATGACACAGAGTATGGTTTGGCTTGTTACTTCTACACGAATAACTTCAAGCGTATTGTTGCTTTCAGCGAAGGTCTGGAATACGGCATGGTTGGTGTCAATGAGGGGATTATTTCTACTGAGGTGGCCCCGTTTGGTGGAGTGAAAGAATCAGGAGTTGGCCGAGAAGGTGCGAAACAAGGGCTCGATGAATATTTGGAGACAAAGTATATTTGTCTCGGTGGTTTAAGCTGAGTTGGTTGATTTAAGCAAAAAGCTGGGTTTTACCTGGCTTTTTTTGATCTGGGAGATGTGTGCCACCCACTATGATTATTATTTATTGGTGAACATTGCTTATGGTGGGACTATCGATAGAAAGCAGAGTTGTTGGTGAGCAGATATTCCACTCTAAGTTAAGCGATGCCTTCAAGGTAATGATCTAAACTCTGATTTTCTTTCCTGAGTGACATGAGTAGAAAAGAGTTTGACTTTAAACCAATGCAAAAAAGCCGTATCAAGAGATACGGCTTTTTCTAATATGGCTCCTCCTACTGGACTCGAACCAGTGACCTGCGGATTAACAGTCCGTCGCTCTACCAACTGAGCTAAGGAGGAACAAATTTTAATAAGTGGTGCCGACTACCGGAATCGAACTGGTGACCTACTGATTACAAGTCAGTTGCTCTACCTACTGAGCTAAGTCGGCACATTTTCGTTAATAAGTAATCGACTTACTAACTGAAAAATGGCTCCTCCTACTGGACTCGAACCAGTGACCTGCGGATTAACAGTCCGTCGCTCTACCAACTGAGCTAAGGAGGAATTGTCTTTTTAAGAGAATAAATGGTGCCGACTACCGGAATCGAACTGGTGACCTACTGATTACAAGTCAGTTGCTCTACCTACTGAGCTAAGTCGGCACACTATATTCTTTAAATATTGTTCGTGCTAAGCACCAACAATTAATAATTGTGGTGCCCGGAGGCGGAATCGAACCACCGACACGAGGATTTTCAATCCTCTGCTCTACCGACTGAGCTATCCGGGCGACGAGGTGTATTAAACGGTTTTTCGGCTCTTAGGTCAACCATAAAATTAAAATAAAATATCGTTTGATGAAAATGTGCTCGGAGTGGGCTGTTTTTATGCATTTTTGATACAAATACACCATTAACTAAGCTTTCTTTAATGGAGAGATAGGAGTTTGAAAGTAGAGTAAATGGATAAAAACAAAAAAAGCACGCTTGAAAACGTGCTTTATACTAAACAATTGACTTTAACCTAGTGCTTTACAGAGAACTTGTTTACCCAACCTTCTAGCTCATCCGCCAGCGAAGCTAAACTTTGAGTGCTTGATTGACTCTCCGTTACCACAGAGTTGAGCTGGCTTCCGCTTTCCTCGATAAGATTTATGCGCAGCGCAATATCATCGCTAACCTGAGTTTGTTCGGCTGCTGCGGTCGCGATCTGCTGACTCATTGCGGTGATAGATTCTAAAGCCGTTACAATTTGCTGCAGAGCTTCAGAGGCATTCTTAGACTCTGTTACTGTGCCCTCACTGGTTTCTGCACACACTTCCATTGTGTGAATAGCGTTACGGGAACCTTCTTGCAGGTTGGAGATCATATGCTGAATCTCTTTAGTGCTATCTTGTGTTCGGCCTGCAAGGTTACGCACCTCGTCGGCAACAACGGCAAAGCCTCGACCTTGCTCTCCGGCACGTGCTGCTTCAATGGCAGCATTGAGTGCGAGTAAGTTTGTTTGCTCTGCAATATCGCCAATTACATCGAGCACTTTCACTATACTATTTACATCCTGATCTAGATCGGCGACCGCTTTACTTGCAGTATTTAATTGAGAAGCCAAACCTTGAATGTTTTCAACAGTACTGTGAATCAGCTTCTGAGTATGCTGACTTTGTTTATCGGCTTCGTCTGTGTTGTTTGCTGTATCACTTGCCGAGTTGGCAACATGGTTGGCTGAAGATGCCATTTCAGTCATCGCAGTGGCAATCATTGCTGTTGACTGCTGCTGGGATACGGTGAGATCGGCAATCGTATTTGAGCGAGATTCTACGGCAGATAACTCAGCGCGCAGTGCGTGCATGGATTTCTCAAGGTTTGTCACCATGGTGGCTAGTGATTGACTCATATCTTGCACCGCACGATAGATACTTCCTCTCGGCGCCACTGCATCAAAACTGGTCTGAATGTCGCCTTGTGCGACAGCTTGAACTGCTTTGCGCACATCGTTTGGCTCTCCACCAAGTAGATTGAGCATCTTGCGAATCGAGATAATCAGGCCACCGAGAATACTCCCCGCGATAACTAAACACAGTACAAGCTGCCATTGGGCGGTAGCCCAGAAGCGAGCATTCACCTCATTAAAACCGATCCCTGTACCTACAACCCAGCCCCAATGTGGTGTTTTCTCGGCAATAGAGTGTTTTTCTTCAATGCTTCCGTCGGGCTGCTTTTGACTCCAAGTATATTCGACGATTTGACCTGTTTTGCGCCCCAAAACATCTAAGATAAGCTGACCGACGCTGTTGCCATCACCATCACGAAAATCGTGAAAGCTTGTGCCATGTAATTGAGGGTCAAGCGGAGCTGCAACAAAAATCATGTTCTCATCTGCGACATAAACGTATTCGTTGTCTTTGTAGATATTATTACGAAGTAGGCGAGTGGCTAATGATTTCGCTTCGTCCTCTGGCATTTTGCCTTCGATAGCCATTTTTTCTACTTCGGTAAGAATGCTGTACGCACTTTTGAATAGCTCAGTAACCCGAGCTTTGTTATCAAGGTTACTTGCGACGCGAAGTGTCCATAAGCCCGTTGCGGTCAGTGCTAGGAGTGCTAGCAATATGATCGCAGATAATAAATAGGCTTGAGTTTTTAGTTTCATATTTGGCTCACAAATAAAGTGTCATAACTATGCAAGGCATAGCTAAAAGAAGAAATGTAATAACTCGGGCATCTTAGTGAAGATGAATATGAGCGCATACTAGTGCGTATTGAAATTATGATGAGGATTAAATTTTTATCGTAAAATAAGTGTTTTTTAGAGATTGGGCTTAATATTTTGCGATGCTAGAAACAGAGAAACAGAGAAACAGAGAAACAGAGAAACTGGGGGAATGAAATGAACGTAGGGCAGATGCCAAAAAGCCGCATCAAAAGATGCGGCTTTTAAAAATGGCTCCTCCTACTGGACTCGAACCAGTGACCTGCGGATTAACAGTCCGTCGCTCTACCAACTGAGCTAAGGAGGAATTATTCGTGTATCGTGTTTAGCAATGACACCAAATAATGGTGCCTCGAGGCGGAATCGAACCACCGACACGAGGATTTTCAATCCTCTGCTCTACCGACTGAGCTATCGAGGCAAAAGAATGGTGCCGACTACCGGAATCGAACTGGTGACCTACTGATTACAAGTCAGTTGCTCTACCTACTGAGCTAAGTCGGCACACTTTATTCTTTTTAGAAGAGATGAACTCTTCGTTTTAAGAATCTCATTTTTATGAAATTCTTGAAGTTGGCTCCTCCTACTGGACTCGAACCAGTGACCTGCGGATTAACAGTCCGTCGCTCTACCAACTGAGCTAAGGAGGAACTATCCTGTTTTGTGTCTTGCCAATGATTTAAATTAAGCAAGCGCACCAAATATGGTGCCTCGAGGCGGAATCGAACCACCGACACGAGGATTTTCAATCCTCTGCTCTACCGACTGAGCTATCGAGGCAAAAGAATGGTGCCGACTACCGGAATCGAACTGGTGACCTACTGATTACAAGTCAGTTGCTCTACCTACTGAGCTAAGTCGGCACGCTTTATTCTTTGTGCTTTTGTCCGTGTTATAACATTTCGTTAAGACACCAACAAATCAAATTGTGGTGCCCGGAGGCGGAATCGAACCACCGACACGAGGATTTTCAATCCTCTGCTCTACCGACTGAGCTATCCGGGCGACGGAGCGCTATTAAACGGATTTTCCCGCTTTGCGTCAACCACTTTTTTTAAATAATTTCAAAAAAGTGCTTGTTCGAACGCTTTTTATTCAACTGTCACTACAAAGTTTGCTTTGAGTTAAATTCCTTTTTGAAATTTGTAACTTTTTCTAGGTAACGACGTGCTTCTGCGTTCGGATGTTTCTTAGTTAATGCCCAATAAACTTGGTTGGGTTGCAACGAATTAAGATCTTGCATTGCGCGTTTGCGATCGCTGCGATGGAATGTGTTTAAAACACCTCCAGTACCGCCATTGTAAGCGGAAATCATACTGTACTCGAGAGAGGTAGGGTGATGGACTTCTCTTAAATAACGATTTTTTAAGATGTAGAAATACGCAGTACCGGTATCGATGTTGTTTTCTGGATTAAACAAATATTCAGGGCTTGGTTGGCCTGAGCGCTTTTTCACGAGCTTGAATACGTCTCGACCGGCGGTTTTAGGTACAACTTGCATTAAGCCATACGCATTTGCCCAACTTACTGCGTACGGGTTGAAGCTGCTCTCGGTTTTAATAATGGCGTATATCAAATCTTCTGGAATATCGTATTTTTTGGAAGCTCGGCGCACGATATCGGCGTATTGGTAGCTGCGTGTTGAAAAATGATCTTCAACCATGGGGATTTCGACGTAATACGCTTTCTTGAAATCAACGTCTTTGGTCTTGATCTTGTTTGCGATGAGATACTCCGCAAATCGGTTTGCACGCCAAGACCACTGAATTGGCTTATTGTCTTGATCGACAACTTGTTTATACAGAAATGGTTGCCCTTCTAACGTGATTCCTTTTGAGGAGAACAAGTCTACGTGAGCTGGATCGTCTGGCGTGAGTAAGGTAGTGACAATCGCCTCTTTGAGGTGCTTTTGGGGCTCGGTCGGTGATACGGTTTCAATCGTGATCACGCCTTTGCGAAAGTCGACCTCGGCACGGCTAAGGTAGTTATCGATATATTTGACGTAATTACTTTTGCCTGCGTACTTAATTTCTTTTTTACCCCAGCGCTTTTGAATATTACCAGAGAAACTATTAATCAGGGCATCTAACGCGGCGGTATCTTTTTCAAATTGTCCAGGTAGCTCAGCTAAGTTATTGGCAAAACGGTTTGTGGGCTCGTAGTTGACGTCATAAATCTTTTCGACGAATTCACGGCTACAGCCAGCCATTAAAAGTGCGGCAGCAATAAAGACAATTTTTTTCATAAGTATCAGGGCTATTGAAGGTAATAGAAAAATGACACCACAAGTGGTTGTGATGTCATTGTTTTAACTCAAGCGACTTTATTCGCTCGGCGGTGTGTAACCTTCGATATGAACGTCTTTTCCTTCAAAGAGGAAGTTTACCATTTCTGTTTCGATCAGTTTTCGGTGCTCTGGATCCATCATGTTGAGTTTCTTTTCGTTGATCAACATGGTTTGTTTGTGTTGCCACTGAGCCCACGCTTCTTTCGAGATGTTGTCGAAAATGCGTTTACCTAGTTCACCAGGGTAAAGTTGAAAGTCTAGACCTTCGCCTTCTTTTTTTAGTCGAGCACAAAATACAGTGCGGCTCATAATGACTCCTTGTATTCAATTAACGAAGTTCGTGGGGTAGCGCTTCCAGCAATAGTTTTACTGGCGCGGCTAAACCGACTTCTTCAGGTTTAGATAAGTTATACCAAAGACCTTTGTTGCCTTCCATTATCACGTCCGGTTGCTTTGATAAATCAATCAAAATTGGCGTGATATCGAGGTGGTAATGGCTAAAGGTATGGCGAAAGGTAATCAGTGTTTGCTGCTGCTTGATATTGCTGGCTTGAATGCCACGTTGATCCAGTAGCAATTCAATGTCGCTTTCTACATCCACATGTTCGGTTTGTGGGAAGCAAAATAAGCCACCCCAAATGCCTGTTTGTGGTCTTTGTTCTAACCACACTTCATGACCATTTTCGGTGTTGTGGTGAAGCATTACAAAACGAGTTTGCTTGATTGGCCTGTCTTTTTTCGGTTTTTTACCCGGGTAATCGAGCACATTGCCTTGTTGTTTTGCCACACACAGATCCGCCACAGGGCAGAGGCTACATTTGGGTTTGCTGCGTGTGCAGACCATTGCGCCCATGTCCATCATTGCCTGGTTATACTTATCTACGTCCGTTTGTGGGGTATGCGTTTCGGCAATTTCCCACAGCTGGTTTTCAACCTTTTTTTGTCCTGGCCATCCTTCGACTGCGAAACAGCGGGATAGGGTGCGCTTCACGTTGCCATCGAGAATCGCATGTGGTTGTTTATACACAGACGATAAAACGGCGGCTGCGGTAGAGCGGCCAATCCCCGGTAAGGCGTTCATTTTCTCTATATCAAGAGGAAACTCACCATTGTATGTAGAGGCGACCTCTTGTGCTGCTTTGTGAAGGTTACGGGCTCGGGCGTAATACCCTAAGCCAGTCCAAAGGTGCAGGACTTCATCTTGCTCAGCATTGGCAAGATCGATCACGGTTGGAAAACGCTCCAAGAAACGTTGGTAATACGGAATAACCGTAGTGACCTGAGTTTGCTGAAGCATGATTTCAGACAACCAGACAGTGTATGCGGTCTTATTTTGTTGCCACGGAAGATCTTTTCTTCCATATGCGTCATACCATTCTAGGATGGCATTGGCGAAAGGTGTCACGACTTGCTCTGTATTCTATTATTGGTTAGGTGCAAAATTGCACCACATAATGGGCAAGAAGTACAACGGATAAACAGTAGGGATATAAAGAGGTGTGCTATTGCTTTTGGGCTGCCATAGGCCAAGAGCTCAACAAATACTTGCACCTCAGTAAATTCTTTGGATAATCCCCGCTTTGATTAATCAATGTGCAGGCAAAATCAATGAGTGAAGTAACCACTAACGAATACAACGAAGACGGAAAGCTGATCCGCAAAATCCGCAGCTTTGTGCGCCGTGAAGGGCGTTTGACTAAAGGTCAAGAGAGCGCGATGAATGAATGCTGGCCAACGATGGGTATTGACTTCAAAGCTGAACTTCTCGATTGGAAAGAAGTGTTTGGCAACGATAACCCAGTAGTGCTTGAGATCGGTTTTGGTATGGGTGCTTCATTGGTTGAAATGGCAAAGAATGCACCAGAGAAGAACTTCATTGGTATCGAAGTACACAGCCCGGGTGTTGGTGCTTGTCTTGCGGATGCGCGTGAGGCGGGAGTTACTAACCTGCGTGTGATGTGCCATGACGCAGTGGAAGTGTTTGAGCATATGATTCCAAACGGCAGCCTATCGACACTGCAGTTGTTCTTCCCAGACCCTTGGCACAAGAAACGTCACCACAAGCGTCGCATCGTTCAATTAGGTTTTGCTGAAATGGTTCGTGAGAAGCTGATCCCTAATGAAGGTATTTTCCACATGGCGACAGACTGGGAAAACTACGCAGAGCACATGATTGAAGTTATGAACCAAGCGCCAGGTTTCGAAAACATTGCTAAAGATGGTGATTTCGTTCCTCGTCCAGACGACCGTCCTTTAACGAAGTTTGAAGCTCGTGGTCACCGTCTTGGTCACGGTGTGTGGGATATCAAATATAAGCGTATCGCGTAACTAGAGGAGTTCATGGGATGTACCATTACGCGATATTAGCGAATCCGGGTCATAACCGAATTTACTTTGATAGCGCAATGACCATTGCCTGTTCAGAGCTAAAAGCAATTTTAGCTTCACAAGGCGTGGATGTGACAGAAATTGGTAGTAAAGAGGTTGGCTTACCTGCAGCGTTGGTGTTTTCTTGTCAGGAAGCTCTAAGCGATGAGCAGACGCGAAGAATCGCAGCCTCTTCGATTTACTATGCACTATTTGAAGTGCGCGAAGATGGTTTACTTCGACCAATTCAAGCGTCAGCGTTCAATACTTTCCCGGAAAGCATGAGTCAGATTCTGCGTTATACCGGGAAAACAAACGAGCAGTTTACTCGCTTGATGGTAAATATCGGCATTAGTGCGTCCAATACGGGAAGTGAGCAGCTGACCTTAATGGATCCAATGTGTGGTAAAGGTACAACCTTGTTTGAAGGCTTGATCCATGGTTTGAACGTTGTGGGGGTAGAGATCAATGCCAAGTGGGTGCAAGAGATCCAGACCTTTATCGTTAAGTTCATGAAGAATGGCCGCTTTAAGCACAAAGTGAGCAAAGAAAAGCGCACTGCGGGTGGCAAGAAAGTGGCGGATGGTTTCGTGGTTGAAGCTGCAGCAAATAAAGAAGATTACAACCAAGGCAATCTTCAGTTTATGAAGCTGTATTCGGCTGATACTCGTATCGCTGATCAAGTCGTGAAAAAGAACTCAGTTGACGTGATGGTGTCTGACTTGCCTTACGGCGTGCAGCACGGCAGCAAAAAT
The DNA here is from genome assembly GCF_013048625.1 of Vibrio sp. 11-4(1). NCBI lineage: Bacteria > Pseudomonadati > Pseudomonadota > Gammaproteobacteria > Vibrionales > Vibrionaceae > Vibrio > Vibrio sp. 11-4(1). The sequence continues at coordinate 78,487 of NZ_VHSY01000013.1, read as the reverse complement.
GCCAAGGACAGCAAACTGAACCGCAGCCCACTAGAGCTTTTAAAAGAGGCTCTGCCTGCATGGAAAGTGGTACTGAAAAAACAAGGTTCAGTGGTGTTGTCTTTCAATGAATTTACGTTGAAATGGAAAGACGTCGCGGCATTATTTGAAGAGCAAGGTTGGAAGGTACTTTCAGAAGAGCCTTACATCGGTTATCTTCACCGTGTTGATCAATCTATCAACCGCAATATTATTGTGGCAGTAAAACCATAATCGACTTGAGTCGAACGAACCCTATGGAAAAGCCAACGACACGTTGGCTTTTTTTACCTCTGAGCTCAACGAGTTCTCTTGTAAATAGAAGGTAGAGAATGAAACCGACAGTGGAAATTTTGACAGATATTTTGGCGGAAGTGCGCCCTTTAATCGGCCAAGGCAAAGTGGCTGATTACATTCCTGCTCTGGCAAAAGTACCCAGCAACAAGTTAGGTATTGCGGTATACACCAACGAAGGTGAGGTTATTAAGGCGGGCGATGCCGATGAACCTTTCTCTATCCAATCTATTTCAAAAGCATTGAGCTTGACGTTAGCGATGTGCTTGTACAAGCAAGAAGAAATTTGGTCTCGAGTGGGAAAAGAGCCTTCGGGGCAGGCATTTAATTCGCTAATCCAGCTAGAAATGGAGCAAGGTATTCCTCGCAATCCTTTTATTAATGCTGGAGCGATAGTTGTGGCGGATCTGTTGCAAACTCGCTTATCTGCACCTCGTCAGCGCCTATTGGAATTTGTACGTCAGCTTTCTGGTGATACTCATATTGTGTATGACAAAGTCGTCGCGGCATCCGAAATGATGCATGGTGATCGAAATGCGGCGATTGCATATCTCATGCGCTCGTTTGGCAACTTCGAAAATGAAGTGATTCCAGTGCTGCAAAACTACTTCCACGCTTGTGCGCTGAAGATGAGCTGTGTCGATTTGGCTAAAACGTTTAGCTATTTAGCAAACAAGGGCACATCGGTACAAACGGGTAAGCCTGTTGTTTCTCCCGTGCAAACCAAACAACTTAATGCGCTGTTAGCAACGTGTGGCTTGTATGATGGCGCGGGCGAGTTTGCTTATCGCGTTGGTATGCCTGGTAAGTCTGGTGTTGGTGGTGGCATTATCGCGGTAGTACCTGGTGAAATGACCATTTCAGTATGGTCTCCAGAGCTTGATCCTTCAGGTAATTCGCTTGCGGGTACTAAGGCGCTTGAACTGCTCTCAGAGCGAATTGGCCGTTCAATTTTCTAATGTTGGAAATGTGTCAACCTTATTTAGGATGGTACTGTTTCTAAATAAAAAGCCTCTCAATTGAGAGGCGTTTTTTGTTTTGGGGTTGCGTTACTCTTCGCTTTCTTCGGCCATAAAGGCTTCGAGCAAATCATTAAGGAAGAGCTTCCCTTTTTCAGTAATTTTCCAATGGGTAGGCGTTTCACTCAGGTAGCCCATTTCTATCGCCCAGTCGATGGTTTCTTGAATCGTACTAAGCGGTAAGCCCGTGGTGTCCACGTAATCTTGCTTCGGGCATGCTTCCATTAAGCGGAATCGGTTCATAAAGAACTCGAATGGACGGTCTTCATCCGCGACGACATGTTCTGTATGCAGATAAGGTTTGACCATATTTTGATAAGCCGCTAAATAGCCACGCGGGTGTTTTACCTTTGTCGTTCGAATAATACGCCCGTCGGTAAAACTGAGTTTGCCATGAGAGCCACAACCAATACCAAGGTAATCGCCAAAGCGCCAGTAGTTGAGGTTGTGCTGACACTGATAGCCCGGCTTGCTGTAACCCGAGATTTCATATTGCACATAACCCGCGGCTGAAAGTTTTTGGTGTCCGAGCTCGAAAATATCCCACAAGTCATCATCGTCAGGTAGCGTTGGTGGCTTGTAGTAGAACATGGTGTTTGGTTCGATGGTCAGCTGATACCAAGACAGGTGCGGCGGTGCCAACTCAATAGCTTTGTCCAAATCTGCCAAGGCTTGTTCGATGCTTTGATCTGGTAAGCCGTGCATGAGATCGAGGTTAAAGCTGTTCAAACCGATTTGGTGCGCCAGCTTAGCAGCATTGACGGCTTCGTCTTGGCCGTGAATGCGCCCCAAACGCTCAAGCTTCTGTTGCTCAAAGCTTTGCACGCCGATAGAGATACGCGTTACACCAGCTTTGCGGTAGCCAACAAAACGCTCTGCTTCGATGGTGCCTGGGTTAGCTTCCATGGTGATCTCAATTTCTGGCTTAAACGGAATACGCGCTTCAATGCCCTTAAGTAGACGCTCGATGCCTTCTGCCGAAATCAAACTCGGCGTACCACCACCAATGAAGATTGAATGCAGTGGACGTGGCACTTCGTTAAGGCGGTATTTCTCAATGTCAGTATCTAAATCTTCTAGAAGAGCACTGATGTACTCTTCTTCTGGAATCTCGGTTTTGAGCGCGTGAGAGTTAAAGTCGCAATACGGGCACTTTTGTACACACCAAGGGATGTGTACATACAAGCTGAGTGCTGGGGGCGTTAACATGGTCTAATTCGCTCGTGATTACTGAGACACTTGCTCAGACAGTTGAGCAAACAACGACTTGAGTGCTTTACCGCGGTGAGACAGTTGTTTTTTACGTGCAGGTTCAAGTTCGGCTGACGCACAGTTGTTTTCAGGAACAAAGAAGATTGGGTCGTAGCCAAAGCCATTTTCACCGTGTGCTTCAGTTAGAATGCGGCCTTCCCATTTTCCGTGGCAGACGATAGGCGTTGGGTCGTTCTCGTGGCGCATGAGGACTAATACGCAGTGGAAACGTGCTGTACGTTCTGCTTCTGGTACGCCTTCCATTGCCGCTAGCAATTTTTCTAGATTCTCTTGATCAGATGCGTTCTCGCCTGCGTAACGTGCAGAGTAAATGCCCGGAGCGCCTTTTAAGAAATCGACTTCTAAGCCAGAGTCATCTGCAATCGCAGGAAGCCCTGTTTCTTGTGCAGCATGGCGAGCTTTGATGATCGCGTTTTCAATGAAGGTTGTACCCGTTTCTGCTACTTCCGATACATTGAATTCACTTTGCGCTAATACTTCAAAACCGAAGTCAGACAATAAATCTGCCATTTCACGAACTTTGCCTTGGTTACCGGTTGCTAGCACAATTTTTTTCATGGGAATCTCTTTTAATAGTGATAGAGGAGAACAAATCGTTCTCCTCTAGATATTCTTTAACTAATAAGTGGTTTTTAGCCTGCTTAGATCCAAAAGCTTTTGGATCATCACAACCCAATTACTCTTCAACATAAAACTTCTGGGTGAATTTAAGCTTACCTGAGCCTTTGTTTCCAGCTTTTACGTCAATATCGAAAGTAAAAGTTTCTTCGTGGGTAATTGGTAGTTCGGCTAAATAGTATATCGCATTGCCTTCTTTGACTTCACGAAAGGACAAGGTCTGAGTTTGGCCGATGAGGTTTTTCGCGCGTCCAGCAATTTTTGCTTCTAATGCAGGTTTACCCAATGAAGCTCTATCTAGCACGCTAATATTAACCACAGCGAGGTATCCATTACGCTTGATATCGTAGCTACGTGCGACTTTCGGTGTTAAGAATGTCGAGTTAAACGCGACATAGTGTACTTCGATATCTTTCATATTTTTAAACTGATCGGCGAAGCTTGGTAACGACAATAGGCTGATCAGTAATGCGGTAATCCATTTGCTCATTGTTACTTCCTCAAAGCACTTGTTATAAAACAACCATAGCCGCAATTTACCTTGGTCACGGGATAAAAATGCGAACTCAGTCATTGGTACTAGTAAGTGTGGTACAAAATTGTAAATAAAAAGCCATCATAAGATGGCTTTAATTTCTGTCGGTATCTGGGTAGGCGATTCTATCCGAATTTGTTTGTGCCGTCCTAATTCACCTTTTTCTATGTGAACCAAACCCTTAGCGATTTTAAACTGCTTGGCTAAGAACTTAGTTAGGTGCGCATTAGCTTTGCCATCGACAGGTGGAGCAGTAATGGCGATTTTGAGCTCTTCACCATGCAAGCCAACAATTTTATCGCGGCTTGCTTTAGGTTGAATATAGAGCTTTAGGATGATGTCCTCGCCATCTTGCCAAACTGCGGCTGACATTATAACTGGAACCAAATTGGACCAATGATATCACCCATCAAGAAGTTCGCGAACTGCAAGCCAATAAACAGTACCAGTACGCTCAAATCAAGACCACCAATAGCCGGGATAATACGACGGATTGGTGCGCACATTGGCTCGGTTAATTGATGGAATACGTACTCGATAGGGCTGCGACCTTGGCTTACCCAGCTCAAAATTGCACGGATCAATAGTACCCAGAACAGCAGACCTCCAGCGGCTTTGATTAATGATAACAAGCCCAAGAACAAGAAATCAGCGCTGAAAGAGACGGAACCGTTCGAAGCTATCAGGATCAGAACGACAAATTTAAGCACACACAATACGTAGGCAAACAACACTGTTGCTAGGTCAATATTCCCCACGGATGGGATAATGCGGCGCAGTGGACCAATGACCGGCTGAGTCGCTTTTACTATGAATTGCGAGAATGGGTTGTAGAAGTCTGCGCGTGCAGCTTGCAACCAAATTCGCAAAATTACGACCATGATATACAGGTCAAATAGGGTTGAGATGAGAAAACTCATTGAATTCATAAGGTACCCTTAACAAGTGATGGATGATACTAAACGGAGTTCATCCAAATAATTAAAACAGTTTTTCCATTTCTTCCGCGCGAGCCACAGCAGCTTGCATGGCTTTAGCAACAATATCTGAAAGTTGATGTTCGTTGAATGTACGCAGTGCTTCTGCCGTTGTCCCACCTTTCGATGTCACGTTCTCACGCAGGGTCGATAGCTCAGTTTCTGGGTTGCTAACCACCATACTGGCCGCACCCAATGCAGCTTGCTGAACCAATAGTCGAGCGGTGTCTTTATCAAAGCCTTGAGCAATCGCTTCTGCTTGCATTGCTTCCATAAACAGAAAGAAGTATGCCGGAGCACTGCCCGCTGCGGCAATCACATTATTGATACCAGACTCTTGCTCAACCCAGCATACCTTACCGACCGCTTCCATTAACTCTGCGGCAAAAGCCTTGTCTTGCTCAGTTACATGAGCTGGTGCGAATAAACCACTCATGCCCAACCCAAGTTGTGATGGCGTATTTGGCATAACACGAACCAAGTTCAATTTTGTCGCTAGCATATCATCCAATCGTGAACAGTTGATGCCAGCGGCAATAGAAATCACCAGTTTATTAGTGAAATCGATCGCTTGCAGTGGTTTACAAACATCCGCCATCATTTGCGGTTTCACAGACAATACCACCACATCCGCTTCGGTCGCAGCTTGGATGTTATCGCTGGTGGTACGGATGCCAAAATCTTGTTCTAGCGGAAGACGGCGAGCCTCTGAAGGAGCTGTCGCGGTAATGTTTTGCGCTGGGTATCCGTTAGCAACCAAGCCAGAAACAATGGCTCTCACCATGTTGCCAGCACCAATGAAGGCGATTTTTTTATGTTCCATTTGTCTGATTTCCATCATGATATTTAGAGTTTGTTGTGCGCTCAGGTGTATAATGGCGCCGCTGTTACTTACTGCTCCTATTAGCGAGTAAGATGATTGCGCGATTTACGCTCTAACTATTAACGACATAACTTATGTCGCGAGTGAGCGTTTTGTTGATTTAGCTGTAGTCTCGCGCGCCGAAAATAGCGGTTCCAATACGAACCATTGTACTACCAGCTTCGATTGCAGCGGTCATATCACCACTCATTCCCATTGATAATGTATCGATTTCTGGGAACTGAGCTTCGAGTGTTTGCTTCAACGTAGCCAACTTCTGAAATTCATGAAGTTGTGATTCGTAGTCAGACACGTTGGCAGGAATCGACATCAACCCTCTTAAAGTGAGGTTGGGTAGGCGAGAAATCAACTCCGCCAGCTCGAGTACTTCCGCTTCGGTGACACCAGACTTAGATGCTTCACCACTGGTGTTAACCTGAATCAGAACTTGTAGCGGTTTAAGTTCGCTGGGACGTTGATCATTCAGGCGTTGAGCAATCTTGGTTCGATCGATGGTGTGAACCCAATCGAAATGTTCAGCAACAAGTCGCGATTTATTCGACTGAATCGGGCCAATGAAGTGCCATTCGATTCGATTATCTGGATAATGCTCGGCAAAGTGCTGAACTTTACTGACGCCCTCTTGGACGTAGTTTTCACCAAAGGCGGTTTGTCCCGCTTGGTAGGCTTCGAGAATTGCCTCGACAGGTTTAGTTTTGCTTACCGCTAGAAGTTGCACTGACTCTGGAGTTCGACCACATTTTTGCTCGTCATATCGAATTTGAGAGGTGATATGTTCAATATTTTGTTGAATACTACTCATAGCTGTACTTTAGACTTAAGGATTTTAAATGGATATCACTGAGTTACTGGATTTTAGTGTAAAACATAATGCCTCGGATCTACATCTTTCTGCAGGTGTCCCACCAATGGTTCGTATTGATGGGGATGTGAGAAAACTAGGCATTCCAGCGTTTACACACCAAGAAGTGCATCGTTTGGTTTTCGAAATCATGAACGATGCCCAACGCAGTGAGTTCGAAGAAAAACTCGAAGTCGACTTCTCTTTTGAGTTGCATAACGTTGGTCGTTTCCGTGTCAACGCTTTCAACCAATCTCGTGGCTGTGCGGCAGTATTCCGTACCATTCCAAGTAGCATTCCAACTTTGGAAGAGCTGGAAGCTCCCGAGATCTTCAAAAAAATTGCGAACGCTGAAAAAGGCTTAGTTCTGGTTACTGGCCCAACAGGTTCTGGTAAATCGACGACCTTAGCAGCCATTGTTGACTACATTAATCGTAATCACAACAAGCACGTACTCACAATTGAAGATCCGATTGAATTTGTTCACAACAACAATAAATGTTTGATCAACCAGCGTGAAGTACACCGTGATACGCATAGTTTCCAAAACGCACTGCGCAGCGCATTACGTGAAGACCCGGATGTCATTCTGGTTGGTGAGATGCGTGACAAAGAAACCATCAGCCTTGCGTTAACGGCAGCGGAAACGGGGCACTTAGTGTTCGGAACGTTACACACCAGCTCGGCGGCAAAAACCATTGACCGTATTATCGATGTGTTCCCTGGTAGTGATAAAGACATGGTGCGCTCGATGCTTTCTGAGTCCCTTCGTTCGGTTATCGCGCAAAAGTTATTGAAACGTAATGGTGGTGGCCGTATTGCATGCCATGAAATCATGATGGCAACGCCTGCGATTCGTAACTTGATCCGCGAAGACAAAGTCGCGCAGATGTATTCGATCATTCAAACTGGTGCGGCTCACGGCATGCAAACCATGGAGCAAAATGCTCGTCAGTTAATGGCACAAGGTATGGTCGCTCGTGAAGAGGTCGATAGTAAGATCGGGTTAGAAGTGCAGCAATTCTCGTAATACGTAGGTGAACACGGAAGATGGATCTAAATAAATTTCTCGAAGGTATGCTGGCGCTGAAAGCGTCGGATCTTTACATCACGGTTGGTGCGCCAATTTTGTTTCGCGTGGATGGCGAATTGCGACCACAGGGTGAAAAACTTACCGAGAGTGATGTGGCGGCATTACTCGACAGCGCTATGGAGCCAGATCGGCGTCAGGAATTTCGTAAAAGTCGTGAGTCGAATTTTGCCATTGTGAGAGATTGTGGCCGCTTCCGTGTTAGTGCCTTTTTTCAACGGGAATTACCGGGTGCGGTGATTCGTCGTATTGAAACCAATATTCCCACCTTTGAGCAATTAAAGTTACCGTTAGTGTTGCAAGATTTAGCGATAGCCAAGCGTGGTTTGGTGCTGGTGGTTGGTGCTACTGGGTCAGGTAAATCCACCACAATGGCGGCAATGACGGGCTATCGAAACAGCAACAAGACGGGACACATTTTGACGGTCGAAGATCCGATCGAATTCGTGCATGAGCACAAGCGCTGTATCGTGACTCAACGCGAAGTTGGGTTAGATACGGAAAGCTATGAAGTTGCGCTTAAAAACTCGCTGCGTCAAGCGCCAGATATGATTTTGATTGGCGAGATCCGTAGCCGTGAAACAATGGAATACGCGATGACATTCGCTGAAACAGGTCACCTGTGTATGGCAACGTTGCACGCCAACAACGCCAACCAAGCCTTAGAGCGCATTCTTCACTTGGTACCGAAAGATCAAAAAGAACAATTCTTGTTTGATTTGTCGATGAACCTAAAAGGTGTGGTTGGTCAGCAGCTGATCCGAGATAAGAATGGGCAGGGGCGTCATGGTGTGTTTGAGATCTTGCTAAATAGCCCACGAGTATCGGATTTGATCCGCCGCGGAGATTTGCATGAGTTGAAGTCAACCATGGCTCGCTCAAATGAGTTTGGTATGCTGACGTTCGATCAATCTCTTTATAAGTTGGTGATGCAAGGTAAGATCAGCGAAGAGGATGCGCTGCACAGTGCCGATTCGGCGAATGATTTGCGCTTGATGTTGAAAACGCAACGTGGCGAAGCATTCTCTACGGGCAGTCTTGCTAACGTTAAGATCGATATGGATTAAGCGTGTTTAGACGAAAAAAGGTTGGCACTTGCCAACCTTTTCTTGTTTTGAGTATTGTGTTTTATTCACCCCAGAGGGCTTCAAACCAGCTTTCTAGAATCACCACCGCTGACTGGCAGTCCACATTCCCTTTCGATAGGGCTTTGTAGCCGCCCATGCTGAACAACTCCGCACGAGCTTCTGCTGTAGATAAACGCTCATCATGCAGTTCAACAGGTAAGCCGTATCGGCCTTGCAGACGCTTAGCAAATTTTCGTGCACGAGGGGTTATGGTCTCAAGGTCTTTGCCATGAAGATCAGTTGGTAAACCGACCACTAGCAAATCTGGTTGCCACTCTTTGATTTGCTTTTCGATATCGTCCCAATTTGGAATACCGTCATTGGCTTTAAAGGCTTTTAATGGGGAAGCCGTACCAGTAATTTCTTGGCCAATAGCGCTACCAATGCTTTTGGTTCCAAAGTCAAAAGCCATAATTGTGCGTGACATAAGGTGTCTCTATCTAATGTAACTGTATTTCGGACTAAGCATGCCCAGAGTCTGCTGAAAGATGACTGGGGTCGATGCCCAGCTTTTCGACCGCTTTCTTCCAACGCTCGTTGATTGGTGTATTAAAGATAATTTCAGGCGTCGCTTCAATGGTGAGCCAAGAGTTTTCGACCAGTTCACTTTCTAATTGACCTGCACTCCAACCTGAATAGCCAAGTGCCACTAAGTAATCACTTGGTTCTGCTTCTGTTCCTAACACCGAAAGAATATCACGTGAAGTGGTTACAGCGAGATCATCAGTCATTTGGACGCTGGACTCGTAGTAATCTTTAGGTTTATGCAGAATAAAACCACGATCTTCCGAGATTGGGCCGCCATTGTAGACTGGTCTATCTAGGCTGGCTTCAAATAGGCGCGGGTGTACTGGCTGAACTTCCACCTGCTTGAGCATGTTGCCGACGGTGATATCAACAGGAGCATTGATCATCAACCCCATAGCGCCGTCTTCGTTGTGCTCACAAACGTAGATCACGCTGTTTTGAAAGTACGGATCTTTCATCCCAGGCATGGCAACTAAAAAGTGATTTGTGAGATTCATACTCATATTGACCCTTAACTCTCGTAAATGCCCCTAAGCAAACATCATACAGTTTACCATCTAGGTATGTGCATGAGTTTGCTTAAGTTAATGTACTACGCTCTCTATTAACTGTAATACAGTTTGAGTTATTCGCCTTTTACTCGACGCTCAATCGCATCCATCAGTTTGCCAGTGATTGAGATGTCAAAAGCCGCTTCAATTTCGCGAATACAGGTTGGGCTGGTGACGTTGATTTCCGTTAGCTTATCGCCAATTACGTCAAGGCCAACAAAGATAAGGCCTTTTTCTTTCAGTGTAGGAGCCACAGTTTGAGCAATCTTAATATCGGTCTCGCTTAGTGGTCGAGCCTCACCTGTGCCACCAGCTGCAAGGTTACCGCGCGTTTCACCTTTTGCAGGAATACGAGCTAGACAGTAAGGCATTGGTTCACCATCTACGACTAAGATACGTTTGTCACCGTTGCTGATATCTGGCACGAAGGTTTGCGCCATTGCGTAGTTTTGACCGTGGTTGGTCAGTGTCTCGATGATTACAGAGACGTTAGGGTCGTTTTCTTTTACGCGGAAGATAGATGCGCCGCCCATACCATCAAGCGGTTTTAGGATGACATCACCATGTTTTTCACGAAACTCTTTAATTTTCTCTGCTTTTCGCGTCACGATTGTCGTTGGTGTCAGCTCAGGGAACCACGCTGTAAACAGTTTTTCATTACAATCACGTAGACTTTGAGGTTTGTTAACGATCAGTGCACCTTGTTCTTCTGCACGCTCAAGGATGTAAGTCGCGTAGATGTATTCTGTGTCAAACGGAGGATCTTTACGCATTAGTACAGCGTCTAGCTCAGACAGTTCGATCGTTTGCTCTGATTTGAACTCGTACCAACCGTTTGGATCTTCTTTTAGCTCCACCACTTTAGTATCTGCAATGGCAACGCCTTGATCGAGATGCAGATCATTCATTTCCATGTAGTGGATTTCATAGCCGCGTCGTTGCGCTTCAAGCATCATGGCAAAGCTAGAGTCTTTTTTGATGTTAATGGACGAAATTGGGTCCATCACAATGCCGAGTTTGATCATTATTTTTCTCCGTTTAACCAAGATCGCCGAAACGAACTTGTAAGGCTGTAATTGCTGTCAGAGCCGCTGTTTCGGTGCGCAGAACGCGAGGGCCGAGTAGCGTTTCTTCAAATTGATATTCTCGAGTCATCTCGATCTCTTCAGACGATAAACCGCCTTCAGGGCCGATCAGTAGGCGCACTTTCTCAACAGGTGTTGGCAGTGTGTTGATTGAGTAGTTAGCACGAGGATGAAGATTGAGCTTTAAGCCATCGTACTCTTCTTTACACCACTCTTCCAAGCTCATAATTGGACGAATTTCTGGAACGACATTGCGTCCACACTGCTCACAGGCACTGATGGCGATTTTTTGCCATTGCGCGAGTTTTTTCTCAAAGCGCTTTTGGTCAAGCTTGACGCCACAACGTTCGGAAATCAGAGGTGTGATGGTATTGACGCCAAGTTCCACTGACTTTTGGATAGTGAACTCCATCTTATCGCCACGTGAAATAACTTGACCAAGGTGCAGGTCTAAAGGGGATTCAATACTGTTTTCTACACGCTCAGTAATGTTAACCAAAACCGTCTTTTTGCTGACTTCACTGATAACCGCTGGGAATTCTGCGCCGCTGCCGTCAAATAGGAGAACGTCTTGGCCTTCTTTCATGCGCAGAACACGGCCGATATGGCCTGCTGCGTCGTCACTTAAAGCAAGTGAGCCAAGTTGATGAATGGTTTCTGGATGATAAATTCGAGGGATACGCATGAGATTTCCAGCAAGAGAATAAACTTAAACCCTAACATGGATGCTTTAAACCGAAAAAACAAGGGGCAAGAAGCGTTTCAATATCAGTTATTGAAACGCTTCAAGGTAGAGGAGCACTAGAGTGCGCGACAGGCTTTTTGAACAAATGGGTTATGATTGCCTTGTACTTTGGCAATGCGCTCGTCACGCTCACATTCCCATTTATCGACTGGGTAGGTTTTGTTCCAAGCACTCATCAACTGCGTTTGCTGTTTTGATAATTTAAAGCCGTACTCTTTGCTCATGTATAGGTAGGTACGAGCAATCGAACCTCGAGCACGGTCTGGTGGCATGACTTTACGCTGCTTAAAGTTCACTTGCATCTCACAGCGACCATAACTCACGCCATCGATACCGTTCCATTGGCTAAAGTTGTAGTTCGAACGGTCACCGTTTACTTCACCAATGGCTGGGGTTAGGTTGTGCAGGTCTGCTTCCATCAAGCGAAAGGTTTTGTCTTTTTTCTTGCAGTTTTTACGTCCACCATCTTGCCAGCATTGACGCTGGTGGCCAAACTGCCACGCAGGTACCACATGCTCCCATTCGATTCGTGCGGCCCGCTTTTCCTGTTTACGGACTTGGTAACCGCAAGAGGCTAAATCTGGGGAGCCTTTTTTGCCTTGCCATTGAATGTTGCAGCCACAGTAAAAGCTCGTTGGATGGTCTTGATAAATTTTTACCGCCTCACGTTTGGCGGCAGAGAATGAGCTTGGTGGCGCGGCAACCGCAGTGCTAGAAAGCGCGATAAGTAACAGAGAGAATAGGTATTTCATGATTAAAGTCTTTATAAAGTATGACTTTATTCATGATAACACGCATAAAATAGCTTTAGTGATGAGTAAGTTAACAATAAATGGCGAAGGGAAGGTTTTGATAAACTCGATCTTTATTTTGGGAACGCAAGTAACACTATGAGATATAGATTACGATAACTGAACGCCCGTGAAGTTAAGTGGTTGGCGGCATTTTTGACAAGAGTACGTCGCCTCTTTGCGCAGCACTTTATTATGACGGCGAATCGATAGAGGGTAGGTCATACAGCCACAACGATACTCAAAGGTTTTACCTTGAACGGATTTTACTTCAAAGCTGTGAGTGGTTTTGGCGGGCACTTTAAATACGGCTTCCATGACACCTTGCCATTCTTTGCCGTGAGGTCTAACTCGTCCGTAAACCTGATAAGTAATCAGGTGTGCTACTTCATGAGGAATGACTTCATCTAAGAATGCCTGGGTGTTTTCGCGAAATAAAACGGGGTTTAGGCGAACTTGATTTAATTGAAGGTAGGCTTTTCCTGCCGCTTTTCCGCGGACGTTGAAGGTGACCGTTGGAATAGGAAAAGAACGTTTGAAAGCTTGCTCTGCCATCGCGATGCAGTCCGCCATCACTTGCTTGGCTTTATAGCTTAGTTCTATATCCACAACTCACCTCGATAAATCAAATAAAAAAGCCCCCACATTCGCGAGGGCCAGATCATAGCATCAGTTAATTACGGAGTGTGTTTTTTCTTGATGGTGGCATGGTAAGCGTGCCATGTACCGTAGCCTAGAATTGGCATGGTAAACAACATTCCGATCCCGTACGTTGCAAAGCCGATAAGAATACCGCCGCAGATGATCGCCGCCCAAACAATCATCGCTGGAATGTTGGATTTCACCGCATTAAAGCTAGTAAATACAGCGGTCATCATGTCTACGCGACGCTCCATCATGAGTGGAATAGAAAAGGCTGAAATGCTAAACACCACACAAGCCAAAACAAAGCCAACTAGAGAGCCGATGACAAGGAAGGGGAGGAACTCACTTAAAGATGCCCCTTGAACAGAAGGGTAAAGCGCATGAAGTAGAGCGGCAATACGCATCCAAAATATCATACACACTGCGAGTAACACGGCGAATGCCCATTGAGATGTTGAATTACGACCGATCGCTTTCATGGAATGGAACAAGCTAGCTTTGTGTCCGCGCTCTCTCTCCCAACTGGCATCATACAAGCCGAGCGCGAGAAATGGACCGATTAACATGTAAACAATCAAACTGGGCATGACGACCAAGTGTGTGCCTTGCCATTGTACGAGCAAAACAATACCTATCGCAGCCGCCATAAAACAGATGCCATAGAAAGCACTGATGAGGGGCATTCGCACGAAATCATGCAGACCTAATGCGAGCCAATGAAAAGGTGCAGAAAGATTGACCGTATTGCACGGTATGGTTCTGGCGTATTCGTTATCTGGCACTTCCTTTCGCTTGTTGTGGAAGTCCGATGGATTAACAGTTCGAGGCATAACTCCTCCTTGATTTATTCCCACATTATCCGCTTATACCAACTGACAGCGGTTTTTGTTCAGGCAAACTTGAAGCGACTTTTTCAAGCTTACTTCTGAGCATTGGCTTAGTTTGGTATCGGCCATAAAGATGCCTGACTCGTGTCTTTCGTAAGTGTTGCTGCCACAGTCGCCAGCATCCGACGTCTCTATTTAAATTGGAATTAACAATATTTTAACTATTGGCGGAGATGGGATAATTTACAAATAATTGCTTAAAATTTATTCGGTATAAAAATGAGGGAGAAACAGGACTGCTTTGTGGGGCAGGGCGGTATGAGCTGAAATGGCTGGATAAAAGTTGCTGAAAATAAAAAGCCCCCGCCATAGGCGAGGGCTTGATTGATTCTTGCTTGGCTTGATTATTTGATGCCAGCGAAATCGCGTAGAAGTGCAGCTTTGTCTGTCGCTTCCCACGGGAATTCTTCACGACCGAAGTGACCGTAAGCCGCTGTCTTCTTGTAGATAGGTTGAAGAAGGTTAAGCATTTCTTGTAGACCGTATGGACGTAGGTCGAAGAATTGACGAACCGCTTCAATGATGATGTCGTGAGATACTTTCTCAGTACCGAACGTTTCCACCATGATAGACGTTGGATCAGCAACACCGATTGCGTAAGAAAGTTGGATCTCACAACGGTCAGCCATGCCAGCCGCTACGATGTTTTTCGCTACGTAACGTGCTGCGTATGCTGCACTACGGTCAACTTTTGATGGATCTTTACCAGAGAACGCACCGCCACCGTGACGAGCTGCGCCGCCGTAAGTATCTACGATGATCTTACGACCTGTTAGACCACAGTCACCCATAGGACCACCGATTACGAAGCGACCCGTTGGGTTGATGAAGAAGTTTGTTTCTTTGTTGATCCACTCAGAAGGTAGCACTGGTTTAATGATCTCTTCCATTACCGCTTCACGCAGGTCTGAAGTTGAGATTGAATCACAGTGTTGAGTTGAAAGAACAACTGCGTCGATACCAACGATGTTACCTTGATCGTATTGGAATGTTACCTGAGATTTTGCATCAGGACGCAACCAAGGTAGTGTGCCGTTTTTACGAACTTCTGCTTGCTTTTGAACAAGACGGTGAGAGTAAGTAATTGGCGCTGGCATTAGTACTTCAGTTTCGTTACAAGCGTAACCAAACATGATGCCTTGGTCGCCTGCACCTTGTTCTTTAGGGTCAGCTTTATCAACACCTTGGTTGATATCTGGCGACTGTTTACCGATTGTGTTTAGTACCGCACAAGAATCTGCGTCAAAGCCCATATCTGAATGTACGTAGCCGATTTCACGAACGGTTTCACGAGTTAACTCTTCGATGTCTACCCATGCTGAAGTCGTGATTTCACCACCCACCATTACCATACCGGTTTTAACGTAAGTCTCACATGCAACACGAGCCTTTGGATCTTGCTCTAGAATCGCGTCAAGAACCGCATCAGAAATCTGGTCTGCAATTTTATCTGGATGACCTTCTGATACTGACTCAGAAGTAAACAGGTGCTTAGCCATGTTAGCTCCACTATATCTGGTTTAAAACTGGGGAATGATAAACTCTCCAGCGCAAATTAATACTAATTTTTGTAGGTGTATCTACATCTAGACGTCTATTCTAAATTTGATTGCTCGAATTACAAGCTCTTTTTTGGTTTTTGTTATAACCAAACGTTTGCCTGATTTATTGATAATTTTAAGAACTTCGAACGATTTGGCGCGAAAGGTGCAATATTTGTGAGGTTTTGGACTGGAAAACGTTTGCACACCCAACAGGGCTTTGAGAGAATTATGACCTACTTTTCGTTTCGCTTAATGTACTCAGGAGCAGACATGTCGTCTCGTAAACATCTTGCCAATGCAATTCGTGCTCTAAGCATGGATGGTGTTCAACAAGCTAACTCAGGCCACCCAGGCGCACCAATGGGTATGGCTGATATCGCTGAAGTTCTTTGGCGCTCTCACCTAAACCACAACCCATCAAACCCAGAGTGGGCCGACCGCGACCGCTTCGTGCTATCAAACGGTCACGGCTCAATGCTTATTTACTCTCTACTGCACTTAAGCGGTTATGAGCTATCTATTGACGATCTGAAAAACTTCCGTCAATTGCACTCAAAAACCCCAGGTCACCCAGAGTACGGCTACGCGCCTGGTATCGAGACAACAACGGGTCCTCTTGGCCAAGGCATCACTAATGCTGTTGGTATGGCTATCGCAGAGAAAGCACTAGCGGCACAGTTCAACAAAGAAGGTCACGACATCGTTGACCACTTTACGTATGTGTTCATGGGTGACGGCTGTCTAATGGAAGGCATCTCGCACGAAGCATGCTCTCTAGCAGGTACGCTAGGTCTAGGCAAACTGATCGCGTTTTGGGATGACAACGGCATTTCTATCGACGGTCACGTTGAAGGTTGGTTCTCTGACGATACACCTAAGCGTTTCGAAGCTTACGGCTGGCACGTAATCCCAGCGGTAGATGGTCACGATCCAGAAGCAATCAACGCAGCGATTGAAGCGGCTAAAGCGGATCCTCGCCCGACTCTAATCTGTACTAAAACAATTATCGGTTTCGGTTCTCCTAACAAGTCTGGTTCGCACGACTGTCACGGTGCGCCATTAGGTCACGATGAGATTCAAGCGGCTCGCGAATACCTAGGTTGGGAGTACGGTCCATTTGAAATCCCTGCAGATGTTTACGCTGAGTGGGATGCAAAAGAAGCAGGTGCAGCGAAAGAAGCGGCTTGGAATGAAAAGTTCGAAGCATACGCAGCAGCTTACCCTGCAGAAGCAGCAGAGCTTAAACGTCGTCTAAACGGCGAACTTCCTGCGGAATGGGAAGAAAAAGCGAACCAAATCATTGCTGATCTTCAAGCAAACCCAGCGAACATTGCATCACGTAAAGCATCGCAAAATGCACTAGAAGCGTTTGGTCAAATGCTTCCTGAATTCATGGGCGGCTCTGCTGACCTAGCGCCTTCTAACCTGACCATGTGGTCTGGTTCTAAGTCTCTAGAAACGGATGACTTCTCTGGCAACTACATCCACTACGGTGTACGTGAATTCGGTATGACTGCTATCATCAACGGTATCGCATTGCACGGTGGTTTCGTTCCTTACGGTGCGACATTCCTAATGTTTATGGAATACGCGCGTAACGCAATGCGTATGGCTGCGCTGATGAAAATTCAGAACATCCAAGTGTACACGCACGATTCGATCGGTCTTGGCGAAGATGGCCCAACTCACCAACCTGTTGAGCAAATGGCATCTCTACGCGTAACGCCAAACATGAGCACATGGCGTCCATGTGACCAGGTTGAGTCTGCCGTAGCATGGAAACTAGCGATTGAACGTAAAGATGCACCAACAGCACTTATCTTCTCTCGTCAAAACTTAGCGCAACAAGATCGTACAGCTGAGCAAGTAGCGAACATCGCGAAAGGTGCATACATCCTGAAAGATTGCGAAGGCAAGCCAGAGCTTATCCTTATCGCAACAGGCTCTGAAGTTGAGCTAGCAGTAGAAGCTGCGACTCAACTAACAGCAGAAGGTAAGAAAGTACGCGTGGTTTCAATGCCATCAACAGATGCATTCGACAAACAAGACGCCGCTTACCGTGAAGCAGTATTGCCATCAGACGTAACGGCACGCATCGCTATCGAAGCAGGTATTGCTGACTTCTGGTACAAGTACGTTGGTTTCGATGGTCGCATCATCGGTATGACGACATTTGGTGAATCTGCACCTGCTGGTCAACTATTCGAGATGTTTGGCTTCACGACTGAAAACGTAGTGAACACAGCAAAAGAATTGCTAGCGTAACTGCTAGATTGTCTCAATAGTCCGAACGTAAAGGACGACTGTTAGATACTAAAGTTGGAAAGGCCATCATTGCGATGGCCTTTTTGTTTTTTGTCAGGTTTTCCAACCTTGTGGAATGCTTTGGTGAATACAGTCTAAAAGTACGGATAAGCGCAGTGGTGGTCTTCCTGCAGGCGTATAGCAGTTAATGGAGATGGGCTCTGAAAGCCAACCTTCTAAGCAAGGTGTGATTCGACCCGGATGATGTTTCTCGTAGCCGCTTGCTGTCCAAGTTGGCAGCAGTCCTATACCATGACCATTCGCGATGCTGTCGATCTGCATTGCGATGTTGTCGCTGTATAAGCGACTCACAAATGGCTCTAAAAAGAACTCACCGTGTTGAGGGTGTGTGAGCATCAATCCATTTTCTTGTACCGAGCCAAAATCGATCCACGGATGCGCTTCAAGCTCTTTGGGGTGCAGGATCGAACCGTGTTGTTCAAGATAAGCTGGAGAGGCAAAGGGCGTGTAACGAAATGAGCCTAATACCTCTTTGCGCCAATCGAGATCTTTACGCTCACCGAGCCAGATGAACAAATCTGGGTCATGGTGCGCTTCAGAAAAGTCACTGGTAAGCTGAACCCTAACATCAGGATTATCGGCAAGAAAACCGTTGAGCACACCACCTAGCCAACTTCTAACTAATGCTGTGTGACAAACAATATGCAGCGGCCCTGAAACTTGGTTTGTTAAACCTTGAAGCGCGTCATAACTCTCTTCACTTAGCTCAAGAATCTGGCGACTGTAGTGGGCAAAAATTTCTCCCGCTCTTGTCAGAACTAATCGGTTACCTTGTCTTGCGGTGAGAGCCTGACCGAAATCTTCTTCTAATTGTGCTAAGCGACGACTCAGCGTTGATTTAGGCTGGTTAAGGGCCTTGGCAGCGGCGGTCAAACTCTTATGCTGATTGAGCGCATCAAAGGCTCTAATTGATGCTAAGTCGTGCATATTTCATTTACTCCTTACTGCGTTATGCACGGGTTCCATAAATGGGAAGAACCGTTCCATAACTCTCACTATGCATCTCATTCTATTTGTGAATAATTCACTTTCGAAAATAATAATCATTATCAATTATGGAGATGTAGATGTCTACTCTTAGACTGCCAGTTATTACTGCAACTGGTATTTTAGCCTTCGTCAGTGTCCCTCATGTGTTTGCCAATGATGCGGTTTCTAAAATGGAAACAGTGGTTGTAACTGCATCAAGTTATGAGCAATCTCAAGCGGACGCGCCTGCAAGTATTAGTGTGATTTCGCGTGAGGAGTTGGACTCTCGTTATTACCGCGATGTGACTGATGCACTAAAAAGTGTGCCTGGTGTCGTCGTAACAGGTGGTGGTGACACTACCGATATCAGTATCCGTGGTATGGGTTCTAAATACACTTTGATACTGGTCGATGGTAAACGTCAAAGCACACGTGAAACTCGCCCAAATAGTGACGGCCCTGGTATCGAACAAGGCTGGTTACCCCCTCTTCAAGCGATTGAGCGAATTGAAGTTATCCGTGGTCCAATGTCGACGCTTTATGGCTCTGATGCGATTGGTGGTGTAATTAACGTGATCACGCGAAAAGACGCGATGGAGTGGACAGGTAATGTTCAGCTAGGCACGGTTCTGCAAGAAAACAGTCGCTCGGGCGGAGAGCAGAGCGCGAATTTCTTCGTCAATGGGCCGCTAGCCGAAAATCTATCTCTCCAAGTATACGGTCAGTATACCGCAAGAGAAGAAGACGATATTGAATACGGTTATGAAGATAAAGATATGCAAAGTATCTCTTCAAAACTGACCTACCAGATTAATGACCGCCATTCTGTGCAGCTAGAGGGTGGCACATCGGCACAAAGTCGTCGCGGTAACGTTGGCCTTTCCGTACCAACGACGGGTTGCCGAAGAGGTTGTGAGGATTCACTCAACGAATATCGTCGTAATTATGTAACGCTAAGTCACAATGGCGACTGGGACTCGGTTGGCATCTCAGATACTTACTTACAACGTGAAGAGAGCGAAAACAAATCTCGCGAGATGACGATCACCAACACCACATTCAAGTCGAGCTTGGTGACTGGAATTGGAAACCATACGCTGACGACCGGTGTGGATGCTACTCATGCCGAGCTTGAGGATTTCACCTCCAACAAAGCGTCATCGAAGACCGAAACATCGAATACGCAGTGGGCTGTTTTCATTGAAGATGAATGGAGAATCGCCGATCCGTTTAGCGTTACGCTTGGTGGTCGTCTAGATCATGACGAAAACTATGGCGCGCACTTTAGTCCGCGTGTCTATGGTGTATGGCGAGTTGACCCGTCTTGGACTGTGAAAGGCGGTGTGGCAACAGGTTTCCGTTCTCCGCAATTACGTGAAATTACTCCTGGTTGGGCGCAAGTCAGTGGCGGCGGTAATATCTACGGTAACCCAGACCTTGACCCTGAAACGTCGCTAAACAAAGAAATCAGTGTCTTGTATCAAGGTGACTCTGGTTTAGATGTCTCTTTGACTGCGTTCCATAATGAGTTCAAAGACAAGATCACACGTGTTGTTTGTCCAGATACCATCTGTACAGATGGACCAAACCAATGGGGGGCAGATCCAACGTACCGCATTAACGTGGACGAAGCGGTCACACAAGGTATTGAAGCGACCTTAGCATCGCCATTAACGGAAACCATTTACCTCAGCTCTAGCTACACATTTACCGACTCAGAGCAAAAAACAGGTGAATACAAAGGCATGCCGCTGCAGCAGTTACCAAAGCATTTGTTTAATGTGGATGTAACTTGGCAAACAACAACAGATCTAGAAAGCTGGGCTAAAGTCACTTACCGAGGTAAAGAAATGGATCCGGTTACTGGCCCATCAAGAAACAGTATTGTAGAGCCTGCTTATACCTTTGTGGACGCTGGTGTGACATACCAGTTAACCGACAATACTCGTATTAAAGGCGCGATCTATAACTTGCTGGATGAGGAAATCAGTTACGAAGAATACGGATATGTCGAAGATGGTCGTCGCTACTGGTTAGGTTTAGACGTCGCATTTTAATTATTGTTGTAATAAGGCCGAGCATTGTCTCGGCCTTTTTTAATCCTGCTTTACTATGATTCAACAGGTGCGTTTTTCAGCCTGATCAGGTAGTATCTGTGACACGAAATTTTTGGTAGGGCGAAGGATAAATGCTAAAGGTTGCGATCAATGGATTTGGACGTATAGGTCGTAATGTTCTGCGAGCCGTATATGAAAGCGGAAAACATCAGCAGATCAAGGTTGTGGCGGTTAACGAATTAGCGCAGCCAGAAGCGATGGCGCACCTACTGCAATATGACACTAGTCATGGTCGCTTCGGTAAAAAAATCTCCCACGACCAAGAACACTTGCATGTTCATCATGACAGCGGCGAATATGACTCTATTCGCATTCTTCACCTCTCTGAACTCGAACTACTTCCTTGGCGCGATTTAGAAGTCGATATTGTCTTGGATTGCACTGGCGTGTTTGGTTCGCAAGCCGATGGGCAAGCGCATATAGAAGCTGGCGCGAAGAAAGTGCTGTTTTCACACCCGGGCGCAAACGACATAGATAATACGATTATCTATGGTGTGAACCACGAAACTCTGAAAGACGAGCACCGTGTTGTCTCCAATGGCTCTTGTACTACCAACTGTATCGTTCCCATCATTAAAGTGTTAGACGAAGCCTTCGGTATTGAGTCCGGTACCATTACCACGATTCACTCTTCCATGAACGATCAGCAAGTAATCGATGCGTACCATAACGATCTACGCCGTACCCGCGCTGCTAGCCAATCTATTATTCCGGTTGACACCAAGTTGCATAAGGGGATTGAAAGAATCTTCCCGAAATTTTCCAACAAATTCGAAGCAATTTCTGTTCGTGTCCCAACCGTTAACGTCACCGCAATGGATTTAAGTGTCACAATTAATACAAATGTGAAAGTTAATGACGTAAATCAAACCATTGTTAACGCATCTCAGTGTACATTACGTAACATTGTTGACTATACTGAATCGCCACTCGTTTCCATCGACTTTAACCACGACCCCCATAGTGCGATTGTAGATGGAAGCCAGACTAGAGTGAGTAACGGGCAACTCGTAAAAATGCTCGTTTGGTGCGACAACGAATGGGGCTTTGCTAACCGGATGCTGGATACTGCCTTAGCAATGCAAGCTTCTTCTCAAGTGGAGCAGTAATGACGAAGAAGTGATGGAGAATTTTTATTTCAAGCCTTGAAATAAATCCATGATATCTCCATATCATCTATAACCAGTTTGAAGAATTAACAGGCTTGGCAGGGTTGCCGAGTTTTCAAAAACTTTAATTATCAATATTTGAGAGGACACATCATGTCTGTAATCAAGATGACTGACCTGGATCTTGCAGGTAAACGTGTATTTATCCGTGCTGACCTAAACGTGCCAGTAAAAGACGGTAAAGTAACTTCAGATGCACGTATCATCGCATCTCTTCCAACTATTAAGCACTGCCTAGAAGCAGGCGCTAAAGTAATGGTTACGTCTCACCTAGGTCGCCCAACTGAAGGTGAATACGCTGAAGAGTTCTCTCTACAACCAGTTGTTAACTACCTAAACGACGCACTAGATTGTGAAGTTAAGCTAGCAAAAGACTACCTAGATGGACTAGAGCTAAACGCTGGTGAACTTGTTGTTCTAGAAAACGTTCGCTTTAACAAAGGCGAAAAGAAAAACGACGAAGAGCTATCTAAGAAATACGCAGCACTATGTGACGTATTCGTAATGGATGCATTCGGTACGGCTCACCGCGCTCAAGCGTCAACTCATGGTGTTGGTATGCACGCACCTATCGCTTGTGCTGGCCCTCTTCTAGCAAACGAGCTTGAAGCGCTAGGTAAAGCAATGGACAACCCAGCTCGTCCAATGGTTGCTATCGTAGGTGGTTCAAAAGTTTCTACTAAGCTAACTGTACTTGAGTCTCTATCTAAAATCGCTGACCAACTAGTTGTTGGTGGTGGTATTGCTAACACATTTATCGCAGCTGCTGGCCACAACGTTGGTAAGTCTCTATACGAAGCGGATCTAGTAGACACTGCTAAGAAGCTAATGGATGAGTGTGCAATTCCAGTAGCAACTGACGTTGCATGTGCGAAAGCATTCGACGAAAACGCAGAAGCAGAAATTAAACACGTTTCTGAAGTACAAGACGACGACATGATCTTCGACCTTGGCCCAGATTCAACAGCTGAACTAGCAGAAATCCTTAAGAACGCGAAGACTATCCTATGGAATGGTCCAGTAGGCGTATTCGAATTCAAGAACTTCGAAGCAGGTACTAAAGGTATCTCAGAAGCTATCGCAGCATCTGAAGGCTTCTCTGTTGCAGGTGGTGGTGACACGCTAGCAGCTATCGACAAGTTCGGTATCAAAGCTGACGTTTCTTACATCTCTACAGGTGGCGGCGCTTTCCTTGAGTTCGTAGAAGGTAAAGTTCTTCCAGCAGTAGAAATGCTAGAAGCACGCGCTAAGTAATTAAAGCAAAGCGGGGGAGTGATTCTCCCGCTTTCTTGTTTGCTGCAACGTGTGAGGAACTCTGCTAGAATAGCCTCAGTTGTGAGCAAACGTTTGCAAGATTTTCAACTTAACAAGTTTTGTTTAAAAACGACAGATAAATAGGATTACATCCATGTCTAAGATCTTCGACTTCGTAAAACCAGGTGTTATCTCTGGCGATGACGTTCAGAAAGTATTTGAAGTTGCAAAAGAAAACAGCTTTGCACTTCCAGCAGTAAACTGTGTGGGTACTGACTCTGTAAACGCAGTACTTGAAGCAGCTGCAAAAGTTAAAGCTCCAGTTATCGTTCAATTCTCTAACGGTGGTGCTGCTTTCTTTGCTGGTAAAGGTCTAAAACTTGAAGGTCAAGAGGCTCAAATCCTAGGTGCTGTTGCTGGTGCGAAATACGTTCACGCTGTAGCTGAAGCTTACGGTGTACCAGTAATCCTACACACTGACCACGCTGCTAAGAAACTACTTCCTTGGATCGACGGTCTACTAGACGCTGGTGAAGAGTACTTCGCTCAAACTGGTAAGCCTCTGTTCTCTTCTCACATGATCGACCTTTCTGAAGAGTCTCTAGAAGAGAACATCGAGATTTCTGCTAAGTACCTAGAGCGCATGGCTAAAATGAACATGACTCTAGAAATCGAACTAGGTTGTACTGGTGGTGAAGAAGACGGCGTTGACAACTCTGATATGGATGCGTCTGAGCTATACACTTCTCCAGAAGACGTTGCATACGCATACGAGAAACTAAGCGCAATCAGCCACCGTTTCACTATCGCAGCATCTTTCGGTAACGTACACGGCGTGTACAAGCCAGGTAACGTTGTTCTAACTCCAACTATCCTACGTGATTCTCAAGCGCACGTTTCTGAGAAATTCGGTCTTCCAGCGAACTCTCTAAACTTCGTATTCCACGGTGGTTCAGGTTCTTCTCTAGAAGAAATCCGTGAGTCTATCGGTTACGGTGTTATCAAAATGAACATCGATACTGATACACAGTGGGCAACTTGGGATGGTATCCGTAAGTTCGAAGCTGAAAACCACGATTACCTACAAGGCCAAATCGGTAACCCAACTGGTGAAGATGCACCAAACAAGAAGTACTACGATCCACGCGTATGGCTACGTGCTGGTCAAGCTTCAATGGTAGCTCGTCTAGAGCAAGCATTTGCTGACCTAAACGCAGTTGACGTACTATAATCGTTACTGATTAAGTTACTTAAAAACCCGCTTTTTGAGCGGGTTTTTTTATGTCTATCATTTTGCCCCTATGTTTCTTTCCCTGCTTTCCTATTGATATCTTTATGCGTCAGGTTGTATTTTATGGTGGGATGTTCCCCCTTTAACGTTTTTAAATAAAAACATAGGAATATCAGTCATAGGAGTGGCGAAATAAGAGTGCATTGCGTAACCTGTAACAAGCCAATATCAGAAAACTCTGATAAAGTCTTGTTTTGCATATCTTTGCGAAACTCTGACTTTGAAAAAAGTCAAAGTTGGGATATTGTGCCAAAAATCTGACACTGTTCAGTGGGGCAATAGGGATGTTGTTTTAGAAAAGAGCCTTTAAAAAACAAGGTTCATAAATTAACGGCAATTGGATTTATATATCTTTATTTTTGAGGATAAGAATTATGGCAGGTGAATCGGTGGGTATCGATACCACTTTAACGGATGGTCTAACTCAGGCTGAAACTTGGCTGACAAACAACTCAGATCTACTGGTTCAGTACGGTGTGAACATTATCTCTGCGCTGCTTATTCTGTTTATCGGTAATATTATCGTTAAAGCAGTCGCTGGTAGTGTTTCTAAAGTACTAGAAAAGAAAAACATGGATAAGGCTGTCGTTGAATTTATTCACGGTCTTGTTCGTTACTTGCTATTTGTAATCGTACTTATCGCCGCTCTTGGTCGATTAGGCGTTCAAACCGCTTCAGTCGTGGCTGTAATCGGTGCGGCAGGTCTTGCTGTTGGTCTTGCGCTACAAGGTTCACTATCAAACTTTGCAGCTGGTGTACTCATTGTTGCGTTCCGTCCATTCAAATCTGGCGACTACGTAGAAATTGGCGGTGTAGCGGGTAGTGTTGAAGCAATTCAAATCTTCCAAACTGTTCTAAAAACACCAGACAACAAGATGGTTGTTGTGCCTAACTCGTCAGTAATCGGTGGTGCAATTACTAACTACTCTCGTCATGCAACGCGACGTGTCGACTTAGTGATTGGTGTGTCATACAAAGCGGATCTTAAACTAACGAAGAAAGTAATTCGCGAGACGCTAGAAAAAGATCCGCGTATCTTGAAAGATCCTGATATCACAATCGGTGTACTTACACTGGCAGACTCTTCAGTAAACTTTGTGGTTCGCCCATGGGTGAAAACTGCAGATTACTGGGGCGTATACTTTGATGCAATGCAAGGTATTAAAGAAGCACTGGATGAAAATGGTATCGAAATTCCATTCCCACAAATGGATGTTCATCTGAACAAAATCGACGCTTAATACAAGCGGTAGATATTCGAAAGCGAGGCCAATTGGCCTCGCTTTTTTATATCTCATAAAGAATGTGATTACCGGCAAGCAATAGACGTTTTAGATGTTTACCGGCAAAGCCAAAGGTGAATTCAGGCAACCCTGGCGTATAGAGCAACTCTTCGTGTAGATACAGGGTTGTATCTACAATGAGCGTGACATATTCAGGTAAGCCAATCGGACATACCGCTCCAGGCAAACAACCTAACACTTCGACCATTTCACCGTCGTCACAAATTGATGGGCGTTTACCTGTGACGGCTTTTATTTGTTTGGCATCGAGGCGAGAGTCTTTTTCTGTTAGATAAATTGCGTAGCCTTGTCCTTTAAGTTTTAAGAAGAGGCTTTTGGTGTGCGTGCCTGTCCATCCAAGCTCGGACGCAATTCTTATATCCGTGTCAAAGTCTAAGATGGCTTCATGCTGCCATTCCCGAAAAGGAATAGAGAGCGCGTTGAGTCGCTCTCTATTGATATCATAGATACGCTTTAGTGACTCCATGTCTATGTTGTCCTGTTGATTACCAGTACTTTTCAATAAGTTCGCTAGCTAAAATATACGCTATCGTGAACATCATTACTGCGACCGCGATGTCGATGCCTTTTTTCACTCTTGGCTTTGATAGGGTAGGGCCTAGTTTTGCGGCTCCTATCGACAAGGTATAGAACCAAACAAAGGAAGCCATCATCGTACCTAGTGCAAAAGCAATTCGGTCATGGCCTTCAAACTGCCCACCAATAGAGCCCAGAATAACGACTGTATCTAAGTACAAATGTGGGTTAAGTACAGTGACGGCTAACGCGCCTAATATGACCGTTCGACGACCACGAGCGACGACTTCACCTTTTGATTCTGAGTCACTGTCTGACTTAAACGCGCTCTTAAGTGACAGTAATCCATAAAAGCTCAGGAAGGCAATACCACCAAGGGTCACCGATGTTAGTAAGATTTCATTTTGAGACAAAATCGCACCACCACCAAAGATACCTAGAGAAATGAAGATCATATCTAGGATGCTACAAATAGTGGCAGTCGTCAGGTGATGATTGCGCTTTATGCCTTGATTTAAGACATACGCATTTTGTGCGCCGATTGGAATGATCATTGATGCCCCTAAACCAAACCCTTGCAATAGAACCCACAAGCTCACACTTCACCTCACTTCAAAATAACCAATAAATTCTCAGAAGAGTGAAAGATAAAGAGTTTATCTAAATAAGTATAATTAATGATTTTAATATTATATTAGCTAGGCTAATTTAAGGGTTGATGTTTTATCAGGAGAGGAAGAGCAGGATGAGAGGGTTGGACTATAAATGGATTGAGGCATTAGATGCAGTGGTTTATCAGGGGAGCTTTGAGCGTGCAGCCGAACATTTATTTGTCTCGCAATCAGCAATTTCTCAACGTATTAAACAATTAGAGAAGTTTCTCGCACAACCCGTTTTGGTTCGTAGTCAACCACCCAAGCCAACGCCGATTGGTAAAAAGTTATTAGGCCTTTATCGTCGAGTGCGCTTACTCGAGCATGAAATTCTGCCCGAACTCAAGAATGATACCAGTACTCGACCTGTACAACTCTCTTTGGCGACCAATGCTGATAGCCTTGCTACTTGGCTACTGCCTGCACTGCAAGATGTCATGAAGCAGCGTCAGGTTGAACTCAAACTCACTATCTATGGTGAATCTCGTTCCATCGAAAAGCTAAAAAGTGGCGAAGTGACGGGGGCGATCAGCTTAGAATCCCAGCCGATACCTGGCTGTAGAGCGGATTACTTGGGACGTGTTGATTACGTTTGTGTCGCGAGTCCGGAGTTTTATCAGCGTTACTTTGCTCAAGGCGTCAATAACCAGACTTTGGCCAAGGCGCCGGCCGTTTCGTATGATCAATATGATGACCTACATAAAACCTTTCTTACCGAGCATTTCAATGTCAGCCCTGATAGCGTCATTCACCATAACATCAGCAGCTCTGAAGCGTTTCTAAAAGTGGCGTTAGCTGGTGTAGCCTATTGCTTAATCCCTCGTTTGCAAATTACCGACGAGCTAGAGCGTGGCGCGTTGGTTGATGTTACTCCCGATTTTTTAATGTCCCATCGGATTTATTGGCATCATTGGCAACTGGAAACGGGGGTTCTACAAGAAATCTCACACGCGATAGTCGGGTATGCTCAGCGACACTTACCTCAATAAGTTCATTGTCGCAGCGATGGGTTCATTGCCGACAGAGTGTTTCGTTGAAAAATTACGCCAATGTTACATAGTCAAAGTTGTGTTAGAAGTCATTCTGAGTGCTTGGATAATCGACAGAAGTTTCTATTATGAAACCATACACTTTCTCAGTAGTGATAGTTTTGTCTGAATCTTGAGCCTTTCTGCTGAGAGTAAGTACTTTATTTTTGTATGGATGGATTTATTGAATGAGACTGTATTCATTTTTGCTGGCTTCTGCACTCAGCCTTACCAGTGCTTCAGTGTTGGCGAACTCGCCTGAATTTGCTCACGTAACGACGACAGGTTATGGTGAAGTTATTGCTACACCAGATATGGCGACGTTTTCTGTGAAAGTGGTAGATACGACAATGACTGCTGAACAGGCCAAGCAGTCAGTTGACAAAACCGTTGAGCAATTTCTGAAAAATCTGTCCGATGCTGGCTTATCAAAAGACAATGTTACCAGCTCGAATTTATACCTTGCGCCTCAATACCACTACCCTAAATCAGGCAAAGCAGAGCTCGTTGGTTATCGCGCTTCTCGTAGCATTGATGTGACGGTTACGGATCTAAAAAACCTAAACCAGTACCTAGATATGGCGTTAGAAGCAGGGATTAATCAGGTTGATAATATTCAACTTAAGGTAAGCAACCAGGCTGAGTATCAGCAAAAGGCACGCATGGCGGCTATCCAAGATGCGCGAGAAAAAGCAGCGTCACTGGCTACTGGCTTTGAGAAAAAATTGGGTGATGTCTGGCAGATCAATTACAGACAGATGCACGTTCAGCCAGTTCTAATGCGCTCGATGGCGATGGACAGTAAAGAAGGGGCAAACAGCTACCAAGATTCTACCATGATTATTCGCGATCAAGTTGACGTGATTTACAAGCTGAAGTAATACTGGGTGCAAAAAGAAAAGGCAGGGTATTCCCTGCCTTTGTTATTTCTGCTTCACAAATTAGTGAAGGATACGAGCACGGATAGTGCCTTCAATACTTTTCAGTTTCGCTAGCGCTTCTTCTGAGCGCTCGGTTTCAACATCGATCACTACGTAGCCGATTTCAGCGGCTGTTTGTAGGTACTGTGCGGCAATGTTAATGCCGTCTTCCGCGAAGATGGTGTTGATCTGAGTAAGAATACCAGGACGGTTTTTATGGATGTGAAGCAAGCGAGAGCATTCACCACCGTGCTCTGGCAGTGACACCTCTGGGAAGTTTACACTTGAAAGCGTAGAGCCGTTGTCAGAGTACTTCGCCAGTTTTCCTGCGACCTCAACACCGATGTTCTCTTGTGCTTCTTGCGTTGAACCACCAACGTGTGGAGTGAGAATGACATTATCGAACTTCTGCAAAGGAGATTCGAACGGGTCGGCATTCGTTTTCGGTTCTGTTGGGAATACATCAATCGCAGCGCCCGCAATATGACCTGCTTCTAAACTATGGCAAAGCGCTGGAATATCCACGACAGTGCCGCGTGCTGCATTAATAAAGATTGAGCCTGGCTTCATGCGAGCAAACTCAGCTTCACCCATCATATTTTTTGTTTCTGGCGTTTCAGGAACGTGCAGAGAAATTACGTCACACTTGTTTAGTAGTTCACTCATGGTATGTACTTGCGTCGCATTACCAAGGGACAGCTTGTTTTCGATGTCGTAGTAGTAAACGCGCATACCTAAGTTTTCGGCAATAATACCTAGCTGCGTACCAATGTGGCCGTATCCGATAATGCCAAGACGTTTGCCACGTGCTTCGTAAGAGTTGTCAGCACTTTTCTTCCAAATACCGCGATGTGCAAGCGCATTCTTTTCAGGAATGCCACGCAGAAGTAGTAGGATTTGACCAAGTACCAGCTCAGCCACACTGCGTGTGTTAGAGAACGGTGCATTAAACACAGGAATGCCGCGTTTTGCTGCTGCGTCTAGGTTTACTTGGTTAGTACCGATACAAAAACAGCCAATTGCAACCAGTTTATTCGCCGCATTGATTACCTCTTCGGATAGGTTCGTACGGGAGCGAATACCGATGAAGTGCACGTCTTTAACCGCTTCAATCAATTCTTCTTCCGGAAGGGAACCTTTATGGTACTCAATGTTGGTATAACCAGCTGCTTGAAGAACTTCAACTGAAGAAGGGTGGAGTCCCTCTAACAAGAGGATCTTAATCTTTTCTTTTTCCAGTGAAACTTTGGCCATTTTTTCTCGTCCTTAAAATGGAAAGGTGGGCTAATGTGGCGCACATTGGGCAAAACTATTAAAAAGGGGATAATTGATAGTTTTGTAGGAGGACAAACGTTTCCTTGTGCGTCTTCTGTTCAATAAAGTAACAAAAAAAAATTGCTTTGGGTAAGAAAATTACGGAATAAGAGATAATTTTCTTAGAGAAAGGAATAAAAAACGGTGCCTTGCAGCACCGTATGTAATGAAATAACAGAAAAGTGAACCAGATAGGTCGATTTGAGCTGTTATTTATTCTTCAATTTTTGCGCCTTCTGGTGTACCTGTGATTACGACGTCAGCACCACGGTGAGCAAAAAGACCCACAGTCACCACACCCGCGATACCGTTGATCTTGTCTTCCATTTCTTTCGGGTTAGTAATCTGCATGTTGTGTACATCCAAAATTACGTTGCCGTTGTCAGTCACAACGCCTTCACGGTAAGCCGGGTCACCGCCCAGTTTTACTAATTCGCGCGCAACGTAAGAGCGTGCCATTGGGATCACTTCTACAGGTAGTGGGAACTGACCTAGTACGTCAACTGCTTTGGTGCCGTCAACAATACATACAAACTTATCAGAGATTGCTGCGACAATTTTCTCACGAGTCAGAGCCGCGCCGCCGCCTTTGATCATTTCACGTGCTGGGTTAATTTCGTCTGCGCCATCAACATACACATCCAGCTTCATTACGTCGTTACACTCGTATACTTCAATACCAAGCTCTTTAAGGCGCTCAGTTGAAGCGACAGAGCTAGACACTGCACCTTTAATATCGTCTTTGATAGTGCCTAGTGCATCGATGAAGTGATTCACGGTAGAGCCAGTACCAACACCGACAATGCTGCCTTTCTCAACATATTTTAGTGCTGCCCAACCAGCCGCTTTTTTCATTTCATCTTGAGTCATGCCAATCTCCTGAATAGATGTTCGTTAACGTTTGCGGGCGTGATTATAGCGGCTTACTTGCCACTTTCCCATTGCCATATTCGGCTTGGGGTCACGATCTTAGGTAATGGAATGTCCCAGCTTTCAATTGGTAAGCGTTCTACATGTTGGCAGTCGTGAGCGATACCAACAGGCTTGGCACCTTCTCCGGTTATAAACCAATGAGACAGGGTACGGTCATAATACCCTCCGCCCATGCCTAAGCGGTGGCCGATGCTGTCGAATCCAACCAAAGGTGTACAAATGATATCAATTTGACGAACGGGCTTGAGATGGCGGATGTCCAGTTTGGGCTCTAAGATGCCGTATTTGTTGTAGACCAATTGATCATCACTTACGTACAGAAGAAACAGTAACTGACCTTTGGAAAACGGATGGATGACAGGTAGATAAACCGATTTTCCCTGTTGCCACAACCACTCAATGAGCGGCTTGGTATCAAGTTCACCGTCAGCAGAAAGATAAATAGCAATATGCTGCGCTTGCTGGATTTCAGGAAGTTGAGAGAACTGAGTGACAAGGTCGATCCCCGCTTGGAATTGCGTATCGCTACACAATGCGTTGCGCTTTTCACGAATCTGTTTGCGGAAGTCTTGTCGAGAGAGGTCTGACATAGAGAGAATACCCCAGGGTGCCGTTGAGGATTGTGGCCCTTGAACCAGCTGGTTCAAGGCGGATCAGCAATGACAACCGTAGGCTTCTCGGTACATGCCGAGCTTGCTCAATAGCTACCAAATACTAACCCTTAGGTATTGCTTATCGGCTCAGGGACTTAAATCCTGCTGACGCACACCCCAGGGTAAATTTTGTATTTACTGCTGTCCTTGCGTAACTTTGCTTAGTGCGTTCTCAAGAGACGCAGTGAGCTTTTCCATTCGCTCAGTAATTTCTTGCTGTTGACCGTTTGATTCGTATGACTTGGTGTGCAACTCATAACAAATATTCAATGCAGCGAAGGTCAGCAGTTGGATTTCATTGGTTACCTTAGTACGTTCGCTCATTTCTTTCAATCGGCGATCCAGATCTTTTGCCGCTGCAACAAGAGACTCTTCTTGTCCTGTCGGACAATTCACTCGTGTAACTTTGCCTAATATTTCAACGTCGATCGCTTGATTGCTCATGATGAATAAACTCTATATTCGCGCTATCTAAGGTGTTGCTTCATACAACTACCGAGGAGCAAACTATAGGAAAACCGCTATTAAGATTCAAGCATTTCCCATCACAGAAAGAGAAATGATGACGAGATCACACAGGAATTGGGCAAATTGAGCAAATGCTGTTCAAAATTGAATTTGATAGCCGTTTCAGACCACTAACCTTGATGGTAGGATATACCAATACATTATTATGCAAGAATGAGCCAAGTTATGAGTGAAATCACCCTTCCTGAATACCAATCTATTGCTGCTGAACTGCAATCTGCAAGCCTAGCAGTAACACCTGCGGAATTACATGGCTTATTTGTCGGCATGTTAAGTGGTGGATTGGCGATTAATGATCAAACTTGGCAGCCTATTCTGTTTGACTACACCAATGATGGGATGGGGTGGCCTTCTAACGCGCTAGCGTTTGCTCAAAGCGTATTCACCGTTACTGTCAATGAACTCACGGGCACGTCGATGGAGCTGTCTTTATTATTGCCAGATGAGCCGGGAGAAGAAGGCTTATTCACGTTGGCTGACAGCGTGTCCGATTTCGTAAACCATTTTATTTCTGGGTTAGGTCTAGCAGGTGTTGCGCTAAATAAAGCGTCAGATGACGCTAAAGAAGCATTGGCTGACCTAGAAGAGATTGCCAAATTAGGCATTGATGAAGATGACGACCTCGGTGAACAAGCGCAATTGCTAGAACAAGTGATTGAACACATCAAAGCTTGCGTACTAACGATTCATGCTGAGTTTGGTGTTCGCCCTGAAAGTAGCGATAAAAAGCCTACTATTCATTAATCGTAGATGGTCCAGAGGTTAGCATGAAGCAATATGATGTAGTCATTGCTGGTGGTGCCATGGCAGGGGCAACGTTGGCATTAGCGATTGAC
Source organism: Vibrio sp. 11-4(1) (assembly GCF_013048625.1). Classification (NCBI taxonomy): domain Bacteria; kingdom Pseudomonadati; phylum Pseudomonadota; class Gammaproteobacteria; order Vibrionales; family Vibrionaceae; genus Vibrio; species Vibrio sp. 11-4(1). Next base: position 45,227 of record NZ_VHSY01000013.1, on the reverse strand, counting down.
CATTTGTCTCAGGGAAAGCTCCGCATTGCCGTCGTTGAGCCTTTTAAAGCGCAGTCAGATATGCACCCTGGTTTTGACTCTCGCTCAATCGCATTGTCTTACGGTACTGTCAATCTGTTGCGTCAACTACAGCTCTGGACCTCGATAGAGCCGTTTGTCACACCTATTGAACATATCCACGTTTCTGACCGCTCTCATGCTGGGATGACGGAAATCACCAAGCAAGAGATTGGCGTTGAAGCACTAGGGTATGTTGTCGAATTAGCCGATGTTGGTCGCGTATATCAAGAATTATTAGATAGCAGCGCATCCATAACGCTGTTTTGCCCTGACTCTGTTACCGATATCGAGCGCGAGCAAGACTGTACCCATATTACGTTGAAAAGCGGTGAGCAGCTTGACGCAAAACTGTTGGTGGCAGCCGATGGTGCTGTTTCAACCTGCTGTCAGAAAATTGGTTTAGAGCTTTCTGAGCAAGATTTTGAACAAGTGGCTGTCATTGCCAATATTGTGACTCAAGAACCTCATCAAGGTAGAGCCTTTGAACGTTTTACTGAAAATGGCCCTGTTGCTTTATTGCCAATGAGTGACAATAGAATGTCCTTAGTTTGGTGTCTGCACCCTGAGGAAGCCCAAGCAGTTCTTGAGTTATCTGACCAAGCATTTCTCCAACGTTTACAACAAGATTTTGGCTGGCGTTTGGGCGCGATGAAAAAAGTGGGACGACGTGCGAGTTACCCATTGCTTCTTCGCCATCGAAAGCAAAATATCTCTCATCGTTTTGCGATTGTTGGGAATGCGGCGCAAACGCTGCATCCGATAGCTGGACAAGGTTTTAATCTTGGTATCCGCGACGTTGTCTCGCTAGCAGAAGAAATCGTGCAGCAAAGCGATGATGTTGGTCTTTATCAAGGCTTGATGCGCTTTAGTCAGCGTAGAGAGGCAGATCGAAGCGAAACGATCTGGCTAACCAGTGCCTTAGTGCATATTTTTTCAAATGATTTACCCGCGATGCGAATTGGGCGAAATACAGCCTTAGCAGCGATGGATAACCTTTCTATTTTTAAGCAGCCGCTACTGCGCCATACGCTTGGTTTGGTAAAACGATGAACGGCCGCACTGAATTAGGTAATAAAAAGCAATGATGCAAAGTGTAGATATCGCCATCATCGGCGGAGGGATGGTTGGGTTGGCACTTGCTGCCGCGTTCAAGGACAGTGATCTGCGTGTCGCCGTAATAGAAGGCAAGGTGCCAGATGAGTCGTTGAAAGAGTTACCTGATGTGCGTGTGTCTGCGTTGAGCCGTTCTAGTGAGACTATCTTGCGTAAGCTTGGCGCTTGGCAGGGGATAGAGCAACGCCGAGCTTCACCATACTACGGTATGGAAGTGTGGGAGCAAGATAGCTTCGCTAGTATTGAGTTCAATGCACAAAGCATGGCACAACCTGATTTAGGGCATATTGTTGAGAATCGAGTGATTCAACTCGCACTGCTCGAACAAGTCCAAAAGCTCGATAACGTCACTATGTTTATGCCTGCACGTTGCGCGACCTTAGCGGTGGGCGAACAAGAAAGTTGGTTGACGCTCGACAATGGTCAAGCCATGACGGCTAAGTTAGTGGTCGGAGCCGATGGGGCAAACTCGTGGCTTCGTCATCAAATGGATATTCCGTTAACGCATTGGGATTATGGACATCATGCTCTGGTCGCGAATGTTAAAACCGCTGCTCCGCACAATAGCATTGCACGACAGATTTTTACTCCTCAAGGACCATTGGCGTTTTTGCCAATGTCGCAACCAGATATGTGCTCTATTGTTTGGTCCACTGAGCCAAATCGTGCAGAGCAGCTATTGGCAATGAGTGAGCATGATTTCAACAAAGCATTGACGAGCGAATTTGATACACGACTTGGTCTATGTGAAGTCGTGGGAGAGCGTGCCGCGTTTCCTCTGAAAATGCGTTATGCGCGAGATTTTGTTGTGGAGCGAGTCGCATTGGTTGGCGATGCAGCCCATACCATTCACCCACTAGCGGGGCAAGGTGTGAATTTAGGTTTATTAGATGCAGCCGGCCTCGCTCAAGAGGTGTTAGCGCTATGGAAGCAAGGCCAAGATATTGGCAGCAAACGCAATCTAAGAGGTTATGAGCGTTGGCGCAAAGCGGAAGCAGCAAAGATGATTGCTGCAATGCAAGGATTCCGAGACCTGTTCTCAGGAGAGAATCCTGCTAAGAAGCTGGTTCGTGGCATTGGTTTGAGTTTAGCGGGTCAATTGCCGGGAGCGAAAGATGAGATCATGAAGCGTGCGCTTGGTCTAAAAGGTCATCTGCCGGATCTGGCACGTCAGTAGGTGTAAAGCGAACTTCAAATACACAAAAGGCTGGTTAATCCAGCCTTTGTTTTATCAACGTTTTGCTAAGCATATGCGCATCGGAGTTTCATTATTTCTTGGTTGATCTCTTTGACCGCTCGGAAATGGCGTTGCTCTGCTTTCTCCGGCAGTATTAACTTGCCGTTATCAAACTCGAATCTACCGACCCCGTAAATATAAATTCTTCCTTTAAAAAGACGACTTATATGTTTAGCAATCATACTTGGTGTATAGCGCTTAAACAGTCTCATATTTACTTTCCTTTTATCTAACCTAGCCTAGGTATTCTACGTTTTGGACGCGAAAATTATTGTGACAGCCATAGTATTAAATACAGATGTAGGGTGTTGCGTCAGAGATTTGTGTTGTCTTAGACAATTTGACAGTGTCATCTCTTAAATAGCGTGAGGATTACCCCAAAAAATCACCGTTCAAGGAACCCTTACGACAATACACTCCTTTTTACGTGACGCATTAAGCAATAGTTTTGTTACAGAATTAAGAATAGAACGAAAATGATTGTTTGCTAATTGTTTCTATTAAGGTGGTATCCAACAGAACAAACTTTACGTCCTAACGGTTAGAGAAAGAGGAAGAGAAAAAAGTTCCGTACAAAAAAAAGCCCGCTTCAGCGGGCGAATAGTCACAGATGCATTACACAAAAGTGGACAGCTGACGGTATGAATACTGTCATTCAGTCAGCTGATTCACTTTATGTTGGTTAAGTGCTTGTTTGAAACTTAACCAACAAATTCAGCATATACGAGTTTTATCTTCGTGACTATTTATGTTTTATATGTGATTAAAAATTCTATCGTCTATTTTTGTAGATATGAGCGAGATCACGTGATGATAGAAACACTACGTGCTATTACATTATTTTTAGACGATTAACGACAGATCTCAGCTACGGTCGGCTGACACAATTGGATAAGATCTTGGATAGAAAGCGCCAGTCCAGCCATGCGATCGCCACTGCTGATCGTGACTTCCTGTTCTTCTAGTAAGCTAGGATCGAACACGATCGGCATGTGTCGTTTGAGTAATAGTGGAGTGACAGTACCAATTTTGTAACCCGTGATGGCCTCAACGTCGGCTTGATCAACGCAAGTCATCCGGCGGCATTGCAGTAATGAGCGCACTTTTTTTGGGATCGACACTACGATCACCAGGCGCACAGGCGAGAGCATATTGATTACCCATGTCTCGTAGCAAGATTGCTTTCACCATTTGAGAAGGGCGAATGCCGCGTTGTTGCGCGGCATCCTCAATAGTGGTTGCTGGTCTTTGATGCGGTAACAGACGAAACGGAATGTGTTGGTCTGTGAGAAATTGCATCAAAGGAGTATTGATTGTATTACTCATCATCAAGACTGTAAGGCAGTGATTCGATTGTCCACTCACATTCTGGCTGAGCAACCAAACGAAGACGAGTGTCTTCATCGAGATTATTAGGCAGTACGATCAGGCCAATCGCTTGATTGTCGCTGAACTGGTAGTGGTTTAATAAAGCACCCACTGAACGCCAGTTTTCACCCACGCTGCGTTCGAGCTCAATTGGCTCGTCACTGAATGGAGCTGAAGTTGCCCCTTTTACGATGTACATCGCACGTTTATTTGTACCGCGATACTTAGCTCGTGCTACCGTTTCTTGTCCTGTGTAGCAGCCCTTTGTGAAGCTAATGCCTCCTAAAGCTTGCACGTTGAGTGCTTGTGGAATGTGAGCATTCTGCGCGGATGCAGAGACAAATGGTAAACCAGCTTCAATGTCGAAACGATTCCAAAGCTCATTTGTCGTAAGGGCAGCATCTGTATTTTCAACGACTTGTTGTGCAGCTGGCGCACTTAATATCAGTAGCCAGCGGTTTTGTGAAACTTGTACCGCGGTGCCGCCTTCAACAGGGCGAACGCTGCCAGTCGTTTTGCTCATTGAAGAAATAAGCTCGTCGGCTTTGACGCCTGCAACACCTAAGATAACTTCATCAGAAGCTTCAATCGTTACTTTAGAGAAAATGGCGTATTTTTTTATTTCGCTAAGTTCTACGTCAATCGCCGATTTTGGTTGGATCATGCCGTAGCCATCGTGGTGATGGAAAAGGCGGAACACACTCCACACTTTACCTTTCGCATCACAATGTGCGCCTAATGTTGATTGGTCTTGTTCTAAAGAAACGACATCGCAGGTAACCTGACCTTGTAAGTATGATTTTTTATCGTCACCGACCATGGTGATCATGCCGAAATTGTCCAGCAGCGAGATAGATAACTCTGGAAGTGCGTCTTGAGTTGAGAGAGGTAGTGCTGAAAAACGAGTTTGCCATTCCATAATTACAATGCCTTTTGAAGATATTTTTCCGCTATGTTATACCCAAATAACCTTGAGATACTAGGGGAGCGATTTACGAATCAACATTTGTCTGCTTTCACTATCGTATTGTGACCCGCACACTAGTGACGTAGCACATCCCTTGTTACACTCCGCACTAACAACAAGACATCTATGAAGGAATAGTGAATGTACACTCCGGAAGAAAAAGCGCGTATTAAATGGGCTTGTCGTCGAGGCATGCTTGAGCTTGACGTAGTAATTATGCCGTTTTTTGAAGAGTGCTTTGATACTCTGAGTGAACAAGAGCAGCGTGACTTTGTTTCTTTACTTGAATGCGATGATCCTGATCTGTTTACTTGGATAATGGGGCATGGCCGCAGCGAAAACTTAGGTCATGCTGCAATGGTTGATAAAATTGTCGCCCATAACCTCAGCAAAGTTCGTTAATTTTACCGCTTCTCCCTCTCTGACTGCCCGAGTTCTCAATGTAATACTTTTCTTACTGATGACTTGGGCCGTTACCCTCTCTAGCATCCCTCTCGTATTATCGATTTATTTGTTATTAATGATTGTTAAGGCACTATTGAGCCAAGGCTTTGTTAAACCGACAAGTCAGGGTTATTGGTATGTGCATTGCGACGGCTCGGTTAGGTTTGAGGCCCTCGAGTATAGTGAATGTTCGGCGCCTCTTGAGTCTGAAAAGGATCAGTTACAACGAATCGATACATCGACATTGCCATTCAAGATAACATTTCGATTGGAGTCTGGCCGTAGCGTCACGATTTGGCGTGATAGCTGTGACGATCAGCATTACCGTCAATTATCTTTGGTATTACGCCAGTGGGAAATGAAACAGGGAGCCAATGCTCCCTGTTGATGTAATAGTTTATTTTGTCGAATTAAAGCTGTTTAGCTGGAACCAAAATCGTTGGTCCGCTGTTTTCCAGTTGATTTGGATAATCGAGTGTATAGTGCAAACCACGACTCTCTTTGCGTTGCATCGCACAGCGAACCATCAGCTCTGCTACTTGTAAAAGGTTACGCAGTTCTAATAAGTTGTTCGATACACGGAAGTTGCTGTAGTACTCATGCGTTTCTTGTTGCAACAGTTGGATACGGCGCAAGGCGCGTTCTAAGCGCTTATCTGTCCGTACAATGCCCATGTAGTCCCACATAAACAGTCGAAGTTCGTGCCAGTTGTGCTGAATGATCACTTCTTCATCACTGTTGGTCACTTTACTTTCATCCCAGCATGGCACCTGAGAAGGAAGCTCCACATTAGTGTGATGTTTTAGAATATCTTTCGCCGCAGACCAAGCATAAACCACGCATTCGAGAAGTGAATTTGATGCCATGCGGTTAGCACCATGCAGCCCTGTATAGCTGACTTCGCCAATTGCATACAAGTTTTTAAGATCGGTGCAGCCATTTCTATCCACCATGACACCGCCACAAGTGTAGTGCGCAGCAGGTACGATTGGGATTGGCTCTTTGGTCATATCAATGCCCAAGTCCATTAAACGTGAGTAAATGGTTGGGAAGTGCTTAGTAATAAAGTCCGCAGGTTTGTGACTGATGTCGAGGTGCATACAGTCGGCACCCAAACGCTTCATTTCGAAGTCGATAGCACGAGCCACGACGTCACGCGGAGCAAGCTCTTTACGCTCATCGAAATCTGGCATAAAGCGAGAACCATCGGGACGACGCAGGTAAGCACCTTCACCACGTAACGCTTCGGTCAACAAGAAGTTACGTGCTTCTGGGTGATATAAACACGTCGGGTGGAACTGGTTAAACTCCATATTTGCCACACGACACCCTGCACGCCAAGCAATGGCAATACCATCACCAGACGAAACATCTGGGTTAGAGGTGTATTGATAAACTTTTGAAGCGCCACCTGTAGCGAGAACCACAAATTTGGCTCGCACGGTTTCGACATGCTCTTCGTTGCGGTTCCAAATATAAGCACCGATAACTTTGTTTTTATCACCGCCAATTTTGTCTTCGGTGATTAAGTCCAGAGCATTGTGACGTTCGAGAACATGAATGTTTGGATGGTTGTGAGCGTTATCTTGCAGAGAGGTTTGCATCGCCATACCTGTTGCATCTGCCGCGTGAAGAATACGACGACGGCTATGGCCACCTTCTCGAGTTAAGTGGTAACGAGGCTCATCGTCAGAGTCATCCTCTTCACGATCAAATGGGACACCACCGTCGATCAACCACTGTACGCACTCTTTTGAATGTTCAGCAATGAACCTCACGGTGTCCTCATCGCAAATACCATCGCCGGCGATTTGCGTGTCTTCAACGTGTGAATCAATGGTGTCTGACTCATCAAATACAGCAGCAATACCACCCTGGGCATAATAGGTCGCCCCTTCGCTGCGTGGCCCTTTACTCAGCACCATCACTTTACAGTGGTTAGCAACGCGCAAAGCCAACGACAAACCAGCCGCGCCACTCCCTACCACTAACACATCACACTCATGTTCACGATTTGTGTTCATATAACTTTTATAATCCCAAGCTAAGGTAACAAAGTCACCTTGTGTATTATTTGCACACCATGTGCATTCCATTATCGCGACACCTGTCGCAAGGGCTAAGTTGGGAGACCTATCGACATCCGTGTTACTGCGGTGACTGAGCCACTCTTCTTTTTCATGCAGAGCATGAGCATGCTTCCTAAGTTATATTTGTAACGCGGTGTTCAGATAGCCATTAGCCATGCAAATGAAAAGTAATAGTTTGTCAATGCCATTGCTTTTCCATGCTCGACCCAGCACAATCTGGGACAGAGATCATTCATTATACCCATTTCCCCTCAAGATGCTCGCTTGTCAAACTTAGACTAAAGTCAGGCAACGGTGGTCATTTGGGTATAGACATCACACTGTGAAAAAACAATGACAAAAAACTTGAGAAACCATGGAACTTTCTCATTCACGTTAGGGTCACAATAGTGCTCAAGTAAGCAGTGGTGTCAATACTACGTTTTGCATAATTAGTACCCATATCTGAGAAGAGTAGGGGCATAACAAATAGGAGTATCCGCTCGAATGAACGAGCAGCTGACCGATCAAGTATTGATTGAGCGAGTTCAGAATGGCGATAAGCAAGCATTCAACCTGCTGGTAACGAAGTACCAGAACAAGGTATGTAATCTTATTTCCAGATACGTTAGTAATCCTGGCGATGTACCAGATGTAGCACAAGAAGCGTTTATTAAAGCTTACCGAGCTATTCCCAGCTTTCGTGGGGAGAGTGCGTTTTATACGTGGCTGTATCGCATTGCAGTGAATACTGCGAAAAATCACATTGTTGCTCAAGGGCGTAGACCTCCAGCGACAGATGTCGATGCTGAAGATGCTGAATTTTACGAAACAGGTAGTGCACTTAAAGAAATATCGAACCCTGAGAACTTAACGTTGTCCAAAGAATTGCAACGGGTGGTGTTCAGTGCAATCGAAGCTTTACCTGAAGATTTAAAAACCGCAATGACATTACGAGAGCTCGATGGCTTGAGTTATGAAGAAATTGCAGAAGTGATGGATTGCCCGGTAGGAACGGTACGATCGCGTATCTTCCGTGCTCGTGAGGCGGTGGAAAAGAAAATCAGACCTCTTTTGCAACGCTAGTACAAGTAATAACTATGGTGAAAATAATGGCTGACAAAGAAAAACTTTCAGCTCTCATGGATGGAGAATTGGTCGATAAGGCTTTAATTCAAGAGTTAGAGCAAGACCAAGAGAGCCGTGATGCTTGGCAGAACTATCACCTGATTGGTGATGTGATGCGAGGCGAAGCGCCAGCAAAACCTGAGTGGAATATTGCTGAAAGCGTGGCGTTAGCGTTAGAAGATGAACCTGCACACCGTGCGTTTGATGCGCACAGTGCAAATGTTATCTCAATTGCTGATACGCCAAAAGAGTCACAACCAGAACCGCAAAAAGCAAAACGTCAGTTGCCAGGTTGGTTGACACAGTTTGGTCAAGTTGCTGTTGCTGCATGTGTATCGCTTGTCGTTATTTTAGGTGTACAGCAGTACGGTGGTAGCGATTCAATGTCGCCGCAAACAGACCAATTGCCTGTGTTGCAGACAGTTCCGTTTGCTGGCAGCGCAGAGCCTGTGAGTTTAACTCGTGAGTCTGTTGAGCGTTCTGTAGGTGAAGCAAATATGCAAGAGCAACGTAAGCGTGTTCATGCTATGCTGCGAGACTATGAATTGCAGTTACGAATTAACAGTGATGCATCTCAACAAGATGCAAATCTGAATCCGGATATTGAATGAAAAAATTTCTGATCAGCGCTTGCGCTCTGTTCAGTATGATGTCTTCTCAAGCCTTTGCTGGTGATAAGCCAGCGGAGGCTTTATTGCATCAAATGAGCGAGGCGAGTAAGAATTTAAGTTACGAACTCTCTTATATCCTTATCAAAAAGAACAGCATTGAGCCGTTGCTGTATCGTCATGCGACGCATGGTGACGATCAATATGCTCATCTTGTCTATTTAAGTGGCCCTGTACGCGAAGTGATTCGTCGCGGCACAGAAGTAAGCTATATCGAAACGGGTTTAGAACCATTCACCATCGAGTCAGGTAAAATGGTCGCTCCGACCATGCCTATGCTCAATACCAATATCGATGAGCTAAACTTGTATTACGACTATGTAAAAGTGGGTAGAGCTCGTGAAGCAGGTGTAGCAACACAAGTGCTGCGTGTCGTCCCTAAAGACGGTCTGCGCTATTCATACGTACTATGGATCGATGAAAAGAGTAAATTGCCGTTACGTGCCGACCTTGTGGACCGTGATGGTGAGATGCTTGAACAATATCGCACTATTTCTTACACAGTGAATCCAAAAATCGCAGAGTTAATGAGTGGCCTACAAGATGTTCAATTACCAGCTGTTCTCACCATGCCAAAAGGCGATATTGGAACCAGCAATTGGCAGGTAGGTTGGATCCCTGAAGGTTTCGAACCGAACGAGCTGAACCGCTATCGCATGGCTGTTACCAATCAAATGGTGGAGAGTCAGCTGTACTCTGACGGTCTATTTAGCTTCTCTGTTTACGTAGCAAACAAAGATGAGCACTCGTTAAAAGGTCAGTTGGTTCGCCAAGGCCGAAGAACGCTGCATAGTTTTGTGAGCGGTCAACATGAAATCTCCGTAGTTGGAGACATTCCGCCGACCACAGCACAGCGTATCGCTCAATCTGTCACATTTAATGTAACAAAGAGTAAACAACAATGATGACCGCGTTGGCTACTGTGACAGACGTACATCGTCGCGGTAAACAATACGAAATTGATTTAAGCTGCGAACAGCAGACCAGTTGCAGTAGTTGCTCTTCACAGAAAAGCTGTGGAACGGGCGTTGTGACTAAAGCCATTGGTAACAAGAGTTTATCTTGGCACCTGCGCACGGATAAATCAGTGAAGATAGGTCAAGTCGTCGAGATAGGCTTTCCTGAGTCGAGCCTGATAAAATCAGCAATGGCGGTTTATTTACTGCCGTTGTTTGGTTTGATTATCGGTGCGATGTTTGGTCACTTCCTATTAGCGCCGCTGACCGCGGGCGGGGAAGGTATCATCATATTGGCATCAGTATTATTTGCAGCTGGTGGAATGTGGATCGCAAAACGTGTTTCTCGTCCGTTAGAGGATGAATCTAAGCGCCAAGTTACCCTTGTTCGGGTACTTGGAGAGCCAATCCAGTAAGCGCCGTCCCCCCTCCACTAAAGGTTATTTGGGTATGTACTTTAAATTACGTGCGCCCGTTAACGAAATTCGGTAGAATCTGCCAACTTGATTGAAATGCCGTCAGTGGATGGCGTTTCTTACTGTCCCTATTTGTAAAGAGTTAGTCACCCTAAATCTATGAAGCACATTCGTAACTTTTCGATTATCGCCCACATCGACCATGGTAAGTCGACCCTATCAGACCGTCTAATCCAAGTTTGTGGCGGGTTAACCGATCGTGAAATGGCCGCACAGGTTCTGGATTCTATGGATCTTGAACGTGAGCGTGGTATCACCATTAAATCTCAGAGTGTGACGCTAAACTACACCGCTAAAGACGGTGAAACGTATCAGCTGAACTTCATCGATACTCCAGGGCACGTTGACTTTGCATATGAAGTATCACGTTCTCTAGCTGCTTGTGAAGGTGCGTTATTGGTTGTAGATGCGGGTCAAGGTGTTGAGGCTCAAACACTGGCTAACTGTTACACCGCGATTGAGATGGATCTAGAGGTTGTGCCAATCTTGAACAAGATTGACCTACCAGCAGCCGATCCTGAGCGCGTGGCAGAAGAAATTGAAGAAATCGTTGGTATCGATGCAATGGAAGCAACCCGCTGTTCTGCGAAGACAGGCATCGGTGTTGATGACGTTCTAGAGAACATTGTGTCAGCGATTCCAGCACCGGAAGGTGATCCAGATGCGCCACTACAAGCGCTGATCATTGACTCATGGTTTGATAACTATCTTGGCGTTGTTTCTCTAGTACGTATTAAAAACGGCGAACTGAAGAAGAACGACAAGATCAAAGTGATGAGCACGGGTCAAGTTTGGGGTGTAGACCGTCTTGGTATTTTTACGCCAAAACAAGTAGATACCGATATCCTTCGTACTGGTGAAGTAGGTTGGGTGGTTTGTGGTATTAAAGACATCCTTGGTGCACCTGTTGGTGATACGCTGACTATGGCGAAGAATGGCTGTGAAAAACCGCTACCAGGTTTTAAGAAAGTAAAACCTCAGGTTTACGCAGGTCTGTTCCCTGTATCTTCTGACGATTACGAAAACTTCCGTGATGCGCTGGGCAAATTAAGCCTAAACGACGCATCGCTATTCTACGAGCCTGAAAACTCAGCGGCACTTGGCTTTGGTTTCCGTTGTGGTTTCCTTGGCATGCTGCACATGGAAATCATCCAAGAGCGTCTAGAGCGTGAATACGACTTAGATCTTATCACCACGGCACCAACGGTAGTTTACGAAGTTGAAAAAACGGATGGTGAACTGCTGTACGTTGATAGCCCTGCCAAACTACCAGCGATCAATGATATTGAAGAAATTCGTGAACCGATCGCTCGTTGTAATATCCTGGTACCTTCAGAGTACCTAGGTAACGTGATAACGCTGTGTGTTGAAAAGCGTGGTACTCAGGTCGATATGGTTTACCACGGTAACCAGGTTGCCGTGACTTACGATATTCCAATGGCAGAAGTGGTACTGGATTTCTTCGACCGTCTGAAATCGACATCTCGTGGTTATGCGTCTTTGGATTACAACTTCCAGCGTTTTGAAGCTTCGAATATGGTACGTGTAGACGTTCTTCTGAACGGTGACACCGTTGATGCATTGGCGATGATCACACACAAAGACCAGTCTCAGACTCGCGGTCGTCAGCTGGTAGAGAAGATGAAAGAATTTATCCCTCGCCAAATGTTTGATATCGCAATCCAAGCAGCGATTGGTAACCACATTATCGCACGTTCAACTGTAAAACAGCTGCGTAAGAACGTAATCGCGAAATGTTACGGCGGTGACGTAAGTCGTAAGAAGAAACTTCTGAAGAAACAGAAAGAAGGTAAGAAGCGCATGAAGCAGATCGGTAACGTTGAGCTGCCTCAAGAAGCGTTCCTAGCCATCCTTCACGTAGGTAAAGACTAAAGTTGAACTTTGTCTCACACTTGTCGGTCTTAAGACGTTAGATATTAAAATAAGTGAAAGGGTTTCGGCTCTTTCACTTTCGTATTTTTAGATAAGGGAATTTAATGGCGAATACATTCTCACTGATGTTGGTTATTGCGACTTTGGTAACTGGCGTAGTTTGGCTACTGGAAAAGCTGGTTTTCGCGAAAAAGCGTCAGGAAAAACTGGCTGAGATTCAAGCTCAGACGTCTAATGGTTTGGATGCAGTGACCTTGCAAAAAGTTGAGCGTCAGCCTTGGTGGGTTGAAAATAGCGTCTCAATTTTTCCTGTGATTGCGTTCGTTTTAGTATTACGTTCTTTTATCTACGAACCATTTCAAATCCCATCAGGCTCAATGATGCCGACTTTGTTGGTGGGTGACTTTATCTTGGTAGAAAAATACGCCTATGGCTTGAAAGATCCGGTATGGCGCACGCAGTTAGTTGAAACAGGTAAACCTGAGCGTGGTGATATCGTGGTATTCAAATACCCACCACAACCAAGTGTGGATTACATTAAGCGTGTTGTTGGTTTGCCTGGTGATATCGTGCGTTATTCAAGTGATAAGCAGCTTTGCGTGCAAAGCCAAGGTGAATCGGCGTGTAAACCAGTTAAACTGAGCAATGTTGAAGAAAGTCAGTTTAGCTCGAACGGTATTCCAATGATCCAACTGGATGAAAAATTGGGTAACGTGGAGCACAATATTTTGGTTAACCCTCTTGTTCGTAACCGTGTGGAGCAATACTTCCCACGTAGCGGCACGACAGAGTGGGTTGTACCACAAGGTCAGTACTTTGTGATGGGTGATAACCGTGACAACAGTGCTGACAGCCGTTACTGGGGCTTCGTTCCTGAAGCAAACTTAGTCGGCAAAGCTGTCGCCATTTGGATCAGCTTCGAGTTTGATCGTGGCGCAGATAGCGTTCTACCTTCATGGATTCCAACTGGTGTGCGTTTTAACCGCATCGGTGGTATTCACTAACCATTTTATATCGAGAGAGTATGAATTCTCCAATTGATAAACTAGAGAGAAAGCTCGGCTACCAGTTTCAAGATGCCGGGCTTATCAACTTGGCGCTGACTCACCGCAGCGCCAACAGTAAGCATAATGAACGTCTTGAGTTTCTGGGCGATTCAATTTTAAGTTTTGTCATCGCTGATGATCTGTACCATCGTTTCCCGAAAGTGAACGAGGGTGACATGAGCCGTATGCGTGCTACTTTGGTTCGTGGACATACATTGGCGGAACTGGGTCGTGAATTCGATCTAGGAGATTATTTAAAATTAGGTCCAGGTGAATTGAAGAGTGGCGGTTTCCGCCGAGACTCTATTTTAGCCGATGCGGTTGAAGCCATTATTGGCGCAATTTACCTAGACAGCGATCTTGAAGTCGTGCGAGGCATTGTACTGAGTTGGTACAACTCACGCCTTGAAGCCATTAAACCAGGCGTCTCACAAAAAGATCCGAAAACTCGCCTACAAGAGTTCCTACAAGGCAGAAGAAAACCGCTGCCTGTGTACACAGTGACTAATATTAAAGGTGAAGCGCACAACCAAGAGTTTACGGTTGAGTGTGAAGTAGCAGGTGTGGACAAGCCTGTAATCGGGAAAGGCACCAGCCGCCGCAAGGCAGAACAAGCGGCCGCTGAAACAGCACTTGAGCAATTAACAAATGGCTGATAACGAATTCGATATCGATGCGTTTTTCGCATCACAAGGTGAGCCAAGCTCGCCAGAAAACCAGCACTGTGGCTTTATTGCTATTGTTGGTCGCCCAAACGTAGGTAAGTCGACACTTCTGAACAAAATCTTGGGTCAGAAGATTTCGATCACCTCACGTAAGCCGCAAACAACACGCCACCGCATTATGGGTGTGGACACGGATGGCGATTACCAAGCGATTTACGTCGACACGCCAGGACTTCACATTGAAGAAAAGCGTGCGATTAACCGCCTGATGAACCGTGCGGCTAACTCATCTCTAAGTGATGTAAACCTAGTGTTCTTCTTAGTCGATGGTACGCATTGGACCAAAGACGATGAGATGGTGCTAACTAAGCTTCAAAAATCGAACTTCCCAGTTGTGCTTTGTGTCAATAAAGTCGACAACGTGCAAGATCGTAACGAAGTGATGCTACACATGGCTGAGATGTCTAAGAAGATGGATTTCGTGGACGTTGTGCCAATCTCTGCGAAGCAAGGGAAGAACATTGATGTACTGCGTAAGCACGTGCGTAATCACTTACCTAAAGCAACGCACCACTTCCCAGAAGAATACGTGACTGATCGCTCCCAGCGCTTTATGGCATCTGAAATTGTGCGTGAAAAGTTAATGCGTTTCACGGGTGAAGAATTGCCATACTCGGTAACGGTCGAGATTGAACGTTTTGATTACAACCCAGAAACCGACGGTTTCCACATCAATGCCTTGATTCTTGTTGAGCGTAATGGCCAGAAGAAAATGGTGATTGGTAAAGGTGGCGAGAAGATCAAGACCATTGGTCGTGAAGCGCGTTTAGATATGGAAGAGTTGTTCGGTCGTAAGGTTTACCTAGAAACCTGGGTAAAAGTGAAATCTGGCTGGGCAGACGATGAACGAGCACTGCGCTCGTTGGGCTATATCGACGATTTATAATCTTGGCTGCGAAGATGCTTCGCTCCAACATCGATGAAAAATTAGTATCGATTAAAATAAGGAGCCGCTCGGCTCCTTATTTTTTATTTCACACTTTTTAGGCACAATGACTTAGATGAGTAATCTGTCTTCCGAAGGTTTACAGCGCTGCTTTGTATTACATCGCCGCCCTTACAGTGAATCGAGCTTAATCCTTGATGTATTCAGTGAGGAATATGGTCGAATGACTTTAATGGCGAAAGGCGCGCGCAGTAAGCGTTCGAACTTAAAAGGCGCATTGCAACCTTTTACTCCGCTGTTACTTAAATGGTCGGGGAAAGGTTCGATGAAGACTTTGCGTCAAGCTGAGCCGATAAGCCTAGGCTTACCGCTAACGGGCATTAATCTCTACTCTGCCATGTACGTTAATGAACTGATTGGTCGGATATTGATGGCTGAAGTGCCGATGCCAGCGCTATTTCATGATTATTTGCATGCGTTAACAGAGTTGGCACACAACGAGAACCCTGAGCCAGCACTGCGTCGTTTTGAGTTAGCATTGCTCTCTTCTATGGGGTATGGCGTGGATTTCTTGCACTGTGCAGGTACTGGCGAGCCCGTCGACCCAGAGATGACGTATCGTTACCGGGAACAAAAAGGCTTCATAGCTTCGGTTAGGCGCGATAACCTTACGTTTTTAGGGAATGAGCTGATTGCTATCAGTGAGCGGCGGTTCGTCACTAAAGAGCAGCTAAAAGCGGCAAAACGCTTTACACGTATAGCCTTAAAGCCGTATCTTGGCGGCAAACCTTTAAAAAGTCGTGAATTTTTCATTCAGACCCCCAGAGCACGGAGTAACGGAAAATGAGCTCAATTTATTTAGGCGTCAATATCGACCATATTGCCACTCTACGTAATGCACGTGGTACAAAATACCCTGATCCTGTTCACGCTGCAGAAATTGCTGAGCGTGCAGGCGCGGATGGTATCACAATTCACTTACGTGAAGACCGTCGCCATATTTTGGACCGTGATGTACGTATTCTGCGTGAAACCATTCAAACGCGCATGAATCTAGAGATGGCAGTGACGGACGAAATGGTTGAGATTGCGCTGCAAACTAAACCAGAGTTTGTGTGCTTAGTGCCTGAAAAACGTGAAGAACTGACGACGGAAGGTGGCTTGGACGTTGTGGGGCAGCTTGAAAAAATTAAAGCTGCGACGAAAAAGCTGACAGATGCAGGCATTAAAGTTTCACTCTTTATTGATGCTGATCGTCAACAGATTGAAGCTGCGAAAAAGTGTGGTGCTCCGTTTATTGAGCTGCACACGGGTCATTATGCTGATGCGACGACAGAAGACGAACAGCAAGCAGAACTGAAGAAGATTGCCGCTGGTGCGAGTTATGCTCATGACCTAGGTATTATTGTTAATGCCGGGCATGGCCTGACTTATCACAATGTCGCGCCAATTGCTGCATTACCAGAAATTTACGAACTCAACATTGGTCACTCAATCATTGGTCGCGCGGTATTTGATGGTTTGAATAAAGCGGTTGCGGACATGAAAGCACTGATGATTGAGGCACGCCAGTAATAGGGCTATCTAGATGGCGATTATAGGGTTAGGGACCGACATTGCAGAAATTGAGCGTATTGAAAAAGCGTTAGCTCGTAGTGGTGAGCCTTTTGCTCAGCGTATTCTTTCAGAAGAAGAAATGGCTAAATTTTCACAGCTTAAGCTGCAAGGCCGTTATCTTGCTAAGCGCTTTGCGGTCAAAGAAGCGGCCTCAAAAGCATTGGGGACAGGGATCGCAAAAGGGGTCACGTTTCACGATTTTTCCATCTCGAACGATGCGCTTGGAAAACCAGTGCTCGCATTGACGGGCACAGCAAAGCAAATAGCGGATGCGATGGGCGTTAACCACATTCACCTGTCCATTTCCGATGAGCGTCATTACGCTGTGGCGACGGTCATTTTTGAATCCTAGCTTGTAAGTCTTAAACAAAATACTAAAAAGCCAGAGCAGATGCTCTGGCTTTCTTGTCTCTCGAGCAGATTACTGTTCAAGGTATAATTTTGCAGTCGTTGTGACTTTAATCATTTCATCTTGCAGCTCGAACATTTCAGGCTCAACCTCCTCAAGACTGATCCCTGAGCGCAGTGCTTGCTCAAGCGTCGCACAGAGTGATTTCAGCCTAGGCACTCCGCAATATGAGCTACTGCCGTGCAGCTTATGGATGACATGAATTAGGTCATCACGGGAGATATCTTCTTGCTCCAGAGCTTGGTCAACGACTGCTTCTACTTCAGGGATGAACTCAATCAACATGCGCAGCATGTCTTTGGCTAGATCCTCTTTATTCGCGCTCTGTTTTAAGGCAGCTTGCCAATCAATAATCACATCCTGCTGAGGCGAAGAAACGGATTGTGGCGCGCTCCCTTCAGGCTCATCAACGTATGAAGGGGCGACTTTGCCAATGCTCTCTGTACAAGCATTTGGGTTCCAGTGAACCAAAACCTGTTGTAGCACATGCTCTTCAATAGGTTTGGTCAAGTAGTCATCCATTCCTGCCGAGAGCAAACGATCTCTTTCACCCGCCATGGCATGCGCAGTTACCGCAATCACTGGCGTGTCTTTATTTAACTCCAACTCTTTAATGTGCTGACAAGCGGTCACACCATCCATTTGTGGCATTTGGATATCCATGAAGATTAAGTCGTACTTTTTCTCCGTCGCAAGGTTCACCGCTTGCTGGCCATTGCTACAGGCGGTGACGGTTTCTACTCGTTCGCGAAGCAGAGCGGAAATCAGCTTCAAGTTCGCTGGGTTATCATCCACCGCTAACACCGTCAGAGGTAAACGCTCCCCTTCGCTTGGCGTAATTGGAGCACTCAATGTTGGTGGTGATTCGACATGTTCGCTAATCAGGCTTTGTAGCAGTTTACGGCGAGACAACGGCTTCGTCAGGCATTGGACGTGATGCTCTGTCATAATTTGGTCGGCAAGTGCCAGTTCGGTACTCGGCGTCCCTAGGATCACACTCGGAGCCATGCGTTTCGCTTGTTCTATCCAAGGTGTAATGACGTCTGTATCATGCGTTTGATTCGCCGCTAAATTCAGTAATACATAGTCATATTGTTCTTCGTTTTTCGGTAGCGAAGAACGGTAGGTTACTAAGATACCTTCTTGACTTAGAATCTGTTGGGTTACGGATGCGGCTTGCATGTTTGGTTCAATCAACAGCAACTGTTTGCCTGTCAGAAGTTCCACTTCAATCAGTTCGCTCATCGGCATTTCGGTTGAGTGCAAGCGCACCGTAAACCAGAACGTCGAACCTTGGTGTAGACGGCTGGTTAAACTGATTTCGCCGCCCATCTGGCTCACCAGTTTCTGAGTGATGACCAGACCAAGGCCAGTACCGCCGTAACGACGTGAAATACTTGCATCTGCTTGGCTAAAGGCTTGGAACAACTGCGCTTGCTGACGCTCAGAAATACCAATGCCGGTATCACGCACCATGAATTGCAGTTCGACGGAGTCCCCTGATTGAGAGCGCATTTCAACGCTAACATCAATGTTGCCTCGCTCGGTAAACTTGATTGAGTTACCGACCAAGTTCGTCAAAATTTGCTGGATACGTAGTGGGTCCCCAACTAAACCCGGTGGAATTTTAGGGTCCACTTTTAGGGTGATTTCTAACCCTTTCTCATGTGCACTCGTGGCTTGTAGGTTAATCACTTCTTCTAAACTTTCTCGGAAGTCAAACGGAATGTTTTCCAGCGCCAGCTTACCCGCCTCAAGTTTCGAGAAGTCGAGAATGTCATTGATGATATTCAGCAGGTTGTTCGCCGATTTCTCAATCGTCTGTAGGTAATCAGTTTGGCTGTTAGAAAGCTGCGTTTTAAGCATTTGACGAGTAAAGCCAATAACCCCATTGAGCGGAGTACGCAGTTCGTGCGACATGTTCGCCAAGAACTCAGATTTAACCCTGGCCGCTTCTTGCGCGCGTTTCTTCGCGATATCTAACTCAACGTTCTGAATCTCTAGCTGCTCAAGCGTTTCACGCAAGTCTGATGTGGCTTGGTCTATACTGTGCTGCATCTCCACGTGATATTCCGATAGCGATACCGCCATGGCGTTAATACCGTTTTTCAGTTGGTCTAACTCACCGTGCATTTTACCTTCGATACGCACGTCTAGGTGACCACGGCGAATGCGGTCAACGACATTCTTCATGTGGGTGATAGGTTGGGTAACATCGTGCATCAGACGTGAAGCAAACACACTTGCCAAGCCAAGACCGAGTATAAGAACTAAAAAAGCAGAGAAAACTTCTTGATACTGTTGCAGCCTTAAAGAGGAGAGATCTAACTCAACGGCAATATAACCAATTGCTTTAGTTCCTTGGCTTTCGTTCGATAACTCCGCTAAATAGTGACCCTCGGACAAAATAGGTACGCGCAATATCAGTGAGTTTTCGTAGATTTCCGAATTGCCCAGTTGCGGGATCGGTTTATCTTTAGGGAACATCAAGGCTTCGAAATTAGGGTGAAAGTTAGATGTCACGAAGAGCTCATGATGTTCATCAAACACCGCGATACTACGAACCAGTTTAGAGTTTTTGCGATGGGCGTAGCTTATCAAGCGACGTACCGCCTCTCGGCTTTCTGATAGTAGATGAGTTTCACTGGCAATTGCTAACGGCTCAATGATGCTGTTACCAGTGGTGATAACTTGTTTCTCAAGATCTTGGTAGCGGTTGAAAGAGAAAAAACCGCTCAGTAATAAACCAATGATGAGAGTGGGAGCGAGAGTCAGTGTAATTACACGTGCTCGTAAGCCATATCTGGTCATGTTATCTAATTACATCGGAGTCTGGATATGGGAAAATAACGCATTATTTCTCAAGCGCACGATAAGGCGTTGAGCAAAGAAGTGACGTCACCTAATAAACGGTAAGCATAATCAAGTCACTCGAATCACACAACGGCTGCAATCAAGAATAGTGAAGCCGAAGAGCAATTAGACATAAATCAGGCATAGAGCATGGCACGCATCTTTCAACCGAAAAAGAAAACCCAACTCAATATTCGTCATCAAGCGGTGCAAGTGGAGCGTTTAGATCACCACGGCGCAGGTATTGCTTACCTAAAGAAAAAACCGCTGTTTATTGATGGCGCATTGCCGGGAGAAGAAGTCGTCACACAATTAGTGGAAGAAAAAAGTAAATTTGCTCGCGGTAAACTGATTAAGATTCTCAAGCCGAGTGACACTCGCGTGGAGCCATTTTGTCCGCATTACCACGAGTGTGGTGGCTGTGACTTGCAACACCTAGATTATGACCAACAATTGACGTACAAACAGCAAACGTTGCGTCAGCTAATGAGAAAATTTTCAGGCAGTGACATTGAACTAGATGCCCCGTTATTGGGAGATTCGCAGGCCTACCGTCGCCGTGCGAGAGTGAGCTTGTTTGTTGATAAGAAAACACGTCAGCTACATTTTGGTTTCCGTAAAAAGCAGAGTAAGCAAATCGTTCAAGTGACCGACTGCCCAGTGCTGGCGCCGGAACTGAACGTTCTGCTTCCAGAGATTTATTCAGTACTAAAAGCGTATAAAAAGCCGGAACAATTGGGCCATGTAGAGCTGGTACTTGGTGATAATGGGCCGTGTATTACGCTGCGCCACTTGAGCGCTCTGACAACGAGTGAAACTCAATCTCTAACGGAGTTGGCAAAACGTCATGGTGCATCGTTGTACTTAATGCCATCGACAGAGCAATTAGACCTTATCGAAGGCGATATGCCTTTTTATCAAGAAGTTGGCGTGAAAATTCCTTTTGCACCAAATAACTTTATTCAAGTAAACCAAGGTGTAAACCAACAAATGGTCAAACAAGCGGTTGAGTGGTTAGACCCGCAAAAGAGTGACCGAGTGTTAGATTTGTTCTGCGGCGTAGGCAACTTCAGTTTACCGATTGCGAAGTTAGCTAAGCACGTGGTTGGGGTTGAAGGTGTTGCAGAGATGGTCGAAAAATCCACAAATAATGCATCCTTGAACCAAATCAATAATGCGCAATTTTATCACGCTAACCTTGAGCAAGACTTTGAAGGGCAGGTCTGGGCGGCAGAACAGTTTGATAAAGTGCTGTTAGACCCAGCACGCGCGGGGGCAAGTGGGATCATCGATCAAGTTTCTGAGCTTGGCGCACAGCGTGTAGTTTATGTTTCTTGTAATCCTGCTACCCTTGCTAGGGACAGCCAAAGCTTGATGGAGCAAGGCTATAAATTAACTAAATTAGGTATGCTGGACATGTTCCCTCATACCAGTCATCTAGAATCGATGGCATTGTTTGAAAAGTCCTAACTTTAGGACTTTGGCCCCTTATTTGTGGTGGGTGGTCATAAAGCCAGCGTTTACGCGCAGGTAAAAGAACTAACCTGGACGGTGTTAGTCAAACCACACGAATATAATAATTAGGATGATGAGATGGTTGCGGTAAGAAGCGCGCATTTAAACCAAGATGAACAGTTTGAACTCGAAAACTGGGTGGCTAGCCTAGGACAAGAGAAAAACACAGCCTCACGCTTAATCGAAGTATATCGAGATTGCCAGACGGTATTAGCCGATAACGAGCAAGCGGAACTGTTGTTGTGGCGTGGACGAGAAATGATCGAAATTTTGATCACCTTGTCTATGGATCAGGCCACCTTAGTGGCTGCACAACTGTTTCCTTTGGTTTCAAGTGGTGCTTTTAACAGAGAAATTCTGGAAGAGAAATACAGCAAAGAAATCATAAAATTAATCGATGGCGTTGAAGAAATGGCGGCTATTGGCCAACTCAATGTCAACATGGAAGGGAGTGCGGCGTCATCTCAGGTAGATAACGTACGCCGCATGCTGCTTGCCATGGTGGATGACTTCCGCTGCGTGGTTATCAAGCTTGCGGAGCGAATTTGTAACCTTATTGAAGTTAAAAAAGCGCCAGATGAAGTGCGACGTGCGGCGGCAAAAGAGTGTGCCAACATCTATGCGCCGCTAGCAAACCGATTAGGCATCGGTCAGCTTAAATGGGAAATTGAAGATTACGCTTTCCGCTACCAACAACCGGAAACTTACAAACAAATTGCCAAGCAGCTTTCTGAGCGACGTATTGTTCGTGAACAGTACATCAAAGACTTTGTTGAAGACCTCACGCACGAAATGGAAGTGTCAGGTATTAACGCCGAAGTGAGTGGTCGACCTAAGCACATCTACAGCATTTGGCGAAAAATGCAGAAGAAGAGTTTGGCATTCGATGAGCTGTTTGATGTTCGAGCAGTACGTATCATCGCAGACAAACTGCAAGACTGTTACGCGGCTTTGGGCGTAGTTCACACCAAATACAAGCACCTACCGAGCGAGTTTGATGACTACGTTGCTAACCCTAAACCAAACGGTTATCAATCGATCCACACCGTAATTCTAGGGCCAGAAGGCAAAACCATCGAGATCCAGATTCGTACCAAGCAAATGCATGAAGAGTCGGAGCTGGGTGTTGCAGCGCACTGGAAATATAAAGAAGGGGCAAGCAGCCGAAGCGGTTATGATGAGAAGATCACGTGGCTGCGTAAGCTACTGGATTGGCAAGAAGAAATGTCAGATTCTGGCGAAATGCTTGATGAGCTACGTAGCCAAGTCTTTGATGACCGTGTTTATGCCTTTACACCACGTGGTGATGTTGTCGATTTGCCAATGGGGGCAACGCCGCTAGATTTTGCCTACCATATTCACTCCGAAGTGGGACACCGTTGTATTGGCGCCAAAGTCGGAGGCCGCATAGTACCGTTTACTCATAAACTACATATGGGTGATCAGGTTGAGATTATCACTCAGAAAGAACCTAACCCATCACGTGACTGGTTAAACCCATCATTAGGCTTCGTTCATTCTGGCCGCGCGCGTGCCAAAATTAACGCCTGGTTCCGAAAGCAAAGCCGTGAGAAGAACCTCGAAGCGGGTCGTGAAATTCTTGAACATGAGTTAGCAAAAATTGGCGCAACGTTAAAAGATGCTGAGCATTACGCTCTGAAACGGTTTAACGTCAAAACACCAGATGAGCTTTACGTTGGTGTTGGTAGCGGTGATTTGCGTATCAACCAAATCATTAACCATATTAATGCGCTCGTTAACAAGCCAACGGCAGAAGAAGAAGACCAGCAAGCACTGGAAAAACTGCAAGAAGCAGAGCACAAATCACCAGCGCAAAGCCGACCGAAAAAAGACGCCGTCGTTGTAGAAGGTGTCGATAATCTAATGACGCACCTAGCGCGTTGCTGTCAGCCGATTCCAGGTGATGATATCTGTGGTTACATCACGCAAGGTCGCGGGATTTCAGTACACCGCAGTGACTGTGAGCAGTTAGAAGAACTGCGCCATCATGCGCCAGAGCGTATCATTGATACTGTCTGGGGCAGCGGCTTCGTCGGATCATACATCCTCACCGTCCGTGTTGAAGCGATGGAGCGAGGCGGTCTACTCAAAGACATTACGACACTGTTCGCTAACGAAAAGATCAAAGTGACCAGTATGAAGAACCGAGTCGATTACAGACGTCAACTTGCCATCATGGATTTTGATCTAGAAGTCACCAATATTGAGGTGCTTTCTCGTGTTTCGAAACGGGTAGAACAAATAAAGGATGTCATGACGGTGAAACGCCTCGGCTAATTTTTGCGTCACATTTGGCTTTTTATCTGCGTTAGCTGCACTTATTCGCTCCATCACATGGTGAACCATGTGATGGAGCGAATAAGTTTGCTGCCTTGCTAAAAGAGCCAACTGTTTAGTAAAAACCGACCAATGAAATAACTTAAGGTGAGTGGTTTTGGCTGCTCACCTTTTTCTTTAGTAGAAAGGTTTAAAGGAACAAAAAATGAGTCATCCAATTGAACAGTTAGAACAAATCATGGCGAAGTTGCGTGACCCAGAAAGCGGTTGCCCTTGGGACTTAAAACAAACCTTTGACACCATCGTTCCGCACACCATCGAAGAAACTTACGAAGTGGTGGACGCGATTCAAAATCGAGACTGGACCAATCTAAAAGAAGAGCTAGGGGATTTGTTGTTTCAGGTGATTTTTTACAGTCAGCTAGCGAAAGAGCAAGAGCTGTTCGACTTTTCGGATGTCGTCGAAACCGTGAATGAAAAACTGACTCGTCGCCATCCGCATGTTTTTTCAGATGTTGAGTTTGAATCGGACGAGGAAATCAACGCGAACTGGGAAGCCGAAAAAGCAAAAGAAAAAGCGCAGGTGGGCAAAGCGGAAGAAAGTATCCTAGACTCAATACCAAACTCTTTGCCAGCACTTTCTCGTGCTACAAAGATACAGAAAAAATGTGCGAAATATGGATTTGACTGGGACTCTCTTGGCCCGGTCGTCGATAAGGTGCGAGAAGAAATTGATGAAGTCATGGAAGAAGCACTACAAGTCCAGCCTGATGAAGAAAAAGTGGAGTTGGAACTCGGTGATTTGCTATTTGCGACCGTCAATTTGGCACGCCATCTTGATAAAAATCCAGAAGTCGCACTAGGTAAAGCAAACTTAAAGTTTGCGAGACGTTTTAAGCAAGTTGAAGGAAAGGTCCAGCAGTCAGGCAAAGCGCTTACAGATTGTTCTTTATCAGAGCTCGACGATTTCTGGGATGAAGTAAAGCGAGAAGAGTCTAGATAGGGGAAAATAAGCGGAATATACAATATGAGGCCAGTTTGCCTCTTAACACGAAAACGGACTTTGGTTTGTCTTTGCTCACTTTGATTTGAAGCAAAAAATAAAAAATTACGGTGTGATAGATTTCACGTTGTGGCGGTAAGGAGCTTCTGGTATATTTATCTCCCGTCCAGAAGCACTCCATTTCCCTCATTCAACCAATTTCAGGTTAAACATGACGACAAATTACATTTTTGTTACTGGCGGGGTTGTATCCTCTCTAGGTAAAGGTATTGCAGCAGCATCTCTTGCGGCTATTCTAGAAGCTCGTGGTCTTAAAGTGACTATGATGAAGCTTGACCCTTACATCAACGTTGACCCAGGCACAATGAGCCCTACTCAGCACGGTGAAGTGTTCGTTACAGAAGATGGCGCAGAGACTGACCTTGACCTTGGTCACTACGAGCGTTTCATCCGTACCAAGATGACCAAGCGTAACAACTTCACTGCAGGTCGTGTTTATGCCGACGTACTTCGTAAAGAACGTCGTGGTGACTACCTAGGCGCAACTATTCAAGTTATCCCTCACATCACTAACGCGATCAAAGACCGTGTAATTGCTGGCTCTGAAGGCCATGATGTGGCTATCGTTGAAGTTGGCGGTACCGTTGGTGATATCGAATCACTACCATTTATGGAAGCGATTCGTCAGCTAGCCGTTGAACTAGGCCGTGAGCGCGCAATGTTCATGCACCTAACACTTGTTCCTTACCTAGCGGCAGCGGGCGAAGTGAAAACTAAGCCGACTCAACACTCTGTAAAAGAACTTCTATCTATCGGTATTCAGCCAGATATCCTAGTTTGCCGTAGCGACCGCGTTATTCCAGCGAATGAACGTAAGAAAATCGCACTATTCTGTAATGTTCCAGAAAAAGCAGTAATTTCAATGAAGGACGTAGATTCTATCTACAAGATTCCTCAATTGATCAAGTCTCAAGGTCTAGATGATCTTGTGTGTGCTCGCTTTGGCATCACAGCTCCTGAAGCTGATCTTTCTGAGTGGGAACAGGTTATTTACGAAGAAGCAAACCCTACTGGTGAAGTAACCATCGGTATGGTTGGTAAATACACTGAGTTGCCAGATGCATACAAGTCTGTGAACGAAGCGCTTAAACACGCTGGCTTGAAAAACCGTCTAAGTGTCACAATTAAGTATGTAGACTCACAAGATATCGAAACAAAAGGCGTTGAGCTGCTAGAAGGCTTAGACGCGATCCTAGTACCAGGTGGCTTCGGCGATCGTGGTATTGAAGGCAAGATCCGTGCAGCTCAATACGCACGTGAAAACAATGTGCCTTACCTAGGTATTTGTTTGGGTATGCAAGTTGCACTAATTGAATACGCGCGTAACGTTGCGGGTATGGAAGGTGCACATTCAACAGAATTTAACAAAGAGACTAAGTACCCTGTGGTAGGTTTGATCACAGAGTGGGTAGACGAGTCAGGTAACGTAGAAGAGCGTACTGAAAAGTCTGACCTAGGTGGTACGATGCGTCTTGGTTCACAGCTATGTCACCTAGAGAAAGGTACGAAAGCTCGTGAACTTTACGGTAGCGCGACGATCCATGAACGTCACCGTCACCGTTACGAAGTGAATAATGTGCTTCGTCCGCAAATCGAAAAAGCAGGTCTGAAAGTTTCTGGCCTATCAGCGGACAAGAAGTTAGTGGAAATGATTGAGAACCCAGCTCACCCATGGTTTGTAGCGGCTCAGTTCCACCCAGAATTCACATCGACTCCTCGCGATGGCCACCCATTGTTTGCAGGTTTCGTTAAGGCTGCGGGCCAAAACGCACGCGGCGAATTCGAGAAGTAAAAGGATACGGGCGGCGGCGAAGGTTGTGCTGCTGCCCTTTAAAATTGACATTTATATTTGAAACGAGAGGAAACATTAATGTCTAAGATCGTTAAAGTTCTAGGTCGTGAAATCATCGACTCACGTGGTAACCCAACTGTAGAAGCTGAAGTACACCTAGAAGGCGGTTTCGTAGGTATGGCGGCAGCTCCATCTGGCGCATCTACTGGTTCTCGCGAAGCTCTTGAGCTACGTGACGGTGACAAAGCACGTTTCCTAGGTAAAGGTGTTCTTAAAGCAGTTGAAGCTGTAAACGGCCCAATCGCTGAAGCTCTAGTTGGCAAAGACGCTAAAGACCAAGCTGCAATCGACGCAGTAATGATCGAACTAGACGGCACAGAAAACAAATCTAAATTCGGTGCTAACGCTATCCTAGCTGTTTCTCTAGCAAACGCTAAAGCTGCTGCTGCAGCTAAAGGCATGCCTCTATACGAGCACATCGCTGAACTAAACGGTACAGCTGGTCAGTTCTCTATGCCTCTACCAATGATGAACATCATCAACGGTGGTGAGCACGCAGACAACAACGTTGACATCCAAGAGTTCATGATCCAACCAGTTGGTGCTAAGACTCTTAAAGAAGGTCTACGTATCGGTGCAGAAGTATTCCACAACCTAGCTAAAGTTCTTAAGTCTAAAGGTTACAGCACTGCAGTTGGTGACGAAGGTGGTTTCGCTCCTAACCTTAAATCTAACGCTGAAGCTCTAGAAGTTATCGCAGAAGCTGTTGCAGCTGCTGGTTACGAACTAGGTAAAGACGTTACTCTAGCGATGGACTGTGCAGCATCTGAGTTCTTCGACAAAGAAGCTGGCATCTACAACATGAAAGGCGAAGGTAAAACTTTCACTTCTGAAGAGTTCAACCACTACCTAGCTGAGCTAGCTAACCAATTCCCAATCGTTTCTATCGAAGACGGTCTAGACGAGTCTGACTGGGATGGCTTCAAGCACCAAACTGAACTACTAGGTGACAAGCTTCAACTAGTAGGTGACGACCTATTCGTTACTAACACTAAGATCCTTGCTGAAGGTATCGAGAAAGGCGTAGCTAACTCTATCCTTATCAAGTTCAACCAAATCGGTTCTCTAACTGAGACTCTAGCTGCAATCAAGATGGCTAAAGACGCAGGTTACACAGCAGTAATCTCTCACCGTTCTGGCGAAACTGAAGATGCAACTATCGCTGATCTAGCGGTAGGTACTGCTGCAGGTCAAATCAAAACTGGTTCTATGAGCCGTTCTGACCGTGTTGCTAAGTACAACCAACTAATCCGTATCGAGGAAGCTCTAGGTGAGCGCGCTCCTTTCAACGGTCTTAAAGAAGTTAAAGGTCAAGCTTAATTCTTAGTTGAATAAGTTTAGCTAAATAGCTTTCTAGAAACGCTCCACTTCGGTGGGGCGTTTTTTTATTTAAGAGCGATGAGCCGTTCTGGCCGTGTTGCTGCCATACCTAAAGAAAGCAACCCATTTATCTGCATCGAGGAAGCTCTAGGTGAGCACGCTCCTCCATGTTTCAAAGAAGCGGTCTTAAAGAAGCTCAAGCTTAGTTCTTCATTGGATTAACCGCTTAGGTTGAAGCTTTGAAATACCCTGATTTTGCGGGGTGTTTTTGTATCTATAGGCTTGTATTTCTTGGTCTTACTTTGGTGAGTGCTAAGAATAGCTTCATATGTCTTTGTTTCATTTTGCTGCTTATTTCTTGTAAGGAGCGTGTGAGTCTCCCTTTCTCCCCTAGAGGCAACCTCGCATTTATGCTATATATGTCACCTTATCTAATTCCTTCCGGTACAGAATGTTAGCAGCGATATGCGAATCTTTGTTATAGCCCTTACGCTACTGTTTGGCTTGCTTCAATACACTCTATGGTTTGGTAAAAACGGAGTGTCTGACTACTACACAGTAAAAGATGAAATTGAAGTTCAGCAACAAGTGAACAGCAAGCTACAAGCTCGCAATAATGAAATGTTTGCTGAGATTGATGACTTAAGGCAAGGTCTTGATGCGATTG
This sequence comes from Vibrio sp. 11-4(1), assembly GCF_013048625.1. Lineage (NCBI taxonomy): Bacteria > Pseudomonadati > Pseudomonadota > Gammaproteobacteria > Vibrionales > Vibrionaceae > Vibrio > Vibrio sp. 11-4(1). The sequence continues at coordinate 16,597 of NZ_VHSY01000013.1, read as the reverse complement.
AAGAACGTGCGCGTCATGAGCTTGGTTTAGTTAAAGATGGCGAGACTTTCTACCGCATTATAGGTGAGGAAAACCATTAAAATGTTGGATGTGAACTCATCGCATGTCGCAATTGTTCCTGCTGCCGGTGTCGGTAGTCGAATGAAGGCTGACCGCCCTAAGCAATATTTATTGATCGACGGAAAAGCGGTGCTGGAACACACTGTAGAAAAGTTGCTGTCGCACCCACGAATTTCGAAAGTGGTTGTCGCCATTACCGAAGGTGACCCTTATTTCCCTGAGTTAACCATCGCGAACCATCCCGATGTAATTCAAGTCGCGGGTGGCAAAGAGCGCGCTGATTCCGTACTTTCAGGGCTAAACTATGTCAATGAACATCTGGAAAGCGAGTGGGTATTGGTCCACGACGCTGCAAGGCCATGTGTATTAACATCCGACATTGACCGTTTGATTGATGTTTGCTGCGCTCACCCAACGGGTGGCATCCTCGCATCTCCAGTGAGAGACACAATGAAGCGAGCAAATGCAGCACAAGATATCGGTCATACGGTAGAGAGAGAAGCATTGTGGCATGCATTAACTCCACAGATGTTTAAAACTCAACAACTGGCTCGAGTACTGGCTGACGCATTAGAACAAGGCTTAGCCATCACGGATGAAGCATCGGCTTTAGAGTGGTTGGGCGAAACGCCTGCTTTAGTCCAGGGTAATGCGAATAACATAAAAATTACTCAGCCAGAAGATCTCGCGTTAGCCGAGTTTTATCTGAGCCGTGAGCGCGGCTAAAAAAGAAAGGATAAAAAATGATTCGAATTGGTCACGGTTTTGACGTGCATAAATTTGGTGGTGAAGGCCCGGTCATTATCGGTGGTGTTGCTATCCCTTACGAGCAGGGCTTAGTAGCCCACTCAGATGGTGATGTTGCACTTCATGCTTTGACTGATGCGCTACTCGGGGCGATTGCTGCGGGTGATATTGGTCGTCACTTCCCGGATACCGACGATAAATGGAAAGGGGCTAATAGCCGCGAATTGTTGAAAGACGTTTATCGTCGTGTCAAAGAGCAAGGCTACCGCCTTGGTAATGCCGATGTCACCATCATGGCACAAGCACCTAAGATGGCACCTCATATTGACGCGATGTGTGCGGCGATTGCGGAAGACCTAGAAACCGATATTAGTAACATTAACGTAAAAGCGACGACGACAGAGCGTCTCGGTTTTACTGGACGCAAAGAAGGCATTGCAACGGAAGCCGTGGTGCTTCTGTTCAAGCAATAATTAACCAACTTGCTCCTTAATGCTGTGTAAACAGCGGAAAAACATCATGTCAGATATTTTATCTTCATTGGCTTATCTAACGGGTAAGCCTGTTGCATCGGCAAAAATCAAAGCGCAACCAGAACATTTTCAGGTTCGTGAGGATTTAGGTTTTGCCTTTACGGGCGAAGGCGAGCACCTAATGGTGCGTATTCGAAAAACTGGAGAAAATACCAGTTTTGTTGCGAATGAGTTGGCGAAAGCTTGTGGCGTAAAGTCGAAAGACGTGAGCTGGGCAGGCCTTAAAGACCGCCATGCGGTGACGGAACAGTGGCTGAGTGTCCATTTACCGAAAGGGGAAACGCCGGATTTCTCGGCATTCCTAGCTCAATATCCGAGTATTGAAATCTTAGCGACTGATCGACACAACAAAAAACTGCGTCCTGGAGACTTAATAGGGAACGAGTTTGTTGTCACTTTGTCTGAAGTGACTGACGTTGAAGATGTAGAGCAACGCCTTGAAAAAGTGAAACAAGTTGGTGTGCCAAACTACTTTGGTAGTCAGCGTTTTGGCAATGATGGCAATAACCTTGAAGAAGCACGTCGATGGGGACGCGAAAACGTTCGTACCCGTAATCAAAATAAGCGCAGCATGTATTTATCAGCGGCGCGTTCGTGGATCTTCAACCGTATCGTTTCTGCTCGTCTAGAAAGTGGTGTGTTTGATAAATTTATCGATGGTGATATTGCACAGACAAGTTCTGGCACTCAGTTGGTTGATGCAAGCAATATCGCAGATCTACAAGCACAATTTGCTGCAGGTGAAGTGGCAATTACCGCTGCGCTTGCTGGCGATAATGCACTGCCTACTCAAGCTGAGGCTTTGGCATTAGAGCAACCGTTTTTAGATGAAGAGCCTGATCTCATGGCATTGATTCGCGGGAATCGTATGCGTCATGACCGTCGAGATATTGCACTTAAACCAAAAGACTTAGCTTGGGCGGTTGAAGGTAATAATATTACGCTGACTTTCTCACTGGATGCAGGATCTTTTGCAACCTCTATCGTTCGTGAGTTAGTTAATGAGGTTGAAGTAGAAAGAGAATACTAATGGAACAGGATTCACTAAACGCGAAGCCCCTAAGAGTCTTAATCAGCAACGACGATGGCGTACATGCGCAAGGGATTCATGCACTTGCTGATGAGTTGCGAGATATCGCTGAAGTGACCATTGTCGCACCCGACCGAAATCGTTCAGGTGCTTCGAACTCACTGACACTAGAGCAACCATTACGCGTAACTGAAATTGCCCCAAATATCTATTCAGTGCAAGGAACGCCTACAGATTGTGTACATTTCGCGCTGAATGAGCTGATGAAAGATGATTTGCCCGATCTTGTTTTATCAGGCATCAACCATGGTGCAAATTTGGGTGATGATGTTCTTTACTCAGGAACGGTAGCTGCAGCAATGGAAGGGCATTTCCTTGGTGTTCAGTCGGTTGCTTTTTCGCTGGTGGGTAAGCGTCATTTCGAATCTGCCGCAAAAATTGCACGTCAAATTGTGCAACAGCATTTAGCGTCTCCGATTCCAACGAATCGGTTATTGAACGTAAACGTGCCTGACTTACCAGCAGAAAACCTGGGCGAAATCGAAGTCACGCGTTTAGGTGCGCGTCATCACGCAGAGAATATGATTAAGCAGAAAGATCCGAGAGGTCATGATATTTATTGGCTAGGGCCTCCAGGAAAAGAGCAAGATGCGGGGGAGGGCACCGACTTTTATGCGATTGAACATGGTCGAGTTTCAATGACGCCTCTGCAAGTTGATCTCACTGCTCATGAGTCGCTGCGTGCAATGAATAGTTGGTTAAAGGAAGAGAAGTAATGAGTAACCCACATGCTGACAGGTTGATAGCGTTTCTTATCTCCAGTGGCATCAAAGACCAAAGAGTTCTGGATGCTATCCAACGCTTACCACGAGAAAGCTTTGTCTCTCAAGCGATGATGCACCAAGCCTACGATAACAATGCGTTACCGATTGGTCAGGGACAAACTATTTCTCAACCTTATATTGTTGCTCGTATGACCGAGTTACTCGAACTAGAGCCAACGAGTCACGTACTGGAAATCGGAACGGGTTCCGGTTATCAAACCGCAGTACTGGCGAAAATTGTTGACCATGTATACTCCGTTGAGCGAATTAAATCGTTGCAATGGGAAGCAAAACGCCGTCTGAAACAATTGGATATCTACAATGTTTCAACCAAGCATGCTGATGGGTGGCAAGGCTGGGAAGCTCGTGGTCCTTTCGATGCCATCATTGTTACTGCAGCTGCAGAAGTGATCCCCCAAGCACTTCTCGCACAATTAAAAGATGGCGGTAAGATGGTGATTCCTGTTGGAGATAAGGAGCAACAGTTACTAAAAATTGAACGTAAGGGAGATGAATATCTCTCTACTGTTGTGGAAATGGTTCGATTTGTACCTCTGGTTGCGGGTGATTTAGCTTAAGGGTTAGGGATAGGTGAGTAAGTTATTACGTCATATTGGTATTAGCTTTGTGTTTGCTGCAGGACTAGTTGGTTGTGCAGCGCATTCTCCTGCACCTGTCTCTAGCTTAAAGAAAGACTATTCAAGCCTTGAAAGAGGAAGTTACAGAGGGAGTTATTATGAGGTAAAAAAAGGCGATACACTTTACTTCATAGCTTATGTCACAGATAAAGATGTAAATGATCTTGTCCGTTACAATGAGTTAACTCAGCCTTACACCATCTACCCTGGACAGAGGCTAAAACTTTGGGCTCCGAAATATGTCGCCCCTAAATATGGCCAAAAAGTTGAACCCGTTGTGGTTCCTGTTGTTACGACGCCACCAGCCCCAGTGACGAAAACATCAACAGCCTCTAAACCGAAAAATTCAAGTAAAAACTCTAGTCAAAAACCTACAGAGACTAAGCCTAAAGTCGTACAAAAACAGCCTCCAAAGAAGGTTGAACAATCGAAAACAAAGGAGTATGTTGGTTCAAAAGATAACCAAAAAGTGAAGCAAAAAGCGCCAGTTACCACGGCGAAGAGTGATAAAGTTTCTAAGTGGTTGTGGCCAACAAAAGGGAGAGTAATCAAGAACTTTTCGGCGGGAGAACAGGGAAATAAAGGTATCGACATCGCAGGACAGCGTGGTCAACCTATCGTTTCAACCGCAGCCGGCACCGTTGTTTATTCAGGCAATGCGCTACGAGGTTATGGCAACTTAATTATAGTAAAGCATAACGACAATTATTTAAGCGCCTATGCACATAATGACAAACTGCTGGTATCAGAAGGACAAAGTGTAAAAAGCGGACAGAAAATCGCCACCATGGGTAGTTCAGGTGCAAAATCAGTCAAGCTACACTTTGAAATTCGCTATCAAGGTAAATCGGTGAATCCAAAACGCTATTTGCCTTAAAACTTTGAAAAACAACTTGCGACATCATTTAGCGACATATTGAGTTGTCATGTCTTGCTAACTCGCCAGGGGGAGGCGTTATGAGTATCAGCAACACAGTAACCAAAGTTGAAGAGTTTGCATTTGACAATGCGTCAGTGAAGACCATTGATAACGAACTCGAAAAATCATCATCCACAGAAAGCAAAACGGCTGCGCGTGAAGAATTTGACGCGAGCAGTAAAAGCTTAGACGCAACTCAGTTGTATCTAGGTGAAATTGGCTTCTCACCTCTACTTACTGCCGAAGAAGAAGTGCTTTATGCTCGACGAGCTCTGCGTGGCGACGAAGCGGCACGTAAACGTATGATCGAAAGTAACCTACGTTTGGTGGTCAAGATCTCTCGTCGATACAGTAATCGCGGCCTAGCACTACTCGATCTGATTGAAGAAGGTAACCTTGGTTTGATCCGTGCGGTCGAGAAGTTCGATCCAGAGCGTGGTTTCCGCTTCTCTACTTATGCGACCTGGTGGATCCGACAAACGATCGAACGTGCGTTGATGAACCAAACTCGTACGATCCGTCTACCTATTCATGTCGTGAAAGAGCTGAACATTTATCTGCGTACTGCGCGTGAACTTTCTCAGAAGCTCGATCACGAACCTACCGCAGAAGAAATTGCTGCTCAGTTAGATATTCCAGTCGAAGATGTAAGCAAAATGCTACGCCTTAACGAGCGTATTAGCTCTGTCGACACGCCAATCGGTGGTGACGGTGAAAAAGCGCTGTTGGATATTATTCCCGACGCAAACAACTCCGATCCAGAAGTCTCGACTCAAGATGACGATATCAAATCATCGCTGATTCATTGGTTAGAAGAGTTGAATCCAAAACAGAAAGAAGTACTTGCACGACGTTTTGGTCTTCTAGGCTATGAGCCTTCGACGCTTGAAGAAGTTGGTCGAGAGATTGGTTTGACACGTGAGCGCGTACGTCAAATCCAAGTAGAAGGTTTACGTCGTCTTCGTGAAGTTTTAATCAAGCAAGGTTTGAATATGGAAAACTTATTTAACGTCGAAGATGATTAAATAATCCGTACTTCAGTAGATATGCAAAAGGCTATGGTTATCCATAGCCTTTTTTTTTGCGCTCGCTAAAGTGAATCGATTTAAAGCATCTTCTTCAAACGATACAACTCTTCAAGTGCTTGGCGTGGAGTCAAATCATCAGGATCAATACTAGATAAGGCTTGTTCGATCTCGCTAGGTTCTGGAATTAGACTCAATTGGTTAGCTACATCTACTGCACTTGGACGTGGTGCGTCACTGTTTTGCCCTAGTTGCTCTAGCTGAGATAGCTTGTTACGCGCATTTTTGATAACCGTTTTTGGTACACCAGCTAAGCCCGCAACAGCTAGGCCGTAAGACTTACTTGCCGCACCTTCTTGAACTGCGTGCATAAAGGCAATGCTGTCTCCATGCTCTACGGCATCCAAGTGAACGTTCGCTAAGTTTGGCAGTTGGTTTGGCAACTCTGTCAATTCGAAGTAGTGAGTTGCAAATAATGTCATCGCACCAATTTGTGTTGCGAGCCATTCCGCACTTGCCCAAGCTAAAGAGAGGCCATCGTAAGTACTGGTACCGCGACCGATTTCATCCATTAGCACTAAACTGTTTTTAGTCGCATTGTGCAGAATATTAGCGGTTTCCGTCATTTCTACCATGAAGGTTGAACGACCAGATGCAAGATCATCTGACGCACCAATACGAGTAAATATACGATCTAAAGAACCAATTTGTGCAGATTCTGCAGGTACATAAGAGCCGATATGCGCCATCAATGCAATCAGCGCAGTTTGACGCATGTAGGTGGATTTACCACCCATGTTTGGACCGGTGATGATCAACATCTTACGAGCTGGGTTAAGCTCAATTGGGTTCGCGATGAACGGTTCTGTTGTTACTTGCTCTACGACTGGGTGACGACCCGCTTGAATGTGAATGCCAGCGTCTTTCACAAGCGTTGGTCGGCAGTAATCCAACGAATCTGCACGCTCTGCTAGGTTTTGTAGTACATCGAGCTGAGACAGAGCAGAAGCTAAATTCTGCAGCTTCTCCAGATTTGGCATCAATAGATCAAACAGTTCTTCCCACAGCTGCTTTTCAAGTGCCAGCGCTTTCGATTTCGAGTTAAGTACTTTGTCTTCGTGCTCTTTGAGCTCTGGGATGATATAGCGTTCGGCATTTTTTAGTGTTTGGCGACGTACATAGTGCGGTGGAACCAAATGGCTCTGGCCACGGCTCACTTGAATAAAGAAGCCATGTACGTTGTTGTAGCCGACTTTAAGCGTATCGATGCCGTGTCGTTCACGCTCATCTCGCTCAAGCTGCTCAAGGTATTCTGTTGCACCGTCTGCTAATTTGCGCCATTCATCGAGCTCGGCATTATAGCCTTCAGCGATCACACCACCATCACGAATAACAACTGGCGGATTTTCTTTAATTGCACGCTCTAACAGATCGCATACTTCGTCAATCGGAGCTGCGTATTGTGCCAGTTTTGCTAGATATGGATGGGTCAAAGAAGCGGTGACAGATTCTAGCTCTGGTAGCTGCTGCATGGCATTGCGAAGTCTAGCCATATCGCGAGGGCGAGCAGAGCGTAGTGCAAGGCGTGCTAAGATACGTTCAATATCACCAATTTGTTTTAACGTTGGTTGAAGATCGGCAAACAGCGCTTGTTCTTTAATCTCACCAATCGCATCAAGACGATTGTTTAACGTTTCAATGCAACGCATAGGCTGATGTAACCAACGCTTCAGCATTCGGCTACCCATCGGCGTCGCGCAATGGTCGAGTACCTCAGCTAGCGTGTTATCGGTTCCGCCTGCTAGATTTTGAGTAATTTCCAGGTTGCGTCGGGTAGCGGCATCAAGGATGACGGATTGGTCCTGATGATCAAACGTTAAAGAGCGAATATGAGGTAAAGCCGTACGTTGTGTATCTTTCACATACTGGATCAAACAACCAGCAGCACATAACCCTAAGGACGCATGTTCTACACCAAAACCAACCAGATCTTTGGTGCCAAACTGTTGATTGAGTTGTTGCTTAGCCGTATCAAGCTCAAACTCCCATACTGGGCGACGACGGTTACCGTTGCGGCTCGCCATTAAATGTACAGGTTCAAAATCTTCTGGGAATAGTAGCTCACGTGGTGCGGTACGCTGAAGCTCGGCTGTCATCGCTTCTTCGGTTTCTGGTTCTGTCAGTTGGAAGCGACCAGAAGTGACATCCAGCGTCGCATAACCGAACTTACCGTTGTGATGGTAAATTGCTGCGATTAAGTTATCGACACGCTCAGAAAGTAATGCTTCATCAGTAACAGTGCCTGGTGTCACGATACGCACAACTTTACGTTCTACCGGACCTTTGCTGGTGGCTGGATCGCCAATTTGTTCGCAGATTGCGACTGATTCACCAAGCTGAACAAGTTTTGCTAGATAGCCTTCTACTGCGTGAAATGGCACTCCCGCCATAGGAATAGGCTCTCCAGCTGACGAACCGCGCTTAGTTAGCGAAATATCAAGCAGTTGGGACGCTCGCTTTGCATCATCGTAAAAGAGTTCGTAGAAATCGCCCATGCGGTAGAACAGCAAAATCTCAGGGTTCTCAGCTTTTAGCTTGAGGTATTGCTGCATCATCGGAGTGTGTTTTTGTTCAGCTTTCACAGGTAAATTCTTTTGTTTATTTCCGTAGCGGCTTAGGATACGTGAATCCCTATCAAGTAAAAAGAGACAAAGGGCATTTTGGCTATGGAAAAAACAACAAAATTGAGCGCAGATTTAGGCGCATTATTGGCAAAGTATGGTCATGTTTTAACGACGGCAGAATCGTGCACGGGTGGCGGTGTTGCGACCGCTATTACAGATATTGCAGGCAGCTCAGGTTGGTTAGATAGAGCTTTTGTCACTTACAGCAACGAAGCCAAAATGGAAATGCTGGGTGTGAGAGTGGAAACCTTAGAGGAACATGGTGCCGTGAGTGAGCCCGTTGTGATTGAAATGGTGCAAGGTGCGCTTCAACACTCGAATGCCACTATTGGGGTTTCCATCAGTGGTGTTGCTGGGCCGGGAGGAGGCAGTGATGAAAAGCCGGTTGGAACCGTCTGCTTTGCTTTTGCGGATAAGCACGACTGGCTCTTTGTTGAGACCATGCATTTTTCTGGTGACAGGGCGGAAGTTCGTCAACAAGCGGTGATGCATGCATTGACTCGATTGCATCAACATTTAATTTAGAGTTTCTTACACCGTCTTAGCCCAGAATTGATAAGGGCTAGAGCAAATCCTTAGAAGCAGTGAACTAAATTTTTTCTATACAGGTATAGACACTGTATGAATCAACAGTATAATGACTTTCATTGCTGAGCAGGTTAGCTGCTTAAGAAAAATGAATTACTATTCGTCGCCCAAAGAAGATGAATAAATCGGAGAAAGTAATGGACGAGAACAAACAGAAAGCGCTCGCCGCTGCGCTAGGTCAAATTGAAAAGCAATTCGGTAAAGGCTCTATCATGCGCCTTGGTGATAACCGAGCAATGGACGTAGAAACCATCTCAACAGGCTCTCTTTCTCTTGATATCGCTTTGGGTGCAGGTGGTCTGCCAATGGGTCGTATCGTAGAAGTCTACGGTCCAGAATCTTCAGGTAAAACAACACTAACGCTTGAGCTTATCGCTGCTGCGCAACGTGAAGGTAAAACTTGTGCGTTTATCGATGCAGAGCACGCTCTGGATCCTGTCTACGCGAAGAAACTTGGTGTTGATATCGATGCGCTCTTGGTTTCTCAGCCAGACACTGGTGAGCAAGCACTAGAGATTTGTGATGCACTAGCTCGCTCTGGCGCTATCGACGTAATGGTTGTTGACTCAGTTGCGGCGCTAACACCAAAAGCAGAAATTGAAGGCGAAATGGGCGACAGCCACATGGGTTTGCAAGCACGTATGCTTTCTCAAGCGATGCGTAAGCTAACAGGTAACCTAAAACAGTCTAACTGTATGTGTATCTTCATCAACCAAATCCGTATGAAGATTGGTGTGATGTTCGGTAACCCAGAAACGACCACGGGTGGTAACGCACTTAAATTCTACGCTTCTGTTCGTCTTGATATTCGTCGTACTGGCGCAATCAAAGAAGGTGACGAAGTCGTTGGTAACGAAACGCGCATCAAAGTGGTTAAGAACAAGATTGCTGCACCGTTTAAAGAAGCCAATACGCAAATCATGTACGGCCAAGGCTTTAACCGCGAAGGTGAACTAGTAGATCTAGGCGTGAAGCACAAACTGGTTGAAAAAGCTGGTGCTTGGTACAGCTACCAAGGCGATAAGATTGGTCAAGGTAAAGCGAACGCGTGCAACTACCTACGTGAGCATCCTGAAGTGGCTAAAACCATCGATACTAAATTGCGTGAAATGTTGTTAGCGCCAGCCCTTGCGGAAGCTCCTGAAGCAGGCGAGGCGCCTGAGCAAGCTGAAGAGTTTTAATCCCTTCACAGATTAAAAAGTGATAAAGCCCTGCAATGCGGGGCTTTGTTGTATCTATTGACATCAAAAATCGAATCATCACAAAGGCCATTGAGAGTCTGTACAGCAAAAATACTTTTAGGATCACCATGTACCAAAAGCGCCAGACACCAACATTATCGAGCAAAGAGGCGGCTATCCAACTGCTTAGCCGTCGCGATCATGGTCAGTATGAGCTGTACCAAAAACTGTCGATGAAAGGCTATGAAGCATCAGACATCGAAATCGCGATTAATTTTTGCTTAGACCATAACTATTTAGATGATTTACGTTATGCGAAGAGCCAAATTCGGCAGCATGTATACAAAGGACATGGAGAGCGTCGAATTCGCCAAGAGTTAAACCAGAAACGTGTTGCGGAATCGGTGATTGAGCAAGCCATGGCTGAAGAACCGCAAGACTGGTTTGAACTTGCTAAGCAGGCGGCAGAAAAGAAATTCAAAGGTGTCAAAGCCAAGGACCAAAAAGAATACGCGAAACAAGTCCGTTTTCTACAATACCGAGGCTACAGTTTCGACCAAATTAGCTATGCGCTTGCCTTTGAAGACCAAGATTAGCGTTGATCCAATTGCGCTGATTTTTGTTTTGCTTCAAATTTTTTCTTCTACTCCCTCTTTTCCTCAAGAAAACTAGTCTCAGCTGTTTGCATGATCTACAATACGGCAAAATTCTAACTCGACTATTTTCAGGAAGAGCTGCATGTACATGAGCACTGACGAGGTTCGTAACGCGTTCCTCAAGTTCTTTGAAAGCAAAGGACACCAAATCGTAGAAAGTTCATCGTTAGTTCCACATAACGACCCAACCCTGCTGTTCACAAACGCAGGTATGAACCAATTTAAAGATTGTTTCTTAGGCTTAGAAAAACGAGCCTATACTCGAGCGACTACGGCTCAACGTTGTGTACGTGCTGGTGGTAAACACAACGACCTGGAAAATGTTGGCTTTACCGCTCGTCACCACACATTCTTTGAAATGCTAGGCAACTTCAGCTTTGGCGACTATTTCAAAGAAGATGCGATTTCATTTGCTTGGGAATTCCTAACCGAAGTTCTTAAACTGCCTGCGGATCGTCTATTGGTAACCGTTTACGAAACCGACGACGAAGCATTCGACATCTGGAACAAAAAAGTTGGCGTGCCTGCTGATCGTATCGTGCGCATTGGTGACAAAGAAGGTGGCAAGCCTTACGAGTCTGATAACTTCTGGCAAATGGGCGACACTGGTCCTTGTGGTCCATGTACTGAAATCTTCTACGATCACGGTGAACATATCTGGGGTGGTCGTCCTGGCACGCCTGAAGAAGATGGTGACCGTTTCATCGAGATCTGGAACAACGTATTCATGCAGTTCAACCGTCACGCAGACGGCACTATGGAACCGCTACCAAAACCATCGGTAGATACTGGTATGGGTATCGAGCGTATCTCTGCAATCATGCAAGGGGTTCACTCAAACTACGAAATCGATGTATTCCAAACTCTTATCAAAGCAGCAGCTGAAGTCATTGGTTATGAAGATCTATCGAACCAATCGCTACGCGTTATTGCTGACCACATCCGTTCATGTTCATTCTTGATTGTTGATGGTGTGATGCCTTCAAACGAAGGTCGTGGTTACGTACTACGTCGTATCATTCGTCGTGCCGTACGTCATGGTAACAAGCTAGGTGCACAAGGTGCATTCTTCTATAAGCTTGTTGGCGTATTAGCAGAAGTGATGGGTACAGCAGGCGAAGAGCTGAAGCGTCAACAAGCAGTGGTTGAAAAAGTACTGCGTATTGAAGAAGAAAACTTCGGTCGTACACTTGAGCGCGGTATGGTAATTCTTAACGAAGCATTAGATAACCTAGATGGCAAAGTGCTAGACGGCGAAACGGTATTCAAGCTTTACGATACTTACGGCTTCCCAGCAGACCTCACTAACGACGTTGCACGTGAGCGTGAGTTCGCGATCGACGAAGAGGGTTTCGAAAAAGCGATGGAAGAGCAGCGTCAACGTGCGCGTGAAGCTGGTCAATTCGGTACAGATTATAACGCAGCAATCAAAGTTGATACGCAAACAGAGTTCTGTGGTTACACAGGTACTAAAGGTTCTAGTTCAGTCGCAGCGATGTTCGTTGAAGGCAACGAAGTAGATTCACTATCTGCAGGCGATAAAGCCATCATCGTGCTTGGTGAAACGCCATTCTACGCAGAGTCAGGCGGTCAGTGTGGTGACGCGGGTGAAATCCGTACTGAGTCTGGTGTATTCCGCGTTGAAGACACTCAAAAACTCGGTAACGCAATCGCACACCACGGTGTAATGGCAGAAGGCGTGCTAGCGAAAGGTGACGAAGTGGCAACCATCGTTGACGCAGAGCGTCGCGCAGCTATCTCTCTTAACCACTCCGCGACGCACTTGCTACACGCAGCACTACGCCAAGTTCTTGGTGAGCACGTAACGCAGAAAGGCTCATTGGTGAAGGCAGACAACCTACGTTTCGACTTCTCGCATCTAGAAGCCGTAACCGCAGCAGAGTTGAAAGAAGTTGAGCGCCTAGTTAACGCGCAAATCCGTCGTAACCACACGATTGAAACCAACGTGATGGATATTGAGTCTGCTAAGAAGAAAGGCGCAATGGCATTGTTTGGTGAGAAGTACGATGACGAAGTTCGCGTGCTATCTATGGGCGATTTCTCTACTGAGCTTTGTGGTGGTATTCACGCATCAAGCACGGGTGATATTGGTCTATTCAAAATCACATCAGAAAGCGGTATTGCAGCCGGTATTCGTCGTATTGAAGCGGTAACAGGCGAGGCGGCATTAGACGCTATTGAAGCTCAAAACGCGAAGTACGAAGAGAAACTGGCAGAGTCTGCACAGAAAGCAAAAGCACTAGAAAAAGAAGTGCAGAAGCTAAAAGATAAGATGGCAGCCGCAGAAAGCGCTAACATCATGGGCAAAGCGGTTGAAGTAAATGGCACAAAAGTTCTAGTTGCGGCCCTTGAAGGTGCTGATAGCAAGAACCTACGTACCATGGTTGATGACATCAAGAATCAAATGGGTTCTGGTGTTGTACTGCTTGCAAACGTAACGGGTGACAAGGTTGGCTTGATTGCTGGTGTGACTAAAGATCTCACTGGTAAAGTAAAAGCAGGTGATCTGGTTAAAATGGTTGCAGAGCAAGTCGGTGGTAAGGGCGGTGGTCGTCCAGACATGGCTCAAGCCGGTGGTACTGATGTTTCAGCACTACCAGAGGCAATCAAAACAGTTCAGCCTTGGCTAGAAGAGCGTTTATAAGCTCTTAACTAATAAAATTACGCTCAATCAAGTTTCTTTGATTGAGCGTAATTTTTTTTAGCAACCAAGTGGTTTAATTGACCAAAAGTTAACCGAGTCATTTAAGCTGCTTGGTTTTTGTTGTAACTACTGCTTATATAATTTTTCTCAAAGGAAATATTTAAGATGTAAGCAGTTCTAAAGAGACTTCGGTCTTGGGAAGGTGAAGACTGGTGAAAAAGCCCCTTATCGTGCAAAAGTTTGGCGGAACCTCTGTGGGTTCAATTGAAAGAATCCACCAAGTCGCTGAACACATCATTAAGGCGAAAAATGATGGCAATCAAGTTGTTGTTGTCGTGTCTGCAATGTCAGGCGAAACAAACAGACTGATGGATCTCGCTAAACAGATAGATAGCGTACCTACAGCTCGAGAACTTGATGTTTTGCTCTCTGCTGGTGAGCAAGTGTCAATGGCACTGTTAGCCATGACTTTGAATAAAATGGGTCATGCTGCGCGCTCGCTTACCGGAGCACAGGCGAATATTGTGACGGATAATCAACACAATGACGCAACGATTAAACACATTGATACCACGACAATTATGGGATTGCTTGAGCAAGACCAAATCGTGATTGTTGCGGGATTTCAAGGTGTGAATGAGAACGGGGATATCACCACATTAGGTCGAGGTGGCTCAGATACGAGCGCTGTGGCACTGGCGGGCGCATTGCGCGCTGACGAGTGTCAAATCTTTACCGACGTTGATGGTATTTATACTTGTGACCCACGTATAGTGAAAAATGCGCGCAAATTGGCGGTTATCGATTTTCCTTCAATGGAAGCGATGGCAAGCCGAGGCGCAAAAGTATTACATTTACCTTCAGTGCAATTTGCATGGAAGAATAATGTGCCACTACGCGTGCTTTCGACATTTGATGTTAATGAAGGCAGTTTGGTAAAGGGGGAGTCAGGCAATCAAGCCGTCTCTGGTATAGCCATTCAACGTAACCTTGCCATTATCGAAGTCGATAAAGAACATTTATCTAGTGCTACAAAACAATGTCAGATGCTGGGTATAGACATTTGGAATGTGATCGAGGAAGCAGAACGGGCAGGTATCATGATAAAACAAGATGCATGTGCCAAGTTCGATCTGGTGTTCAGCGACAAAATCCGTAATAGTGAAGTGGTAAGCCTGTTGACCGCAGTGGGGCTTGAGGCCAATGGAATGGTAGAGCACGCATGCGATTTGTTGGCAAAGCGAGATATTGAGATCAATTTCAGCGCAACGAATGCACTCACTATGATGCTAGTTTTAGCACCCGAATGTGTGGATACAGCAGCAAACATTCTGCATGATGCTTACATTACATCTAGTGAAGCATTAAACATTCAACAAAAACATGCCTTTTTAGGCTGATTTTCGCTAACAAGGTAGTTTACGAAAATATAACTTTTGTTGGATAATAGCTTTGTAGCAAGAAAATTTAGAGATTACTCAAGGAGCAAAGAATGCTAATTTTGACTCGCCGCGTAGGCGAAACACTGATGATTGGTGATGAAGTGACTGTAACTGTACTAGGTGTGAAAGGTAACCAAGTACGTATCGGCGTTAACGCTCCGAAAGAGGTTTCAGTTCACCGTGAAGAAATCTACATGCGCATTCAAGCTGAAAAAGGCAATGGCAACGTTGCTTCAGGTAACTACTAAGTCGCTCCTGTTTACAGAGCTTAGTTTGAATGAAAAAGGCTAACCGAAGGGTTGGCCTTTTTAGTCTTTAATGTTTTTGAAGATTTGCGGAAACCATTGTGTTGACTGTGGCTGTGAATCCGTCAATATTGTTGAATCGAACACCAGGAAGTTGTTTGAAAATAAATGTCTTTTTTTCAGAGAAGACTCTCTTTTTTTCATCATAATAGAGTGGTAAAGTTCGTTTAATAGTCACTTTGATTAAATCAGCAACGGTTAAGTCAGTTTCGTGGATTTTTTCAAAGAAAGTGTTTGACATATTTTCGGTAAAACGTAATATGTGCCTCCGCAAGACGGTGAGGTGGCCGAGAGGCTGAAGGCGCTCCCCTGCTAAGGGAGTATACGGTTTATCCCGTATCGAGGGTTCGAATCCCTCCCTCACCGCCATTCTTGCAACGTTGAGAAATCAACAAAAAAGTGCGTCCTTAGCTCAGCTGGATAGAGTACCTGGCTACGAACCAGGCGGTCGGAGGTTCGAATCCTCCAGGACGCGCCATATCTCTTCTGAGATATAACAATGAAAACGGTGAGGTGGCCGAGAGGCTGAAGGCGCTCCCCTGCTAAGGGAGTATACGGTTTATCCCGTATCGAGGGTTCGAATCCCTCCTTCACCGCCATTCATTGACTGGCCCGATGGCCTTTTTTTTGTTTCGTAAGAAATGAATGTGATTTGCTTCACAACTTCCTAGCAAGAAGATCTGCGCGTCCTTAGCTCAGCTGGATAGAGTACCTGGCTACGAACCAGGCGGTCGGAGGTTCGAATCCTCCAGGACGCGCCACTATTTAATAATTCGTTTGATAAACGGGTTATACAAAGTAAAATAAGATTATTGCGCGTCCTTAGCTCAGCTGGATAGAGTACCTGGCTACGAACCAGGCGGTCGGAGGTTCGAATCCTCCAGGACGCGCCACTTATTAAAGGGTATTGCCCTGGTATTGACGAAAGTTGATATCGAAAACTGCGCGTCCTTAGCTCAGCTGGATAGAGTACCTGGCTACGAACCAGGCGGTCGGAGGTTCGAATCCTCCAGGACGCGCCACTTATTAAAGGGTAATGCCCTGATGTTGACGAAAGTTGATATCAAAAACTGCGCGTCCTTAGCTCAGCTGGATAGAGTACCTGGCTACGAACCAGGCGGTCGGAGGTTCGAATCCTCCAGGACGCGCCACTTATTAAAGGGTAATGCCCTGAGCTTGACGAAAGTTGATATCGAAAACTGCGCCCTCTTTACCAGAGTTGGTTAAGTACCCTGACCTGAACCCGGCGGGCAGCGGTTCTGAATCTTCAAGGACGCGCCCGTCCCTAAAGAGCACTGCA
>NZ_VHSY01000012.1:0-99674 GCF_013048625.1 Vibrio sp. 11-4(1) | reverse complement strand
AAACTCTTCAATTTAAGATTTTGTTCGGCTCAATGAATACTGAACATTACATAAAGTAATGTTTGAATTGACTGTGCTGAATCCGAAGATTCAATGGTCACTTCGTTTCATTGAAACCTAATTTGAAACCCCTCTTTATTTAGAGAAATTTCTAATTGGATTATCATCAACGAGTGCCCACACAGATTGATAGGTCTATATTGTTAAAGAGCTTGCTTTTCGATAAGTTTTCTCTCAAAGCGGAGGTGAATTCTAGCGATTTGGTTGTTAGTGTCAAACACTTTTTTCAACTAATTTTTCGTAGAAGCTTTTTACCTCTCCGACCCTGCTGAAGCCTTGTGGCGTCTGCCGTGTCGATGGATGCGCATTATAGGGAGAAGATTTTCTTTGGCAAGACTAAAAATACATTTTTTCTAAAAAAGCATGCCAAGTGGATACTTTCCATCCAACCTAAAAATTACCCCAAAATAACACTCAAGATTTCTACAGCTTACCCACAAAAATATGTGGATAACTACTCATCACTATCGAAGAAGTAAGAAATGCGTGAACGCGGATTAAGATACTCTTTGATTTTCTCCGGCAATTTAGACGGATGAACCGCGTTAACTATCTTTATATCCTTTGATGCAAGATCAATGATTGGCGCCTGCGTCCTTGGCACTGATGGGTCGTAAACCAATACATTTGGGAATAATAGATGCGATGCATTCACTGAGATAACCAAGCCCACCATATTATTGGAAAGCTGAACCACAGTGCCTGGAGGAAACACGCCCATAAACTTAATCAGGATATTCAGGTTTTCTTCTTTATATAGGTGCTTACAGTTCTTATATAAATGAGAGAGTGCGGTATAAGGAATTTTTTGCTCTGAGACTATAGGTGTATGACACAAGTTATCAAATGCGTTAGCTACAGCAATAATTTGAGCAAACTCGTTGATCTCATCTCCTTTCAGACCTTTGGGATAGCCAGACCCATCTCTTAGTTCATGGTGCTGTGCAATCACAACTCTCGCAACCTCGGGAAAACCTTCTATTTGACTCGCAAGGTCTACTCCATATTTGGTGTGCAACTTTAAGTAGTTAATTTCTGGTTCCGTCAGCGGTGCTTGCTTTCTTAATATTGCGGTAGGAATTTTTATTTTACCGATATCGTGGAATAGCGCTGAAAATGAAAGCTCTTTCAACTGCGCAGCTGAGTACCCGTTAGCACGGCCAATCATCATGGCGATAACAGCAACGTTCAACGAATGGAAATAAATATCTTCAAACTCATTTTTACCGTTCATCAGATGTAGAGTGACATTATCATCACACATTAACTTCTCGACGATATCTTCAATAAGAAGCTTTGCTTCATCAACGGCAGCTGTTGGACGATTGCGAATTTTCGTCATGACTGAGCGCATACGCGCAAGAGAGCGCTCAAACTCTTTTTCGCACTGAATAACGCGTCGACGATACGCACTTAACTTTTCTATGCGGTTTTGTTTTTCTTGCCAAAGTTTTTGAGTTTCATGATCTAGCGACGCTTCATTCGTTACTCTATCAGCTTGTATCTGGTCGACTGGAAGTGGTGCGGCATCACTTTGCTCTGGATTAAAGTAAACGAACTTTACACCGAGGTGACGGATCATCTCGACTTGTTCTTGATCTTTAATCTTAAAACTATTGAGTAGAAAAGGGTGATCGTTCCACTTTAGCGGAAGACGGATATGTAATCCGGGTTGAATACGATCGACCGTAAGTTTAATGGCTGCCACTTATTCACTACTGATTTACGTTGCCTAAGAGAGTTAGAATACTAGTAAATTTTGTGAATAAATTCATCAGTAAGTATCAAAACATCAGATGGTCATTTCTAATTACTCATTTAATGAGCAAAAGCAAGCTACTTTAAGGTTCGATCTGCTTTGCGTATTTTAAGCTGAGCCTCGAACGTTGGCTTATCTATTATTTCTTGACCTTTGACTAATCCCATTAATGTTTGTACCGCTACACGGGCCATATCACTGATAGGAAAGTGCACTGCCGACACTGTAGGATAAAGGCTTTCACAAAGGTCGACACTGTCAAAGCTAGTTAAAGAGATTTGCTCCGGTACTGAAATATTGTGCTCGTGTAAGTACTGCATTGCACCGACCGTCATTTCCTCACTGCAAGAAAAGACTGCAGTAACTTCAGGGTGTCGTTGTAAAATTGCAGCCATTGCATCATAACCACTTTGCCGACCATAATTCCCTTCTTCACACCAGCTTTCGTCAATATCGATACCTGCGTCCTTCATCGCATCAACGTACCCAAGCTTTCTTAATAAACTATTATGACGTTGGGATGGACCGGTAATACAGGCGATTTTTCTATGACCACCAGCTAAAAGATGCTCGACGGCAATACGGCTTGCATGATGATGATTAAAAGTAACGCAACGCTCTTCTATTCCTTCAACATAGCGATCCAGAAGAACGAAAGGCGTAGGCTGTTTTGCTAATTCACGTAAATCATCATCTGACAAATAACGACTATGGAGGACATAGCCATCACAACGCAGATCATTAAAACGCTGAATGGCTTCCTTTTCACCTTCTGCAGAATGATGTCCTTGAGCGGTAATCAGAAACTTTTTATGAATATCCAGCTCAGTCTGAACCTGCTCCATCATCTCTCCAAAGAAGCCCCCCGTATAGTAAGTCACCAATAAGCCAACCATATTACTGGATGAGGTTGCGAGTGAACGAGCAATCGCACTCGGGCGATAATTCAGTTGCGCCATAGCTTGCTCTACTTTTTTTCGAGTTTCTTCGCGAAACTTCCCCTCCCCATTAATGATTCGAGAAACGGTAGAGCGATTTACACCGGCGAGTTCGGCGACATCTTTAATCCTTGCCATAATGCTATTGGGTCCAACTGCAATTGTTATTAAATATCCGTTTGTGTAGAACGGCTGCCAGCAATTCGTAAGGTGCTTATAGGGGGGCGAAGCTGGCAGCCTTTAATCATACACCGACCATTTGATTGGTAGAAACGAGCTCAGAGTAATCCGTGACAGCTATACCATGTTGAGCTAACTGTTCTTTTAAAATGGGAGAGGTAAGAACTTGTAACTCTAGCTCTCGCTGAAGCGCATAACCACTCTTTAAAATCAGCGCTTGATCGGCCTCTGCCGGGTGGCACATCACCTCAACCAAATCATAGTCTGTCTTTAGACTCAATAAATGCGCCATCAAACCATCCAAACTTACTTTTTGATCGTAAAACTCATCAGTAAAGACATACCTTGTTGTCATCGATTCTTGACACAAGCCAGTGCCCCGCAGTGGCACTCGGTATTCACTCGCTACCTCTTTAATAACGGGCAAAATTTGAGGGTGAGTATGCGCGTGATGATGGCTATCTAAGTGGCTTAGCTCTAACCCAAGCGATAAAAAATGTTCCACCTGAGCTTTTGCTTCGTCATAAATGACCTGAGTTTCGAAGTCCTGCTTACCCCACAGTTCGTCGTATTTGATAAAATGCGCTCGACCGTTGGTCAAATTAGGGTGCCCAGTTAGAGGCACTCCCGCTGTAAACCTAAGATGAACGCCAATTCTCAAGTCTGGATTATGGCGAGCCAACTCTAAAGCATGTTTCTCAGCATCCATACCGACCATCATGGTGGTTGAATGAACAACACCTTGCTGATGAGCTTTTACGATGCCGTTATTTACACCTATCGTTAAACCAAAATCATCAGCATTAAAAATGACTTTCATTGGCGTGCTTCCTTAGTACTACAACGTCGTTAGTTTAAATTGAGGTAAATACGGAGCGTTCACCGCCAGAATATCATCCAGAATTGACTTGGCACGGCCAATGTCAGGCACCAATGGGTTGTTGGTTAGTGCCATGAGCGCTTTGTCATAATTACCTTCAACAGCAGCGTCTATTGTCAACTGTTCATATGCTTTGACTTGATAGAGTAGTCCTTTGATATTGTTTGACAGCTCACCAACCGCAAGAGGTTTCGCGCCCCAACTACCAATCACCGCGCTACACTCAATCACAGCATCGTCAGGGAGGCCGTTAATCGCTCCGTTATTTAAGACGTTAACAACATGAATACTATTACGATTGTTATAAATTGAATCAACCAAGTTTAGTGATGCATCTGAATAATAAGCCCCACCCCGCTCTTCTAACTCTTTCGGCTTATGATCGAGATTAGGATCTTGATAGAGCTTGAATAGCGCATTTTCTGTTTCCATTACCTGCTCAGCACGAGTGCCCTTTTCACCCGCGCTTTGTTTCTCTTCAGCGAGCATAGCATCGGTTTGATAGAAATAACGATGGTAAGGACATGGTATCGCCCCCAGCGCTTTTAGAAATGCGGGATCCCACGGTTCTTCCCAGATGTTCTTCATGCTGAAGTTAGCACCATCACCGACTTTCTCTAATACTGTTTGAGTAATATCTTCTCCATTGAGCCATGCTTTGTGCACCCAAACGAGATGGTTTAATCCGGCAAACTCAAGTTGTAGCTCTTTTGGCTCGCACTCCATCATTTCTGCGATCATCATTTCCATCGAAACCGGCACATTACATAAACCAATACTCTTTACTTTGGTGTACTTACTGACGGCTTCAGAGACCAAACCCGCAGGGTTGGTGAAGTTGAGCATCCATGCATTGGGTGCCAACTCTTCAATATCTTTACATATATCAAGAATAACCGGGATGGTTCGCAGTGCTTTAGCAAACCCACCAGGGCCTGTTGTTTCTTGGCCAATGACGTCGTATTTAATTGGAATTCGCTCGTCATTAGCACGAGCAGCAAGGCCACCCACACGGAACTGCGTCATCACAAAGTCCGCATCTTTTATCGCAGCACGACGATCAAAGTCTGCTTTTATCTCAATCTTTGCACCAGCTTTATCAACCATTCGCTGCGCTAGACCTTTGATAATCTCAAGCTTCTCAGCTCCTGACTCAATGTCCACAAAATGAATCTTCTTAACGGGTAAATATTCTAAGCGCTTAATAACCCCTTCAACCAATTCAGGGGTATAGCTACTACCACCGCCAATAATGGCAAGTTTGATCGCCTCTCTAGACATTTTTCTCCCCTTATTTGTTCGAGATTTTTTTGTTCAGTGCAACGATTTCTACAGCCATTTCTTGAGCCAAAATCGTGGTCATTAAGTGATCTTGAGCATGTACCATCACTAACGTCATCGGGACTTTCCCTTCCCCCTGATCTTCCTCAATCAACTGAGTCTGAATTAAGTGGGCTTTGTTAATGCACTCTCTTGCTTGAGAGAGCTTCTCCTCAGCCGCATCAAAATCTTGTTCTCTAGATAAACGCAACGCCTCGTAGCTCAAACTTCTGGCTTCGCCAGCATTACAGATGATCTCCATCACAACCAATTCTTGTTCCATCATTTTCTCTCCGAAAATCGGGCCGCGGTAATTGCGGCCCATTAAGCACCGTTAAGCAGTAACACCTTCGCCTGAAGGTTGCGCCTCATCTTTAGTTTCTTTCGTCGTTGGTAGTTCTTGCTCCAACATTTGCTTCTCAAACATTTTGAAGAATGGGAAGTAGATAATTAGATCAAGAATCAATAAACCAATGACGAGCAATACTGGCGCAAAGGTCCAACCGCTACCCCACGAAGCACCTATCAGTGCTGGTGTTGTCCAAGGCGTTGTAGCGACACCCATACCCACAAAGCCGACATGCACAGCAAAGTACGCAATCGTAGCGTTGATGACTGGAGCGAAGACGAACGGGATAAACAAGGTCGGGTTCATCACAACTGGGCTACCGAAGATCACAGGTTCATTGATTTGGAAGAAGCCAGGCACCGCACTCATTCGACCAATACTCTTAAGGTGAACAGAACGGCTAAATGACATCAGCATAACAAGAGCAAGTGTTGCACCAGAGCCACCGATAAAGATGTAAAAATCCCAGAAAGGCTGAGTAAATACGTTTGGAATCGGTTCACCTGCAACAAAGGCTTCGATGTTGGCACCAATGTTGGTCAAGAAAATTGGAGAAAGCAGCCCCACAACAATTGCAGCACCATGGATACCCGCAAACCAAAGTAGTTGGCAAAGCAATAGAGCGCCAATAATGGCAGGCAATGAGTTAGACGCACTAATTAAAGGCTTAAAGACAGCCATGACCGCATCTGGAATCAGCATGTCGTACTGGGTTTGCACGAAAAGGCTAAGTGGGTATAAGGTAATGAATATCGCTAAGACTGGTAACAGCACTTCAAATGATCGTGCAATCGCCGGTGGAACTTGCTCTGGCATGCGAATCGTAATGTTGTGCTTTTTCATAAAACGGTAGAGCTCTACCGAGAAGAATGCACACATCACTGCGGTGAAGATCCCGGTTCCTCCCATGTGTGACATAGACAGCGCGCCATCTTTAGCTGGGGCCGCGATGAGTAAAAAAGACATCAGCGACAATACAGCACTCGTGATCCCATCCATCTTGTAAGCCTTAGCTAAGCTATAAGCAACGCCGAGCGAAACAAAAATGGTCATGAT
This sequence comes from Vibrio sp. 11-4(1), assembly GCF_013048625.1. NCBI lineage: Bacteria > Pseudomonadati > Pseudomonadota > Gammaproteobacteria > Vibrionales > Vibrionaceae > Vibrio > Vibrio sp. 11-4(1). Next base: position 93,132 of record NZ_VHSY01000012.1, on the reverse strand, counting down.
CCCCATCGACATGTTGTAGGGCATCATTATGGTATCAAAATGTGTGGTGGCGAAATCGAGCCAAATTCGACCAAAAGTAAAGGTCGTGTCTTCGGCAAATGGTGGGAATGCAAAAATCAAAATGAAACTACCGACAATAATAAACGGCATTGCAACTATAAAACCGTCTCTCATTGCTCGAACATGGGGCTGATTCCCCACTTTTGCTGCTATAGGGGCTATATGCTTTTCGACTGCGCCTATAATTGCGTCATAAAGCTTCATAGAATCCATCCTTATTTTAGGCAAAAGAATCCCGCATCAAATATTTATATTTGATGTACAGTTATCTTTTTTTAATTTAAAACTATGGTTTAGTTAATTAATTCTAATGCTTGCTCTAGTACTTCTTCTCCCTTCATCATTCCATAATGCTGAGGAGAAATCGCATCAATGTTTTTACCATGCTCTTGCGCCGTTTTTCTTAGCTCTTCTAGCTGAAAACGTACTTGAGGCCCGAGAAGACAAACATCGTACTCTTTAATTGCATCTTCAAATGCATTCACTGACATCGCGTCAATTTTGCACTCAATTCCTTTATTTTCAGCAGCTTGCTCCATTTTTTTAACAAGCATACTGGTTGACATCCCTGCGCTACAGCATAAAAGGATCTTTTTCATAGCCTTACTCCCGTTGTGTAAATTTCAACCTGCAAAAACTGTAGCAAAAATAACCAAGACAAAAAAGCGCAACCGGTTGCATTATTCGTGAACACAATCCCAATTTAGAAAATACGACCTGTTTTTTAGTAATTATTTAGGTCTAGGATAAAAGTCAGGAAATAAATTAAGACACCACATTAGGTTTCAAATTATCAATATATTACTACTGACAACGTCGTTATTAATTTCTAAAAAGGAATAGAGAATGAAATTTAATAAATTGGCTATTGCAACGCTTGTAAGTGCCGCACTATCACAATACTCATTTGCTCAAACCGACTCTAAAGGCACCATTTATCTAACGTTTGATGATGGACCAATCAATGCATCTATTGACGTTATTCAAGTACTTAACCAAGAAGATATCAAAGCGACGTTTTACTTTAATGCTTGGCACTTAGACGGAATTGGTGATGAGAATGAAGACCGTTCGCTAGAAGCCTTAAAGCTCGCATTAGACACTGGTCATATTGTCGCGAACCATAGTTACGATCATATGGTTCATAACTGCGTTGATGAGTTTGGACCTAATAGCGCAGCAGAATGTAATGCTACCGGCGACCACCAGCTTAACTCGTACCAAGATCCTGTTTACGATGCCTCAATGTTTACGGAAAACTTATCTGTGTTAGAGAAGTATTTGCCTAACATTACAAGCTACCCGAATTATAAGGCAACAGAGTTTGCTAGACTGCCCTACACCAACGGCTGGCGCGTGACTAAAGACTTCAAAGCAGATGGATTATGTGCAACGTCTGATGACTTTAAACCTTGGGAACCAGGCTACGTTTGTAATATCAACGACCCATCAAACAGTGTGAAAGCCTCAATTGCGGTACAAAACATTCTGGCTAATAAAGGCTATCAAACACATGGTTGGGATGTAGATTGGGCACCTGAAAACTGGGGGATAGCAATGCCAGCCAACAGTCTAACAGAGGCAGAACCTTTCCTAGGTTACGTAGATGCAGCATTGAACAACTGTGCTCCTACCACCATCAACCCGATCAACTCAAAAGCACAAGAGTTTCCATGTGGTACACCACTCCACGCAGACAAGGTCATTATTCTAACGCATGAGTTTTTGTTTGAAGATGGTAAGCGAGGAATGGGTGCAACCAAGAATTTACCTAAATTAGCGGAATTTATCCGACTAGCAAAACAAGCTGGCTATGTATTCGATACGATGGATAACTACACACCAAACTGGCAAGTTGGTCATAGCTACAACGCTGGCGACTACGTCCTACATTTAGGCACCGTTTACCAAGCAGTGACCAGCCATAACGCACAGCAGGACTGGGCACCTTCCCCAACCTCTAGCCTTTGGACCAATGCTGATCCGGCAACAAATTGGGAAGTGAATGTTTCATATAAAGAGGGAGATGTTGTGACGTACTCTGGCAAACGTTATCTCGTCAATGTGCCACACGTATCTCAAGCCGATTGGACACCTGACTCACAGAACACCTTGTTCACAGCTCTATAAGCTGTTCCCTACTATTATCATGTAGTAGCTTGCGCGAGGTAATCCCTCGCGCTTTTTTATTTTTAGAAAAGTAAAAATGGAAAGCAGTAAAGAGTGGACTGACTGGGCCTGGCATTCCTGACGCCACGCTGGATTTGAATTCACAAACCCTATGTACAACAAAGCCCCGACTTACGTCGAGGCTTTATCATATGAATTATGGTACCGGTGGGCGGACTTGAACCGCCACGCCCGAGGGCAACGGATTTTGAATCCGTCGTGTATACCAATTTCACCACACCGGCATCTTTGGGCTATTGCCCTTTGATGATTGGCATTATACGGAAGCTTTTGACCTGCGCAAGCAGAAATACCTTAAATAACTATCGTTTGCTGATAATTTCGCCACAAAGTGTGACAAAGCTGTACTGATAAGAAACGTACACTCCATTTCCTACTACTGATCCAGATGAAAATGAGTATACGTAACTCTTTTTTAAACTCTATTCACTGTAATATCAGAAACATAACCATTCCCAATGCTCGACAAAGCCGTATGGAGCATCTCGGCAGCATCTTCCGCTTGCATGAAGTGACTCGTGTCCATCGTGTTGCCGCTTGTTTTCCAGAATTCCGTATCCATTCCACCAGGATAAACCGCGATAATTTTCATTGGCTTTCCTTTTAACTCCAAACGAACCGACTCGATGAATCCTTTGACAGCCCACTTCACAGCACAATACGTAGACTCTTGCGCTTTAGGCTGTTGCGCAGCAGTAGACATAACCATGACCACTTTTATCGATTGATCTTTGTAACGCTTTACTAACTCTCTTAATACATGAATGGCAGAATTCAGGTTATTATCAATCAGTTTTTGAATCTCTTCCGGCTCCTGCTCTTCCAGTTCGCCAAAATAACCACTTCCTGCACTATGAATGACCATTTCAGGCGGCTGTTTCATCCCATCAAATAGGTGTTTCACATCTTGATGCAGTGAGAGGTTGCAAGCTTGATAGCCGACGTTATGAGAGAGTTGTTTAGCTAATGCAGATAGTTTTTCTGTGTTTCTTCCTATGATATACGTCTCTTTGTCTTCCGCATCATAACGCTTTGCCAGCTCTGCCCCTAAACCGCTACTTGCACCTGTAATTACAATCATGGCTACCTCTTATCAATCACATACTTTTAATGCATCTATCAATTAAGGTAACAGAATCTTGGTAATTCACACCTCAAGAACACCATTCTTTGAAGTAAGCGGCTTTCTTACTCTCATGATGCATGAAATACCAAGTAGAACGAGGAAGATTTAACCTATGCTTAAGCAAGAATAACTTTCTGAATTTTCTATCGACTTTCGAGTAAGAGCCTAATAGGAGCATACGAATGACTGGGTCAAAATGGCAATGGTTACTGAAGCAAATGACGCGCAAACTGTGGGTTCGCACGTCACTTTATGCCTTACTTGCTGTCGCCACCGCCCTAATATCCATTGTTTTAAACCAGTTCATTACTCTGCCTCCTGCAATCAACGTCAGTAAGGATTTGCTTAACAACATATTAAATATCCTCGCGACTTCCATGCTTGCGGTGACCACATTCTCGCTCAATATAATGGTCTCAGCGTACAGTGCCGCTAGTGCAGGGGTAACGCCGCGAGCGACAAAACTGTTGATGGAAGACAGCACAACACAAAATGCTTTGGCGACCTTTCTTGGCTCTTTTCTATTTAGTTTGGTAGGCATTATCGCGCTAGGCATTGGCGCCTATCATCAACAAGCACAAATTTACCTATTCATCGTTACCATCGCCGTGATCGTGATGATCATACTCACCTTGCTACGTTGGATTCAGCACCTTTCCGTACTAGGGAGAGTCAGTGAAACTACCTCCTACGTGGAACAAGCTTTGTTAGATGCGATAAGAAAACGTGGTCGGGAACGCTGGCTAGGCGCTCACCCATGGAGCCATCCAGAACATAAACCCAGAGGAAGCAAGCCTATTTTCAGCCAAGAAATTGGCTACTTACAGCATGTTGATATGCATCATCTCGATAGTATTGCTGAAGCAAACCAATGCACCATCTATCTTGAACGACAACCAGGAAGTTTTGTGTATGTGAGTCAACCATTGGCTTGGGTTTGTGGAGCGTTGCCAGACGAAAACGAAATAACTGCGGCCTTCACGATTCGAACGGAGCGTTCCTATGATCAAGATCCTCGTTTTGGATTAGTCGTCATGGCGGAGATCGCCTCACGAGCTCTCTCCCCCGCCGTGAATGATAACGGTACCGCGATTGATGTTCTTGGGCGTTCTGTACGAGCCCTTTCATTGTGGGGAGAGTTACTCAGCGAACCTCCCACCAAGACTCGATACTCTAGGCTATTTGTGCCCGCATTAAGCTGCCAAGATTTATTTGATGATGTCTTTTTGCCAATCGCGCACGATGGTGCAGCGCAACTCCAAATACAGATTCGCCTACAAAAAGCCTTGCTGGCTCTTTCTAGTATGCACCCCAAGTTGTTTTTATCACCTGCAACCAAGCTATCAGAAAAAGCTTTAGAGCTCTCCTTGAGCCAGCATTATACTGAAGATGAGAAACACCAACTCTCTCATCTGTCTAATCTAGTTACAGACCAAAAAGCTAATGGTTAGGCAAGTAAAATTCAGTTGAAATAGGTTACCGAAAGGCCTTGTACATCGTGATATGTGTTCATAACACACAGCAGAAAAGTCACTTCGTTTATGCATAATTAAAGACTCTGTGCGTTAGGTCTCTTTTCTCTTGGTGAGGGAATCTATATTCTGACGCACAATTTTTAAGGTAAGTGATGGAATAATGACGACGTCTACAACTCTTCCACCTGCTGGTCTCTTTCGTCGACTTGCAGCGTTGATTTACGACACATTGATTATTATCGCAATTGAAATGATGGCCGCAGGTATTGTTATGGCCGTTGTATTTGCACTAAATGCAGCAGGGCTGTTGAGCTATGGCGAGTACGCAGATGCCGCTGATATGCTCGGAAAGCACCCTGTATTAAGCCCTCTATTTACACTGTATCTTGCGGTTGTGTGGATATACTTCTTTGTCTTCTTCTGGACGCGAGCAGGGCAAACACTTGGGATGCGCGCTTGGAAACTTCGAGTTCGCAATGCCAAAGACGGTGCGCCGATTACAGTCACTCAAGCCCTGATTCGCATTGCAACATCTGGCTTTGGTTTGGCAAACCTGACTGTGCCGATTGATCCCAAGAAACGTGGTTTCCACGACATTTGGGCAAAAACAGAGGTTGTTGTGTTGCCTAAGGCAAACTAACTTATCCGGGAATACAAAAAAGGAAGGCATAATGCCTTCCTTTTACATTTAGTCCGATGAAACATGGTTTATTCAGTGATACTTCAGCTACAGCTTTCTTCTCAGCAGCGCAATCGCAATGGCTAAGAACACCAGACTCGGAGCCAATGCACCAAACACTGGGGATATGCCATATACCAAGCTTAATGGGCCAAAGAACTCACTGGATATATAAAAAGTAAACCCGGCAACCACGCCCGACAATACCCTTGCCCCCATGGTCACACTTCTGAGTGGACCGAAAACAAACGATAGCGCCATCAACATCATCACGGCAATTGAAAGCGGCTGTGTCAACTTACGCCAAAACGCCAATTCATAGCGAGACGCATCTTGCTCAGATGCTTTCAGATAGGTCACGTAATCATACAAACCGCTCAGTGACAGTTCTTCAGGCTTTACCGTCACCACAGCTAGCTTATCTGGAGCCAATGACGTATGCCACTCCATCTGTTCAATGTCTTGCTTCGAAATCACGTTTTCATTTTTCATATCCGTGATTTGTACGTCGCGCATCAACCAGTTGTTATCTTGTTGATAGTCGACTTCTTCGGCGAAAATAACTTTTTGTAGATTCTTATCATCATCAAAACGCCACATATTTAAAGCATAAAGCTTGTCGTCTTCGACTTTACCTATAAAGATAAAGTCGTTTGCGTCACGAGCCCAAACTCCAGAACGAACTGAGACAATACTACCTCCCGATATCGCAAACGCACGTAAGTCACGCGCCATTTTTTGTGCTTCTGGAGCGCCCCATTGCCCTAACGTCATAACGATAAGCATAAGTGGCACTGCCGTTTTGAGCACGGATAACCCGATATCCAACTTTGAGAAACCAGCAGCTTGCATCACCACCAGCTCAGAGCTTGACGCCAACATACCCAAACCAATCAGGGCACCGAGTAATGCCGCCATTGGGAAGAACATTTCGATATCACGCGGCACACTGAGCAACACAAAGTACAACGCATGAGTGAGGTCATACACGCCTCGCCCTACTTTACGTAACTGTTCTACGTATTTGATGATGCCCGATAAGCCAACAAACGTCGCTAAAACCAAGGCAGTGGTAGAGATGATGGTTCTACCGATGTAAAGGTCTAAGATTTTGAACACAGCTTACGCGAGCCTCTTCTTACGGAATTTGTCTTTTATTCGTCGAGCAGCAACGCTGTCCATCATATTGGCCATGATTGCGACAATCAGTAACATCGCATTAATAGGCCACATGCCGATTGCCGCCGGAATGTCACCATCTTCTAATGCAGATTTTGTTGCACTGATCGCCAGGAAATACGCTAGATAAATAAGAATCGCGGGCCCCATTTTGGCAAATCGTCCCTGACGCGGATTCACCGCCGACAAAGGAATAACCAGCATCGTTAAGAGTGGAATACACACAAATAACGAAATTCGCCATTGCAGCTCTGCTTGCGCTTCTGGGTCTGGGTGTCCAATCAAATCAACCGTTGGGTACGCTTCCCAATCTCGCCCTTTCTTTTTGACCTCACGCTGGCCGATAACGCCTTCGTATTCATCGAATTTTGTGATCATATATTCAACGCGAGTAGGCACACCTTCATAACGCGTGCCTTCTTTCATGGTGATGACCTGACGGCCGTCCGACAGTTCTTTTACTTCACCAGAAGACGAGAACATCACACTCGGCAATACTGAATCTCTCGGGCGCATCTGCGCGACAAAAACGTTGCTCAATGTATTGTCTTTAATGTCATCAATGAACACAACCGATGAACCATCTGGCGTGCCTTGGAATTGCCCTTTCTTTAGCAAGTCAACGCTGTTTTCTGCCGCCACTTGTTCATAAAGTTGCTCTACACGGTCTTGAGACCACGGCGATAACCACAATGCATTGAAAGCCGCCACAGCAGAAGTAATCAGTGCTAAGTACAAGGCCGCTTGTACCAGGAATTTGTTACCAATACCTGTCGCGTTCATCACGACAATTTCGCTCTCTGCATACAGGCGACCAAACGTGATCAATATGCCGATATACAGACTCAAAGGCAGCATTAACAGACCCATTGCTGGCATGTTCAAACCAACAATCGAGAAAATCAATCCAGCAGGAATATCCCCATCAGAAGCATCAGCAAGAACACTTATGAATTTCTGGCTTACAAACACCAAAAAAAGTACGAAAAAAATCGCAAATTGGCTCTTGAGTGTTTCGCGGATCAAATATCTAACAATAATCACGCTGAAATTACCTATACAAAACTTGTTTTTTTGGTCGAATCACTATAGTTTCCCGTTGAACCATTTATTTTTTTAAAAATTATAAACTAGATGTTAGTCGCTTAATCAGCTCTGCATGTAAGCCTGGAGCTAAAATTCAACAAGTAAGCGATCATTATCTAACATTTAGAGCAATTTGTCTTCAGGATGTAGGAGTACGCATGGAGTTCAGTGTAAAAAGTGGCAGTCCAGAGAAACAACGTAGCGCATGTATCGTTGTTGGTGTGTTTGAACCACGTCGCCTTTCTCCAGTAGCCGAACAACTTGATAAAATCAGTGACGGTTACATCAGTTCACTACTTCGCCGTGGTGATCTAGAGGGTAAACCTGGTCAGATGCTGCTACTGCATCAAGTACCAGGTGTTTTGTCAGAGCGCGTTTTACTTGTCGGTTGCGGCAAAGAGCGTGAACTTGGCGAGCGCCAGTACAAGGAAATCATTCAAAAGACGATCAGCACACTTAACGAGACAGGCTCAATGGAAGCGGTATGTTTCCTAACTGAACTGCATGTTAAGGGTCGCGATACATACTGGAAAGTACGCCAGGCTGTAGAAGCGACTAAAGATGGTCTATACACATTTAATCAATTCAAGAGCGTTAAACCTGAGACTCGCCGCCCACTGCGCAAGCTTGTTTTCAACGTACCAACACGTCGTGAATTAAACTTGGGTGAAAAAGCAATCACTCATGGTCTCGCTATCGCATCTGGTGTCAAAGCCTCAAAAGACCTTGGCAACATGCCGCCAAACGTAGCTAATCCAGCTTACCTTGCTTCTCAAGCTCGTCGTCTAGCGGACGATTACGAAACCGTAACCACCAAAATCATTGGTGAGCAAGAGATGGAAAAACTGGGTATGACCTCTTACCTAGCAGTAGGTCGTGGTTCTAAAAACGAATCTATGATGTCTATCATCGAGTACAAAGGTAACCCTGACTCAGATGCAAAACCGATTGTGCTAGTAGGTAAAGGTCTAACCTTCGATTCAGGCGGTATCTCTCTAAAACCGGGCGAAGGTATGGATGAGATGAAGTACGACATGTGTGGTGCGGCATCGGTATTCGGTACAATGAAAGCGCTAGCGAAGCTAAACCTACCAATTAACGTTATTGGTGTTCTAGCAGGCTGTGAAAACATGCCTGGCAGCAATGCTTACCGTCCAGGTGACATCCTAACGACAATGTCTGGTCAAACTGTAGAAGTTCTGAACACGGATGCAGAAGGTCGTCTTGTTCTTTGTGACGCACTGACTTACGTAGAGCGTTTCGAACCAGACTGCGTGGTTGACGTTGCAACCCTAACTGGTGCTTGTGTTATCGCACTAGGTCACCACATCAGTGGCGTTATCTCTAACCACAACCCTCTTTCTCATGAGCTAGTTAACGCTTCAGAGCAAGCGAGTGACCGTGCATGGCGTCTACCAATGGCAGATGAGTACCACGAGCAGCTGAAGAGCCCGTTTGCGGATATGGCAAACATTGGTGGCCGCCCTGCTGGTACTATCACTGCGGGTTGCTTCTTATCTAAGTTCGCGAAGAAGTACAACTGGGCTCACGTCGATATCGCAGGTACTGCGTGGAAATCAGGCGCAGCGAAAGGCTCAACGGGCCGTCCTGTCTCAATGCTTGTCCAATTCCTTTTGAACCGCAGCGGCCAAGAGACAGAAGAGTAATTTCTGAACAAAATCTAAAAGGGCCGCAAGGCCCTTTTTTATTATCCTAATTTTCTAAAATGAAAATGGGATTTAAGATGGTCTTAGGAAGAGACCCAAGGCAAGTGAGAGAATGATGCAAACTGCAACCTTCTACATCATTAACGAAGAGAGCCCGCAAGCAACGGTGGCTGGCTTTGAAGAGTACATTGTGTTTTTGGCGCAGCACTTTGCCCGCCAAGGCGCTAAAGTGTATTTAAACTGCCAAGACAAACCACACGCCGAGCAGCTCGCTGAAGCCTTTTGGCAAGTTGATGCAGACAAGTTCATGGCACATAACCTAGTAGGCGAGGGACCGAAATACGCCACCAATATTGAGATCGGCCATAACGGTGTAAAGCCGTCTTGGAATCGTCAATTGGTAATTAATTTGGCGGAAAATGAGACAACCTTTGCGAACAAGTTTGCTCAAGTGGTAGACTTCGTGCCCTGCGAAGAAAAAGCTAAACAACTCGCAAGAGAAAGATATAAAATTTACCGTCAAGCAGGTTACCAGCTGCAAACGATCGAAATTCAATATCCTTAACGGTCAATCCTTATAGTTAAGGCGATCTTGTTAAGATCCCTCACTTATAAAGATTGACTAAGATTCAACCATCAACGTATCCATTAAAAGAGCGCTATGGAAAAGACATACAACCCAACTTCAATCGAACAAGCTCTGTATCAGACTTGGGAAGAGAAAGGCTACTTTAAGCCACACGGTGACACTACTAAAGAATCATACAGCATCATGATCCCGCCACCGAACGTCACTGGTAGCCTACACATGGGCCACGCGTTCCAAGATACGATCATGGATACGCTTATCCGTTGTGAACGTATGAAGGGTAAAAACACCCTTTGGCAAGTAGGTACTGACCACGCTGGTATCGCAACTCAGATGGTTGTTGAGCGTAAGATCGCTGCAGAAGAAGGCAAAACAAAACACGATTACGGTCGTGAAGCTTTCATCGACAAAATCTGGGAATGGAAAGGCGAATCTGGCGGCACTATCACTAAACAGCTTCGTCGTCTTGGCGCATCAGTAGACTGGGACCGTGAGCGCTTTACGATGGACGATGGTCTATCTAACGCCGTTCAAGAAGTTTTCGTACGTCTATACGAAGACGATCTAATCTACCGCGGTAAGCGTCTAGTTAACTGGGATCCAAAGCTACACACAGCGATCTCAGATCTAGAAGTAGAGAACAAAGACACTAAAGGCCACATGTGGCACTTCCGCTACCCACTAGCAGATGGTGCTAAAACAGCGGATGGCAAAGACTACATCGTTGTTGCAACGACTCGTCCAGAGACCATGCTAGGCGATACGGGTGTTGCAGTTAACCCAGAAGATCCACGTTACAAAGATCTTATCGGTAAAGAAATCATCCTTCCTATCGTTGATCGTCGCATCCCAATCGTGGGCGATGAGCACGCCGATATGGAAAAAGGTACTGGCTGTGTGAAAATCACACCTGCGCACGACTTCAACGACTACGAAGTTGGTAAGCGCCACCAGCTACCAATGATCAACATTCTGACTTTCGACGCGAACATCCGCGACGCAGCAGAAGTATTCAACACTAACGGCGAAGCAAGCGACGCTTACAGCACTGAGCTACCAGCTAAATACCACGGTATGGAGCGTTTTGCCGCGCGTAAAGCTATCGTTGCTGAATTCGACGAGCTAGGTCTACTTGAAGAAGTGAAAGATCACGATCTACAAGTTCCTTACGGCGACCGTGGTGGCGTGGTTATCGAACCAATGCTAACTGACCAATGGTACGTACGTACTGCGCCTCTAGCGAAAACAGCGGTTGAAGCAGTAGAAAACGGCGACATCCAATTCGTTCCTAAGCAATACGAAAACATGTACTTCTCTTGGATGCGTGACGTTCAAGACTGGTGTATCTCTCGTCAGCTATGGTGGGGTCACCGCATCCCAGCTTGGTACGACAACCAAGGTAATGTTTACGTAGGTCGCACTGAAGAAGAAGTTCGCAAGAACAACAACCTAGAGTCAGTAATTGAGCTGCACCAAGACGAAGACGTACTGGATACATGGTTCTCTTCTGCGCTATGGACGTTCGGTACTCAAGGTTGGCCAGAGCAAACTGACGATCTGAAAGTATTCCACCCTTCAGACGTTCTAGTAACTGGTTTCGACATCATCTTCTTCTGGGTTGCCCGCATGATCATGATGACCATGCACTTCGTGAAAGACGAAAATGGCAAGCCACAAGTACCATTTAAGACAGTTTACGTTACTGGTCTAATCCGTGATGAAAACGGCGACAAGATGTCGAAGTCAAAAGGTAACGTTCTTGACCCAATCGACATGATCGATGGTATCGACCTAGAGTCTCTAGTAGAGAAGCGTTGTGGCAACATGATGCAGCCTCAGCTAGCGAAGAAGATCGAGAAGAACACACGTAAGACGTTTGAAAACGGTATCGAAGCATACGGTACTGACGCACTACGTTTCACGCTTGCTGCAATGGCATCAACAGGTCGCGATATCAACTGGGATATGAAGCGTCTTGAAGGCTACCGTAACTTCTGTAACAAACTATGGAACGCAAGCCGTTACGTCATGATGAATACAGAAGAACAAGATTGTGGCTTCAACGGTGGTGAGATCGAGTACTCACTAGCGGACAAGTGGATCGAGTCTCAGTTTGAGCTCGCAGCGAAAGCGTTCAACAACCATATCGACAACTTCCGTCTAGATATGGCATCTAACACGCTTTACGAATTCATCTGGAACCAATTCTGTGACTGGTACCTAGAGCTAACTAAACCCGTTCTATGGAAAGGTACTGAAGCGCAACAGCGTGGTACTCGCCGTACACTAATCACGGTTCTTGAGAAGACTCTACGTCTAGCGCACCCAGTGATCCCTTACATCACAGAAACGATTTGGCAAAGCATCAAGCCATTAGTTGAAGGTGTCGAGGGCGAGACAATCATGCTACAAACTCTGCCTCAGTTTGACGAAGCGAACTTCCACCAAGAAGCGCTAGACGACATCGAATGGGTGAAAGCGTTCATCACTAGCATCCGCAACCTACGTGCTGAGTACGACATCAACCCAGGCAAGCCTCTAGACGTTATGCTGAAAGCAGCGAATGAGAAAGACGCCTCTCGTCTAGAAGCAAGCAAACAAGTATTGATGTCTCTAGCGAAGCTAGAAGCAGTACGCGTGCTTGAAGCTGGCGAAGAAACCCCAGCGTGTGCAACGGCACTGGTTGGTAAGTCTGAGCTGATGATCCCAATGGCGGGTTTGATCGACAAAGATGCAGAGCTTGCTCGTCTAGATGGCGAAATCAAGAAGACGCACGGCGAAATCAAGCGTATCGAAGGCAAACTGGGCAACGAAGGCTTTGTAGCGAAAGCACCTGAAGCGGTTGTTGCTAAAGAACGTGAGAAGCTTGAAGGCTACAAAGAGACACTAGCTAAGCTAGAAGAGCAGAAGACAACGATCGCTGCACTTTAAGCCTCAGTGAAAGAGAAGAACTAACACTTCTCACTTTGAATCCAAAGGTTGGCCATCATGGTCAACCTTTTTTGTATATCTTTCACCAAAAACCATCATCAATAGCTTTCCCCTATCGCAACAATACTCATCATCCATTAGCATTAATGAGAATTATTATCGATAATAAACTCATCGAAACAAACACGATTGAGTAATTATCATGAAAAAGACACTAACTTTCGCAGCACTGCATTTTACTATCGCATTTAGTGTCGCTTACGTACTCACAGGCGACATTTTAATTGGTAGTTTAATTGCCATGATTGAGCCTTCAGTGAACACCGTAGCCTTCTACTTTCATGAAAAGGCATGGACAAAAGTCCCAGCACTTAAAGCTCGTCAGTGGATGACCAAATTAAAAACCGCAAGCTTTGCGACCGTGCACTTCAGCGTCGCTTTTACCGTGGTTTACTTACTAACAGGTGATGCATTTGTCGGCGGCGTAATGGCGATGCTAGAGCCGAGTTTGAATACGGTGGCTTACTACTTCCACGAGAAAGTATGGATGCGTAAATCATCAGCAAAAACTCCAGCACCGCAGTTTTGTTTACATCACCACGCTTAAACATGGAGGCTCACTACGTCTCCTAACGAGCCAAATGACATTTACTATTGACAAAGTTGCGCACCGCAATTAATTTAATTGCGGTACGCAACTTTATTTTTAGAGGTAAGTGATAATGAACGCTCGTCAACTCCGACACTACTCCCGTCAAGCCGTCCGGTTGCTTGGTATGCTCGATAAACAATGCGGCGATGTCGCTCTTACCCCGGTACAAGCGCACGCGTTAGGTGAAATCCAATTGCAGCCATTGACCATCAACCAACTGGCGCAGCAGCTTAGTGTCGACAAGTCCAATGCAAGCCGCACCATTACTGGTTTGATTAAATTAGGCTTGGTTGAGAGCATCGAAAACCCGAAAGATAAACGAAGCCAACTCGTAGCACTCACAATTCAAGGACAGCAGGCGTTAGCGCAACTAGACCAACAACAAAACAGCTTTTTTGAGCAGTTACTTACACAACTTGATGACTGTGAGCAAGAACAACTCAAACTTGGTTTAGAGACTTACCTAAAAGGGCTAACAAAAGTGTGTCAGGCTGAGGAATACGTTCTTCGACCTCTTACTAAAGCAGACAACCCGCAAGTCGCAGATGTGATTCGTAAAGTCTCTGCTGAATACGGCTTAACCGCAGACAAAGGTTATGGTGTGGCAGATCCAACGCTTGATGATATGTATTCGGTTTACAATCAATGCGGCGCCGCCTATTGGGTCATTGAACATCGCGGAGAGATCGTTGGTGGCGGTGGCTTTGCCCCTTTAGCTGGTGAGCCAAATGTGTGTGAGCTGCAAAAGATGTACTTCTTACCTCAAACACGAGGACACGGTTTAGCCAAACGCATCGTCGCATTGAGCTTACAACTGGCGAAACAGTTTGGGTATCAGCAGTGCTATTTAGAAACGACCGAATGTCTAAGAGAGGCGGTAGGCTTGTATGAAAAGCTAGGCTTTGAGCATCTCGATGCCCCGCTTGGGCAAACAGGGCATGATGCATGTGAAGTCGTAATGCTTAAGGTACTGTAATAAAAAATATTATCAGACGTTAAAGCACAACATGGGTAACGCAAAGCTCCTGGCTCAATGCAACAGTGAAGTTTTGGCGTTGCCCATCCAATTCAACAGACAACTGATAGAGATCATTTGGATCAGGGTCATTAAGATCAGCATACTTTGGCGCTTCAATCTGAAAGAGTGCGCTGGCGTGATCTGCACGAACGTCAATTGGGATATGGTAAGTCATGCCATTAAACTTTACCGCTGCTGACACTAGCCCTGGTGCAAATGTCTGGTAATACAAATCGACCTTAAATTCACACCCGCCACCATGGTGCCAAATCTGCTCGGTTGCCACGCGCTCTAAACGCACGTTGCGAATAAACTGCAAGTACGGTTCTTGCCACACGCCCAGTCGCTCATCACTTTTCTTATATTGATGTTCAGAAAGCGGGCACAGCTCTGGCTTATCCTCATCGAATAAAAGATCTTCTTCTTCCTCTAGGAACAATATCTCAAAGCGATTACGCCCCATTTGCATGTATGGGCGAATGTCTTTCTTATACACACTTTGCGAGCCATCACAATCAAACACAGCCACGCCGTTCAAACGTACCTCCGCATGGTAATCAACACCACCCATTACCATTTCCACTGCAGGAAATGCCATCATCGCCTCATCCACTTCAATATCGTGCATCAAGTGCCATTCTTGTTGACGAATCGCTTCTTCCGTCAATTCATCAGGCAGGACCAGACTTAAAGGGGCGGGAAAAGTGATGTCATCCTGTGGAATCGAGAGGTCCGTCAGTGGAGAGACTTGCCATAAACCGGCGAGTGAGAGTTGCATATACACCTTGCGCTAGATCAATTTTCACGCATTATAGGGAGAAATCCCCTATAAACTCAATGTGAATTATTTATCACCTCCACATTCATCTGTTGTTGGATGCCATTTTCAAGGTATAAAAAAACCAGCGTTAAACGCTGGTTTTTTTAAAAGAGGTGAGCTTTGATTACTCGTCGTCTTCATCTTCTTCAGGGTAAAGCGCATCTTCGCCTTCGTAGTACGTACCCCAACCGTCGTAGATGATGTCGTATTTTTCTGCCAAGTGAATCAGTTTTTCAACTTGCGCATCAATGGCTTCTGCGTCTAATGCTGATTCCATGGTTGCGTCACAGCAAAGCAACTTGTTGCCATCTTCATCTTCAGTTTCTTCCGCTTCAAGCACTTCAAAACCCATCTTGAATGCTTCAACTACCGCTTTTTCTAGCGTGTCAAAATCTTCTGCAAACAGGTGGTGCTCGATTTCGTATAGCGAATCTGGATCGCTGCCATCTTCTAGCAATGCTGCAATGATATCGCGAGTCTCTTCCTTTTGAATCTCAATTAATTCTTCTACTGATAGATATTCATCTTCGTGAGACATGTTTTGGCTCCAGATTAGTTACTTGATAGAAACACTATACCCGATACTGAGTATGCTGATCCGGTGAAATATGGCATGGATTGCGATGAAAAGCCACAAACAAACATCATACCACCGCGATTCTTATCGGTTATTTGAATATAAATATTAAACCGACCACGCAAAGAAACAAAAAATTAACAAAAAATGGCATTTTTTAATATTCAGAATATCCTAACTGACACTTAATGCGGTTATTTTCTCTTTCTGTGCGTGTTTATGGCGCTTTCTTGAATACACTCACGTGTAAAACGAAGAAGCATAACGAATAAATTTACTTTAATAATGCATAATTGAGAATAAAAATGCACGTTTTATGCACTATGCATGTATTCTTTCTCAACGGGGAAATTAGAATAAAAACGCACGCTCTCCACATTTCACAAAATAGAATTTAAACCTAAACCAAGACTTCATAAGAAAAATACCCAAAACTAAAATCTAAAAAACAATAAAAACTCAGAATATAGACAAAGTGTAGTGATTTGCATCTTTCTAGGAAGCTTGTCATAACTAACGGCTGGAAAATTTGTAAGGATACAAAATGAGCAAGCTGTACGTTGGATCAGAAGTTGGTCAACTTCGACGAGTTCTATTAAACCGCCCAGAGCGCGCCCTAACCCACTTAACTCCATCAAACTGTCATGAGTTACTGTTTGATGATGTTCTTGCTGTAGAAGCGGCCGGTGAAGAGCACGATGCGCTCGCACGCACGCTACGCGATCAAGATGTAGAAGTGCTTCTCCTCCACGATTTACTGGTCGAAACCCTCGCCGTTCCAGAAGCAAAACAGTGGCTGCTAGATACTCAGATTTCTGACTTTCGTTACGGGCCAACCTTTGCGCGAGACCTACGCCAATATTTTTCAGAAATGGATGATGAACACCTTGCCAGCATCTTTTTAGGTGGCTTAGCTTACTCAGAGCTGCCGATCACCTCATCTTCTATGCTGCCAAAAATGAAGCGTCCGCTGGATTTTGTTATTGAGCCACTACCTAACCACCTATTTACGCGTGATACCTCATGCTGGGTTTATGGTGGTGTATCGCTCAACCCAATGATGATGCCTGCACGCCAACGTGAAACAAACCACTTACGTGCGATTTATCGTTGGCACCCAATTTTTGCTGGCCAAGACTTTATCAAATACTTCGGTGATGATGATCTGCATTATGATAATGCGAATGTCGAAGGCGGTGATGTGTTGGTTATTGGTAAAGGTGCAGTTCTGATCGGTATGTCTGAGCGCACGACCGCGCAAGGTGTAGAAAACCTTGCAGCGAGCCTGTTTAAGGCAGGACAAGCAACCGAAGTGATTGCGATTGATCTGCCTAAACACCGTTCATGCATGCATTTAGACACCGTTATGACCCATATGGATGTGGACACGTTCTCTGTTTACCCAGAGATCATGCGCAAAGATCTCGACACATGGCGCTTAACACCAAAAGGCAATGGTGAAATGCATGTTGAAGCATCTCATAACTACCTACATGCGATTGAATCTGCTCTTGGCTTAGATCAGCTGAAAATCATCACCACGGGTGGTGACAGTTATGAAGCTGAGCGCGAACAATGGAATGACGCCAATAACGTTCTTACCGTAAAACCGGGCGTTGTGATTGGTTACGAACGCAATGTATACACCAACGAAAAATACGACAAAGCTGGTATCAAAGTACTGACAGTCCCAGGTAACGAGCTTGGCCGTGGCCGTGGTGGCGCCCGCTGCATGAGTTGTCCGATAGAACGAGACGATATATAACCAATTCGTCCTTTTACATTAAATGAATAAAAACTAAGGTTGATGTGAATGCATCAACCTTTTTTAGTTTTACGTAAAAATAATTATTCACAAATAAAGCATTTATATGTTTTAATGCATTCTATTAATTCAATCACACGTACTAAGGGACGAGCTATGGCTTTCAATTTACGTAACCGCAACTTTTTGAAGCTATTGGATTTCTCAACCAAAGAAATCCAGTTCTTGCTCGAACTGTCTGCAGAGCTAAAAAAAGCAAAATATGCAGGAACAGAGCAGAAGACACTTCAAGGTAAAAACATTGCACTCATCTTTGAGAAATCTTCGACTCGTACCCGATGTGCGTTTGAAGTCGCAGCTTTTGATCAAGGCGCTCAAGTCTCTTACATCGGCCCTTCTGGTTCTCAGATTGGCCATAAAGAATCAATGAAAGACACCGCGCGCGTACTTGGCCGCATGTATGATGGCATCGAATACCGCGGTTTTGGCCAATCCATTGTTGAAGAGCTTGGCACTTATGCTGGTGTTCCAGTGTGGAATGGTTTGACTGATGAGTTCCACCCTACCCAAATCCTTGCTGACTTCCTGACCATGCAAGAGCATGGCCGTGGTAAACAGCTGCATGAAATGACCTTCGCTTACCTAGGCGATGCACGCAACAATATGGGCAACTCGCTCATGGTGGGTGCTGCTAAAATGGGCATGGATATTCGCCTTGTCGCGCCAAAAGCGTTCTGGCCTGAAGAAGATCTGGTGGCAACTTGCCAAACTATCGCGCAGCAAACTGGTGCAAAAATCACATTAACTGAAAGCGTGGAGGAAGGTGTGAAAGGTTGTGATTTCCTATACACCGACGTTTGGGTGTCTATGGGTGAGTCTGCCGAGGCATGGGATGAACGTGTAGCGTTAATGACACCATATCAAATCAATATGGACGTGATTAAGCAAACGGGTAATCCACATGTGAAATTCATGCACTGCCTTCCTGCTTTCCACAATGATGAAACCACCGTCGGCAAAGAAGTCGCTGAAAAATACGGCATGAAAGGCCTTGATGTAACAGAAGAGGTATTTGAGTCAGAATACTCCATCGTATTCGACGAAGCTGAAAACCGTATGCACACCATCAAAGCCGTGATGGTAGCAACATTAGGAAGCTAAACTAGCAAGCCAAAACAGCCGCTAAAAACCATGATGTAATCGCTTGCGCTCACGAAAGTTAAGCGTATAATGCTCGGCAATTTGTCTGAGGATTAAGAAATGACCAAGCTAATTGCCGACATGAAAACGCGATTTGCTCTAGCTAAGCGACTACGCTTACGTGGTGTTATTTTCGTTAATTCTATTGAATTTTAAAACCTCCCCATTTGGGGAGGTTTTTTTATGTCCAAAATTCCTTTCGGCAATTTGGATGTAGTCATCAATGTTATAGGGAAGAAGATCATGGCGAACTCGCTTTACCAGAAGCACATCATCTCTATTCCAGAGCTTTCACGTGAAGAGCTGGAACTTATCGTAGAAACAGCAGGCAGCCTTAAAAAAGCACCTCGACCAGAACTGATTAAAAACAAAGTCGTTGCCAGTTGTTTCTTTGAACCATCAACACGTACACGTTTATCGTTTGAAACAGCGATTCAACGCATTGGTGGTGACGTGATTGGCTTTGATAATGATGGTAATACCTCTCTGGCGAAAAAAGGCGAAACACTCGCAGATTCAGTACAGGTCATCTCTTCTTACGTCGATGCCTTTGTGATGCGCCATCCACAAGAAGGCGCCGCTCGCTTGGCCTCTGAATTCTCAAATGGCGTGCCAGTGATCAACGCTGGTGACGGTGCAAACCAACACCCAACTCAAACGCTACTCGACCTATACACCATCGCGGAAACACAAGGTCGTCTAGACAACTTGAACGTAGCGTTCGTCGGTGACCTAAAATATGGCCGCACGGTGCACTCACTGACTCAAGCATTAGCGAAGTTTAATAACATCCGCTTCTTCTTTGTTGCACCAGAAGCATTGGCAATGCCAGATTACATCTGCGAAGAGCTAGACGAAGCTGGCATTCAATATAGCCTACACACGGACATGGAGAGCGTGATTCCTGAACTGGATATTCTGTACATGACACGAGTACAGAAAGAACGTTTTGACGAATCGGAGTACGCGCACATTAAATCGGCGTATATTTTGACAGCGGCATTACTCGAAGGGGCGCGCGAAAATCTAAAAGTACTCCACCCACTACCACGTGTGGATGAAATCACAACCGATGTTGATAAAACGCCTCATGCTTACTTCTTCCAGCAAGCTCAAAATGGCGTATACGCTCGCCAAGCACTGTTGGCGCTTGTTCTAAACGAAACACTGTAATCGAGGAGAAAACCCATGGCTAAAGAAACTCAATTGCAGGTAGAAGCAATCAAAAATGGCACAGTCATCGACCACATCCCTGCGCAAATCGGCATCAAAGTATTAAGACTGTTCGATATGCACAATTCATCACAGCGCGTTACGATTGGTCTGAACTTGCCATCATCGGCACTCGGTCATAAAGATCTACTGAAAATAGAAAATGTGTTTATTAATGAAGAGCAAGCGAGCAAGTTGGCGCTGTATGCTCCTCACGCGACCGTGAACCAAATCGAAAACTATGAAGTGGTGAAAAAGCTCGCGTTAGAGCTTCCAGAGCGCATCAATGATGTCTTCGAATGCCCAAATTCAAACTGTATTTCTCACAATGAGCCAGTAGAAAGCAGCTTTAGCGTATTCGAAAAGAAACAAGAAATCCGCCTAAAGTGTAAGTACTGCGAGAAAGTGTTCTCACGTGAGATCGTAACCGAACGATAAACACACCGTACGACTAGGCGTGATACGTTTAAAATACCCCGCAATGTCGGGGTATTTTACTCTTTACCTACCACGGGTTTAGAGGCAAACTGAGAATCTTTATTCCCTACAACTGATGGAAAAATCAAATGACGAAAGTACTTCACACTGAATCTGCACCAGCAGCAATCGGTCCTTACGTTCAAGGCGTAGATCTAGGTAACATGGTTCTTACTTCAGGCCAAATCCCAGTAAACCCAGCGACAGGTGAAGTGTCTGCTGATATCGCAGAGCAAGCTCGTCAGTCTCTAGAAAACGTAAAGGCTGTGGTTGAATCTTCAGGCCTTAAAGTGTCAGATATCGTGAAGCTAACGGTTTTTGTTAAAGACCTAAACGACTTTGGCACGGTGAACGAAGTTTACGGCAAGTTCTTTGATGAGCACGGCGTAGCAAACTACCCTGCACGTTCTTGTGTAGAAGTCGCTCGCCTACCTAAAGATGTTGGTATCGAGATTGAAGCAATCGCTGTTCGCAAATAATTGCACTTGCTGACAAACATAAAAAAACGGGTAGCTCAGGCTACCCGTTTTTTATTGTCTTTTCGTGATGATATCGCAGTAAAACTTAAGCAGCGTTGCGCTGTTTGACTTCTTCATCTAACGATTCAAGCTTCTCTTTCATCTGTTCACGACAGATATTCGCTAACTCGCGAATGCCCTCTTTACCATAGCCTTCAGTGCTGATTGGAGGTAGCATTTCAACAATCACATGACCATTGTTCCAACGGTTCAGCTTAATTTTATTCGTCGAGCTACATACGATAGGAATGATTGGCACACCTGCACCAATTGCCGCATGAAAAGCACCTGTTTTGAATGGCAGCAAACCACGCCCACGAGAACGCGTGCCTTCTGGGAACATCCACACCGAAACATCACTTTCTTTCATGCTGCTCACGACCTGATCGATAGTACCTTTTGCTTTAGAGCGATTCGCTCGGTCAATCAGAATGTTACCCGTAAGCCAGTAAAGCTGACCAAACAGTGGCATCCAAGCCAAGCTCTTTTTACCTACTGTCACAACTTTCGGAGTCACAGCCGCAGAAACAGTAAACATGTCCCAATTGTTCTGGTGGTTAGCAATGTAAACATGTTGGCCGCGTGAATACGCATCTTCAGGGATACGCAACTCTAACTTAATCCCAAACACACGAGACATCTTGGCAAACAAGCGGCCAAAAGTGAAAACGTGCTTAGGGTTTCGGGGGCTTAACAGGCAGTAACCACAACCACCAATAAACATAACAATCGCAAAGATAGCGACAGCAAATACACGTAACAGTGCAATCATTCTTGTTCTCCAGGAACCGGCTTTTGCCAGATACAGCTATTAATTTCTCTCTTTCCATAAAGGATAACTATGGTCATGAGAGTGATATAAAAAAGCCGAAACTCAGGTTTCGGCTCTCTTGATATCCAAGTTACCTGCGGTGCAGTTTAACTTGCCTCGCTCACTCGCTCAATATTTGCGCCAAGTGCAGCCAGTTTATTTTCGATTTTGTCGTAACCGCGGTCGATATGGTAAATACGGTCAACGATGGTTTCGCCTTTAGCAATACAGCCCGCAATTACCAAACTAGCCGAAGCTCGTAGGTCGGTTGCCATGACTTGCGCACCACTTAATGACTCAACATCACCACAGATAACGGTGTTGCCTTCAATCTCGGCTTTCGCGCCCATACGCATGAGTTCTGGTACGTGCATAAAGCGGTTTTCAAAGATAGTCTCAGTGATTACGCCGCCGCCTTTCGCCATCATGTTTAGTAGCGTAAATTGCGCTTGCATATCGGTCGGGAAGCCTGGATGCGGCGCTGTACGTACACTCACTGCTTTCAGCTCGCGATCAGTCATATCAACTGAAATCCAATCTTCACCCGTTTCGACAAGCGCGCCAGCTTCTTCTAGCTTGGCTAAAACCGCTTCAAGCAAATGAGCGTTAGTGTTACGACATACTACTTTACCGCCAGATACCGCGGCAGCGACAAGGAATGTTCCCGTCTCAATACGGTCGGCAACCACGTTGTGTTTACAACCACCTAGGCGCTCAACACCTTCAATCGTGATCGTATCTGTGCCTGCACCAGAAATTTTTGCACCAAGCTTATTTAGGAAATCCGCTGTGTCTACAATTTCAGGTTCGCGCGCCGCGTTGTCTAGTGTTGTAGTGCCTTCAGCAAGTGCTGCAGCACACATGATGGTGATCGTTGCGCCTACGCTGACTTTATCCATCACGATGTGCGCACCTTTTAGACGACCATCAACCTCAGCTTTAACGTAACCATCTTCAAGCGTAATCGTTGCGCCCAACTGCTCTAGGCCAGAAATATGCAGATCAACAGGACGAGCACCGATAGCACAACCGCCAGGTAGAGAAACCTGACCTTGACCAAATCGCGCTACGAGCGGGCCCAAAGCCCAAATAGAAGCACGCATGGTTTTCACCAAATCATACGGTGCGCAGTATTCAGTAATGCTACTTGGATCGACGTGAACAGAACCATTACGGCTTACTTTCGCGCCTAAACGCTTAAGCAGTTCCATGGTTGTATCGATATCACGAAGGTGTGGCACGTTTGCCACTTCTACAGGCTCTTCCGCCAAGATAGACGCAAATAAAATCGGCAGTGCTGCGTTTTTTGCACCGGAAATGGTCACTTCACCAACGAGTGGTTTATCTGACCCAATAACTCGAAACTTTTCCATCAATAAACCTTAAAGCGACATCAGTTTCTTATCACGAGCCCACTCTTCTGGTGTGAACGCTTTAATTGATAATGCGTGAATGTCGTTACGCTGGATGTATTCCATCAGAGGACCATAAATTAACTGCTGCTTCTTAACGCGGCTCATTCCATCGAAACAAGCATCAACAGCAACCACCTCATAGTGGCTACCTTCACCTTTTACATGCACTTCTTGAAGGTTTAGTGCTTCTTCTAATAACTGTTGTACTTTTGCGCTATCCACAATTTACCCCTGATAATTCTGTATGTGTTTGGCCACTAAAGATTCAACATTGCTCAGTTGAAACAAAGTGCGCAGTTGCGCCGGCACGAAACTGAGCATTATATGACAGTTTTGCTTTTTTGCATGCTCTAATAAGTGGATTAACATCACCATTCCTGCAGAGTCGACGCGCTCTATCTCTTTTAACGAGCATTCCAGCTCAGCTTGAGCTGGTTGCCATTGCTGAGCATACGCCCACAATGAGGGCACTGTATCTCTATCAAGTGCCCCTGTTAGCTTAAGAATGTTTTGATCTAATTGCCACTGAGCGGGAGTCTGGGCCATTATTTCTTCGCCTCAAAGCGAACCGGTTCCGCAGCTAATTTTTCTAGATCTTTCGCGACAGATAAAATGCCTTCTTGACGAATTTTGCTATTCCATTCTGACTGTTTGCTAGAGAGTAAACTAATGCCTTCCGCAATCATATCGAATGCTTCCCACTCACCAGATTTGTTGTCTTTACGCAATTTGAACTCTAGCTTGATGTTTGGACGCGGCGTATCGATGATATCAACTTTAATGCTGGTGATACGCTTAGAGTCATCAATGCTAGGCTCAGGACCAAATTCAATTTGTTGGTCACTGTATTGCGTTAGCACCTGGGCATAAGAAGCAATTAAGTACGCGCGAAATGCATCGATAAACTCAAGTACGTCTTCACGTTTCGCTCCTTTTAGGTTTGGACCTAGGAGCTTTAACCCAGCATAGCGGTAGTTGACGTAAGGCATTAGCTCTTCTTCAACAATCACCTTGAGTAAATCTGGGTCTTGTTTGATTTTCGGCTGCTCAGCTTTTAATCTTTCGAACGTGACTTCAGCCACTTGCTTCATCATCTTATAAGGTTCAGTTTTATCCACTTCTGCTGCACTTGTACCAAACGCGCTAAACACAGCACAAACTGAAAGTAATAATCTCGCTAACATAGTTATTCCTTACTTGAATCGTCTGAACCACCTACGCTGTAAAGCACTTGACCAATTAAGTCTTCAAGCACGAGCGCTGATTTGGTGTCTTCGATGGTATCGCCATCGACCAGCATGACTTCATCGTCAAAAACAAAGCCTGGTACTAAACCAATGTATTGCTCACCAATCAAGCCAGACGTCAAAATTTGTACGCTCGACGTTTCTGGGAATTGATCGTATTTGCTATTGATCGATAGAGTTACAACAGGTAATAAGTTATCTGGGTTAAGCGAAATATTGCTTACCCGGCCAATCACAACCCCACCCACTTTTACTGGCGAGCGAACTTTTAAACTACCAATATTATCGAACTCAGCTTTGAGGGTGTAAGTATCACCAGAGCCAATGCTTTTTACGTCAGCAACTTGAAAAATCATCACAAGAATCGCGCAAATTCCCGCTAATACAAAGCTGCCAACCCATAATTCAGTTTTACGTGTTTGTTGCATGATTAATTCCCAAACATCAATGCGGTCAGTACAAAGTCTAGTCCCAGTACTGCTAAAGAAGAATGCACAACAGTGCGCGTAGTTGCTCGGCTGATCCCTTCCGAAGTAGGAATAGCATCATAACCATTAAATAGAGCGACCCAAGTAACCGTAATTGCAAACGCAAAGCATTTGATCATACTGTTACCAATATCCTGTCCTAGTTCAACTGAGGACTGCATCGCTGACCAAAAACTGCCATGGTCAACACCTTTCCAGTCAACACCAACAAGCTGGGCGCCCCAAATACCCACTGCCATGAAAATCATAGCCAGCAATGGCATTGAAATAGCACCAGCCCAAAAACGTGGCGCAATCACTCTTTTCAAAGGATCTACCGCCATCATTTCAAGGCTAGAGAGTTGCTCCGTCGCTTTCATCAAACCTATCTCTGCAGTTAACGCAGAGCCTGCACGACCAGCAAACAGAAGTGCAGTGACAACGGGCCCTAATTCACGTAGCAATGAGAGCGCCACCATTTGCCCCAAACTGCCCTCTGCGCCGTAATCCACCAGCACAACATAGCCTTGTAGGCTCAAGACCATACCAATGAACAACCCAGATACGACGATAATCGCCAGAGACTGGACGCCTACGGAATAAAGTTGTTTAACGAGCAGAGGAAAGCTTTTGAGCGGTTGTGGCTTAGTAAACAGTGCCCCAATCAGCATGAAAGTCGCACGACCAAATGCTCCGCAGATGGAGAGCGTTCGTCTACCTAGTGAGGCGACAAAATGCATAAAGTTATCGACCATCAAATAAGTCCTTTTCGATACTTTGAGAAGGGAAGCGAAACGGTACAGGACCATCTGCATCACCTTGTAAGAACTGCTGAACGCGAGGGTCAGGATTCTGATTAAGCTCTTCTGGTGTGCCAAAAGCGATAATTTTGCCATCGGCCATCAGATAAACCCAATCGGCAATACTCATTACTTCAGGCACGTCGTGAGAAACGACTATAGAAGTTAAACCTAACGCTTGATTTAGATTACTAATGAGCTCAACCAAGACACCCATGGTGATTGGGTCTTGTCCGACAAATGGTTCATCATACATGATTAAATCAGGATCTAGGGCGATCGCACGCGCCAACGCAGCGCGTCTAGCCATGCCACCCGATAGCTCGCTCGGCATCAATTGTGCCGCGCCGCGTAGACCGACGGCTTCAAGCTTAAGCAACACCATGGTACGAATCAGCTCTTCAGATAAATTCGTATGCTCTCGCAATGGGAAGGCGACGTTATCAAAGACATTCAAATCAGTGAATAAAGCTCCTGATTGAAACAACATGCTCATTTTCTTTCGAGCATGGTAGAGTTTTTTACGCGAGAGAGAGGGAATATTGTCGCCATCAAACCAGATCTCTCCTTGCTCGGGATACAACTGACCACCAATTAAACGCAGCAGTGTAGTTTTACCTATTCCCGATGGTCCCATAATGGCCGTCACTTTGCCCTCAGGAACATGCAGATCAATACCATCAAAGATCTTGCGCTCTCCCCGTGAAAAAGTGAGGTTGTTCACGGTGACTAAATCGTTGTTCGACATATCATCTCTTCTACTGTCGGAGCGTTGCAACTCACGGCATCATCAACCAGACACACAACGGAGTTGAATTTCACGTTTAATAAAGTAACGTCGGTACATTTATTAGGCTGCAATCATAAGCACATTGGCTTTGAATTTAAAGCACTGTTCAATTAAATAAAGTCGAGTATATACCTGCAATTTTTTGTGGATTACGATCAAATCAGCGCAAAGTGTTTAAATCCTAGACAAGAATTGCTGATTTAAATGAACGACATTTGCATACATTTTCGTTACTAACCTTTAATTTATTCGTCGTTTATCTTCCATTTTAGGCCGCAAAAGGTCAAAATTAGCGGTTATTCATTTTACTTATTTAATACTTAGGAATTCTCATGCTCGAAGCCGTAGCGTTGCTTATAGTCGGTCTTGTTTTGCTCGTATGGAGTGCAGATAAACTTGTTTTTGGTTCTGCAGCGATAGCCCGCAACGTCGGTATTTCACCTCTTGTCATCGGCATGACAATCCTTGCGATGGGCTCTTCTGCGCCAGAGATGATGGTTTCTGCAACCGCAGCCTGGGACGGAAAAACCGATACTGCAGTGGGTAACGTTTTAGGCTCAAACATCGCGAACATCGCGTTAATCCTAGGTATTACAGCACTCATCAAGCCTCTGTCGATTAGCTCCGCGGTCATCCGCCGGGAACTGCCATTAATGATTGCAGTAACAGTACTCGCCGGTATTCTGCTTTGGAATAGCCATCTCGGTTTTTATGAAGGTGTCTTATTGTTTGTACTCTTTGGGGCATTTTTATTTGCTATGTTGCAGATCAGCCGCAAAGAACAAAAATCAGGTGATGTTTTTCTTGATGACCAAGAGTCAGAGATCCCAGAAGGCGTCAGCAACCCTAAAGCGATCATGTGGGTGGTTATTGGCCTGATACTGCTTCCTTTGGCAGCAAGCATGCTAGTGGATAACGCGGTGATTATTGCGAAGTATTTTGGCATGAGCGATCTTGTCATCGGCCTGACTATCATTGCCATCGGCACTAGTCTACCTGAGCTCGCAGCATCGCTTGCTGGTGTTTTAAAAGGTGAAGACGACATGGCCGTCGGTAACATTATTGGCTCGAATGTGTTTAATATTCTGGCCGTAATGGGCATTCCTGGCATCATTAATCCATCGGTGCTGAGTGAGTACGCGATGGGACGTGACTTCTGGGTCATGTTAGGCGTTTCACTGTTACTTGTCGCGATGTGTTTGGGTAAATCACGCAGTATTAACCGTATTGAAGGTGCAATCTTGTTTGCATGCTTCCTAGGTTATCAAGTGTACTTATTCGCAAACATGGCCGCTTAATTACCACGATAAATAAGTAGAGAACTGATATGTCCAATCAATTTGATTTTCGCGCTGCTGCTAAACAAGTTCTTGATATCGAAGTTGCTGCTCTGCAAGAGCTGGATACCTACTTTGATGATCAATTTGAGAAAGCGTGCGAACTGATCCTTTCCAACAGCGGCAAAGTAGTCGTTATGGGTATTGGCAAGTCAGGCCACATTGGTAACAAGATTGCTGCGACTCTGGCAAGCACGGGGACTTCTGCGTTTTTTGTTCACCCTGGCGAAGCAGCACATGGCGACTTGGGCATGATCAGCCCTGGAGATATTGTGCTCGCAATTTCTAACTCTGGTGAGTCAAACGAAATTCTGTCTCTATTTCCGGTATTAAAACGCCTGAACATCAAGATAATTAGCATGACAGGCAAGCCAGAATCCAATATGGCAAAACTGTCTGACTTGCACCTGCAAATCACGGTACCTCAAGAAGCTTGCCCACTAGGGTTGGCACCGACCAGCAGTACCACGGCCACATTAGTAATGGGAGACGCATTAGCCGTAGCCCTACTTCAAGCGCGTGGTTTTTCTGCCGAAGATTTTGCCCTATCTCATCCAGGTGGCGCGTTAGGGAGAAAACTGCTGCTTAAGTTGTCTGATATTATGCACTTTGGAGAAGCGTTACCTAAAGTTTCTCCAAACGCATTGATTCGCGATGCCCTGCTTGAAATTTCAGAAAAAGGGCTAGGCATGACCGCTATCGTCGATGAGCACGATGCTATGCTTGGTATATTCACCGATGGTGATTTACGTCGCACCTTAGACAAACGCATTGATATTCATACGACCGCGATTGGCGAAGTCATGACGACAAATCCAACCACAGCGCACCCTGATATGCTAGCGGTTGAAGGTTTGAACTTGATGCAGAATAAAAATATTAACGCTCTGATTTTATGTAAAGACGAAAAAATTGTGGGTGCACTGAACATGCACGATTTACTAAAAGCTGGCGTGATGTAATATCAGCACAAACATTTAAATCATTTATTACACAAATAAAGGCAATGGTCAGGGAAGTACTGAGCTAAACGATAGGCCTTCATTATATGAGTTTTACTCGCCTTATTTATTTGCTCTTGATCTTCGTTGTCGCATGGTGCGGTTATTACCTACTGACCCCAAAAGGCAACGACGCAATTCAAGTAGCACCAGATTCTGAACTGCCCATGTTCAGTGGTACTGGACTGGAAAACATCACCTATGGTGAAGATGGTGTCCGCAGTTACATCATCCGCTCCACGAACTTAGACCATTATGCTAAGAGTGGAGATACCATTTTTAATAACCCGACTTTGATGGTTTACCGTGAAGGTAGCGTCATTGAATGGAAGGTGACGGCCACAAGAGCCGTGTTAGATGAAGACCAAGTCTTAACGTTATATGACAAGGTCTTAATGCAAAATCTTCTGCCAGGTGCGAGTTTTGATACCATGGCAACAGACAAGTTAGTCATTAATCTAACCAATCGTGATTTTAAAGCTGATCAACAGGTCATGTTGGTTGGGCCACAATTTGAAACTACTGGAGGCGCAATGCAAGGCAACTTAAAGCAGCATACCGCAACTCTGACAGACGAAGTTCAAGGTCGATATGAAACCGTTACACCTTAGCCTACTGGCACTGGTATTGGCGGCGCCTCAAGCGCTGGCACTTAAGTCGGATACTCAACAACCGGTTTACATTAACTCTGACACCCAACAGGTGGATATGAAGAGTAACCAGGTTATCTTTAAAGGCGATGTATCTCTTAAGCAAGGTAGCATCAATATCGATGCTGATAGAATCGTGGTAACGCGCGATCCTAAAACCGAAGCCATCAAACAGATTCAAGCATTTGGTAAACCTGCGAAGTTTTCTCAGCTGATGGACGATGGTAAGACACTGAGTGGTCAAGCTGTGGAGCTGGATTACCGTATTTCTACAGACGAATTGACCATGAAAGGTCAAGCGCAACTGGCACAAGACAACAACACTATTAAAGGTTCTTCGATTCGTTACCAAATTGGTAAACAAAAGCTAGTCGCTGATAGCTCTAAGGAAGAGCGCGTTACGACCATTTTGCAACCCAATCAGATAGAGAACTAATATGGCAGTACTGAGTGCGAAAAACTTGGCGAAAAGCTACAAAAAGCGCAAAGTCGTAACCGATGTTAGCTTGGAAGTTGAATCTGGTCAGATTGTTGGGCTGCTAGGCCCAAACGGCGCAGGTAAAACCACCTCGTTTTATATGATTGTCGGCTTAGTGCCACGAGATGAAGGCACCATCACCATTGATGATAAAGACATCAGTATTCTGCCGATGCACAGTCGTTCGCGTCTCGGGATTGGCTACCTTCCGCAAGAAGCGTCGATTTTCCGTAAGCTGTCGGTAGAAGATAACATCATGGCTGTACTCGAAACTCGTCAAGAAATGACACGTGAAGAGCGCCAAGATAAGCTGGAAGATTTGTTGGAAGAATTCCACATCCAGCACATCAGAACCAGTGCGGGTATGGCACTATCAGGGGGTGAGCGACGCAGGGTGGAAATCGCTCGCGCTTTAGCAGCCAACCCTCAATTCATTTTGTTGGATGAACCTTTCGCAGGTGTTGACCCAATCTCGGTTAATGACATCAAGAAAATCATCGAGCATCTACGCGATCGCGGCCTCGGAGTGTTAATCACTGACCATAACGTGCGTGAAACACTGGACGTATGCGAAAAAGCCTATATCGTAAGCCAAGGGCACCTAATTGCATCGGGAACTCCGGCAGAAGTTCTCAATAATGAACAGGTGAAACAAGTTTATCTCGGCGAACAATTCCGTCTATGATTATATTAGGAACGGTAAGATTCTGAGCATTACAAGGTAAGTAACACTGAATGAAACCTTCATTACAACTCAAGCTAGGTCAACAGTTAGCCATGACGCCACAGTTGCAACAAGCGATTCGCTTACTGCAACTGTCGACACTCGATCTTCAACAGGAAATCCAAGAAGCCTTGGATTCAAACCCATTATTGGAAGTTGAAGAAGGCCAAGATGAGCCTCTAGCAAACGGTGAAGATAAATCAGCGGTCGAGGCTGCTGATAGCAACAGTGCTAACGAACCAGCAGACATTGACGTTCCAGACAGTTCAGACGTAATTGAGAAGTCAGAGATCAGCTCTGAACTTGAAATCGATACCACTTGGGATGACGTCTACAGCGCGAATACCGGTAGCACTGGCTTAGCTCTTGATGATGATATGCCCGTCTACCAAGGCGAAACCACGGAATCATTGCATGACTACCTAATGTGGCAGCTTGACCTGACACCATTCAGTGAAACCGATCGTACGATTGCATTAGCGATTATTGACGCTGTTGACGACTACGGTTACCTAACCCTATCTCCTGAAGAAATTCATGAGAGCTTCGATAACGAAGAGATTGAGTTAGACGAAGTAGAAGCCGTTCGTAAACGTATTCAGCAGTTCGATCCGCTCGGTGTGGCATCACGCAACTTACAAGAGTGCCTACTGCTACAGCTGGCGACTTTCCCAGAAGACACGCCATGGCTTGCTGAAGCCAAAATGATTCTTGCGGATCATATTGATCACCTGGGGAACCGTGATTACAAGCTCGTCATCAAAGAGACTAAGCTGAAAGAAGCCGATCTCCGTGAAGTCCTCAAACTTATCCAGCAGTTAGATCCTCGTCCCGGTAGCCGTATCACACCGGATGATACCGAGTACGTAATTCCAGATGTGTCCGTTTTTAAAGACAACGGCAAATGGACTGTTTCTATCAACCCAGATAGCGTTCCAAAATTAAAAGTTAATCAACAATATGCTCAATTAGGCAAAGGCAATAGCGCGGATAGCCAGTACATCCGCAGCAATTTGCAAGAGGCAAAATGGTTAATTAAGAGCTTAGAGAGTAGAAACGAGACGCTACTCAAAGTTGCAAGATGTATTGTTGAACATCAACAAGATTTCTTCGAGTATGGTGAGGAAGCCATGAAGCCAATGGTACTAAATGATGTAGCCTTGGCAGTGGACATGCATGAATCCACGATTTCTCGTGTAACAACACAAAAATTTATGCATACACCACGTGGCATTTTTGAATTGAAGTACTTCTTCTCTAGCCATGTTAGTACTGACAACGGCGGAGAATGTTCGTCAACAGCAATTCGCGCACTCATTAAAAAACTGGTCGCAGCAGAGAATACTGCTAAGCCATTGAGTGATAGCAAGATTGCTGCTCTTCTGGCTGACCAAGGGATTCAGGTCGCAAGACGTACGATAGCCAAATATCGAGAATCCTTGGGAATTGCCCCTTCAAGTCAGCGTAAACGCCTATTATAAGGCACTAACTGAAAAGGAAAGTCTATGCAAATCAATATTCAAGGCCATCACGTTGATCTTACCGATTCAATGCAAGACTATGTAAATTCTAAGTTTCAGAAGCTCGAAAGGTTCTTCGACCATATCAATCAAGTACATGTTGTACTAAAAGTTGAAAAAATCACTCAAATCGCGGAAGCTACGCTTCATATAAATCAAGGCGAAATCCACGCATCAGCTGATGACGAAAATATGTATGCCGCGATCGATTCGCTGGTAGATAAATTGGTTCGCCAACTCAATAAGCACAAAGAAAAACTAAACAGTCATTAATCATGCAACTGAGCGAAATACTGTCATTGGACTGCACCAAGAGTGCGGTCCACTGCACGAGTAAAAAACGCGCCCTTGAAATGATCAGCCGCATCGTGGCTGATCAAACGGGCCAAGATTCTACCGAACTGTTCGAGTGCATGCTCAACAGAGAGAAAATGGGCAGTACTGGTATCGGAAACGGTATTGCGATCCCACACGCTAGAATGCAATCGAGCGACAAGGCTATTGCTGTCTTGCTGCAATGTGATGAAGCAATTGAATTCGATGCGATTGATAATCGACCTGTCGACCTTCTTTTTGCGCTCCTTGTACCAGAAGAACAGTGCAAAGAGCACCTCAAGACTCTATCCTCTATGGCAGAACGTCTGAGCGATAAGCAAGTATTGAAACTACTGCGCAATGCTCAGAGTGATGAAGAACTTTACGACATCATGATTCACCAATAAGCAGGACGGACATCATGCGACTAATCGTGGTTAGCGGGCACTCAGGTGCCGGTAAGAGTATTGCGCTGCGCGTACTGGAAGACTTAGGTTATTACTGTGTTGATAACCTCCCAGTGAATTTGCTGGACGCATTTGTTCACTCTGTTGCTGACAGCAAGCAGAATGTTGCGGTAAGCATTGATATTCGCAATATCCCTAAAAAGCTAAAAGAACTGACTGGTACACTGGAGCAGTTGAAAACAGAGCTTGATGTGACCGTGCTTTTCTTGGACGCCAATAAGGAAACGCTACTCAAACGCTACAGCGAAACACGCCGAATCCACCCTTTATCTTTAGGTGGCACCTCTCTCTCCCTTGACCAAGCCATCGAGCGTGAGAAAGAAATTTTAACGCCACTTAAAGCGCATGCCGATCTTGTACTGAACAGCAGCGGACAATCTTTGCATGAGTTGAGTGAAACCGTGCGTATGCGTGTTGAAGGCAGAGATCGCAAAGGGCTTGTTATGGTATTTGAGTCTTTTGGCTTCAAATATGGCCTGCCTTCCGATGCCGATTACGTATTCGACGTTCGCTTCTTGCCCAACCCACATTGGGAACCAGCGTTGCGCCCACTTACGGGTTTGGATGCCCCTATCGCCGCATTTTTGGAGCAGCACCAATCGGTGTTAAGTTTGAAATACCAAATTGAAAACTTTATAGAGAATTGGTTACCTCTGCTCGAGAAAAATAACCGCAGCTATTTGACCGTTGCAATAGGTTGTACCGGAGGTAAACATCGTTCGGTGTACTTAACTCAGCAAATCGGTGAGTACTTCGCCAATAAAGGACACCAAGTGCAAATTCGTCATACCTCACTAGAGAAAAACACTAAGGAGTAGCTGTGGAGTTAAGTCGTAAAGTATTGATTCAAAATCGCCTTGGCTTACATGCTCGCGCAGCCGTCAAACTGGTCGAACTGGCCCAGAGCTTTGAAGCGGTCATCACTATCGACAATGAAGAAGACAAAACCGCCACAGCAGACAGCGTAATGGGTTTATTAATGCTTGAGTCTGCTCAAGGACAGTACGTCACAATCCACGCTGCGGGTGAGCAAGCAGAAGAAGCACTGGATGCCGTTTGCCACTTAATCGAAGATAAATTTGATGAAGGCGAGTAATTTACTCGCTTTTTTATTACCTCTCACTCTCCTTCCCCTCACTGCTCCAATAAATAAATTTGCTTAGTATCATAAGTTGTTATTAAAAGGCGCCTAGAATTAAGTTATTATTCAACGCATTGTAAATATCAGGAATTGGGAGGAATGAATGGCAGAGCAAATTGAATTCGACCAAGCTCACCAAGCCCTCCAAGAAGTCACAGAAGCGCTAGAAAATGGCCGCTTCGTCCATGTTCGTCGTCAGTTACAGGACATGGAACCTGAGGATATCGCTCACCTTTTAGAAGCCTCTCCACGCAAAAGCCGTGAAGTTCTCTGGCAACTCACCGACCCTGAAGACTACGGTGAAATCCTCGACGAACTGAACGAAGACGTCAAAGATAGTCTCGTATCCAAAATGGCACCAGAGGCGCTTGCAGAAGCGACAGAAGGCATGGATACCGATGACGTGGCTTATGTACTGCGTAGCTTGCCAGACAACCTGTCACGCGAAGTCCTGTCGCAAATGGACTCCTCTGACCGTCTGCGTGTCGAAACCGCCCTGTCCTACCCAGAAGACACTGCAGGTGGACTGATGAACACCGACGTTATCACGATTCGTGGTGACGTAGATGTGGACGTGGTTTTACGTTATCTGCGTATGAAAGGTGAACTACCAGAAGCAACGGATGCTCTTTATGTCATTGATGAAGAAAGCAAACTGATTGGTGAACTACCCATTACTCTGCTGATCACGACCCAGCCTGATGTCAAAATTGTCGACATCATGGAAGATGCTGACGAAGCGATCACTGTCGATACCAGTGATTCAGATGTTGCTAGTCTGTTCGAACGTCGTAACTGGGTCTCTGCTCCTGTCGTAGACGAGAATCAGCATCTCGTTGGCCGTATCACTATCGATGACGTAGTTGACGTTATCCGTGAAGATGCCGAGCACTCGATGATGAGTATGGCAGGTATGGACGATGACGAAGATACCTTCGCACCCGTTGTAAAATCAGCTCGCAAACGTAGTATCTGGCTTGGGGCTAACGTGTTGGCCGCACTCGCTGCCGCTTCTGTTTCTAACATGTTTGAAGCCACGCTAGACCAGATGGCTGCCATTGCCGTATTGATGACGATTGTTCCTTCCATGGGTGGTGTCGCTGGTAACCAAACCGTCGCACTAGTAATTCGTGGTCTTGCTCTTGGTCATATCGGTGACTCGAACAAACGAGAACTGTTGATGAAAGAAGCCTCGATCGGTTTACTCAACGGCATCATGTGGGCGCTGATTATTGGCGGCATTGTTGTCGCTTGGAAAGGTAACTGGATGCTAGGGGGAATCATTTCCGCAGCGATGCTGACCAACTTATTGGTCGCTGGGGTTGCCGGAGTAACGATTCCAATCCTCTTAAAGAAAATGAACATCGACCCAGCTTTAGCTGGTGGTATGGCGTTAACGACCGTAACGGATGTAATTGGTTTATCAGTATTCTTAGGGCTTGCCACAATACTGATTACCTAGCTGCAAAAACTAAAAAGCCTGATGAACACATCAGGCTTTTTGAATTCTGAATTAGGAAAGCTTACTCACCCGCCACTTTCATCGCATCTAGTAAGATTGAACCCGTTTGAATTTGCGAGCGCGTTTCAACGTCGCTACCTACGGCAACAATCTTATTGAACATGTCCTTCAGATTACCAGCGATGGTAATTTCCGATACTGGGTATTGGATTTCACCGTTCTCAACCCAGAAGCCTGCAGCACCGCGAGAGTAATCACCTGTTACCACGTTCACGCCTTGCCCCATCACTTCTGTCACTAGCAAACCAGTGCCGAGCTCTTTAAGCATTTGTTCGAAGTTTTGACCAGTCGATTTCACGTACCAGTTGTGGATGCCACCAGCGTGACCTGTCGGCGCCATCTTCATTTTACGTGCGGCATAACTGGTTAACAGGTAAGTCGCTAGCACACCGTCAGTGATGATCTCACGATCTTGAGTGTACACGCCTTCGCTATCGAAGGGGCTTGACGCCAAACCACGTAATACATGTGGACGCTCCGAGATATTGAACCACTCAGGAAGCACTTGCTTACCAAGATGATCAAGTAGAAAAGAAGATTTACGGTACAGGTTACCACCGCTGATCGCCATAACAAGGTGTCCAATCAAGCCTGTCGCAACATCAGCGGCAAACATGATTGGGTATTTACCTGTCTTTAGGCGCTGCGCATCTAAGCGGTTAATCGTATTCTCTGCCGCCTTACGACCCACTGTTTCTGGTGTCCATAAGTCATCGCGATGACGTGCCACTGTGTAGCTGTAATCACGCTCCATTTCGCCATTTTGACCAACGCCAATCACACAACAGCTGGTACTGTGGCGGCTAGACGCATAGCTTGCTAATAAGCCATGGCTGTTACCATACACTTTCACCCCGTAGTGGCTATCATAACTCGCGCCATCACTTTGCTTGATTGCACTGTTATAACTTAACGCTTCTTTCTCAGCGGCGATCGCCACATCGGCAGCATAATCGGGATCAGGGGCGTCTGGGTGGAAAAGATCAAGCTCAGGGATCTCTTGCACCATGTATTCTTTGGCTGCGGGCCCTGCAAATGGATCTTCAGATGTGTAATGCGCAATATCCAGCGCCGCAATAACGGTTTGCTCGATAGCAGCTTCACTTAAATCAGACGTGGAAGCACTGCCTTTGCGTTGACCTCGGTAAACGGTAATGCCCAGCGCACCATCGCTGTTGAACTCGACATTCTCTACCTCGCCCATGCGAGTAGATACACTTAAACCAGTGCTTTTGGTAATTGCGACTTCGGCGGCGTCAGATTTTGCCGATGCAAGCTTTAAGGCTCTTGCGACGGCTTGCTCTAGCTCGGTACGTTGCTCAGCAACCTGCTGTTTAATATCCATTGTCTTTCACATCTTGTCTTTGATGAACAATAGGATAACAAGAATTTCGCTTTCTCCCCACGATTCTTGTTAAAATAGTCATAATATTAATCAAAACACAGGCAACTGAAATGGCACGTAAGAATCAAAAAGCGCCATGGGAACCAGAAGAAGAGATCATCTGGGTAAGCAAATCCGAGATGAAGCGAGACATGGAAGAACTGCAAAAGCTAGGTGAGGAGCTTGTCGGCCTCAAACCTGCAGTTCTCGAAAAGTTTCCATTGAGCGAAGACCTGCGAGAAGCAATTGCAGACGCACAACGCTTTAAAAACGAAGCACGTCGTCGCCAATTACAACGTATTGGTAAGTTGATGCGTTATGAAGATCCAGAGCCAATCCAAGCGGCATTGGATAAGATTCGTAACAAGCACTCTCAATTAACGGCGGTATTCCACAAGCTTGAAGCTCTGCGTGATCGCGTGGTAGAAGAAGGCGACAAAGCCATTGATGACGTAATGGAAATGTACCCAGAGGCGGATCGTCAGCGTCTACGCCAATTGGCTCGCCAAGCAGCGAAAGAGAAAAAAGCGGGGAAACCAGCAAAAGCGTACCGCGAAATCTTCCAGATCCTAAAAGGTCTGAACGAAGAAGAGTTTTAATTCGACGGTTCGATTCCAACGAGCATTCAATTAACGAAAAAAGCAGACATGATGTCTGCTTTTTTATCTTTTACTTAAATGTCAACGTTACACCAAGCGATTAATACGCTCTCCGCGCTCGAAAGCGTTAATGTTCTCAATCAAGATTCCCACTAAACGTTGAATCGATGAGTCGCTGCCCCATGCAACATGCGGTGTAAGTAACAAATTAGGTAAACCCATATTGGCAATCAGCGGATTGCTCTCATCAGCTGGTTCTTGGGTAAAGACATCAAAGCCAGCCGCAGCGATTTCTCCCTGCTTTAGGGCATCCACCAGCGCTTGCTCATTCACCAAGCCTCCACGCCCCGTATTAATTAGAATGGCGTTGGGCTTCATTTGTTGCAACTCTGCTTGACCAATTAAATTCTGAGTATGCTCGTAGAGCGGACAGTGCAAAGTCAACGCATCAGAACGTTTTAACACTTCCTCAAACGGCACATAACCAGGTCGACATTCTGCCGCCCCTTTACGCTCAGAAAACAACACGGTCATTCCTAACGCTTGAGCTAGATTCGCCGTCGCTTGCCCCAGCGCCCCACTACCAACAACACCTAACGTGCTACCACCTATATCCCCGATTGGGTGCGTAAAAAAGCAGAACTGCTTATTACGCTGCCATTCGCCAGCGGCAATATCTTGATGGTAACCAAATAAATTTCGGCGTAAAGCAAACAGCATCGCAATCACGTGCTCAGGCACCGAACGCGTCGCGTAACCACGTACATTGGCAACCGCAATATCATGCTTAGCACAGTAGTCCACATCGACGTTATTAAAACCAGTCGCGGCAACCGCGATCATCCGCAATTGTGGTAGTTGCTCTAATATATTTTGGTCAAGCAGGACTTTATTGCTAATCACGATATCTGCATCTGCTAACCTTTCTATTACCTGCTCTGGCGCGGTTAAGTCGTACTCACGCCAGTGGTGCTGAAAGCTAGGTCGTGGGATCTCAATATGTTCTGGGATGGTCGCTCGGTCCAAAAATACGATGGTCGGCAAAGACATAACAACTCCTTGTTCACGGCTGAAAGACAGGATACATCAACCACAGTAACGAAATAGCGAACTAGAAAGAACCGTTGTTGAGTGCAATTGGCGTTAAGGGTGTGGCAACGTTTTATAATCAGGCAATGTACGTTCTGGCGAAAAATAGTTAAAGATCATCGCCTCAGCTTCAGGATAAAAGTCACAGGGTACAAAAATACTGCTCAGCTGATCCGTGGCTGGGTGATAAAAACTTAGCTCCGCAGCGTGCAACTCTAAACGTTCTGAAAACTGATACGCCTCTTCAGTTGCATAAAACTCATCACCCACAATCGCATGACCAATCGCCATCAAATGCACGCGTAACTGATGCGATCGACCAGTAATGGGCAGTAGTCGCACAACGGTCGTATGGGTGCCATCAGAGTGCACTTCACGCTTCACCACTTGGAATAAAGTTTGAGATGGCTTGCCGTCGTCGAAGCATACTTTTTGTCGCGGACGATTTGGCCAATCACAAATTAATGGAAGGTCAATATTCCCTTCTTGCGGCTCAACATGCCCCCAAACACGTGCGTAATACACCTTGTGGGTGAGACGATATTGGAACTGCTTTTTTAATGCTCGCTCCGAAGGTTTATTTTTCGCCAGCAGCATCAGCCCTGATGTCGACATATCCAAGCGATGCACTACTTGGATTTCTGGATGCACCTCCTTGAGGCGGCTCCACATGCTGTCGTAATGCTCTGCAAGGCGACCAGGAACAGACAGCAATCCTGATGGCTTATTCACTGCCAGAATGTCGTCATCCTCAAAAACGATATCGACCCAAGGGTCGGTGGGAGGGGTATATTCAAGCATTGCCATGGGAGATCTCTACAAATAAAAACGCCGCGATTATATACCCAAATAGCACCCAGATGCAGGATTCTGAAGAAAAGTTCAACCCAATAAAACAAAGTCAATCCTTTAGCATAAAAACTAAAAATAGCACGTTGTAAATTTAGTTTGACAACAAGACGCATAACTGAATAGAGTGCTAGATGCACACAGCATGATATTCGCAAAGAATACTTAAAATAAATACATCAAAACACAGCATTTAAAAGACATTACCGTTGCGCAGTATAGGGCGAGCGCTCAGCTTGTCATGTACTGCGGTATGTATCTCTTTAGAAAGATACATAAGATAAAAAGGACAATAAGCAATGGACTCCGCCGTTATAGATAAACCCCAATCCAAACTTTCCTTATTTTTTCGTTCGTTAGGCCCCGGCATATTAATGGCATCTGCTGCGGTGGGTGGCTCTCACCTCGTCGCATCAACCAAAGCTGGTGCGATTTATGGCTGGC
The DNA here is from genome assembly GCF_013048625.1 of Vibrio sp. 11-4(1). NCBI lineage: Bacteria > Pseudomonadati > Pseudomonadota > Gammaproteobacteria > Vibrionales > Vibrionaceae > Vibrio > Vibrio sp. 11-4(1). The sequence continues at coordinate 52,861 of NZ_VHSY01000012.1, read as the reverse complement.
AACTGGCTGCACTGATTCTGCTCGTAAACCTGTTTAAATACCCTTTTTTCCGAGCGGGCGTACAGTACACCATGGGAACAGGGCTCACTTTGGTTGAGGGCTACGCGAAATTAGGTCGGCCTTATCTATGGCTATTTCTATTTCTGAGCGTGGTCTCAGCCGTAATCAATACCGCCGCTTTGTTGATGTTTAGCGCTAGCTTGCTGGGCTACTTCATTCCGTTTTCACTATCAATGGCATCACTCAGTATCATTGTGATTGTCACCTGCCTGATCATATTATTTGCTGGCCATTACAAAGCGCTCGATACGCTATCTAAGGTGATCATGTCGGTGTTAACCATCGCGACTTTACTTGCCGTTTCTATCGCCTTTGGTAACCCTGTTGAGCAAGTGGCCAACTTCGAGCCACCGTCACCTTGGTCGATTGCGGCAATTGGCTTTATCGTCGTAACAATGGGCTGGATGCCAGCACCGATAGAGATCTCCTGTTTAACCTCTGCATGGCTAAAACGCCAATCAAGCCAGCAAGAAGTAACGTATCGCTCTGCTCTATTTGACTTTAATGTCGGTTATATTGGCACGGCTTTTCTTGCCATTATCTTTGTATCGCTAGGCTCTTTGATGCTTTATGGATCTGGCGTTGCGCTTGAAAGCTCTGGCGTTGGCTTCTCCCACCAATTGGTTGGCTTATATGCGGCGACGATTGGCGAATGGTCTCGTTACTTAATCGCGGTAATTGCGTTTTTCTGTATCTTTGGCAGCACGATTACCGTTATTGATGGCTATTCGCGCGTTATTTCGGATTCTCAACGCCTACTGCGCTCGCAACCAGACACTAACCCTAAAACCACTTCAGCGATCATTCTGGTAGTCTCCTTACTTGCATTAGGTATTGTGGTTTTCTGGGCTTCTGCGTTATTGCCTATGCTGAACTTTGCGATGATCCTCGCCTTTATGACCACGCCATTCTTTGCTCTGCTAAATTACACATTAGTGAGCAAAACCGAGTTACCTGAACCTTTGGCTGTTGGACCTAAACTGAAGTGGTTGTCGATTGCAGGCCTGATTTACTTGTTTGGCTTCTTGGCTGTGTTTATCTGGTGGAAGTGGTTGATGTAAATGAGGTAGCTATTAGTGATTAATGCATTCCGCATAAAGAAACTAAACCGCAAATAAAGAAAAAGGTCTTCAACTGAAGACCTTTTTTAATGAGCAATAAATACTTACTTAGTTGTGGCTCACCACAATCAAACGTAGCGAGTCGAGCTGCACTTGAGCTTGGTTGATGTAACCAGTGAGCTCCTTAATTTGTGCATCAATGGCTTCAATTTCTTCGTCACGAATATTTGGGTTTACCGCTTTCAGTGCTTGCAAACGCTCAAGTTCTGCATTCAAGCTATGCTGCATATCTTGATGAGCTTGCTTGCGTACTTCCTCAACCTTCGCTTCGATAAGATTGTCCCCCGCTTCGATCAAGCGGTGTACGTCTTTCTGTACCGACGTGACCAACTTGCTGCCTAAGTGACGGTTTACAGGGCTGAGCTGGCGGTTAAAGCTTTCAAATTCCACTTGAGCAGACAAATCATTACCACGCGAGTCCATCATCAAACGGATTGGCGTTTTCGGTAAGAAGCGCGCGATACCACTGCGTTTTGGCGCTTGCGCATCTACCGCGTAAATCAACTCAAGAAGAATGGTCCCGACTGGTAACGCTTTGTTTTTCAGTAGAGATACCGCAGACGTCCCCACCCCTTCACTCATCAGAAGATCGATACCACCCTGGATCATTGGGTGCTCCCAACTGATAAAGTGCATATCTTCACGAGATAAAGCCGTATCACGATCAAACGTGATCGTCGCCCCTTCGTATGGCAGGCCTGGGTAGCTTGGTACCATCATGTGCTCAGATGGGGTCACAATCAGTGCGTTTTCACCTTTGTCGTCTTGGTTCAAGCCAATCGTATCAAAAAGAGAAAGTGCGAAGGTGACCAAATTGGTATCGCCGTCGGTTGATTCAATTTTCTCAACGATTTGTTGTGCTTTTTCCCCGCCATTTGAATGCATTTCTAATAGGCGATCACGGCCTTGCTCTAATTGGGATTTCAGCTCTTTATTCATTTTTGCTGACGCTTCAATAATCTCATCTAGCGTGCTGGTATCACCAGAAGCAAGAATTTCAATCAGATCATCAGAGTACTTATCGTAAACAGCACGGCCTGTTGGGCAGGTTTCCGCAAAAGCGTTCAGGCCTTCATCGAACCAACGTGCTAGGATCGCTTGCGATGTGCCTTTCAGGTAAGGAATATGAATGTCGATGTCACGGTTTTGGCCGATACGGTCCAAACGACCGATACGTTGCTCAAGCAAATCTGGGTTGAATGGCAAGTCGAACATGACAAGTTGGTTGGAAAACTGGAAGTTACGGCCTTCAGAGCCGATTTCACTACAGATAAGAACCTGTGCACCACCTTCTTCTTGCGCAAAGTAAGCGGCTGCTTTGTCACGCTCAAGGATCGACATACCTTCATGGAAGACGGTCGCACGAATGCCTTCACGCTCACGCAGCGCTTGCTCCAATTGCAGAGCCGTACTTGCACGAGAGGCAATCACCAGAATTTTCTCGCTGCGCTTCTCTTTTACCTTTTCAAGTAACCAATTCACGCGCGAGTCAAACTGCCACCAGCTTGCGTCATCGCCTTCAAATTCTTGGAAAATTTCTTCCGGGTAAAGGTTCTTCATCGCACGTGCTTCAGAACTCATCTTACCGCCGATCATCCCAGCAACACGCATTGACGTGGTGTATTGCGGTGGAATATCCATTGGCATCAGGTGCACGTTACGCGCAGGGAACCCTTTGATAGCCGCACGTGTGTTACGGAACAGAACTCGTCCCGTACCGTGACGATCCATCAAGTTGTCGATCAACTCTTGGCGCGCTGACGCTTTCGCTTCTTCGTCCGCTTCACTTTCGATAATGCGGAAAAGTGGTTCTACGTCTTGTTCAGACAACAACTCAGTAATCTGGTTTTTCGCTTCATCAGGCAGTTTTTCACCAGAGAAAAGTGAAGTAATCGCATCCGCTACAGGTGCGTATTGCTCTTCTTCCTCGACAAACGCTTCATAATCGTAGAAACGGTCAGGATCCAGCAAACGCAGACGAGCAAAGTGGCTCTCACGACCAAGCTGTTCTGGCGTTGCCGTCAGTAGCAGTACGCCCGGAGTGCGTTCAGCTAAACCTTCTACCACTTGGTATTCACGGCTTGGTTTATCTTGGCTCCACTCAAGGTGATGCGCTTCATCGACAACTAATAGGTCCCATTCGCCTTCCAGTGCTTGTTCAAAACGCTTGCGGCTCTTGCGTAGGAAATCCAAAGAACACAGCACGTATTGCTGGGTATCAAATGGGTTTTCTGCATCCGCGAATGCTTCGATACAACGCTCTTCGTCAAAGATAGAGAAATGCAGGTTGAAACGACGCATCATCTCAACCAGCCATTGATGTTGCAGTGTTTCAGGTACCACAATCAAAATGCGTTCTGCACGGCCAGACAGCACTTGCTGGTGGATGATCATGCCCGCTTCGATGGTTTTACCCAAACCCACTTCATCCGCCAGTAATACGCGTGGCGCGTGGCGACGGCCAACTTCGTGCGCGATGTAAAGCTGATGAGGGATCAAACCTGCACGCATACCACACAAGCCACGCATTGGACTCTTATGCTGCTCAAACTGGTTGGTTAGCGCACGGTAACGCAGAACAAAGTTGTCCATGCGATCGATTTGACCGGCGTACAACTTATCTTGAGGTTTATTAAAACGAATTTGGTTGCTCAGAAAAATCTCACGCAGAACAACGGCGGTTTCTTGCGTGTCTTCACGAGTACCGAAATAGGTGTATAGACCTTCATCTTCCAGTACTTCTTCAACTTTTAGAGACCAACCTTCTTGGCAGTCGATGACATCACCAACGTTAAAGGTGACTCGGGTAACAGGTGCATCGTTACGTGCGTAAACTCGGTTTTCCTCTGACGCTGCAAACATCAATGTCACAGTACGAGCATCCATTGCTACAACGGTACCTAAACCTAAATCGCTTTCCGTATCGCTAATCCAGCGCTGCCCCAAAGCAAATGTCATGAATTGACTACCTCGTTATTAGTTCTTGATTCGTGTTTCTTGTTGGTCTACTCATGCCCGTAGGCATGGGTAATAGTTTAGATCTGATTCTGGCTTCTGCTATGCCGATAGCATTCGTCATTCCAGTATGAACTGAGTATTTTTAAGCCAGCTCAACATGATAAATCGGACGTAGCCTATACGCAGAAAAAGGTCGCTAATCTTACTTGAAGCTGTGATTTAGGTCACGCCGAAACCGCATCAAGCGGAAACTTTTTTTCCCAAACTATAAATGCAATCAAATTGTAAAATACTCATGCCAATTATTAAGTTGTAGAACGTAAATATTACGTATACTTCTAGTGAGGGGCGTTTAAAACCATTGCATATGATTTAAGCGCGTTAGTACACGATTAGGATCAACACGGGTTTGCAGTAAGTTGTCTTGCTACTCGGTTGCACACTAACCGACATCAGCCCGACAACCTCTATTGCAAGCAATCAGAGTTAGGCCGCTTCACACCTATTTGAGAACGACCTAACCACTCGCATGCAGAGCCGTATTACGGCAAGGAGACGCTATGGGCGATACCGATCGGAAACTGTTTGTACTTGATACCAACATTCTTCTTCATGAACCCTTTGCCATCTTCTCTTTCCAAGAACACGATGTCGTTATCCCCATGACCGTGTTGGAAGAACTCGACCGAATCAAAGACAGCAAACGCGATGTCGCAAGAGACGCTCGCGTGGCTATTCGCGCTTTGGAAGATTTGTTTAAAGAAGCAACGCCCGATGAAATTTCTGAAGGTATTCCTGTTTCTAAAGACAGCCCCGACCAAGGCACCATTTCCATTTTGGCGGATTTCGAACTGCAGGAAACCGTCAAAGCCTTCGCCGACAAAGCCGGTGACAACCGCATTCTCAATGCGGTGCTTTATCTGCAAAACAAACGAGCACCACGTGAAGTGGTACTGATCACGAAAGACATTAACATGCGTCTGCGCGCCAAAGGCGCTGGCGTACGTTTTGTTGAAGACTACCGAACCGATCAACTGATTGACGACATTCAATACCTCACCAAAGGCTTTCAACTGCGTGAGGGGGACTTCTGGAGTGATATTGAGGAAGTGGAAAGTTATGCGCTGGGCGGAAAAACCTATCACAAGCTCAGTCGTGAACCTTTTGAACCAACCTTTATTAACCAATATGTGATTGATGAAGACAGCGACTTTGCTGGCCGCGTGGAAACCATCAATGAAGACAAATTAACGCTACTCGACCTGAGCCGTGAACGCATGATGCACCGTAAGGCTTGGGACATCACACCAAAAAACATCTACCAAGGAATGGCGTTGGATGCCTTACTTGACCCGGATATTGACCTAGTGATTTTAACCGGTGCCGCTGGTAGTGGTAAAACGCTATTAGCCATGGCAGCAGCACTGGAGCAAACCATTGAAAAAGGCATGTTCGATAAAATTATCGTGACGCGTAACACGCCAGACATCGGTGAATCCATCGGCTTCTTACCCGGCTCAGAAGAGGAGAAAATGATGCCGTGGTTAGCGGCGGTGACCGATACCTTGGAAGCGCTACATAAACACGATCACTGCACTGAAGGCTCATTGAAGTACATCTGCGATAAAGCCAACATTCAATTTAAATCGATCAACTTTATGCGTGGCCGTTCGATCCAAAATGCGTTTGTACTGCTTGATGAGTGTCAAAACCTCACCGCATCACAAATCAAAACCATCATCACCCGCTGTGGTGAAGGAACAAAAATCGTCTGCTCCGGTAACTTGGCGCAGATTGACTCTCATTACCTCACCCCAGTGACATCAGGGTTGACGTACATGGTTGAGCGCTTCAAGAACTTTGAAGGCAGCGCAAATATTCACCTCAACGGCGTGGTTCGTAGCCGCTTGGCGGAATTTGCTGAAGAAAATCTATAATCAACACCGACTCACAAAGCAAAAGAGCGCTCTAATGAGCGCTCTTTTTATAACGATTCGAATGAGTTACTCAGTGCCACCCACCGTCAGTGAGTCCAATTTCAAGGTCGGCTGACCAACACCAACTGGCACACTTTGACCTGCTTTACCACATACGCCAACGCCCTTGTCGATACTTAGGTCGTTGCCGACCATAGAGACTTGCTGCATGGCTTCGATACCTGAGCCAATCAACGTCGCACCTTTAACAGGGCGCGTAATTTTACCGTTTTCAATCAAGTACGCTTCCGATGCGGAGAATACAAACTTACCCGAAGTAATGTCCACCTGACCGCCACCAAAGTTTGGCGCATACAACCCTTTCTCTACCGTCGAGATGATTTCTTCTGGCGTATGTTCACCTGGAAGCATGTAGGTGTTGGTCATACGCGGCATCGGCAAATGTGCATACGACTCACGACGACCGTTACCTGTTGGGTTCACACCCATTAACCGCGCGTTTAGCTTGTCTTGCATGTAACCTTTCAGCACACCATTTTCGATAAGCGTGTTGTACTGGCCATTCACCCCTTCATCATCCACATTGAGTGAACCACGAAGGTCTTTTAATGTACCGTCATCAACAATGGTACACAGTGAAGACGTCACTTGTTGACCCATTTTGCCAGAGAAAACCGAAGATTCCTTACGGTTAAAGTCACCTTCTAAGCCATGACCTACCGCCTCATGTAGCAATACGCCTGGCCAACCTGAGCCCAATACCACTGGCATCATGCCTGCTGGCGCGGCTTCTGCTTCAAGGTTAACCAACGCCATGCGAATCGCTTCGTCTGCATAATGGAAAGCTTGTTTCACACCATTGCTTTCCGTTAAAAAGAAATCGTAACCAAAACGGCCACCGCCACCAGCGCTACCTCGTTCACGTCGTTCACCTTTTTGAGCGAGCACGCTAATAGACAAACGTACCAAAGGACGAATATCGCCTGCATAAGTACCGTCTGTTGCCGCAACAAGCATCTGCTCATGCACACCGCTGATGCTGATCGAGACTTCTTTAATCAATGGTTCTTTAGTGCGGATGTAAGCATCTAGAGACTTAAGTAATTCTGTTTTTTGCTGCTTTTCCCATTCAGCTAGTGGATTCACAGCCGCGTAGTACGCTTGGTTCTCCGTACGTTTAAACGCATGAACTTTGCCATTTTGCCCTTGCTGAGCAATACCGCGCGCCGCCATTGCACTCTGCTTCAGGCCTTCAGGCTGGATTTGATCAGAGTAGGCAAAGCCTGTTTTTTCGCCAGTTACGGCGCGGACACCAACACCACAATCAATGTTAAAAGAGCCATCTTTGATGATGCTGTCTTCTAGAACCAGAGACTCATGCCAGCTGGACTGAAAGTAAATGTCCGCATAATCGATCTGGCGCGTCGCAATGCTGGCAAGCGTGTCAGCAATGTCTTGTTCTGTCAGACCATTTGGGGCAAGGAGTGCCTGTTCTATTTGGTTTGTGCTCATAGTTAGCTCTTTTATTTCCGTCTCAATTCATTTTGAAAGCGACTGTGTTGAGTCAGCGGCATATTCTGCCTTACTTGTTGGCTTTGTGACAAATCTATCTCTGTCACTAACAAGCCTACTTCATCCTGAAGCTGCTTATGGATACGTCCCCAAGGGTCAACGACCATCGAGTGTCCCCATGTTTTTCGTCCACATGGATGCGTTCCAGTTTGTCCGCTTGCCAAAATCCAACATTGTGTCTCAATCGCTCTAGCTCGCAATAATACTTCCCAGTGAGCTTGCCCCGTCACAGCGGTAAACGCAGCAGGCACCACAATGATATCCGCGCCTTCTTGGCGTAATACTTTATAAAGCTCAGGGAAACGAAGATCGTAACAGATGCTCAATCCAACGCTGCCGATATCGGTTTCCGCCACGACTATTTGATTACCCGCCATAAACGTGTCCGACTCACGATAACTACCATAACCATCGGCTACGTCGACATCAAACATATGCAGTTTGTCATAGTGAGCAATGCATTTACCGTGCGGCGGCAATACAAGCGTTGTGGTCGTGACACCTTTTGCGGTTTGAATGGGCATGCTTCCGGCAATCAGTGTTAACTGCTTCTTTCTTGCGATTTCAGAGAGCCGCTGTTGAATCACGCCACTCCCAAGTGGCTCTGCATGTTGATGGTACGCTTCGCGGTTGGCAAACAGCACCGTATTTTCAGGGGTAAGGACAAGCTTGGCACCTTGCTTACTCGCCAAAGCACACTGTTTTTCAATAAAGTCCAGATTCGCAGTGATATCAGGACCCGATGTCATTTGAATAATGCCAACACGTTCCATGTGTTTCCTCCCTATTCCATTTTAGTCGGTGAGTTATTTGGCCTGTTCACGCAGCTTTTCTGGCAGTTTGTATTCACCTTTACTTCGAGAAATTTCTTTTACCGTTGGTGAATCTAGTGGGCCTTTCACTTCATAATTGACTTGAGTGAAGACCTCAACCACCGGAGAAATCACTGTTGAGATGGCTAAAACATACAACGCGGTTTGTGGCGCTACTGCAAACGCGGTCAGCATTGGTAGGCCTGATGTGATGTCTGGGGTGAACTTCACTTCCGCATCGACCATTCTGCTGTTCATATTGGCGATGCCGCGGATCTGCATTTCCCCTGCTAACGCATCCATCACGATATCGTTGGTGATAAATACGCCATCTTGGATTTTGCCCGTGCCTGTGATCGAGTTAAACGCCATGCCTTTGTCGAATACGTCGGTAAAGTCGAGCTGCATCTTACGGATGATAGAATCCAAACTGAACAGGCCTAACAAACGTGCCGCACCACTGACTTCACTGATCACGCCTTTACCAAATTCCGTTGAGACATTCCCTTGCAAGGTTTGTGTCTTCATCGACCAAGGCGCGCCGTCCCATTCCATATTGGCGTTGATCTCAAATGGTGCCTGCTGAATACCTGATGTGATACCAAAGCGCTCCATAAGGTCAGTGTTGTTATCACCTTTCATTTTCATGGTTAAGTTGGAATGGCTGCTCTCTTTTGTCAGGTCCCACCAACCGCTCATATCAATACGGTTTTTGCCGCTGCTAAAGGTGATATTTTTCCACTCCAAACGGTTCTCGCGACGCTGCAAATCAACATTCACCTTCCCCACTTTGTAACCTTGCAACCAAAAATCATCGATGTTCAAAGTTAAGTTTGGCATCTCAGCGTGAAACTGGCGGTCAAAATTGGTAATCAAAGGCGCGTTTTGATCCTCACTAGCAAAGAGCGAACTGCGCTCTTTGGTCATCTCTTCAAACCCTGGAATATACAGGTGTAAGTGCTCCAAAGAGACCGATAAGTCATAAGGTTTCAGATAGTTAGCCTTACCTTTAACCTCTTGACTGTCCACATCGAGTTGCCAGCTCAAATTCTTTTTGCTTGCGGAGAAGTCCACATCATGAAACTCAATCCCACCAAGCTGCAAGTTTGGCGTTTCAACATCAATCCGTGTCGGCAATGGAATACTCGGCGTCTTCATGCTTGCCAAAACAGATGAGGATTGCTTACCTTCCGAGCCCTGAACCAGCTCTGCCCATTGGTCTAAATTAAGCTCACCGACACGCACTGATGCATCGTGTCCGACAATAGGGCTGATCCTGAAACCACCTTTGCCGACCATTAAATGAGTCGCCGTCAGAACAGGTACGTCGCCAGTTATATCTATCTCGGTTTGATACTTAGCATTTGGGATCTGTAGTCTTGCTGAAATGCTTTCTTGGTTGCCGGATGCCTGTAGTTTTGCTTGCCCGGATTCGCCAACTTGTTTCGCTAGCGGATAGGGATATTGACTCGCTAAACGATTTAGCTGCGCCAACACATCAAGTTGATAGGTGAAGCCTACATCATTAAGTTGTAAGTCAATGTCCATTTGCCACGGCGCATGCCCAGAAACAAGCTTTAACCAACGCTCACCAACATAAGGTTTGAGAGGCTCAACGTCCCAATCCCCTAATGTATTAATCGTCACATTGTAGCCCTGTTCCGCACTCTCACCACGAAAATCGAGGGAGATAGGCTGGGTAAGCAACTCTGCAGACAAACCCGATGTGGTGACCACATCATTATCGAAGTGGATACGCCCTGTGGCTTTCTCCAGCGTCATTGGCGGCGCTTCAATATCGACACGATTTTCTGTTAAATCGGCATAACCCCAAGCACGGGACTCTTTTTCAAAATCAAACGGAATGTTGAGCTGGAACTCAGAGTAAACCGGACCACTCACTTGCAGCGCCGTCAACGCTGCCCCGACCGAGTCCACCAATGGCGTCGCCATCATGTAGTCACGAACTTCATTACCCGGCGCGCTCGCTTTGGCTTCAATCTCAATGTGTCCCCCCTCCGCCAACTCAGGGATTCGCCCAGTAATACGCTTGGCATGAACACCATTTAGCGTGGCGGACTTTGAATCCAAATACATGGCATCATTTTCAAACAGCAAGTCCAGCTGCAGATCAGTGATGGTTGGCCACGCCGTATCAAAGCTAAATTTCGCGTCTTTTAAACCGACCCACGCCTGAAACATGCCATTATGATCTTTGTAAGGAAAATCCCCTAACTCGCCATACCACAGCAGCTTAGCCGTATTCACTTTACCGCCTTGAATCGCAGTCGATAGGTAATCCGTTAAGTCTTGTCCAAGTGCCAGAGTCGGCAGGTAACGCCATGTTTCACCTGCGTTATAGAGATCTGCTTCAGCATAAAACGATAAAAATGGGCTTTGTTCTTTTGGAAAATCAAGACGGAATGCTCCTAGTACTTGAAGATCCGGTGTCGCTGCCGTCACTTTATCAGACCACAAGCGCCAGCCACTCACATCTTGTTGCCAGATAATATCGACTTCACCTTGTTTGATATTCAGCGGAGCTTGAAATACATCACCGTACGGAAATACATCATCAATGACGGTTACTTTCGCTTTTGCCTGATCTAAATCACCAGATACACTGCCCTGTACATGATGGAATCCTGGTAGCAGTTCCCATTGCGTCATCGCAAGTTCATCCAGTTCCGCGGAGTAGCGTAACGTGTCTAAACCACCGTTCATGGACAAGCGAACATCTTCAACTCGGCCTTTCGGTGCCAATTTGTTGATAAGGTCACTGGTCGATTCTGACTCTGGAGCCAATTTGATGAGCGGAATAAGTGCTTCGATATCGAGTTGAGAAAGGTTGAGCGTCCAACCATTCGGTTGCCAATCAAACGCTGCGTCTAATTCCGGCCAAGGGGTGTTGTCGGTTCGGATCCGAAGTGAGTGACCATTTACTTTCCAACCTTGTTTATCTGGTCGAAGGTTGAAAATACCTGACTCGATAAACAGCTCATGACGACCGTTTTCATTCCACACCAGCTCAGAAGGCAACAGTTCAACATACGCATCATTCGGTTGGCTGTGTTTCAGCGTCAGCCAAGTGTTTAAGCTGACCTTACCCGACTCAGCACCCGACTCTTCTTGCATGTAAGTGGTTAACCAAGGCGTCACTGAGACATCTTGGGCACTTACGTAAAACTCACCAGACACATCACGCAGCGAACCATGGTCTTTAAAGTTAGCGCTCACTAACAGTGAATTCAGACGAACATCGGCAATGTTCACGGTGCCTTCAGCTAAGTGATGCTTGCCTTGGTTGCTCCAACGGAGCTGCTCGATATCTAAACGGCGAGTCTCACCAGATACCGATTTATACCAAATCCGTGAGTCGGTAATGGTGAAGTCTTCAAACTGACGTAAAAGAAGTGAGTCGAGTTGGTCGATGAGCTTCACTTCGCTCTTATCCACACTCGGCTCCTGCTCTTGACGACTAGAGGTCGGCAGAATGTCTACGGTGTGAATATCCAGAGCGAGGTTATGGATGGTGAGGTCTGCGACCACCGGTTTGAGTTGCAAAAGAGATTGAATGAGATCGAATTCAATTTGGATTTCTTCAACGGCAAAGCGTGCATCCTGAATATTCGGCAGGTTCGCTTCTAAACCGAGTAGCGCGATGGAGGGGTGATTATTGCGCCACGTCCCTGCGACGTTGGCGATAGAAAAGTCAAAACCTGTGTCCTGCTTGACCCAGGTTTTGATCTCATCTTGGAAGTGGTTAAGTTGTGGCAATGTGACGCGCAGTGTGGTTACTAATATGGCCAATAACACCAGTACAGTAACTAAACTCCACGCACAAAAACGCCCAAAACGGTTAACACCAGAATTCACAAATGTTCCAAATTACATCATTACGACGTCAAACTGTTCCTGAATGTACAGGGGCTCAGCCTGAACTCGCACTTGCTTGCCAATAAATACTTCGAGCTCAGCCAATGCATGAGACTCATCACCCAACAGCGCTTCAGCAACAAACGGCGATGCGTATACAACAAAATTATCGGCGTCGTAAGCACGGTTTACACGAGTAATCTCGCGTAATATCTCAAAGCACACGGTTTCAACCGTTTTCACACTGCCACGGCCCTCACAAGTAGGACAGCCAGAACACAAGATATGTTCAATACTTTCTCGTGTGCGCTTACGCGTCATCTCGACTAAGCCGAGCTGAGTAAAGCCGTTGATGTTGGTTTTTACTCGATCTTTAGCCAGTGCGGTTTCCAATGAGGTGAGCACTCGCTGACGGTGCTCTTCAGACGCCATATCGATAAAGTCGATGATGATGATGCCGCCAAGATTGCGCAAACGCAGCTGACGAGCAATAGCCTGAGTTGCCTCAATGTTGGTATTAAAGATGGTCTCTTCAAGATTACGACGACCAACAAATGCACCAGTGTTGATGTCGATAGTTGTCATAGCTTCAGTTTGATCGATGATCAAGTAGCCACCCGACTTTAGCTCAACCTTGCGCTCTAAAGAACGCTGAATTTCATTCTCGGTGTCGTACATGTCAAAGATTGGCTTGTCACCTTCGTAAAGCTCAAGCTTGTCTGTTAACTCAGGTACATACTCAGAAGTGAATTCTTTCAGGTTTTCATATTCGAGGCGGGAGTCGACCATGATTTTATCGAGCTCTGTGCCGACAAAATCACGCAGAATGCGCTGGGCTAAACCAAGTTCACCGTAAAGCGTTGAACGCGTTTTGTATTTTGAACGACGCTCCATGACTTTTAGCCACAAACGCTTTAGAAATGCCGCATCTTGAGAAAGCTCTTTTTCATCTGCGCCTTCCGCTGCGGTACGAATGATAAAACCACCGTGCTCATCACAGTAATGATTCACCACTTTTTTCAGACGCTCGCGCTCTTTCTCACTCTCAATACGCTGCGAAACACCGACATGACTGGCCCCCGGCATAAAAACAAGATAACGCGAAGGTAAGGTGATATCCGTCGTTAAACGCGCGCCTTTCGTACCGAGCGGATCTTTGACCACTTGTACAACAATGTCTTGCCCCTGACGTACCAGCTCAGAGATATCACGGACTTGAAACTGCTGTTTTTCGTTCTCTGCCACACATTCGGTATGCGGGACAATATCTGACGCATGTAAAAACGCCGCTTTATCTAAACCGATATCGACGAAAGCCGCTTGCATACCTGGCAGTACTCGGCTGACTTTGCCTTTGTATATATTGCCCACAATGCCGCGACGCGATTCGCGCTCGATATGTATTTCTTGTAGTACTCCACCTTCAATCATGGCCACACGAGTTTCACTCGGGGTCACGTTAAGCAGCAATTCTGCACTCATGTGCACACCTCAAAACAATTATAAAAATTCTTGAATTAGCTGATCGGTTTCGAACAAAGGTAAGCCTACTACAGCGTGATAACTGCCTTCGATTCGGGTGACAAATCGCCCTCCGAGTCCCTGAATACCATAACTTCCAGCTTTATCGCATGGCTCTCCTGACTGCCAATATTGTTCGATTTCTTCGTGAGTCAGTTGTTTGAACCACACGTCAGTGGTGACGACCACTGAATGTTGTTGTTCCGATGATACGACGCTCACCGCAGTCATCACTTGATGACGACGACCGGATAAGTCAGTAAGCATACGCTTTGAATCTTCAAAACTTTTTGGTTTTTCTAGCACACGGTCATCGCATACTACGACCGTGTCAGAGCCCAATACAACGGAATCAGGCTTAGCTAATGCTAAGCCTGCCTGAGCTTTTTCCAAAGAAAGACGCAGCACGTAATCTCGTGCTTGCTCATGAGCCTGTTTGGCTTCCTCAATATCAGGCAATACGATCTCAAAGTCATAACCTAGTTGAGCAAGCAGCTCTTTTCTTCTCGGAGAACCCGATGCGAGAACGAGAGATAAGCTTTTCTTCACCGCTTTACCTTACGTGCCATGCACGACGAACTCGTCGCATTAATAAAAACATCCATGGCCAAAGTATACAGTTTATTGCCGCCGTCCACAGAGATAATGGATTAAATACTACGTCCTGGTTCAAATATTCCCCACAGAATATCAAAACTTCCAATAGCGCAGTAAAAAAGGCAATTAAAATCGACTGTTGCCACAATGCCATGTTACGAATCAATAGGAAATTCAACGCCACCAGATAGATGACAATCGACATCATCATGCCGCGAATTCCAAGCGTTGAGCCGATCAAGATATCCCATAATAAGCCCAGCACTAGTGCGGTTCCAACGTTCACTCGGTGCGGCAGTGCCAACACCCAATAACACGTTACAAGGAACAACCATGATGGACGTAAAACATCTAATACACCTGGCCACGGAATGGTTTGCAACACCAGCGCAACGAAGAAACTGACACCAATCACCATTCGGCTGCTCACTACATTATTGGCCATCAGTTACCTCTTGTTCTTCTTGCTCTAACCCTTCATCCACATTGGATCGCAGCACTTTGTGTTGACGATCTTCATTCGGCCAAATCAGCAGTAGGTAACGTAAGCGATCAAACTCTACAACTGGCTCAGCTTTGATTGACGCAAACTCTTGGCGCGTATCGTGATCCACATTGGTAACCGTCGCGACTGGATAGCCCTCTGGGTAAATCCCACCTAGGCCGGATGTCACCAATAGATCGCCAACCTGAATATCAGTACTGGTTGGAATGTGCTCCAGTTGGATTTCATCCATTTCACCATTGCCCGACGCGATCACTCGAATATCGTTACGGATCACCTGGACAGGAATCGCATTTTTCGCATCCGTTAGCAACAGAACACGTGCGTTGTGCGCTGCGACAAACGTGACTTGACCAACAATGCCTTTTTCGTTGATCACTGGCTGTCCGACGTACACACCGTCTATTTGTCCTTTATCAATCACCACTTGATGACGATAAGGTGAAGTATCAACCGCCATCACTTCAGTTACGACTTTCTTTTCATCCCTGACAAATGAAGAGCCTAACAATTTGCGTAGACGTTGGTTTTCTTCTTTATATTGATCGAGCAAGATCAGCTCGCTTTTCAGGCGTAGCACTTCTCGCTTTAAGTTGCGATTGCCTTCAACTAATGCCTGACGAGTATTAAAACGTTCAAATACGCCATCGAACATGCTGCGAGGCAAATTGGCTGCGTATTGAATCGGTGCAACCATACTGTTCAATAAGTATCGGACGTTGGAAAACGTATCTAGACGACTATCAGCCAGCATTAAGCTCGCCGACACGATGACAGCAAAAAACAGACGTAATTGCAGAGACGGACCTCTGCCAAAAATCGGTTTCATCTTGTTTTTGACCTGATTGCTTCCATGATTATTGAGCCTTACTTGGCAACCTAAAAATACTTAAATAAATACTTTTAGGTATGGAGCATGTTTGAATTACAGAGAGAGCAGAAATGAAGGTGAAGCCCGACATGAGCTTCACCTAAACCTTTATTCTTCAGAGAACAGATCGCCACCGTGCATGTCGATCATTTCTAGTGCTTTACCGCCACCACGCGCAACACACGTTAGTGGATCTTCCGCGATAACCACAGGGATACCGGTTTCTTCCATTAATAGACGATCGAGATCTTTCAGTAGCGCGCCACCACCAGTCAGAACCATGCCGTTTTCAGAAATGTCTGAAGCAAGCTCTGGTGGACACTGCTCTAGTGCAACCATGACTGCTGAGACGATGCCAGATAGCGGCTCTTGAAGCGCTTCTAGGATCTCGTTTGAGTTCAGGCTAAAGCTGCGTGGCACACCCTCTGCAAGGTTGCGACCGCGAACTTCAATCTCTTGAACTTCATCGCCAGGGTAAGCAGAACCGATTTCGTGTTTGATCTTTTCAGCCGTGGCTTCACCAATCAAGCTGCCGTAGTTACGACGTACGTAGTTAATTACCGCTTCATCAAAGCGGTCACCACCGATACGTACAGACGATGAGTAAACCACACCGTTTAGAGAGATAACAGCAACTTCAGTTGTACCACCACCGATATCAACCACCATTGAACCTGTCGGCTCAGACACGCGCAGGCCAGCACCGATTGCTGCCGCCATTGGCTCGTCGATTAGGTAAACTTCACGCGCGCCAGCACCGAGAGCTGATTCACGAATTGCGCGGCGCTCAACTTGGGTAGAACCGCAAGGAACACAAACAAGAACACGTGGGCTTGGCTTTAGGATGCTGTTGTCATGCACTTGTTTGATAAAGTGCTGAAGCATTTTTTCGGTTACGTAGAAATCAGCGATTACGCCGTCTTTCATTGGGCGGATAGCGGAAATGTTGCCAGGTGTACGACCAAGCATCTGTTTTGCTGCGTGACCGACTGCAGCAACGCTTTTTGCAGAACCTACACGATCTTGACGAATAGCAACTACAGAAGGTTCATCAAGGACAATTCCTTGCCCTTTTACGTAAATTAGAGTGTTGGCTGTACCTAAATCGATAGATAGATCGTTAGAAAACATGCCACGAAGTTTCTTAAACATACTCTTCGCTCATCCTGCAAAAATATAGAAGACAAAAATTGCTCTAAATGTACCAATGCCTCGCTGTCACAGCAAGGTATTGGTACACAAACATGAGCAGAAAGCCTCAATTTCTTGCAGTTTCCTAACTTAAGGGCAAAAACCTAAGTTGTTACTGTCCGGTTAACCCTGGCTCACCACGGTAAATCACGCGATCGTTACCACGATGAATACCGAAGGTGACGACGGTGGATGGGTTTTCTTCACCAGCTTTCTTATTATCCCAGTTGTACTTGAGCCAAGGTAAGCCATTTTTTGAATCATCAAGATCTAACCAAACGCGTGTTTGCTGACGGTATGGTTCAGCTTGAGTTGCAGTTACAGAACGAGAAGAACCAGAAGACACTTCACCACCAGCTCCTAATGTAACCGCTTTAGGATCAGCATCAGTACCTGTTGGCCAGATATGCGTTTCAGCGGCAGTGACACCTTTCACATCGGTTTGGTTGTCATCAGGGTTGGCGATAAAGCGGCTACCATTCCAGTATTCAACTCGGAGTGGCACTCTCAACGTCGAACCCTGGTTGCCACCAACATCATCTAGGTCTATACGACCAAAGCGGATGTCAGGTTGAGTAGGCAATAACCCCTCACTACCATCGATAGATACTGGATCCTTATTATCATCCGCAGGTTTGATTGATATCGCCGTATCTTTCGCGTTCTCGTTAAAGTTGAGCGGACCATCTGGGTAACTTGAGCCAGAACCTTTTAATAGCTCTAACCCATCCGTCGTTGAACCAGTAAACTTACCTAGACTTCTTGAAGTGACATAAGCAGCACCATTATTCACCCAAGTTCCCGTATAGGTTTTATTCAAAATAAAACGAGATTGATAAGAGCTAGTATCTTTCAAACCAAACTTTGCTTGTAAGCCACTAGAGAAGAAGGCGTAGTTTGTTAAAGCGCCTTTATCCGCATTTAATGCCTCAACATAAAACTCCTCGACGCCAAAGCCTTGTCCCATATAAGCAAAGTTTTCTTTATGTGGGTAAGCCCATTGATTTCCTTTCGCGTCATCAACTCGGAAATACTTAGGGTAGAAACGACCAATATTTTCTTCTGCTGGCGTAATGGTGAAAGCTTTACTGCCGAGATACGTTTCAGGTGGTGTAATCTTAAAATCAAAAGCACCAACTTCGGATACAGTTTGCGTCACTGACCCCGTACCATTAGTTAGATTGATATGATCGTATGTGGTCGTCCCTAAAGTGCCAGGAATCGCACTATCAAACTGCGGGTAAGATACTTTATGACTAATCGTTAAACCTGATTGCTGATAGTTTTGTGCTGGCTTCTTATTACCACCAAATTGGTAGGCAGTTACTTTCATCGTAAACGGCTCTCCAGCGGCAACAAAACTCTTATCACATGAATCGGATGCCCCACAAAGACCACCATCAACCGTCAACTGAAGATAAGCAGGAAAACTAACAAAGCTATTTTGACCTAATGAATCCTTCTCACCTTTGATTTTCGCCTTCAGCGCAACTTTACCTGCTTCGGGGTATCTCAAGTTAAAGTAAGCCTTGCCTTCGCTGTCAAAGTAAACATCGTCAATTTCCATACTCTCTGTGTTGTCGATAGCAACCTCTTCACTAAACTTGCCATCTTCCTTTAGAAAAGAAACGTATGTTTCAACTTGCACTGCATTTTTCTCAGGTTCAACACGTTCTACTGAAAGAATCACATTGCGATGTTGACCAACTCCATCTTGCTGACTAGGTGCACTACAAAACTCAAGGTAAGGTCTATTTTCAATTCCATATAAAGGGGTTCCATCAGTAAAAAATGGTTTGCCCGCTACCTTATCTGGAATATTTACGCCCAACGCGGCAGAGTTAAACAAGATATTACAGTTTTGCTCAGATAGCGGACCACCAGCGATACGACACTTAGCGCCTTCAAATCCGAACTGTGGAACTGAACTACTCGCAATGCCAAGTTTTGCAGAGCCAGATTGATAAGCCTGCAATTTTAACGAAATAGAGTCAGAGAATGTGGCACTATCTCCTTCCTCCCACTTAACCAAAGAGGAAGATTGAGGCAACAACGATACCGTGACGGGCTCAATACTCGCCCCAGGATTACTAGACAACACTGATGCTGGATATGTTTTCGAGCAAGAGTCATTCATACACGCTCGAAGCGTTACTTCCGATGCCTGACAAATACTGCCAGTTCCAGCATAGTCAAACTCGAAGTGGTGAATGCCTTCCGTTATTTTTTGATACTTATCAGCACAAACTTGGAAGTTATCCATTTCGTGTATATTGGTAATGTCACCGGTCGAGGCGGTAATTGACACACGGAAGTTTTCTGGAGGAGTGGTTTGCCCAAAACCTCTCATGACATCAAATTTCGAGATCAATGTTGTCCAAGAATTCGCGCTACCGATCTTACGCTGAATCGTAATGTAGACTTTACCTTGTTGTTTAGAATCAATGATAACTTTATATCTATGGTTTTGATTGCTACGTCCATCTAAGTCACCAACATTGTGATTACCTTTGATATAGCGATAGCCTCCCATCCAATGCCCTGAGTCATTCTTAATCCCAGAGCCACGAATCGCGACTGTATTTGGCTTAAACCCTGGTCGGTAATTACTATCCTCAAAACTACCTTCTCTTGAGTAGTTGCCGTATTCATCGATACCAAACCCAAGCCAACCACCAGCAAAGCCTTGTATGTTAGGTTTCACGCCATAGCCAAGTGGACCACCAAATGCCCCAGTTTGTGGCGGAACATTTGCGTCAGATAAAACCAATGCTACACCATCAGCCCCAGAGCCGGAGTGTGCATAATGGTCAAATTCCACTTCAAGGTAGTTATCTTTCGAAGGGAATAGATAGTTGTATGCCGATGCAGTTGCTTGATTTCTTTGAGACGAGTTTAAAACGAATCGACCACCAGACGGTTTAGGTTTGATGCTTTGCCCAAAGCCAATAACAGACCAGTTACTAATATCATTAGCGTTGAAGTCTTCCATTGGAAGTAAATTACATTGTGTTGGCTCTGGGGTCATATCGGGACAAACAGACTGAATAACATCGATAGGACAAGTGCCATCTGTATCGGATGGAGTACAGCTTGGATCATTCACGCCGCAGTAGATTTTTTCATTATCAAAGTCATATGAATGACCAACAACAGAACCACACACACTTGAGTTCTTTACTGTTGCCTTATGACTTGCTTGGATAGCGTTTTTGTAGGCGTAAATGCCCCTATTTTTATTTTCTTTGGAGTTCTCGAGTTTAACTTCTGAACCTATGGAGGTAACTTGACCACATACTAGGGATTTTTTAATTTCAACTTTGTGTAAAGCTGTCAAATTTCCGTAAACGGAGTTACCGTCCCCCGCCTCTTCAAGCTTTATTTCTTCACCGAGGCTTTGGATGTCTCCAACAACTGTCGTTCCTTTCAACACCACTTCGTGTGATGCTTCGATGTCACCGTAAATTTGATTATTCGAGTTTTCTGTTTTTACGGAACCACCTTTACTTTTTACATCCCCACGAACTACAGTCTGCTTCAATATAACATCGCCATGAGCTACCACATCACCGTCAATGGTGTTGTTATTCCTCTCCGTTTTTATTTGCCCTCCAGCACTGGTAACGTCACCTTTGACAGTAACTTTGGAGAGTACGATATCCCTCGCCCCCCAAATATCACTTTCAATAACATTCCCTGTACCTTTAATCTCTATGCCATCCGTAAGACTTGTAACATTTCCTGCCACTTCTGCACTTTCAAGATACACATTACCGTGAGACGAATAGATGAAACCATTTATGTCGATATTATTTTTTAGTTCAACACTTCCATGGGCTTCAATATTGCCGAAGAGTTGAACTTGATTTCGGCCTTTCACATTACTGGTTTTAGCAAGAATATTAATAGGGCGAATAGAGCTGCCAATTACATTTTTTCCTTTAAATTCAACATCACCATAAACTAGAATATTCATTGGCCGATCGGAAGAAATTGACTGCCATTTATGTAGGTATAACCCGTTCGGGCAAACATAATCATTGTAACTATGATAATAACCACCACACAGGTTCCCTCTCGATTTCATCGCTCCCTTACTAATTGACCAATATGGTGCCATATCAAAAGTTTCAGCAGAAAAGCTCTTGAGAGAAAACAAACAAAAAAATAAAGCAGCAATTATTTTTCTTTTCATTATTTTAATCCTTAATCCAAATCTCTTGTCTGCGTTCAACTAAGCTCAATCCAGAACCACACTGGACTGCAGCTTCGATACGATAAAATGTTTGGCTATCTAACTTTTTATCTCCCCCGTCACACACAAGCGAAACTAATCGGCAGCTTCCGTAATCAATGCTCTCTGAGCTTGGCGCTTTACCATTGACTTTATTACTGCAATTACTTCCCACATCTGGGTTTTCATTGTTAAGTGGGTATATTTCAGTGAGTGCCCACTCTGTTGAAGATTGAGCGTAAAACCATGCTTGTGTCCCTAAAAACTCACGAGTCATTGAGTTTTGATTAGACCAGTTAGTCTTTGTGAGCGTTGCACCTAGATATCCCATCATAATAATCACGAACAAGCATACAATGAGTACATTTCCACTGTTTTTCTGTTTATGGGACATTTAACACCTGCACATCTTGTTGGTAGGTACTCACTTCACCATTTTGTTCAAAAGCAAATTTGAGATAAACAATCCCACCAGTCTGTAAACTCACATTCGTGTAGTTAAATTGACTTTCATCTGCCACGATATTTTCAACAACAGTGCCATTGCGAGTTAAGCGATTAGTATGAGCCCCGGCTTTGACAATGCAGTATTCAACTTTGGTTGCTAACTGATATAGATAAATACGATGAGCGATCGAGTCACTAGGTAAAGGCGTCGTTAAGCTATAACGATAAAAGTCGGCATTACCATTGCCATCATTACCATTTAAAGAAAGGTCACTATTAATTAAGTGATTACTCACAGCGCCTGATATCAAATCGTCATAGCGTGTAGGGTTAATGACAAAGCGTATCTCCTCGGAAGCTTTTAATGTATTTCCTGGAACATTTTCCCCAGTGATAAAAAGCAGATCGTTGCTGGTTGGTTCTTGAAAGTAATAACCGGAATTTAAAGTTGGGACAAACGACAGGCAGGATTCGTCAACCGTGTTTGTCATTGCAAAACTATTGGGAACGGCGTGTCTAATTTCACGCGCCATTTTTTCTAGCACAAATTGAGCTTGGGTCTGAATTCTTTGTCTTGAACTCGCATCAACATACCCTTTCATCCCAACTTGAACATAACCTGCAATCCCCAGCATGATGATGCTACCAATAACAATGGTCAGCACGAGCTCTATGAGAGTGAAGCCTCTTTGACTCATTAATAATTACCTCTGTAACCAACCAATGAAATCGCTAACGCGGAACCAGCAAATATATCTAGTTTCACTTGCTTCATTTTAGGAACACTTCCTTCGAGCTCTGTCGTTTCTACCGCAACCTCTACGCGAAAATTGATATAACTACTGTCTGCACTATTACCTACAACATCTGAGAGTTGGTATTTTTCGCCACCTGAGGGGCAACGGTTCTGAGTATTTTTGGTGTACCAACAACCAATATAATCATCAACATCATTAAAAGCAGAGGGCGAAGTCTCTCCATCCCTTCCAAGAGCAGAGCAAGCATCTGCACCGCTTTCACCACAGCGGAGCATGCCACCGTTATCATCATAATAATGGTCAAAATTACGGGCTAAAATTTGCGACATCATACTATGCCCTAAAGCGATGGCTCGACTTTGATAATGAGAGGTGGAAGCATCTTTAATTTGTGGTATCAAGGCTGTCGAAAACATCACCATTGCGACTCCCATCAAGACGATCGCGATTATCATCTCGATTAGCGTCATTCCTCTGAGCGTTTTTTTGCCTTTCATAGTCATGAACAGCCACCTTTACTCACGTAGCCTTGTTCATTGATTGTGACCGTACAAGTTTGAGAGCTATTGTTTTCGCTAATAGAGATAGTGACCGAAGAAGGGGTCGGATTTCCTAGAAGATCAAATTTAACCTCTTGAACAGGAGAAAAAGTAACACTGCTGTCTTCGACCCAATCACTACGACTACTGGACTGAGATGAGCAAGAGGCTTTTGAACCGATACAATTGGTTGCTATGGATAGAATAAAATCGTTATTTCCTACCGCACTACTGACATTTGATTGCATGCGATTCACCTGGACTTGGCGAACAACAGAAATGACTTGATCTTGAATTGCTGCGGCAGAAATTCCAGTGCGCATAAATCGACTGGACGCGTAAAGCGATAATATTGAAAGGATGACGATTACCATGATCAGCTCAATGAGAGTAAAACCTGATATCGTTGAGCGCGACTTCATACTTAGGAACCTTCGGCTTACAACAAGCGATTAAATTATAAGCAAAAAAGCATGGTAATTTTGGACTAAAATCACACTTCTTTTACGTAGCAAACAAGATTGCTCTAGGTTAGTTTTTCGATCTATCGATCTCTTCTTCAATTCGATCGTAAGTTTCTTTGTTGCTTAGCGTCTCAGAAACATGCTCAGCGGTTTGCTTGGTTTGCTCCCACTTGGCTTCGTAAATTTCTGGCTCGAAGCTGATAAATCTTGGTAATACCACATAACCGATCACACCCAAGATAATCAGCACAACCACAAACTCTATTGCACTAAGACCTGATGATTTACGCATATGAACTATTCCGAGATTCATCAAAATAAAGAGATAAAGGCCAGACTAGCTGGCCTTTGAAACGAAAATATTAATCCGTAGAACCACATTCATCAGCAGTGCTAGTTACAACAACGGTTGCTGGAGTATCTTTACCTTTAGCTTGGCTGTATTTCACACATTTCGTGTCGTAGTTGTCAAAACCGTATGAAATGTATTTAGGGTCAGCACTAGTATCAACTTTCTTAACAACCCAATCCTCAGATAGGCCATCTACCACTAGAGATAGAGCCGCTGAAGTTGCCTCTGGGTAACCAAATTCTAGGTTTAAAGTTGAAGAACCAATGCTAATTGCACCGTCTGCAGTTGCTTCTTGACCTTCAATAGCAGCTTTACCGTAAGTAATACCAGCGGCGCCAGTCATCGCACCTTTCAAACCGTCCAGTGCTGAATCACGAGCGTCATCTTGTAGGTTAAGGAAACGTGGTGCTGCAGTTACCGCTAGAATACCTAGGATTACAATTACCACTACCAATTCGATAAGGGTGAAACCACCTTGTCTTTTCATTGTTTACTCTCTCTATGTAAGCATGCAGTACAACTGCAAAGTTTCGTTTAGGTCACGCGACCATTTTGGATATTGTCAAAACGGTTTGGGGCAGCAACGTTCACTAAAACTGACCGTGAAGTGGATACTGTATCTACCGCTTGAGCAGAATGACGGTTCGCCATTATTCAGTTCATGCTGCAATGAGAAAAACACATTATTGTTTACCCTCTATTACAGCGTCTTACTTATGGTAATGATTGCATTATACCGACTTTCATTACCAATTATAGTGATTAGGTGTCAAAAAATTCACTCCGCCGACATTCCGACGTCTATTTTCAGCTGATTAGCTGTTGAAATAACTACAATCGACTGACCATTTTCATAAGTATAGTGACAGACATAACGATCAGTTTTGATGGCTCCACTGATATCTATTAACTTATTGGTCATTATTTTACGTTGTGGATAATGCACTGCTAGCCAATAACCACAATCTAAAACACCTTGTTGAGTAAAGGGAGACACTAACCCGTCCTCAGTCATAGTAAGGTTAAAACCATCCATCAGCATATGTTCTGGCTCGCCTTTTACGAGCCAAGCTTGACGATAACGCTGAACACTATCTTGCATCCAAACTCTCGCCAACTTCGCTCCGGTCACTTGCGCCTGCTCGGTGACAGGACGTAATTTGACCGCCAAGCCAACAGCAATGATGGTAGCAATTACCCCAAAAACGATTAGCGTCGCTCGACTTTGATTTTCAACCACCGATTAGCCGCCTTTGATGATGTCTAGCATTCCCCACATTGGCAGGAAGATACCCAGTGCTAGCACCATGACCATGCCTGCGACAATCACCAAAAGTAGCGGTTCTATTCTCGCGGTCAGTGTTTTTAGATCGTAATCGACTTCTCGATCGTAAAAATCCGACACTTCCAGCAGCAGCTCATCAATACGACCTGTTTCTTCCCCTACTGCAATCATCTGAATCACCAAAGGGGTAAAGATTTTACTGTTGATGGCAGTCACTGAGATGGTGCTACCCGCTTCAATCGCGGATTTCATCTCAAGAATTCGATTTTCTAAAAAGCGGTTCCCCAGGGCTTCCCCGGCTAAAGCTAAAGACTGGTTAAGTGGAACGCCTGACTTCAGCATCAACGAGAAGGTTCTGGCAAAACGGGAAAGCTGCGCGCGATTAACGATATCGCCCACAATTGGAAGCCGAAGCCGAAACTTATCGAACTTTTCCCGACCATCAGCCGTCGCCACCCAGGCTCTGAAAACCGCAAACGCGCCAATCATTGCCACAATCAACAACACCCAATAATTAACAAAGAAATTAGAAGTAGCGATCAAAATACGCGTCGGCAGTGGTAACTCAACACCAAAGCGCGTGAACATGGAAGCAAACTCAGGGATCACCAAGATATTCAATATAAACATGGCGATGGTAATAAAGATAATCACAAACGTCGGATAACGCATCGCCGCTTTGATACGTTTGCGAGTCTCGAGTTCCTGCTCGTAGTAATTTGCCAGTTGCAATAGCGCTTGATCGAGTCGACCCGTATTCTCACCTACATTGATCATAGAAACGAACAGTGGGCTGAATACTTTGCTGTGTTGCTGCATCGCAGAAGACAAACCTCGGCCATTACTCAGTTCAGAAACGACATCTTCCAGTGCCTCTTTGAGCTGTTTGTTTTCACAATTTTGCAGCAGGCCACGCATAGAACGCAGCAACGGTACGCCCGCTTTAGTTAAGCTAAACAACTGGCGAGAGAAAAGAATGATCACTTCCAATGGAATGGCTGGCACAAATAGCTTAGACAAGCTCACTTGGCTTTTTGCCGACTCTTTCTCTAACCGCACATTGAGCGGGATGATCCCTTTATTCATCAACGCTTCCGCTGCAGCTTCTGAGTTCACTGCCTCGATTTTGCCGTTAGTGGATGAGCCGTCTAAAGTACGACCTTGATAACGAAAAGTTGGCATTCACTTACCTATATGAAAATGGGATCAGTCTTACCAGAAGCGTCACCCTCACCTAGGGTCATCACTTCATCCAAACTGACGGTGCCTTGTAGCGCCAGTTCCATTGCAGAAGCAAGCAGTGGCTTATAGTTTTCTGAGCGACGCGCGGCTTGGGCAAAACCGACCGCATCGTTGGCGCGCAGTTTATCCATCATTTCTTGCTCCAGTTCGAGCATTTCAAACACACCGATTCGGCCTCGATAGCCAGTCAAGTTACAGTTTTGACAGCCTGCACCTTTATAAAAAGTGGTGCCCACTTGGTTTGGAAAACGCCCAGCTAACCACTGTTGGCGTGACTCGTCTAGATGGTCTTCTGTTTTGCAATCTGGACAAACACGGCGAACAAGACGCTGCGCCACCACGGCTCTGACCGCACTGGCAACCAAGTAACCCGGTGCGCCCATATCGATCATGCGTAATGCACTGTCGACAGCATCATTGGTGTGGAGAGTGCTCAATACTAAGTGACCCGTTAGTGCAGCTCGCAGACCAATTTCTACCGTCTCTTGGTCACGCATCTCACCAACAAGAATGATATCTGGGTCTTGACGCAAGAAGGTTCGAAGCACACGCGAGAAAGTCAGATCGATCTTACTGTTTACCTGTACCTGAGTGATGCGAGGCAGACGGTATTCGACCGGATCCTCTGCTGTAATGATCTTTTTCCCTGGCTCGTTGAGCTCACTTAATGCGCCGTAAAGCGTGGTGGTTTTACCTGAACCTGTAGGCCCCGTCACCAAGATCATGCCGTGCGGACGAGCCAACTGTCGACGTAAACGAGCAAGCAAATCTGGCGGCAAACCTGACTCTTCTAATGGACGCAAACCAGCAGACTGGTTAAGCAGACGCATTACTACGGACTCCCCGTATTGCGTTGGTAGCGTCGACATACGAATATCGATTGATTGACCACGCACTTTGATATTGAATCGGCCATCTTGCGGCAAGCGCTTCTCAGAGATGTCTAGGTGCGCCATCAACTTCAATCGAAGAACCAAAGCCGATGCGATATTCACTTCATTCAGGATGGTTTCATGCAGTACACCATCAATACGCTGACGTAAGCGCAAAATCTGATCGTCTGGCTCAATATGAATATCCGATGCCCCGACTTGTACCGCATCTTCAAACATGGAATTAACCAGCTTTACAACGGTAACTTCCTCACTGTCGGTTCCATCAATACCGTAATCGAAGCTTTGCTCGTCTTTATGCTCTTCATGCAACTGTTCCGCGAAAGAAGCGATCTCTTTAGTGCGGCGATAATAACGGTCAAAGCTTGAAATAAGTTGGCGCTCTGAAGCCACGATGAACTCAAGGTTGTATTCACCTAGCAAATTCATCAGTGACTCTTGGATGAACAAATCTGCAGGGTCACTCATAGCAACGCGCAACGTGTCCCCATTTCGAGCAACGACCATCGCACGTAAGCGACGTGCGTGTACCTCAGGTAGAATCTGTACCGCTTCCGCATCCACAGGGGCGCGACCAAGATCGATCAATGGCAAACCAAGTTGTTGGGACAAGAAGTCCAACATTTGCTTCTCAGTAATAAAGCCGAGATCAATTAACGCATCACCCAGCTTCTGCCCGGTACTACGTTGTGCGTTTAGTGCTTGCTGGATTTGCTCTTCAGAGACGATACCTTCTTCAACCAGAAGATCGCCTAAGCGTTTTCTCAACTGAATTTTCATTGTGCATTCTCCAGCTGTTTCAAGATGCTCAAACGGTCACGAATAAACGCTTGCGATTGATTCGAAATGCCAACTTTACCCAGAGCTTGGTTGTAAGAGTTGATCGCGGCGGTAAACGTCAGAGCGCGCTCTTGTTGAATCGCTAAACCTAGCCACCAGCGCGCATTTTCCGGCTCACGCTGAGTAAGGAGTTGATAACTCTCAAGCGCAATATCATTCTGCTTGTGTTTTTGTGCCAATGCCGCACGCATCGCCAAGTAATCTCGACTTGGCATTGGAGGCAAATGCACAAGCGGACTCAGCGCCGCTTCAGGTTGATTGGCTTTCACTAACAATTTAGACAAGGCCAAACGAAGTACTTGGTTGTTCGTGTCAAGGTTGATCCCTTCTTGGATAATCTCATACGCTTTACGCGTGTCGCCTTTGCCAAAGTACAACGCCGATAATTTTTGACGCGTGTCTGCATTCATTGGCTCATAACGTAACGCCTCAGCATAAGCCGACAACGCCGTTTGCATATCGTTAGCATCCAGTGCTTTTTCCGCTCGGCTAACCGCTTTAAGAGATAACTGGCGGTGCGTCAGCTCAACCTGCTCAATACGCATTGAACTGTTTTCTGCTGTCGTGCGGGTTACGTGATTAGATTGCTCATCGCTTGGCATCGTTGCCACTTGCGCGAGTAGCACTGCATCTTCAGAGACCGCATTTACCTCCGCTCTTGGCGTGAACCTATCAGTCTCAGGCATATGAAGCTGTTGCGCAGCCGGTTGTGTCACTGGCTTCGTGTAAACCACATGGGCTGTCTCGGGCGTCATTTTACTCGTTGGCGAATGAGTACTCTCTGATGATGTGATTGACGAAGCATTCACTGACGACAATGGCATGGTTTCTGTTTGAGCAGATGAAAGCTCGCCTGAAGGGATAGGACCGCGAGAGACCGCCCAGCCGCCCACCGCAAGGCTTAACGAGAAACCAGCAACGAGCCAAAGCCAAGGTTTACTGCGTGAAACGTTGGGAATGTCCGCACGAGTAAGCTCTGACGGTGATGTTTTTTCAGCGAGTTCTGATAATGCTTTATTGATGGCACTCAAGGTTGACTCCATCCCCAAAATACGGGTGTTTTAAACTTAGGTTTACGGGCATCAAACGTATCGTGCATAGCTGCGTAAACGTGATGATTTTTTAATAGTGTGCAACGATCATTAAATGCCGCAAGCAACGACTTGTGGCTAATTTGGTTGATCAAACGTGGAATCCCCATGGATGAACGCCAAATCGCTTTTTTCTGCTCAATAGAAAAAATGTGCGCTCCATTGCCTGCCTTGTCTAAACGATTATTGATGTAAGCCACGCCTTCATCGATAGAAAGAGGACGCAGCTGACAACTAAACGTAATACGTTGACGAAACTGCCTTAGCTCGTGACTGGCTAACCGCTCATCCAACTCAGGTTGTCCGAATAACACCAGTTGAATGAGTTTATCTTGTTCCGTTTCTAGGTTACCGAACAGACGCAATGTTTCTAAAGCTTGTGGAGAAAGAGCTTGCGCTTCATCGACAATCAAGACGGTTTTCTTTCCCGCAAAATGCACTTGAATCAGGTGTTCTTGAATGAGAGAAACAATACGTAGCGGGTCATCGTTTTCGATGCCTAACTCTCTGGCGACAGCAAACTGCAACTGCTCTCCATTCAAAACTGGATTGGGTAAGTAAATCAGCTCGACTTCAGATTCAATCTGCTCAATTAACTTACGACACACCATGGTTTTTCCGGTGCCGACTTCTCCCGTCACCTTAATCACCCCTTCTCCCATTTGCACAGCGGCTAAAATGGTTTGGATCGCCTCATAGTGAGGGACTAACCCCAAGAACATTTCTGTGTTTGGGGTTAACGAAAAAGGCTGAACTCGAAATCCAAAATGTGACAAGTACATACTCGAATCACAAACTCATTGAAAAACGGAACCTTTCCCCGCGCTTATTGCGCATCTGGGAACCACTCTTGCAGCAGATCACGAGAGCGCTCTAGCTCTTTCTGCCAAGAGTTCACACCAACTACGGTCGGTTTTAGCAAGATGACCAATTCTGTTTTCTCAGTCACGTTATTTACGTTGCGGAACAAATGCCCCAATGCGGGCACATCGCCTAAGAATGGGACTTTAGAAACAAGCTCACGATTTTGCTGTTTCATCAAACCGCCGATAACCACAACATCGCCATCTTTAGCACGAATAACCGAGTCAGATTCACGAATAGAGCTTTTTGCCAATGGCAATTGGATGTTTTGGAACTCACCGCCCAAGTTCAATTTCTTCACTTCTTCCGAGACTTCAATAACCGCAGGGTGAACATGCAGGAACACATTGCCTTTGTTATCAATTTGCGGAGTCACATCGAGAGAGATACCTGAGAAGAATGGTGTCAATTCCACTTCTGGAACGGCATTTGAGTTTTCACCGTTGCCTGCATTGCTCGATAACTCGGTAA
This sequence comes from Vibrio sp. 11-4(1), assembly GCF_013048625.1. Lineage (NCBI taxonomy): Bacteria > Pseudomonadati > Pseudomonadota > Gammaproteobacteria > Vibrionales > Vibrionaceae > Vibrio > Vibrio sp. 11-4(1). The sequence goes on along the minus strand of NZ_VHSY01000012.1, from coordinate 22,360 downwards.
CAAAATACTCATCGGTACCCACTTTGATGACCGACTTTTGGTTGTTGGCTGCGGTAATACGAGGGCTCGAAAGAACGTTCAAGTCACCTTGCGTAGACATAAAACTCAACACAGCATTGAAGTTGCCATCAGAGATAGTCACGTTGGTTTGGCCGCCCAATAGCGTGCCAATCGCATCCAACGGTGGTAATGCCGACGCTGGACGGTTCACTACGACACTACCCGAGTTACCAATTGACGCCGATAAGTTCGACCAGTTGATGCCTTGTTGGTAGCCATCATTCAACGTCACTTCTAGAATTTTAGCTTCAAGAATGACCTGACGCTGCATGCGCTCCTGCGATACACCTAAGAACTCACGGACTTCTCGAATATCATCTGGAAACGCTCGAACCGTAATCACTCCTGCTTGAGGTGTTACGACAACGCTTTGTCCTTTGCCTGAACCAATTAGATTCGCAACGGCTTGCTGCAGCATCGGCCAGAAGTCACTCTCAGTGATGGTTTCGATGCGCGTACCGCCCGTAGAAGTCGTCGAGCTATCGCCGTTGTTACTTCCATTGTCAGAGTCTGATGAGTCAGAACTGTCTGAGCTACCGCCAGAATTAGACGTACCAGCCGAGGTCACTGAGCCCGTGACAATGCTCGTCAATGATCGACCAGAGCGTTTGAACTGGAGGTAATCAACAGGAATGGTTACCGTACGCATACCTGCAGGGTAGATTTGAATAACTTTGCCAGACTTCACCACATCATAGCCATACATGTTCTGTACAACGCTCAGGACTTCATCCAACGTAACATCTGACAAGTTGACGGTGATATTACCTTGTACCGCTGGATGAATCGCCACGCTGTACTCAGTGCCTTTGACTAGCGAGGCAAAAAAGCTTCGTGCATCGACCGCATTCGCTTGAATACGGAAACGCTTCGAGGTGCCTTGCTCTGAAGCAACATTCGAGTCTAAGTTAGGCATCAGGTCCGCTTCGACAGAAGAAGGAATTTCTTCTAACGTGCGGCTGTTCGCTTGATTGATAGATTCATTGAGCGCTTCTTTGACTTCCACTGGGTCACGATGACCCATTGAACATCCCATTAAAGAAGCAATCGTTATTCCTACAACTAATTTGCGCATATCTGATCAGGCTCTGGTTATTATTTTTTTACGTTTAAACCAAAAAGCTCTAGGTCCCACTGACGGTTACCACGCTTTAAAGTTACAAATTCACTATTAATGCTCGCGACGCGATAACCCTTAAATAGCTCGCCTTTTTCAACAAGCTTGTTATCCATAATCGCGACACAAGCAGTACTTGGCTTACACACAATACTGTTGAGCGTAGGCAGTCGGTACTGTTTTGCTTTTGGTTTCGCTGACGTTTCAACCGCAGGCTTTTCCCAGCCAAGTGGTGCCGTTGGATCTTGGTTCGCCCAAGCGGTTCCTGCCGCAGCCATGACAAGTAATGAGATGATGAGTTTTTTAACCACCAATAAACTCCTCTCGAGATCCTAGAGTGTAGACTTCCAACACAAGCTTCGCCTTCGGGTACTCTTCGACTTTGTAACTAAAGCTGCGCCAATAATAACTGGCAGGAAGGCTCTCCAACTTATTTAGATAATTGGCAATAGAAAAGTAGTCACCAGTCAGCTCCATGCGTACAGGGTGCACGTAGTAACCAGAGTATTGCGATGCTTCTTTATCTTCCGTAATTGGCTCAGATGGCAAAGTTTGCAAAGACAAAAGGTGAATGCCACTTTGCTGCTCTAATACATTTTCCAGCAGCTCAGCCATTTGCGAAGGTGTAATAAGGTGTTCTATGATCTCCGCTAGCTGCATCGAAAGGTGCTGACTTTCTGTTAGCAGGTTAGATATCGCGCGATCAATCTCAGCGTTTGGATCTTTCTTCAGCTGCGCTTGAATACGTAGCGTGTCGATTTCAATCTTTTGATTGGCTTGCTTTAAATTGCTTAGTTGCCTCTCATTACTGATGATCTCGTTAAGCTTGGGTTCCAGTACCAGCGTAAAAAGCAACATGATCACGACAACTAAACCACACAGCGCGATAAGCACTTTTTCACGCGCGCTCATTTCGCCAAAGCGCTCTTCTAATGAGAGCCAGAATTCGTTCATTTCTCTTTATCCTCGCGCGTTTTTAGTTCAAACGTCACAATATCCTTATCATTTCGGCCAATTTTGACGTCGTCAAATGTCCGGCCAACCAAGCTAATTTCATTTTTAAATTGGTTAACCCAACTTGGTACTGAGCTCGGCTTTTTCGCCAGTCCCTTCAGATCTAAGGTATGGTTATTGATTCGAATTTCGGACAAAGAAATTTCTTGGTTTCCTAGCTTAGCTAATGATTGCATCACGCCAGAGTAACCCGTGCGCTGCGAGTCATCGTATTTCCCGACGGCTTTAAGCGAGTCTCGCTTCGCCTTGACTTCACGCTCTAAGCGGGCTTTAGCTGCCAGCTTATTATTGTCGGGTTGATGCTTACGTAGCTTGACTTGATAGCGTTCAAGCTCTGACTTCATGATATCGCCTTTGCTTTTTACAATAGCAATTTCATCTTCTAAACCACTGCTCTGCCAAGTCACATAGCCGTAAGAGAGTAGAATGGTCGCAGCCGCGACACCCCAAGATAACGCGATATTTCTTAGTGTCAGGAGCTCTTTTTTCGGCTTTAAGTAATCAGGGTATAAGTTAACGCGTCGAGTATTAGAAGCCGCAGCGGCATCTGCTAAAACGTGTCCTGATAACTCATGTTCTGGTGGTAATAACGGAGAAACTTTAGTGCTTAAACGGTAGTTCAGAGACTGAACAAGCTCACTCTCATCCTCCTCATCACAACACACTTTCAATTGATGCAGCTGCACATGGCGCAACTGAGAAGAAAGATAATCAATCGAACGTTGCAGTTCTAACGAGAGGCTATCCATCTGTAACTCGCTAGACGGAACCCCCGTTAACGGTGGCGTCACACTGCGAATCGAACGATGGAACGCGATAGTATTTTCGACAAAAGCGCTAATACGGAAGTGACCACGCACACTGCGTTGTAATAATAGGAAGTTACCTAGTTCACCTGCGGTCTCTCCCCAAATGTCGTCTTCAGGAAGAATAGCTTCTAATGGCAACTGGGCGCGACTGGCCAGTAACACGATCTTATCCAACATTTTTCGTGATAAGACGTAAGCTTGCACTTTGGTTGAATTGGGTAGATCTACCGCATCGGCAATGATGTCAATGGCACGCTCAGAGATCAGTTCTTTCAACAAAAACGGTAATGCTGCTGGCCATTCTTGGCGCGGCATGACAGGTTTGTCGATTTGATACATCTGATAATAGTTATGAGAAAGGACAACCGTTAGAGAATCATACGCACTCGCAGCAACGCTCAATGCTTGCTCTACGGCTTTCTCCCAATTGGATTCAGAAATATCAAATTGGTATGGGCGGCCACTTTTTATTGAAGATGATAAATAAACGCCGTCTGGCTGAATAACCAAAAAGCAGGAACGACCACCACCAGATGATCGTTTGAGCTTGTCGAGTAGTGCTTTGAAATCCATGATTATTATCTTTATTTTTTCCGCCAGCGATTTCGTCTTCCCAATTTCACTTGGGATTCTGATTGAGAACTTGGCAATGCTTGTGGACGAGGAAGAAACTGCTGCTCTGCAGAAAAGTAGCGCCCTTGCCCACCATAAACCCCGAGCTCAATTAACGTGTTGAGCTCGTTTTGATTCTCAATTCCCACTGCTATGATTTTAGTTTTACTGTTTGCCGCCGCACCTAGCATGCTGCGGACAAATAGCTGGTTCTCATGTCGCTGGTCGATTTTTGCTACTAAACTGCGATGAAGTTTAAGGTAACGAATATCCACTTCTTTTAAATAGTGAGTGCTGACGATGGTTCGTCCAGCCTGCCCAACCATTAAGTGGCACCCTAAACCGGCCAGCATTTTAGCGACTGGTCGCATAAAGTCTAAGTGTCTTACAAATTGTGCTTCAACAAACTCAAAACTGAGACACTTTCTCTGTTCACGTGACAACTGTAAGAGTTCATCACGAAACCATTTAAAGTACTCTCGGTTAGAAAAAGGCGTTACATTCAAATTGAGCGCATACGATCTTGAGTTATCAAAATTATCCTTAAATTCTCTTAAGAATTTATTAATAACTGACTTATCCATTTGCGCTTCATAACCAACCTGTCTGATCGCAGAAATAAACCGAGACGCTTTAACAATGCCATTCTCAGGATCGCGAATCCGACATGTTAACTCTTCATATAATGATTTTTTATGCGTTGCGTCACTTATTGGGTGCACAGATTGTGCGTAGAGTATCACATTTTCTGGTGTAAGTGCTGTGTCAAATAACGTTCTCCACCTCACACTTCCGCGAGCTTCTTCATCGTGGTTCCATTTTTTGAAGCGACTCCAATTATTGTTATTTTGTAGTTGCGCACTACGCAAAGCTGTCTCTGCTTCATCGATGATTTGGCTGTGTCGCTCACCCTCTTTATAAGTAGTGATGCCTATATGGCACCAGTTGTCTGGGTCGAGTGGCTCTGGCGGAATTAATTTTTCTAACTGGCGAATGCATTGTGATGCCAAATTAGCCACATCTTTGGCACTTTGATGCGGCAGAAATAACGCAAAATCAGCATCGTAATAACGAGAAAACACAACATCAGGGTATCGCTGAACTAAGTTGGATAATAAACTCCCAACTTCAACAATAAACTCATCCGTAATTTGCTTATCTTGCTCTTCTTCAACCAACTTCCAATCTTGAATGCGCACCAGCAACACGGCACCGCGAGCCCCACTTTCTAGCAACGCCGATTCCAGTTTGCTATCAAACAGCACTCGATTGGCGGTACCTGTTAACTTATCAAGGAAGGTTTGAGTTCGAATAAAGGTATCAAATCGGCTTCGCTCTTGACGCGCATCTTGTAACTCTTCAATTAATACATCGAGCGCTTCACTGGCAGTATAAGGCCATTCTTTTTTGTCACCTTTTGCATACTGCTCTACCCGACCAGCAAGGATCATCCTGCCTCGCTCTTCGAGCATTTCAGAGCCTTCTAATTGCTCCTTAAGCCACGCAACACCGCGCATTAAACAGAAGATGATCAGGATAACGGCAAGCGTGATCGACCAAAGCGCCTGCATTGAGTAGCTGTAACCTAAGTAAGGCGGGATCGCTTTAAAATGAATCGTGTAATCTTGATTGTGAGTCAGTTGGTATTCTGTCTCAAACAAGACTGACGCTTCCATTTGATGAGAAGTATCTTTGAAGCGATAAACAACCGCATTGTTGGTCGACAATGTCATTTCGACAATATTGGAAGCCTGCAGCATTTTCGGCATCCAGCGCTGCATAGAATAAGCAGCGTCAGGATCTTCCATCTCCTTGTCGACCACCTCTACGATCCCTTCTAAATAATGGGTGAGATATTCCTGCCCAAGACGTTTAAAAGAGAGGGTGCCACCGACAAACAAGATAAACATGGCGCAGATGACGATCATGGTGACAAAAGCCACCAGCCGTGTGCTTAACTTAAGAGTTGGGGTATACCTCATGAATACCAAATTCCTTTTTTATTCATCATATACCTTATTGAAATATTTATACTTGATAAGAGTTCATCAAACAATCGGATTCGTCTGATAGTGAGAGGCTGGAGCATAAAGAACATCACACTCATTGATAAGTTTTATTGTTACGCCTAACCTTGCTGAGATAAGCCTTTGAGATCATTAGATAGTGACAATAAAAAAGACCGCGATATTCGCGGCCTTTTCGATTCAAGCATAAGCAGAATTTAGAACGGGATATCGTCGTCAAAATCCATTGGTGGCTCATTGTACTGCTGCTGTGGTTGCTGCGGAGCCTGCTGTTGTTGCTGTTGCTGAGGCGCATTGTACTGCTGCTGAGCTGGTTGTTGAGGCTGACCCCATCCACCTTGCTGCTGCTGTTGACCGCCCATTGGTGCACCGCCACCTTGACCACGACCGCCAAGCATTTGCATCACGCCGTTGAAGCCTTGAACAACGACTTCAGTTGAGTAGCGATCTTGACCGCTTTGGTCTTGCCATTTACGAGTTTGCAGTTGGCCTTCAATGTATACTTGAGAACCTTTACGCAAGTACTCACCTGCTACTTCCGCAAGTTTGCCGAACAACACAACACGGTGCCATTCCGTTTTTTCGCGCTGTTCGCCAGTCGCTTTATCACGCCATGAATCAGAAGTCGCAATAGTAATGTTTGCTACTGCACCGCCGTTCGGCATGTAACGAATTTCAGGGTCGTTACCTAGATTCCCCACCAAAATAACTTTGTTAATTCCACGGCTGGCCATGATGTGCTCCGTTTCACTCTGGATATATAAAATTTTAGCGCATTAGAATAGCACGCTTTAATGTTTTGATTAAAGTCTAATACCATTGTGATCTAATGAGTCACCTACTAGAACCCAAATCGCATTTCAACTTACGCCTGTAGCATTTTTGATTCGCGTTGCAGACATCGTTTCGTGAAGCTTTGAATTCGAACGCATTTATTCAGTAAAGCTATGGTTATAACCTCTCTTTAATGCCAACTTATGGCCTTTATTGAACGCTGGGAGATTTGAACACGTGAGAAAGTCGGCTTACGCAAGAAAGCTATTTCTGATCAGTATGGAAGATAATGCGCAAAAAAAGGTGGCGGCACTCGAAAAATACATTGATATGAGCATCCCGGTGATTTCGACCGAAGCACTCATGGAAGCTAAGCCACAGCATCGTAATAAAATCCTACTGATCGACTTCAGTGAACATAAATCACTCGTTCAATCGATCAAAAACTTACCGCTGGTATGGAAGAACTTTGAAACCGTTGTGTTCAATGTCCCTAAAAGGCTGACCACGGATGAGCTTCTTTCATTTGGTCAACTAAAGGGGCTGTTCTATTCCGAAGATACGCTAGAGCAAATTGGAGAAGGATTAAAAGGCATTGTTAACGGTCAAAACTGGCTGCCGCGTAATGTAACCAGTCAACTTTTACACTATTACCGTAACGTCATTAATACTCATACTGCCCCAGCTACGGTAGACCTAACCATTCGCGAGCTGCAAGTACTGCGTTGCTTGCAAGCTGGCGCCTCAAACAGCCAAATGGCCGAGGAATTATTTGTCAGTGAATTCACCATCAAATCGCACTTGTATCAGATATTCAAAAAGCTATCAGTGAAGAATCGGGTTCAAGCAATCGCTTGGGCAGATCAAAACTTAATGTCATGATGCGATGCCGCGACTCTTATGACTAAAATGACGAGTCGCTCATCTTTTTTCCGCACTGAGTCTCACACTTTTTCCTACTTTATTCATGATTCATTGACGACTCTCGTGTTAAAGTTATGCGCAGATTCTTGATAATAACGAGATAGGATATTCCCCCAATGATTAAAAAATGTCTGTTCCCTGCTGCAGGCTATGGCACTCGCTTCTTACCGGCAACGAAATCTATGCCAAAAGAGATGATGCCAGTCGTGAATAAACCGCTTATTGAATACGGCGTTGAAGAAGCAATTCAAGCTGGTATGAACGGCATGTGTATTGTGACGGGTCGTGGCAAACACTCTATCATGGACCACTTCGATAAGAACTACGAACTGGAACACCAGATTAGCGGTACCAATAAAGAAGAGCTATTGGTAGATATCCGTGAAATCATTGAATCTGCAAACTTCACTTACATCCGTCAACGCGAGATGAAAGGCTTAGGCCACGCGATTCTGACCGGGCGTGAACTGGTGGGTGACGAACCATTTGCCGTCGTTCTTGCTGATGACCTTTGTGTCAACGAAGAAGAAGGCGTGCTAGCTCAAATGGTGGCGCTATTTAAACAGTTCCGTTGTTCTATCGTTGCCGTACAAGAAGTCCCAGAAGATGAGACTCACAAATACGGCGTTATCTCTGGTGAAATGATCAAAGATGACATCTACCGCGTAGACGACATGGTAGAAAAACCTGAGAAAGGCACGGCACCAAGCAACCTTGCGATCATTGGTCGCTACATTCTGACCCCTGATATTTTCGAACTGATTGAAAATACAGAGCCAGGTAAAGGTGGTGAAATTCAAATCACTGACGCGCTACTTAAACAAGCAAAAGCGGGCTGTGTCTTGGCTTACAAATTCAAAGGCAAACGCTTTGACTGTGGTAGTGTTGAAGGTTACATCGAAGCAACCAACTACTGTTTTGAAAACCTTTATCTAAAAGATGAAAAAGCTTCAGAGTTAGGTAAACACGCAACACAAAAAGCGGTATAAAGCATCGTCGTAGTACGAAATTATTGTTTCTAAAGCCCAGCATTATGTTGGGCTTTTATTTTTACTGTTTTTTTATCCAGTAATTTCTTTGCACATTTCTCACACTATGTAATACTTGCCCCACTTGGTTATACATAGAGCAAAAACGATGGATAAAATAGAAGTTCGCGGTGCCCGAACCCATAACCTCAAAGACATTAATCTTACAATCCCTCGCGATAAACTGATTGTCATTACTGGACTAAGTGGCTCCGGTAAATCCTCTCTCGCTTTCGATACATTGTATGCAGAAGGCCAACGACGCTACGTAGAGTCTCTCTCTGCCTACGCTCGTCAGTTTTTGTCTCTGATGGAAAAACCCGATGTCGACCATATTGAAGGGTTATCACCCGCGATTTCTATTGAACAGAAGTCTACTTCTCATAATCCGCGTTCAACCGTAGGTACAATTACCGAAGTCTACGACTACTTACGTCTGTTGTATGCTCGTGTAGGCGAACCACGCTGTCCAACGCACCATGCCCCTCTTGCCGCACAAACCATCAGTCAAATGGTGGACAAAGTTCTAGAGATGCCAGAAGGCAGCAAAATGATGCTGTTGGCCCCTATTGTCAAAGAGCGTAAAGGTGAGCATGTTAAAACGCTTGAGAACCTGGCAGCTCAGGGCTTTATTCGTGCGCGTATTGATGGAGAGACATGCGATCTATCTGATCCTCCAACGCTAGAGCTACATAAAAAGCACACCATTGAAGTCGTGGTCGACCGCTTTAAAGTTCGTCCCGATCTGCAACAGCGCTTAGCGGAATCTTTCGAGACCACGCTCGAGTTATCAGGCGGAATTGCGGTTGTCGCGCCAATGGATGGAGACGGTGAAGAGATTATTTTCTCCGCCAACTTCGCTTGTCCACAATGTGGTTACAGCATGCAAGAGTTAGAGCCGCGACTTTTCTCATTCAACAACCCTGCTGGTGCATGTGGCACTTGTGATGGTTTGGGTGTGCAGCAATACTTCGATCCAAGCCGAGTAATTCAAGATGATTCATTAAGCTTGGCACAAGGTGCGATTCGCGGTTGGGATCAAAAGAACTACTACTACTTCCAAATGCTCACCTCATTGGCCGATCATTATGGTTTCGATCTCCATGCCCCTTTTAATTCTCTGCCAAAGAAAACGCAAGATGTCATTCTAAAGGGCTCTGGCCGCACTGAGATTGAGTTTAAATACATCAACGATCGTGGCGATATTCGTGTTAAACGCCATCCATTCGAAGGTATTCTGAATACCCTCGAACGTCGTTATCGTGATACAGAATCCAACTCTGTCCGTGAAGAGCTTGCGAAATACATCTCCACTAAATCTTGTTCAAGCTGTGGTGGTACTCGTCTGCGCCTTGAAGCACGTAACGTGTTTATTGCTGATACGACACTGCCTAAGATTGTTGAACTTAGCATTGCTGATGCATTGGAATTCTTCCATTCCTTGAAACTGGAGGGTCAACGAGCCCAAATCGCTGAAAAAGTGATGAAGGAAATCAACGATCGCCTGCAGTTCTTGGTTAACGTTGGTTTGAACTATCTAAACTTGTCTCGCAGCGCCGAAACGCTCTCTGGTGGTGAAGCACAACGTATTCGTTTAGCAAGCCAAATTGGGGCGGGTCTTGTTGGTGTGATGTATGTTCTGGACGAACCGTCGATTGGTCTCCACCAGCGTGATAATGAACGCTTATTAAAAACGCTCACTCATTTGCGCGATTTGGGGAATACCGTGCTCGTGGTAGAACACGATGAAGATGCTATTCGCTGTGCGGATCATGTCATAGATATCGGTCCTGGCGCTGGCGTACACGGTGGTCATGTTGTCGCGGAAGGCACCATGGAAGAGATAATCGCAAATCCGAATTCTCTGACAGGTCAGTACTTAAGTGGCGCTAAAGAAATCGCAGTGCCGAAAGATCGCACGCCGCGTGATCCGAAAAAAACGGTTGAGCTCTTAGGCGCAACAGGTAATAACCTTAAGAACGTTAATCTTTCAATTCCTGTTGGGTTATTCAGCTGTATTACAGGGGTATCTGGTTCAGGTAAATCAACGCTGATTAATGATACTTTCTTTAAAATTGCTCATACCCAACTTAACGGGGCGACAACGGCTCAGCCTTCACCTTATAAGTCGATTAAAGGTTTAGAGCACTTCGATAAAGTTATCGATATCGATCAAAGCCCAATTGGTCGTACACCTCGCTCTAACCCAGCGACCTATACGGGAATCTTTACCCCAATCCGTGAACTGTTTGCAGGCACACAAGAGTCGCGTTCTCGCGGTTACAAGCCAGGACGTTTTAGCTTTAACGTACGCGGTGGTCGTTGTGAGGCCTGTCAGGGTGATGGTGTCATTAAAGTTGAAATGCATTTCCTACCAGACGTTTATGTGCCATGTGATGTATGTAAAGGTAAGCGCTACAACCGTGAAACACTTGAAGTACGTTACAAAGGCAAAACCATTGATGAAGTGCTAGAAATGACGGTCGAAGACGCCCGAACGTTCTTTGAACCCGTACCTGCTATAGCACGTAAGCTACAGACTCTAATGGATGTTGGCTTGTCTTACATTCGCCTAGGTCAAGCGGCAACAACACTCTCCGGTGGTGAAGCACAGCGTGTTAAACTGGCGCGAGAGCTATCCAAGCGCGATACAGGAAAAACCTTGTACATTTTGGATGAACCAACAACCGGCCTGCACTTCCATGATATCCAGCAGTTGCTCACTGTATTGCACAGACTTCGCGACCACGGAAATACTGTCGTGGTGATCGAGCATAACCTAGATGTCATTAAGACTGCGGACTGGATTATCGATCTAGGACCTGAAGGGGGACAGGGTGGAGGCGAGATAATCGCTCAAGGCACACCGGAAGATGTGTCGCAAATCGAGGGTTCGCACACAGCTCACTTCCTTAAGCCTATGTTGAAGTAGAAAAAACAGGTAAAGTACCGAGACCAGCAAGTGCTGGTCTTTTTTCATTCAAAACAACGCAATAACTATGGCTACTATACATGTAAGTGGAACAAAGCTTTCTCCCGAAAAAGTACAGGTTCCCCTCAATCGCAAGTTTCTCATTGCCTTGGCAACACTATTTGTGTTGGCAATGCACTTTTTCATGCCCAACCCCGGCGGTTCAGGGCTTTCACTTTCCTTCAATGCGACAACTTGGATTGCTTTTAGCTTTGCATTAGGCATTGGGTGCTACCAACTCGCGAATAATCGAGCGCTACGTTACTCAAAATTAACCATCGGCTTGTTCATTAGTGCTCTTATCATGACGGTGCCCATTCTGTACCCAAATGCGAATAGCAGTTTGGCAGCCAACAAGCTCATTGGTCTGTGGTGTGGCGTCCTGTTTTTTATTGTCTTACAACAATTTCATTTCAATAATAAACATCGCCAACGCCTGTTATGGTTCATTGTCCTTGCGGTTGTTATCGAAGCCATTTTGGGTCTGACACAATATCTGTATCTCAAACCAGGCAATGCGTTTGGCTACAACACGATGGCCAATCGTCCTTATGGTATTTTCCAACAGCCCAATGTAATGGCCAGCTTTCTTGCAACAGGACTGGTGATTGCCAGCTATTTACTTGCACGTCAGCCTTACAAATACGACCGTAAGTTAAGCGATGTTTATCTTCTCTATGCTGTGCCAGTTTTAACCTTACCATTGATTGTGGCGTTGGCTTCACGCACAGGTTGGTTAGCCTCGATCATCGCCGTGTTGTTGGTCATCCCATACATGTATCGCTTTGCGACCAAAGGGCGCTTTATCCGCTGGGTTACGTCGCTTGTCACTGGGCTCGCACTCTCAGTGGTTGTCATGTATCTTGCCTTTCCTGATGGAAGTGGGTTAGCCGCAGAAAAAGTAAACATGGAGTCTCCTCGAGCGTATACTTTTCCGCAAACATTAGACATGGTGATTGAAAAGCCTTTTACTGGCTATGGATATGGCAAGTTTGAATCTGAGTACATGCTGTATACGGCTCGTCAACATGCCCTAAATGAGAATTACCCAGCTGGTTTGCCAGCCATGGATCATCCGCATAACGAGCTGCTTTACTGGGGAGTAGAAGGTGGTTTGCTGCCAATACTCGGCATCTTCTTAGCGATGGCACTGGTACTGTATCGAATCTATCAAGCCAAACGCGGAACTCGTCTTGCGTTGCTGGCCTTGTTTATACCTATCGTATTGCACTCACAACTGGAATACCCTTTCTACCACTCTCTCGTGCATTGGTTGATCTTCGTTATCCTGCTGTACTGGGTCGATCAGCGCGTCTCTCGTTATCGACAAGTCGGCTTTAGTCATGTGACCAAAAGCTTGCTGCGAGTCTTTAGTTTGGTACTTCCCGTTGCGTTTACGTTTTACATGGTAAGCGCATTGCATACGAACTATGTATTGACGAAGTTTGAGACCACTAGGCCAACTAACCCTGATATTCTGAATCAAGTCAGTAACCCTGTAGTTTGGAAAGACAGGTTTGATTGGGATGTCTATAGCACGTTTTTAAACATTGGGCTGTACCAACAAGACGCAACCTTGATTCAGCCTTATATCGATTGGTCGCTAAAAATCATCAAAGATAAGCCTCGCCCTGCATTTTATAATAATTTGATTTTGGCCTACCAAGGCTTAGATGACTCAAGTAAAGCGGAGCAAATCAGAGCTGAAGCGCAGTTTTTGTTCCCGAAGATTGATTTCAGTGACGTCAATTACCAACCACCTTCTCAAGCAATCTCTGCCTCACTAGCCCCCACTTCAGGAGCTGAGTAATAAATACAAAAAAGCGAAGGGATGACCTTCGCTTTTCTTTATCTCATTGCTGTATGATTTTATTCAGTGAGTGACTCTTCTAACGCTTTTAAGCACAGCGCAACGTTTTCAGATCGAGCACCGTAACCCATTAAGCCAATACGCCACGCTTTACCAGCTAATGCCCCAAGGCCTGCACCAATTTCTAGGTTATAGGTTTCTAGCAAGTGAGCACGAACTTTTGCTTCATCAATTCCTTCAGGCACGTAAATCGCATTTAATTGTGGCAACCGATGGGCTTCGTCCACAACAAATTCAAAGCCTAACTTTTGTAAGCCATTTTTGAGTTTTTCATGCATCAGTTGGTGACGAGCCCAAGCGTTTTCTAATCCTTCATTTTTCAGTATCAATAAAGCTTCATGAAGCGCATACAAGCTATTAACTGGCGCCGTATGATGGTAACTACGCTTGCCTTCTCCACTCCAATACCCCAAAACTAAACTCTGATCGAGGAACCAACTCTGTACTGGTGTTGTTCTTGCTTGAATCTTTTCAATCGCGGCAGGAGAAAACGTCACTGGTGAGAGCCCAGGTACACATGACAAACATTTTTGACTACCAGAGTAAACCGCATCCAGTTGCCATTCATCCACTTTTAACGGCACACCACCAAGCGATGTCACCGCATCAACAATAGATAATGCATTATGCTGTTTCGCCAGCTTACCCAATGCTTGAGCATCACTGACTGCACCAGTTGAGGTTTCGGCATGCACAAAAGCAAGAATTTTTGTATCTGGGTGCTGTTCGAGTGCTTGCTCGACTTTATCAATGGAAACAGGCGTCCCCCATTCATCATCGACGATAACAACTTCACCACCAGCACGGACGACATTTTCGCGCATGCGTTCACCAAATACACCGTTACGGCAGACGATCACTTTATCGCCTTCCTCGATTAAGTTTACAAAGCAGGTTTCCATCCCTGCACTACCTGGCGCTGAAACTGCAATAGTGAATTCATTGTCAGTTTGAAAGGCATACTTCAATAGCTGCTTGAGCTCATCCATCATACCGATAAACAGAGGATCAAGGTGACCTACCGTAGGACGGCTTAGTGCTTGTAACACTTGAGGATAAATATCAGAAGGACCAGGTCCCATTAAAATACGGTGAGGTGGAATAAAGCTTTGGATCGACATGTCAGCTCCTTGATTATCTTTTATCCTGAGCATTCTAAAAGTTCTATTCAATAACATGGCTCAGGTGTAGGGTTCTTCACCCTAATAGATTTTTCCTCTATCAGCAATTAGCCGTAAGTATGGAGGTCAAACCAGTGTCACAAAATCGTTAATAAAAAACACCATAAAGGTTGAAATATTGATTGACATTAAGGCCTCAAAACCGTTCAATGTTTGAGCTTTATGTAGAAGAGGAGCGCTACCCAGGTAGATGATTTGTGGAACCGCAATTCCAACACCAATCATTGAGGGGGAGTAGTGCCGAGGTAAGTCAAAGTTGCAGGATTTGACTTGTCGGTTGAATTGGGCTGAATCCCATCAACTGTCATCAGCGCAGTCTGATGAAGGGCTTCTGAGGGTAAATTTTTCAAATAGCATTCTAAATACCTCTCTTTTTGCTCTGTTCCTTTTCTCACTAAACATTGGATGTACAATTTTTTAGGAAGTCGTGGGAGAACGCATTGAGCGCATTTAACGTAGCTAAATTCGGTGGAACCAGTGTTGCCAACTTTGAGGCAATGAGTCGTTGTGCCACCATTATCGAAAACAATCCAAATACTCGCTTGGTCGTGAGCAGCGCTTGTTCTGGCGTCACCAACCTATTGGTGGAACTCGCCAATGGTGTACAGGATCAAACGCACCGTACTGAGCTGCTGCAAAATCTGGCCAATATTCATGACGCCATTTTAACTCAGCTCGAAGACAGCACAAAAACTGCTGCCGAGGTGTATGCCATATTAGATACCGTAACCAGCCTTGCCGAGGCTGCATCTATCCAAGCTAGTGCGAAGTTAACCGATCATTTAGTCGCATGTGGTGAGCTCATGTCGACGCACATTCTAGCTCAGTTAATGTGTGAGCGAGGCATTCAAGCAGTGCGCTTTGATATACGCGATGTGCTGCGTACTGATGACAACTTTGGTCGCGCGGAGCCAAACATTGAAGCAATTTCGACGCTTGCGCAAGATAAACTCGTACCACTTTGCCAACAATCCGTTGTTGTTACTCAAGGCTTCATAGGATCTGACGAAGCCGGTAATACAACAACACTAGGTCGAGGAGGCAGCGATTACAGCGCCGCCTTAATTGCTGAGAGCGTCAAAGCGGCAGGGTTAGAAATCTGGACTGATGTTCCGGGCATCTACACAACAGACCCGCGAATTGCGCCAAAAGCCTCACCAATTCCCGAGATCAGCTTTAGTGAAGCTTCAGAAATGGCTAACTTTGGCGCTAAAATCCTTCACCCTTCTACGCTAGTACCCGCATTGCGCCACGACATTCCGGTATTTGTAGGGTCATCGAAAGAGCCAGAAAAAGGGGGAACTTGGATTCGCCACCAAGTCGAAAGCTCACCGTTGTTCCGTGCGCTAGCTTTGCGTTGTAACCAAACCATGGTAACGCTACGCAGCGCCAACATGTTCCACGCATACGGCTTCTTAGCAAAGGTCTTTGAGATCCTTGCAAAGCATAAGATCTCTGTCGATTTGATCACGACATCTGAAATCAGTGTATCGTTAACACTTGATCAAACTGATACCTCTGGCGGAGCACCACAGCTGCCGCAAGCTGCACGAGAAGAGTTAGAAGAGTTATGTAAGGTAGAAGTTGAACATGACCTATGCCTCGTTGCTCTAATTGGTAACAACATGAGTGAGAGTAAAGGCTACGCGAAACAGGTTTTTGGCACGCTAGAAGATTTTAACCTACGCATGATTTGTTATGGCGCTAGCCCTCACAACTTATGCTTCTTGCTCCATGAATCGGTATCGAAACAAGCCATACAAAAACTCCACACTGAGTTGTTTGAGAAGTAAGTTCAACTCAATAAAACAAAGGGCTGCGTATCTGCAGCCCTTTGTTGTTTCATTAGTTGTTACATTTGGACGAGGTAAACATCAATTTAACCGTTAATGTTTGGCCCTAACCATTTTTCAGCCTCGATCCTATCCCACCCCTTACGATCGGCGTAACTCTCTAGCTGATCTTCTTGGATCTGTGCGATCGCAAAGTAACGTGAGTCAGGATGAGAGAAATACCAACCAGATACTGACGCGCCCGGATACATTGCATAGCTGGAGGTTAGAGTCATGCCAATATTCTCTTCCACATTAAGTAGCTCCCAAAGCGGTCCTTTTTCAGTATGCTCAGGGCACGCTGGATAACCTGGTGCAGGGCGAATACCTTGGTATTTTTCACGAATGAGATCATCGTTAGATAAATCTTCATCCGCAGCATAACCCCAAATTTCTTTACGGACACGCTCATGCAAATACTCAGCAAACGCTTCGGCTAGGCGATCCGCCACCGCTTGAATCATAATTGCGTTGTAATCATCTCCCTGTGCTTTGTATTCATCAGCAAGCTCTCGTTCACCAATACCACCAGTGACAGCAAATGCCCCTATCCAATCATGTTTACCCGACTCTTTAGGTGCGATGTAGTCAGATAAACAATAGTTGAATCCTTTTGGTTTCTCGGTCTGTTGACGCAAGTTACGCAGTACTTTCACAACGTCGGTACGAGTTTCATCAGCATAAACTTCAATGTCGTCCCCCACGCTCGCAGCAGGGAATAAGCCACACATTCCACGCGCTTTTAACAGGCCTTCTCGCTCAACTCGATCAAGTAACTCGTTGGCATCTTCGAATAAACGTTTTGCTTCTTCACCAACTTCTTCATGTTGGAAAATTGTTGGATACTTACCCACAAGTGACCAAGTCATAAAGAATGGTGTCCAATCGATGTATTGACGTAATATAGCCACATCAAAATCATCGAAGATATGAATACCAGGCTTAACAGGCACTGAAGGAGTGTAAGCTTCCCAATCGATCGCAACTTTATTCGCTCGAGCCGCTTCTAATGTCACTGGTTTGGTTCTCGGTTTCTTTCGATTATGTTGATCACGTACTCGTTCGTAATCAGCTTCAAGTTTTTCAACAAATTCAGGGCGACGTTCATCTGACAATAGAGAAGTACATACGCCCACCGCACGTGAGGCGTTATTCACGTAAACAACTGGATGCTTGTAATTTTGCTCAATCTTAACTGCTGTATGGGCTTTTGACGTTGTTGCGCCACCGATGAGAAGAGGTAAGTTAAAGTCGAGACGCTCCATCTCTTTTGCAACATGCACCATTTCGTCTAATGAAGGCGTGATCAACCCTGACAAACCAATAATATCGACGTTCTCTTCTTGCGCTACTTTTAAGATCTTTTCGCAAGGAACCATGACACCAAGATCGATAATTTCATAGTTATTGCACTGCAATACAACGCCTACGATATTTTTCCCGATATCGTGTACATCACCTTTTACCGTCGCTAACAAGATCTTACCGTTTGTTTGTCCCACCTGCTTTTCTGCATTGATGTAGGGCTCGAGATGCGCTACCGCTTGCTTCATCACTCGGGCAGATTTTACGACCTGAGGAAGGAACATTTTACCTTCACCAAACAAGTCTCCGACGACGTTCATCCCATCCATGAGTGGGCCTTCAATCACCTCTAATGGCTTTGAAGCATTGACACGTGCCTCTTCGGTATCATCAACGATAAACTCGGTTATTCCTTTCACTAACGCGTGTTCTAAACGCTTTTCAACAGGCCAAGTTCTCCACTCAAGTGCAGAGGCATCCTCCTCTTTACCTACCCCTTTGCCTGCGTATTCCGCCGCGATATCTAACAACCTCTCAGTGGCATCATCGCGACGGTTAAGAACGACATCTTCCACAGCCTCACGCAGCGTTTCAGGCACGTTATCGTAGATTTCTAACTGACCCGCATTCACAATCCCCATATCCATGCCATTCTTAAAGCAGTGGTAGAGGAATACGGCATGAATCGCTTCACGTACATAGTTATTGCCACGGAATGAGAAGGAAACGTTAGAAACACCACCCGAGATCATAGCGTGTGGTAAATCACGTTTGATATCGCCAACGGCTTCAATGAAATCCACCGCGTAGTTATTATGCTCCTCGATACCCGTAGCAATGGCAAAAATGTTTGGGTCAAATATGATGTCTTCTGGTGGAAAGCCCACTTCATCAACGAGAATTCGGTAAGCGTTGGTACAAATTTCCACTTTGCGCTCACGTGTATCTGCTTGCCCTATCTCATCAAATGCCATCACAATCACAGCCGCACCATAACGGCGAATCAACTTAGCTTGTTCAACGAATTTCTCTTTGCCTTCTTTGAGAGAGATCGAGTTAACAATGCCTTTGCCTTGGATGCACTTAAGACCGGCTTCAATAACCTCCCACTTGGAAGAGTCGACCATGATTGGTACTTTTGAGATTTCAGGTTCTGACGCACAAAGGTTTAAAAATCGAACCATACAAGCTTGTGCATCCAACATGCCTTCATCCATGTTGATATCGATAATTTGAGCGCCATTTTCAACTTGTTGACGAGCCACATCGAGCGCTTCATCGTACAGCTCTTCTTTAATCAAGCGCTTAAAACGCGCAGAACCGGTTACATTAGTACGCTCACCGACATTGATAAATAAAGAGTCTTTATCAATAGCGAGTGGCTCTAGGCCAGATAAGCGACAAGCGACGGGAAGGTCAGGTAATTGACGAGGGGCGATATTTTCAACCGCAAGTGCCATTTGGCGAATGTGCTCAGGAGTTGTACCACAGCACCCACCAATCAAGTTTAAAAAGCCACTTTGAGCCCACTCTTGAACATGCTTAGCCATATCTTCTGGCGATAAATCGTATTCGCCGAATGCATTCGGAAGCCCGGCATTTGGGTGAGCGGAAACAAAAGATTCTGATATACGCGAAAGCTCTTCAACATAAGGACGAAGCTCATCTGGGCCCAGCGCACAGTTCAAACCAAACGAAATCGGTTTAACATGACGTAATGAGTTGTAAAACGCTTCTGTGGTTTGACCGGATAATGTCCGACCGGAAGCATCGGTAATAGTCCCCGAGATCATCACAGGTAACTCAATACCCATCTCTTCAAACACACTTTCAACAGCAAATGAACAAGCCTTAGCGTTAAGAGTATCGAAGATAGTCTCGATAAGAATAAGGTCAGAACCACCTTTAATAAGCGCTCGAGTCGATTCAGAGTAAGCCTCAACTAACTCGTCGAAAGAGACATTTCGATATCCAGGGTCGTTTACATCAGGAGAGATAGAACAAGTGCGGTTCGTCGGCCCTAAAACCCCTGCGACATAACGCGGTTTATCGGGTGTTTTTGCGGTCCATTCGTCTGCAACTTCACGTGCAAGCTTGGCAGCAGCAAAGTTAATTTCTTCACTTAGACTTTCCATCTCGTAGTCAGCCATCGCAATGGTTGTTGCGTTAAACGTGTTGGTTTCGAGAATATCTGCACCCGCTTCTAAATATGCAGCGTGAATTTCCTTGATAAGTTGAGGCTGACTTAGAACCAACAGGTCGTTGTTACCTTTTAGATCACAATGCCAATCCGCAAAGCGCGTTCCTCGATAGTCTTGCTCTTCAAGTTTGTATCCCTGAATCATGGTTCCCATACCACCATCAATCAAAAGAATACGTTGCTTCAATTGAGCTTCAATCTGTTGTCTTACGTTACTTCCCACAGTACAGCCTCATTCCTTTAGTTATCTTTCCATCCTATCACACAAGCTTCAGGAGTCTAGACGTCTAAACGTGGAATTAATGATTATTTTATCTCCTTCTTAACTTACAAAATAATCGCGAAAAAATGTTTGCTATTTAAGCAGCATCAGTCGAGAATCCCATTCATAAAATGTTACAAATAGAGAGCTCTATGTCGGTCTATCATACTTTATGTTTTCTATCCGCAGCTGCGATGCTAATTGCTTTTGTAAACAGCAAGATAGGAAAGATGCAAACCACCATTGCGATTACCGCAGGTTCAATGGTGCTTTCACTTCTAATCTTAATTGCGGGCCAAAACAACTGGTTCCACCTCACCGAAATTGCGACAGAAACGGTCACAAGGATCAACTTTGAAGATTTCTTGCTCAAGGGCATTCTTGGCTTCTTACTATTTGCGGGTGGATTAGGCATCAAACTCCCGAACCTTAAAGATCAAAAATGGGAAATTACCGTTTTGGCTCTCGGAGCCACCCTATTTTCCACTTTCTTTATCGGGTTTGCGCTCTACGGATTCTGTCAGTTAATTGGCATCCAATTTGATTTGGTCTACTGCTTACTATTTGGTGCTCTAATATCGCCAACTGACCCAATCGCTGTATTGGCTATAGTTAAAAAGCTCGATGCTCCCAAACGTATCTCCACCCAGATTGAAGGAGAGTCGCTCTTCAATGACGGCTTCGGTTTGGTTATCTTTGTCACTCTATTTACGATTGCATTTGGTACTGAGGCACCAACTGTAGGTAGTGTCACCTTACTCTTCATCCAAGAAGCTATCGGTGGTATCACTTATGGTTTCGTACTCGGTTTACTATTCCACTACTTAATCAGTGCCACCGATGATCACTCAATGGAGTTATTACTTACCATTGGTGTCCCAACGGCAGGTTACGCATTTGCTGAATACATCCATGTATCAGGACCATTAGCGATGGTTGTATCTGGTATTATGATTGGCAACTGGACACGTTTTATTGGCTTTTCGAAAGAGAGTGAAGACCACCTTGACCACTTTTGGGAGCTCGTCGATGAGTTCTTGAATGGCGTGTTATTCCTACTGATCGGTATATCGATGCTGCTATTTGAATTCCACAAAGAAGACTGGATCATGATGGCTATATCAGTCCCTCTTGTACTAGCAGCTCGCTATCTAAGCGTATTTCTCTCGTACATTGGCTTTAAGCGTTACAGAAAATATAACCCGTGGTCAGTACGTATTTTGACGTGGGGCGGCTTACGCGGGGGCCTTGCATTGGCAATGGCACTTTCCATTCCATCAGGTATTTGGGTGATTCAAGATAAGTTAATCGATGTAAAAGAGATTATTCTTGTAATGACCTACTCCGTCGTTGTTTTCTCTATCCTCATTCAAGGCTCAACAATCACCCCAATGATTGAAAAAGCAAAAGATGAAGAGAAGAAAATGGAAGAGAACAACCAAGCAATAACCACTCCAGAGCATACGGATCCAGTGGACTCTTAAAGACACGTAACTTAATAGATGAAAAAGCAGCTATCTAGCTGCTTTTTTTATATCTAATCTTCGGACTCCCCTTCAAGAACAAAACGCTTGTTACTCTTTGATATACAGTTAAATATCCGAATAATCGTCACGCTACGGTGTCATAGATACTAACTATTACCGATAGATAATATTCATAGACGAGTCTTTTAGTTTAAGCATTTTCATCTGTATCACTTCTCTTCCCTTGGCAATATAGGCTCCTCGCAAACATCAAAGCTAAACTTTCACAATACTTAGCAATGAGCGAGTTTATATTTTTATGAGAAAGAGACATTTAGGGTGATTGCGTTCAGAACCCAAACGGGTTAGCAACCTCACCGAGATAAAACTGAGCTAGTATTCAGGTAGATCAAAGCCTTAACGGAAGTTTAGACTCCTCACTCTTGATCTCAGTGAAACTAAACTTGTATTCAAAGTCGTCCTATTTTCAAAATTGGAACAAGTGACACCTCAAACAATTAAACTCTGTCACATAACTAGATTTTCTAATATCGAGTAAAAGGAGCTTTGGTAAGCGCAAAGGCTCAAAACTAGAGTTAGGTATCGGAATAAAGCTAAGACTAAGTCACAGAATTACGTGTCAGCTCGTCATGGCAGGGCTTAGAAAGTATCGCGAGAGAGGAGCATGCCTCTCGATGCAAGGTTTCAATATGGAAATGGGGGTAAGGTAAGTCGGGTAACCAAAACGAAAAAAAACCCAGTCTTTCGACTGGGGCTTAATATAAGTGGCGGAGTGGACGGGACTCGAACCCGCGACCCCCGGCGTGACAGGCCGGTATTCTAACCAACTGAACTACCACTCCGCAGTGGTATCACCCGTTATTAAAACGAATGTCCGTAATTTAAAG
>NZ_VHSY01000011.1:0-103193 GCF_013048625.1 Vibrio sp. 11-4(1) | reverse complement strand
TGCTGTTGCTGTTGCTGTTGCTGTTGCTGTTGCTGTTGCTGTTGCTGTTGCTGTTGCTGTTGCTGTTGCTGTTGCTGTTGCTGTTGCTGTTGCTGTTGCTGTTGCTGTTGCTGTTGCTGTTGCTGTTTCAGCTTCTGTTCCACAACCGACAAGTTTTTCTTTGCAGCTTCAAAGTTGGGCTTTTCTTCAAGCAGTTTTTTATAAAGCTCTGCTGCTTCTTCTAATTGACCATTTTGCGCCAGAGAGTTGGCAAGGTTATAGCGGCCGTTAGGAGAGGAGTCATGAGAAAATGCTTCGATAGCGGCTTCGTAGTCACCTTTTTGGTAACTGGCGGCTCCTTTCCAGCTTGGGTTTGTAAATAGGTTTTGCGCCTGTTCATACTCACCTTGCTTGTAGAGTTCCGCTCCTCGTTGGTCGGCATTTAAGAACGGATTTGCTTCGGCGTGTTGTGTCCAAGTCATCGGTATTATTGTTGCCACAAACATCCAAATCAGGCCGCGTCGGAACAGTAAAGCTGCAGGCAGAAGTAACAGCGGCAGCAACCAAAAGCCACCGTTTAAGCGAGAGTCAGTGCTCACTTCTTCACTCTGCTTGGCCGAAAGTTGACTGCCAACGTTGTTCGTAAAGGCTGAAATGTTCTCAACATCGCGATTGGTGTGCTGAATAGGAACAAAAATTCCACCTGTTTTCTTTGCTAGTATTTGTAAATTCTTCAGATTTGTTTTCGCTACGACTGTTGTGCCTTGTGCAGTTTTTAAAAGAGAACCATCGGGTAGGGCGATGGGAGCGCCATTAGCGGTTCCTACTGCGAGAACTGAGATGCGAATGTTTTTACCTTCGACCAAATTCAACGCGCGAGACAGTTCTGACTCATCAAGGTCATCAGCTAACACGATGATGTCGCCTTGTTGCACACCTGCTTGAGAGAACTGGTTGAGCGCTAATTCAATTGCGGAAGGCAGGTTTGCCCCTTGAAAAGGCATTAGCTCTGGTGACAAATTCTCGATAATGCCGGCAAGCGTACTGGAATCAGTCGTCAGTGGACTTAAGTTATAGGCATCGCCAGCGTAAGCAATAAGACCCGTAGCCCCTTCTTTCCATTTAGGAAGTAAGTCCAGCGCCTTATAACGTGTTTGCGCGAGTCGATTAGGCTTGATGTCCGTAGCGAACATCGAGCGAGACATATCAAGTACTAAAATGCGGTTTTGGTTTAATTCAAAGCTTGGGCGAGCGTTGGATTGCCAGCTTGGTCCCGCTAGCGCAATACAGGCAATGGCCCAAGCTACGCCCCAGAGAATAAAATAGTGTTTGGACTGCGTGTTTTGTCCGAGCACTTTAGCTAGGTGAGGGGCAATCAGTGTCGATTTTTTTGCTCTAAATTTGTGATTGAGCAAGAGCGCAATAGGGATTGCGATAAGCCCCAAAAGCCAAGAAGGGTTAAGAAAAATAAACTCAGCCATGTTTTCTCCTCAGTAGGAATAACAATACCGACAGTACGAATGCAGCGCTTAATGGGTATGGGAACCATTCTGACTGCGGACGCCAAGTTTGCGTGTCGCTTGACACGGGCTCGAGCTGGTTGATCGTGTCGTAGATCTTTTCGAGCTGATCAGTATCTCGTGCTCGAAAATATTGTCCACCAGTCATCTCTGCCACTTTAGTTAGTGTTTGCTCATCCAAGTCGGCTGCGGTGTTAACCTTGCGAGTCATGAAAAACTCTTTCACCATCATTTCACCAGCACCTATGCCTACGGTGTAAATGGTCGCATTGTATTTTTTTGCGATTTCCGCTGCTTCGAGCGGTTCGAGCACACCGGCAGTATTGCTGCCGTCACTAAGCAAAATCATGACTCGTTGCGGAGCATCACTGTCTACAAAGGTTTTCGTGCCTAGACCAATGCCATCACCAATGGCGGTTCGTTGACCAACCAAGCCGATGACGGTTTGATTAATCTGCTGCATGACGGTTTTACGGTCTGCAGTGAGTGGCGTCTGCAAATACGCGTGATCGCCAAACAAAACAACCCCGAGACGGTCACCTTTTCTTTTTGCCACGAAATCCGATAGAACTTTTTTGACAGCGGTGAGGCGGTCGATGTATTCGCCGTTGAGCTCCATGTCTTCTTGCTGCATCGAGCCAGATAGGTCGACGACTAACATCAAGTCCCGATATTTGGGTTGGAACTCAACTGGATCACCAAACCAAACTGGACGCGCACAAGCAATGATAAGAAGAACCCAGATCGCCATTGATAGTGATTTTTGCAGGGCTTGCCTAGGCTTGCTGCCATTCTCATTAGTTGGTAAGTACGCCAATTTGATCTCGGCTTGTTGAGATTCTTGTGGCAGAAGCTTGTATACCAGCCAGGGGACAGGCAGCAAAAATAGTGCCCACCACCAGACAAATTCAATGTTTAGCCATTGGGCAAGATCGGTTATGAGTGTTTGCTCAGTCACGGTTATTTGCCTTTTTCTTTGGTGGCAAAGCGTGAGTTATCCAAAAGACACAATCATCGACCAAGCTTTGATGATTTTCTTGAGAGGATTTCTGATACAGCGCTTCTTGCCACTGATGTTGTTTGTCTACGAATCGAGTTTCTTTTGTATGACTATCGAGAAACTCATACCAAGCGATTCCAGTTAATGGCGCGATTTCTTCACGCGGAAAGTAACTCAATGCCGCCTGACGCAATATTTCTAGAGCTGAGGAAGGGGTATGAGGTGTGACAGATTGAGTTAAAAGTTTTAAGGCTGCCTTTTGCGCGCGTAGGCGTTTTTTACGCCATTTCGTATAAAGATAAATGCTGAAAACGAAAAGTACGGTGGCCGCAAGCACTGCCCACCATCCCCAAGCGAGCGGAAACCAATCCGGAACGTTTGGTAAAATCAGAGGTTCAAGGTCTAGGCTTTGGTTGTTTGTTGTCATTATTATTACTGCTTAATAAATGCTGCTTGTACAGTTTGTTAGCTTAATTGTGAAATCAAGGGCCAACCACTTGATAGCGTGTTAAATGGAATCGCCATCGAATGGCATTGCTGTTTAATGGTTTCTTGGTGTTGAGTAAAGTGTGTTTCGAGTTCCTTTCTTTGGCCCTTGGAGCCAAAGTTGAACCATTGACTACGTTGTCCATCCGAGGCTTTTACTTGACCTCTAAAGTTTGTTTCACCTCTTTCTAAAGGATCATAAAACTGAATAGCCCTCACACTGTTGTGCTGTTTTAGTCGACGTAACTGCGTCAACTCTGCTGCGCTTATGTGGGCAAAGTCGCTGAGCATAATCAGTTCGCTGCCCTTAGGTGTCAGTGTATGAAGTGTTTCTAACACCTGAGTATACGGCAGTGTACGAGCCTCGTTGTTGGCAGTACGAGCCACCTGCGCGTTATGTGTATCGACGATAGCATTAAGAATCCGCAGCCCCTGTTTTTGTAGAGAGGAAGGGCGAAACTCAAAACATTGATGTCCATCGTCAATCACCGCACCGATGCGATCCTTTTTAGCCAAAGTGAGCCAAATCAACACGCTGGCAAAGTGAGCCAATTGAACCGACTTAAGCATATACTTAGACCCAAAATGCAGGCTAGAACTCAGGTCAAGGTAAAGAATCACAGCTTGCTCTTTGTCTTCTGCAAATAACTTTGTGTGCGCTTTCCCTGTACGAGCAGTTACCCGCCAATCAATACTGCGGATATCATCGCCAGGTTGGTATTGGCGTACTTCCATAAAATCCATGCCTCGCCCTTTTTGGCGGCTGGTATGGTTACCGCTCATTTGCGACCAGATACTTTGTGCTGGTGGCAACCAACGTACAGATTGAGTGCGGTATTGCAGCAGCTCTTCAAGGGTTAATGTCACTCCATTCGCATGAGGTGGCAGTGGATGCGTTGTGGACATATCACTCCCTCGTCTTATGCACTGCCAACGAGGTTTAGCAGCTTATCAATGACTTGGTTTGCCGTAATGCCTTCCGCTTGAGCGTGGTAACTCAGTAATAAACGGTGGCGCAAAACCGGATAAGCCATGGTTTGAACATCTTCTGGGGACACAAAATCACGACCTGCAAGCCAAGCGTGCGCACGGGCACAACGATCCAGAGCGATGGTGGCACGTGGACTAACGCCCATTGACAACCACTTATCCAGCTCAGTGTCATATTCGCTGGCTCGACGTGTTGCCATAACTAAACGGACGATGTACTGCTCTATCGTTTCTGCCATATGAATATCCAACACTTCTTTACGCGCAGTGAAGATATCTTGTTGGCTTAACATTGGGCGCTCGACGGTAGTTTCGCCTTTTGCTTCACCGCGGTTAATACGCAAGATAGATAGCTCATGTTCCGCATCTGGGTATTCCACTTCTAAATGTAATAAAAAGCGATCTAGCTGCGCTTCAGGTAGTGGATAAGTCCCTTCTTGTTCAATCGGGTTTTGAGTCGCCATGACCAAAAACAACTCTGGCAGTGGGTAGGTATGACGACCTGCTGTGACTTGTTTTTCTGCCATTGCTTCAAGCATCGCCGCTTGTACTTTGGCTGGTGCACGGTTTATCTCATCCGCAAGGATAAGAGAATTGAAGATAGGACCAGATTGGAAAGTGAACTCTCCGGTTTCGGGGCGGAAGATATCAGTGCCGGTTAAATCGGCTGGTAGCAAGTCAGGGGTAAACTGAATTCGGTGGAAGTCGCCTTCAACACAATCTGAGAGTGATTTTACTGCACGGGTTTTTGCCAGCCCAGGAGGGCCCTCAACCAAAATATGTCCATCTGCCAAAAGGGCAACAAGCAGTTGTTTGACTAGATCTTGCTGACCAATGATCTGCGACTCTAGGTATTGCTGAAGAGTTTCGAAGTTAGATTTATGCATGCTTTGGACTCTCGATATCCATTTGATTTTTGTGTTGAGTATTGGTCATTTTCCAGATGGAAAAAGTTCCAATGCGCTTTCGCAATTTATCTTTTCAATATTGGGACGCTGCAGAGAATTGCAAGTACTTGCTATCACTGAAAGTTCTTATCTGACAGAGCGTTACATTTATTTTTCATAATATAGTGAGAAATGCCTCTAGTTTTGTATATGTGAGCCGATAAAGTTTCTGTGATGTGCGTGTCATGAGATATGCACCAGATTCCCCTTATGGGGCCAATAACAAGTGATTCTTTTAAAAGGTCCGAATATGTTGAAACTTCATTCCTTGAGCATCAAACAGAAGGTTGTACTTGGTATTACGTTTGCTGTTTTAGCATCAACAATAATCGTTGGTGTTATGGCTCAGCGTCATGCAAGAGATGTGTTGAGCCACCGTCTTATTGATATCGAACTACCTGCGATGCTGCAGCAAATCAATACAGAAATTGACCGCGAAGTTGTAGAGATGCAACAAGCCGCAAAACAGCTCGCAACAAACGAGTTTATTGTCGAAGCCCTATCTAATACAGACCGCGACCCGTCGGTAGAAGTTCAGTTAGTTCAGCAGCTCAATAACGTTAAATCCCAGTACGGACTTAATGATGCTTCGGTAGCCAATCGTCAAACGGCATATTACTGGAATCAAAACGGGTTCTTGCGTCAGCTTAATCGAACTCAAGATGCTTGGTTCTTTGGCTTTACGTCTTCTGGTCAAGAAACGTCAGTGAGCGTTTTCCAAGAGGCAAACGGCGAAGTAAAAATGTTTGCCAACTACCAAGACTTAAATGGCACATCAATGTCAGGTCTTTCAAAGTCGATGGACGACATGGTTGCGCTGCTCAATGGGTTTAAAATTGAAGATACGGGTTATGTGTTCCTCACTAACGAACAGGGTGAGATTCAAATACATCGTCAACAAGGTAAAAACCAAACTTCTATCACCAAGCTATTTGGTAGTGATGCGAGTGCACTGCTGAATAAAAACAGCTTCAATTTGATTAATGTGGACTTTGAAGGGCAGGACACGTTTGTTTCCAGTTTGTATGTTCCTTCAATGAATTGGTTTGTCATTGGTGTAGTTCCTGTCGATGAAGTCTTCGCGGACCTAAATGCTACTGCGCAAAAAATGCTGTTTACGACCATCATTGTCGCCGTTGTATTCATTCTGATGGGCGTATGGTTGGCAAATAGTATTACTAAACCAATTCGACTGATTGCCGATCGTTTTACCGACCTTGGGCAAGGTGAAGGCGACTTGGCGCAGCGCATTGAAATTCAGGGTAATGATGAAATTGCTCAGCTTTCAAAAGGCTTCAACGGATTTATTGAGAAGATCCACGCCACAATGAAAGAAGTTGCTTTGACCAGTGGCTCATTAAGTCAAGCGGCAGAAAGTGTTTCGACGAAAGCAACATCCACACATGACAACAGCCAAGAGCAACGTGATCAAACCATTCAAGTTGTTGCGGCGATTAACCAGATGGGTGCGACCATCAGCGAAATTGCATCGAACGCGGCTACTGCTGCCGATACGGCAAATCAGGCTTCTGATAATACTCAAACGGGTCGTGAAGTGGTTATGAAAGCCAAAGAGGTGATTAGCCGCCTAGCTGATGACGTAGAAACGACCAATATTGTCGTCACGCAGCTGGCATCGACAACTAAAGATATTGGCTCGATTCTGGGCGTAATTCGTGACATATCAGAACAAACCAACTTGCTTGCGTTGAACGCCGCGATTGAGGCTGCACGTGCTGGAGAGCAAGGTCGTGGTTTTGCGGTGGTTGCTGACGAGGTAAGAAACCTAGCGTCACGCACGGCTGATTCAACAGAAGAGATCCAACGGATGATCAACCAACTTCAAAGTGACGCACAAGACGCAGTAAGTGCGATGGAAGCGGGTAAAGCGGTCACTATTGAAGGGGTCGCTTCAACCGATGAAGCAGTGGAAGTGTTAGTCAATATTTCTGAGCGAATTACAGACATCTCTGATCGTAATACGCAAGTTGCGACGGCGACGGAAGAGCAATCCACTGTGGTGCATACCATTAACCAAAACATTGAAGAAATCAACGCTATCAATGAAATGACAACGGCAACGGCAGAAGAGCTGGCGGATGCAAGTCGTGATCTTCAAGCGCTCTCTTCACGTCTGGACAAGATGGTTGGTAGCTTCAAGCTATAGAGTTGGATAGAATAGCCGAAGTTTAAAAGTTCACTAACTAAATTTAGGTAAGTACTATGAATGACTTCGAAAAAGAACTAGAGCAGATTTCTCAGGAAGCCGCTCAGGAGCCAGAAGTAAAACTGCCGTCGCTAGAAGAGCAAAAAGCGATCGTCGCTGAGCTAAAAAAGCTGGAAGCAGAAGGTAAGTTGACGCCAGAAGTGTTAGAGCAACACTTTGGTAAATTTAACCAAAAAAACTCTGTTCCAGTTCACTAAGCTAGGGTGAGGTTTCGGCTCTAACGGGCGCGACAAAATCACCAACTCAAATACAAAAAAGGGAGTGTATGCTCCCTTTTTTAATGCCTGAAAAATGCTAATACCTCTTACAGACTTGCCACTTAAAAATTATTGACACTTCAATGAGTTATTAATTAGTACTAGTTATTTTCATACTTGACAATACTACTGCTCTATCTAAATCTATTGCGTATTTCAATAAAAGCGACCAAGGGAATGCGATCAGGATGGAGCAACAAAAAACAAGAAATGTCATTTTAATCACGGAGGGCAGTCTGCAGTCATCTCTGCTGAAAGATGTATTGGAGACCAAACTCGGTATTAGTGTTGCTCTAATCACACCAGACTCTCTTATTCACGGAGCGTTAGATTCGCCTTTAGCGTCAGCCATTATTGTTGATTGCAGCGTGATCACTGATGAAATCTTTCGGCGTTATTCGGAATTTAAAGAGTCGCAACAGAAAGATACGCTCGAAATCTTAATTAATTGTGATCAATCCATTTCGACTGAAGATCTTTTTGCTTGGCGTACTCTAGCAGGTATTTTCTATACCTCTGATGATATAAAAACGCTGCAAGTTGGGATTGGTAAGGTACTTCAGGGGGATATGTGGTTCAGCCGTAAGTTTTCTCAGCAATACATTACTCACCTTCGTCGCCACTGCAAACCTATAAATAAGAATGTTCCCGCTATTTTGACCAAACGAGAGCAACAAATAATTACCTTTCTCTCTATGGGGGCTTCCAATCAACAAATTGCCGAACAACTATTTGTGAGCGAGAATACGGTAAAGACTCATTTACACAATATTTTCAAGAAGATTGAAGTAAAAAATAGAGTCCAAGCACTTATTTGGGCGAAAGAAAATATTTCGGATAACTCGTTAACAGTGTAATGTTCTTGAAATATTACGTTATTTAATTTAGTGAATTCTTAATCATTGCTGTGACCTAAATGTGTTAAAAGTGTTTCTTTTATGAGAAACACTTTTTTTGATTCTCTTTTTAATAACTTTGGAATTTAAAAAAGTAGCAAATAACTTTACTCTGTGGACTAGCACTTACATATCACACTAAGTGCGGACGATTAACGACTAATTTAAGAATGTTAAGTCACTGAAAGTATGAGAAACATTATGGAACAGTATATGGAAAAGCCTGAAGTCCTAATGCTCACTCAACAAAGTTTACAGAGTGAAAACTTTAAGGAAATGCTTTCTAAAAATATAGAAACTAAAATAACGATCATAGATACTAAAAACCCTAGTTATCACGAACTCATTCCGGAACGCTACTTTTTGCTTGTTGATTTTTCAGTTGAGATTCCATCCGAAACTTTAGTTTATTTAAAAGATAGTAATAAAGTGCTAGGAACCATAATGCTTAATTTAGGTTATGACTTAGACACAGAAGAACTCGCCTCATGGCCGAATGTCAAGGGTATATTCGGTCCGGGAGACTCCATGGACAAGGTGTGTCAGGGGTTAAAAGCAATAATAAAAGGAGATAATTGGCTGTCTCGAAGATTACTGGATCAGCTGGTTAATTATTATCGAGGAAAAGAAGCGAATAGCATTATTGAGCCTGCTATCGAGGTAGAGCTTACTCGGCGTGAAATTCAAGTTTTAAAAATGTTGAAAGAAGGAGGCTCAAATATGGAAATTGCTGATTCTTTATTTATCAGTGAGCATACTATTAAATCACATCTATACAATATTTTTAGAAAGTTAGAAGTAAAGAACCGTACGCAAGCAACAAGTTGGGCTAGGCGAAATCTGTAGTACTAGTATTAACTTACTGTAATAAAAAGAAAATACTCTATAAAGTACTAAGTTTTATATTTATTATTAAAATGTCAGTCTGAAATATCATCCCATATTCAAACTTATTCCTATTCGGTTGACTATTAGACTTCTCATGTCTGTTACAAATCTACTCAGACATAGAATAAAAGGTCTATTCAATTATTAAGACAAGAGGGAATAAAAATGAGCACAAGTGACAATGACACGTATCTAGGCGATGCAGGTGTAAATAACCAATTTGCTGATTTCGATGGCGGCGATGACTTGTTTATTGGTTTTGGTGGTAATGATTCGTTTGTTGGCGGTGGCGGTAACGATTATGTGATCGGCGGCGACGGTGATGATCGCCTAACTGGTGGTGCTGGTGATGACATCTTAAGGGCTGGTACAGGAAACGATTACCTCGGCGGTGGTACAGGTAATGATTTGCTTTTGGGTTTGTTGGGTGACAACAAACTAAATGGCGGCGTCGGTGAAGATATTCTTGTAGCTGGTTCTGGTGATAATGTTCTAGTTGGCGGCAGCAATGGCGATAAGTTTGTGTTCACGGATAAGTTTGGTGGCCATGGCGAAGCAAAAGTTGTGGATTTCACCATTGGTGAAGATTCGTTGCACATTATTAGCGACTCGGTCACAGACTTCGGTGATTTAAGCTTTAGCTATGATGCTGTAGGTAATGCCGTGTTTACCGATGGTGCTGATCTAACCGTGAAACTCATTGGCGTTACCGAAACTGACATCAATACTTACGGTGCGGATTTATTTGCAATCTAAATGGCTTAAATCACTCTAAATGGGATTAGTTTGTGTGGCTCTGTCACGCTGAGGTGAACTAACTCGGTCATTCTAGAGTGTATTTGAGGCTGTCTTAAGTTAGGTGCTAGCTTTTGCTGGCGCCTACATTTCAATTTAAACGGAAATAGTCGTGCAAAAAACGGTTTTCAAAGAAGTGAGACAAAAACTATGCACGCTTGCGGGCTTGCTAATCGCTTTTAGCCTTTTTATCAACATACTAGTCCTCTCGATTCCCTTGTACATGCTTCAAGTGTACAACCGAGTGATTTCCTCCTATTCAACCGATACGCTACTCTTGCTCACTATTATCGTGATTGTCGCGTTACTAACTATGTCGATTATTGATATCGCTCGCGCGCAAATGAGTAAATCATTTGGTTATTGGATGGACACCAAACTGTCCACTTTTATGCTTAAGCGCAGCATTCAATACCAATCGCACACAGGGAAGAGTTACACCTCGCAAACGCTGCGAGACATTCAGAACATCAAAAGCTTTTTGAGCAGCCAAGCACCCTATCCACTATTGGATGCGCCTTGGACACCGCTGTTTATTTTGTTCGTATATTTATTGCACCCAGTATTGGGTCACATCGCGTTACTCGGGTCTATCGTATTGTTTAGTCTCGGGCTACTCAATGAGCTAATGACGCGTAAAACCATGCAAGAAAGTGAAGTTAGGGCGATCTCTCATATCAACAACGCCGAGTTAGCCACGCAAAATGCCAATTCAATTCTTGCTATGGGGATGATGAACGCGTTCTTAGAGAAATGGCAGTCGCGCGTGAATGAAGTCAATATGCTCGAAGAGCGAGTGGCGGGTAAGTCCATTTACATGGCTAACTTTTCTAAGTTTGTACGTGGTTCACTACAGATCTTTTTGCTGGGAGGCGGAGCATGGTTAGTGATCCAACATGAGATTACTGCGGGAGTGATGATCGCGAGTTCCATTTTAATGAGTCGGGCACTCTCACCGATGGAGCAGGCGATTGGTACATGGCGAAGTGCTATGTCTGCTAAAGGCGCGTATAAACGGCTAAAAGAAATCGACGCAATCGTGCGTCAAGATGAATCGAATATGCCACTGCCAAAGCCAAAAGGACACTATGAACTTACTGGACTTGCTTATCGCCATCCTGGCAGAACAGAGCCTGTACTCTCATCGATCAGCTTATCTATTCCTCCCGGAGTCGCTGTCGGAGTTATTGGCCCTTCTGGTACTGGTAAATCGACGTTTGCTCGGTTGTTATTAGGTACGATCAAGCCATTAGCAGGTAAGGTTACGCTTGATGGTATGGAAGTGTCTACTTGGGCATCGGAAGATCGCGGCGCCCATTTTGGTTATCTCGCTCAAGAAGTAGAGTTGTTTCCTGGCACAATTCGGGAGAACATCGCGCGCTTCAAAGAAGAAGACCCCGCTAAAGTCATCAAGGCGGCGCAACTAGCAGGATGTCATGAATTAATACTCAAGAAAAACAAAGGCTATGATTTCGTTATTGGCGAAAATGGCCGTGGTTTATCTGGAGGAGAAAGGCAGAGAATCGCACTTGCAAGAGCCGTTTATGGCGATCCATCTATTGTGATTTTCGATGAAGCTAATGCCAACCTTGATGGTGAAGGAGAGGCTGCATATCAACGTTTGATTGCCCATTTAAAGGCGCAAGGCTCAACGATTATCGTCATTGCCCATAATCCGAGTACATTACGACAAATGGATAGATTGCTGTATTTGGCTGAAGGTCGAGTCAAATTATACGGTGCTAAAGATGAAGTATTAAAACGCTTGATGGGCGAAGAAAGAACAGATATTCCAAGGGTAAGAAATGAGCAATCAACTGCCAGCCGTTAATCAGCATCCGTCTGAAACCGTTTATCGTTTTAGTCCGCAAGCGAAACTAAGCTTTCGAAAGCCAATTTTACTTGGTGTGGTGACGCTAAGTATTTTTCTTGGTGGCCTAGGCTACTGGGCTGCGACAGCGAAATTAGAGAGTGCTGCAATTGCTTATGGCGATTTGTCTGTTCTCACTAAGCGACAAGAAATTCAACATCTAGAAGGCGGCATTATTGAAAAGCTGTACGTGCAGGAGGGAGACTTGGTTGAAAAAGGTCAATTATTAATTCAACTCTCTAAGCGACAAGCTATGGCGAAGTTGGATTCATTAAGTGGTCAGTTTATTCATACTCTAGCGAAGGAAAACCGTCTAAGTGCTGAGCTAGATGAATTGCCAACGATCGTATGGTCTGATGATCTTGAAAGTATTCCTCGCGTCGATATCGTCCAAGAAGCTCAACTGGTTCAAAACAAGATCTTTGAAGCGAGAAAGCGATTCTTTGATAGTAAGCTGAGCATCATTGAGCAGAGTATTTCTGGGGCAAATTTGGAGCTGGAAAACCTCCAGCAAACCAAAGTAATTGAGAGAGAAAGACTCAATTTTATCGCCGAAGAAATAGACAGTAACCAAGCTCTAGTTCAAAAAGGCTTTTCGGGTAAATCCACCTTACTTCAACTCAAACGTCTTGCGGCGGAAGTGCGGAGTACCTTAAGTCAGTTAGACAGACAATCACTCACAGTAAGCAAAAGGTTGGATGAAAACCAAGCGCAAATTGAAGAGTTGAAGCTTGAAAGACTAAATGAGATTGTCGAGGAGCTACGAAACACCAAAAAGGAAATCGTCGCCATTCGTGAAGAGTATCGCTCAGCACAAGATATTGTAGCGAGAACAACCATCAATGCACCTATTGCAGGCCGTGTGGTCAACATGCAGGTGTTTACTGAAAAAGGTGTGATTGGTTCGGGTGAAACGCTATTGGAGTTGGTTCCTCAAGACGATAAGTTGTTAGTCGAGGCTCGCGTGAATCCCCAGGATATCGATTTAGTTAACCCAGGTCAGCAGGCGCATGTTCGTCTGACCGCTCTGAATGCTAGAACGTTGGCACCATTAGACGGCACGGTGTTAACGATTTCTGCGGATAAGCTTTCACAAGAAAACCAAGAGGATTTTTACCTCGCTAGAATTGCAATTTCGCAAGAAGATGTAGCCAAACACCGCTTAACTTCAGGAATGAACGCGGAAGTGCTTATTTTATCTGAACCGCGAACGCCTTTAAGTTATTTAATAAAGCCAATCACTGAAAGCATGAATCGCGCTTTTAGAGAGGAGTAATCTCAAAAGTACTTGAGTGAACACGGACAACTGACAAAATAATTTGTTATGGTTACCCGTTACTAGGCCGTATTTTAATTCTAAGGGAGCCGTGGAATGGAGAAAGTGCAGTTAGTCGTCGATTTTCTTCTCACTCATAAACTGATTTTTACCGCACTGATCTTTGTGATTATGTGGTTAATTCGTCGTACCATTTTATCGATGATTCGTGGTGACCATGCCTTTCTTTCTGAAGATCAGCGCAGCTGGATGTCCAGAACTAAGAACGGCACCTTTGCCGTTACATTACTGATTTTATTTATTTTATGGCAATCAGAAATAAACGAGTTTGCTCTAAGTGTCACGGCGATAGCGGTTGCCATTGTTGTGGCATCCAAAGAGATAATTTTGTGTTTTACAGGCTCGATTCAAAGAGCAAGCTCACGTTCTTTTCGTGTCGGTGACTGGATTGAGGTCGGTAAACTGTGCGGCGAAGTGATCGAGCACAATATGATGGCGACGGTGATTCAAGAGATCGACCTGCACCATGGGCAATATCACTACACCGGAAAAACCGCGACCTTACCCAATAGTATGTTTTTTACTTACCCAGTAAAGAACCTCAATTTTATGAAGCGCTACGTCTACCACAATTTTTCTATCGTGGTGAAAGACTTCGTTAATTTGTATCCTCTGTTACCAATCTTGACCGACAAGATTGAAGAGCATTGTAGCTACTTCAGTGATGTTGCGCATCGCTACAACGCGATGATTGAAAAACACGCTGGGGTCGATCTTCCCGGTGCAGAGCCACATATGCATATTTCTAGTAATATCAATGGTGAGCAGATTTTGCATGTTATGATTTTCTGCCCGACCGATAAAGCTAACCACTTGGAGCATTTGATTCGTAAAGACTTTATGGAACTTTATGAGCAGCGCTTTCCTGTGGTGAGTGAAAAATAGAGAAGTGTCGTACGCCAGTTAAAACAAACCCCGCTATCAAACATAGCGGGGTTTGTTTTTCTAACGGTATTTCCAGCTCTAACTATATTCCCTGAATACTTAGCTGAATTTACTTTTCAGCATTAAAAACAGAAAGTAAGTACTGCCTAAAATAGCGACCAATGTGCCAGCTGCGACCTGACTTGGATAAATAGCGATTTGTCCCAGCCAATCTGCCCACAACATTAGGGTTGCACCAATTAAGGCTCCGACACTTAGTTGCTCTTTCACTTTTCTTGCTCCTAACATCATCGCCATATGGGGAGCGACCAAGCCAACAAAAGATATCGGACCAACTGTAGCGGTAGAAAAGGCGCATAATAAAGCCACGATGGTGAGCATTAGCGTATTGGCTACGGTGGGGTTAAGTCCTCGTGCATTTGAGAATTGTCGTCCGATGGAAATTAATGTTAGC
The DNA here is from genome assembly GCF_013048625.1 of Vibrio sp. 11-4(1). Classification (NCBI taxonomy): domain Bacteria; kingdom Pseudomonadati; phylum Pseudomonadota; class Gammaproteobacteria; order Vibrionales; family Vibrionaceae; genus Vibrio; species Vibrio sp. 11-4(1). The sequence goes on along the minus strand of NZ_VHSY01000011.1, from coordinate 88,663 downwards.
CAGCGAGAAATCGCGAATACAGCGGTAAGCAGAACCATTATTGCCAAACATAGCATCAGTGCGGTGTCGGCTGTGACTCGATAAATTGAACCAGTTAGCCACAATAAAATTTTGTAACTGTCACCAGAACCTTGAGCTAGCGAAAATTGAACGAGGGCTTCCAATAGTGCCGTTAGTGCGATGCCGGACAACACGAAGTTAGATGGATTAAAATGGCTTCGTTTACCGATAATCAGCAATAACATCAATACGGACATACTTCCGAAAAAAGCGATACCCCAGTTAAATGCGGAGAGAAGTGACCCAGCGATGACTCCAGTCGTAATAATGGCAAACGTGGCTCCGGAAGACACACCGAGAATATCGGGACTTGCCAGAGGGTTGTAAACAATGCGTTGCAAAATGATTCCGGCAACGGATAGAGCAATACCGACAGAAAGTGCGGTTAACATTCGCGGCCAGCGCAATTGCCATTGAAACTCCCCTGGCACGGACCATTGGATCCCGTTTATACCATGGGTAACGAATGAGTAAGCTAGAATCCCAACCAGACTGAATAGCGCAATGCTGCATACCGCGCGTTTAGAAAGCGCCGTTTTTCCTTGGCTCATTGAAAGGTTAAGTTGATCGGTTGCCGTCAGCTTTTTACGAGTAAACCAAATTAAAGCGGGAGCGCCAATAGCTGCAGCCGCTACGCCGCTAGGAATGGTTTCCTCTAACCATAAGCTTAGCGAGATGGCGGCAGAGTCGGTGATGATTAATAGCATTGCGCCCATTAGCATGCTGCTGATCAATTCGTCGCGTGGCGTTCTCGCTCCCATTGCACGGGCGATGTTTGGTGTTAACAAGCCGATAAAACTGATGATACCAACCGCAGTGATTGAGGCTGATACCAGCCAAATACCCATCACCATTAACGTGCTAAAAGCAGGTAATACCGCTAAGCCTCGGGCTGCTGCGCCTTCTTGCCCTAGTTTCATTAGAGTCAGAATACGTGGTGCGACGATCAAAATGACGATTGCGATAGCGCAGCGAGGCAATAACCACTCAAACCAATCCCAGCTGTATTGTGAAAGGTCGCCCGCTCCCCACATAAAAATATTCTGTGCAAACTGGGCGTTTAAAATAATAATGGCTGTGGCGATAGAACCGAGCAAGATATTGATCACCATCCCCGAAACGACCAACGGCAAACCTGTCATATTACGCACACCGGCAATAGATACGATCAGGCCAAACGCCACTAAGGCGCCTACCATTGCGGCTAATGCAGAGTAGTCGGCTACCCAATCAACAAACCAAATGTTTACCACGACTAATGCAAGCCAAGCCCCAGAAGAGGTGCCAAGAGTCAACGGCGAGGTGAGGTTGTTCTGCGTTAATTGCTGCATTAAGCTGCCGGTGAGACCAAGCATGGCACCAACAAGCAGGGTAACACTTAACCTAGGAAGCTGAGCTTGCGTAAAAAATACGTCACGAAATTCGCTCGCTACCTCTGGTTTTGTTAATAATTGCCACTGTTCGAAGAGTGATAAATTAGTGTCAATTTGTAGACTAAAGACGCTAAGTAACGTAATCAGCGCCAGATAACCAATATAATGTTTCGTTCTCATTGCTTTGGTGCCAACTCTATTAGACTGTCGGTAATCGCTTCAGCGGTGTATTGCAAAGACATAGCACCGCCATACGCCCACACTGCTCTGACTGAATTTACCCGCTGCTTCTTTACAAACGGCATCGCTTGCCAAAGTGGCGAATCTTTCAGTTTGCGTTCTTCTGGGAAAGGTTGTACGTAGAGAACATAGCTGTTGTGAAGGTTTTGAAGTCGATTAATCCGATCTTGCTTTACCCCCCACGCACGCGGAGCCTCTTTAATTGGAGTCTGTAATCCCAGCTTTCTGACCACGTAGTCAGTGGTGGAATTTTCGGTTGCAAGAAACACCGTATTCGGCGTTGAAAAACGCATCACCAGAACACTGAGTGGTTCAGAGTAATAGTGGCGAATTCGCTGGCGCATCTGCGCAAATGAAGCATCTAATTCTGCCAGTTTCTGTTCAGCAAGTGCCTCTTTATTGAATAGCTTGCCGAGCGTACGAAAATGACGAATGGCCGTTTCAGCTGCGGCCTCACTTTCAGAAAAATTAGGTAAATAGATTACCGGAGCAATTTGTTTGAGTAACGGAATCAAGTCTTGCTGTGGAGACGCAGTAAGGATGACATCTGGCTTCAAGCTGGCGATTTTTTCTAAGTTGGGCTCGGCTCGGGTTCCAATATCTTCGATTGACTCTGGCGCATACGGATTAACCACCCATTGGCGGTAGCCTGGTAAATTGGGGGCGGCAATTGGTTCCACGTCTAGCGCCAAAACTTGTTCTAGGATGTCCCAATTTAAGGCGATAACGCGCTGCGGCGCTTGCTCAAAACTATGCTCACCATATTCATCGGTAACGGTGATGACTGCATTTGCATTAGTCATAAAAAATGCTAACAGAAAAGCAGATTGTGTAACCACAGTAAGTAAACGAGCTATTATGCGCATACAACAGCCACCTTTTGGCTCGCCAATGTGTTGGCTGGAGTTGGATGATCAATGAGCTTAATTGGTGATTCGTAAAGTGCAGACAAACGCGCTTCATCAAGCAGCATTTCGGCGTTGCCTTCAAAGGCAATTTGACCTTTTTTGAGCGCAACTATGTGGGTTGCGTAGCGCAATGCTAAGTTCAAATCATGCAGGATCACGATAATGCCTACGTTCTCGGTTCGATTCAGCTCTGCCAGTAGCGCCATCAGCTGAAATTGATGGTGAACATCGAGCGCGGAGGTCGGTTCATCTAGGATCAAAATCGGTGATTGTTGAGCCAACAGCATCGACACCCAAGCGCGTTGGCGCTCGCCGCCCGATAAGTCATCCGCCAAAGCTTGAGCAAAAGGTGTAACTCCTGTTCGTTCCATAGCCTGCGTGATGATCTGTTTGTCTTCAGCTTTCCAACGACCAAGTGCGCCACGCCACGGAAAGCGGCCTAAGCGCACTAGCTCTTCTACCGTTAAACCAGCCGAGGAGGGCAGCTTTTGTGGCAAATAGGCTATCTGCTTTGCCAGCTCTTTGGTTTTGAGTGATGAAAGGGAAGTGTCGTTTAATGCTACTGTGCCTTTATCTGGTGACATTTGACCAGAAAGCAGGTTCACCAGTGTCGATTTGCCTGAACCGTTATGGCCTAAAACGACAGTCAGTTCATTCGTTGGGATGTTAAGTTGGTCGATGCCGAGGATCTGACGTCCACCTCGAACGATCTCAATATTAGACAGTTGAAACATGGATGGCTCTCAGGAGAAAACTCCCCTCAAGAGAGGGGAGTCGAAAGTTCAATTACCAGCGGTAGTTTGCGTTTAGCATGACAGAGCGAGACTGGCCGTAGTAACACCAGTAATCGCAACCTGATACAAATTCTTTATCCAGAATGTTGTTCACGTTTAGCTGTGCTTGCCACTGTGAAGTGATGTCGTAAGTGACCGACGCATCCCAAAGAGTCACTGAAGGAACAGTTAGGTTCGAGCTCTTAGGGTTATCTTTAGATTCGCCCACATAACGAACACCAGTACCGATGTTTAGGCCTGGAATTAGGCTGTATGCGCTGTAGTCTACCCATGCCGAAGCTTGGTGTTCAGGAATAAGCGCGGCTTGTTTTTTGCCTTTGCCAAAGCTTTCGTCTGTTTTCGCTTTGGTGTAGGTGTAGCTTGCCATCAGTTTTAGATCGTCGGTTAGCTGCGCCGTGCTTTCAAGCTCAATACCTTGAGAAGTCACTTCACCCGTTTGTGTCGCGATCCATGTTGATGGGTTGGTCACCAACGCGTTCTTTTGCGTAATGTCGAACCATGCTAGGTTGATAAAGCCATCCATAAAGCTTGGCTCATACTTCACACCCACTTCTACTTGCTCGCCTTCTAGCGGTTTGTAAAGCTCATTGGTTGCCGCATCAATGGTGCTGATCACTTCAAACGACTGAGAGTAGTTTGCGTAAGGTGACAAACCATTGTTTGCAAGGAACATCACACCCGCGCTGAGAGACAACTGACCATCATCACGAGATTCGTTTTGATCAACGCCTGCGCCTTTGCCAGAGTTTTCTGTTTTCACCCAGTCGTAACGAGCACCCACGTTACCAATCCATTGCTCATGCAGTTTCAATTGGTATTGTGAGTAGACACTTGCTTGAGATTTCTCAATCTCACGTTTCACGTTCTTTGAAGGATCAAGTGGATTGAAGTTACCGTAAACTGGGTTCCACGGGTTGATGGTGCCAAACGCGTAGTTGTCCTGTTCGTCGCCATCGGTTTTGTGGAACTGCAGATCCATACCGACGAGCACTGTGTGTTCTGCGTTGTCTGTCATCCAGTTGCCGACAGCATTGTTATCGAACGTGATGCTCTGGTTTTTGCCGTCACGGAATACGATGCCTTGCGTTAATTCTTCTTTCGCCGGATCGTTGTTTGAGAATGCGTAAGAGCTGCGCAAGTACAACTCATTCGAACCGTAGTTGAGGTTTTGCGAGAATGACCACGTGTCATTGATGTCGTGCTCTAGCAAGTAACCTAGAGAGAACTGCGTGCGTTCGTATTTATCGTAGTTTGGCTGACCAAGGTTAGTCGAAGGATCGATTTTGCCAAAGTTAGAACCAATCAGAGTGCCTGCCGCTGGGAAAAATGGGTTGGTTGGCACACCGTCATCACGAAGGTAAGTGGCCAAAACGGTCAGCATTGTGCGGTCAGAAATGTCGAACTCGACGCTTGGCGCTAGATATAAACGCTCGTTGTTGGTGCCGTCCAGTTCGCCATCTTGGCTTGTCATCAGGCCAACCAAACGGTAGCGGATTGTGCCATCGTCGTTTGCTTCATCAGCAATGTCAAAACCAACAGACTGGTGTTGGTTGTTGCCCACTTCCACTTTTACTTCGCCTTGAGGCGTAAACGTTGGTTTTTTCTGTACTGCATTCACGATACCGCCTGGTGCCGATTCACCAAACAGAATAGCTGATGGGCCTTTAACCACTTCCACACTTTCTAGACCGTAAGGTTCGACCAACCATGTGTAGTAACCGTCGCGGAATAGGCGGTTGCCGTTTAGGTAAGTCGCAGCATCAAAACCGCGCACTTTGAACCAATCGGTGTCGTTGTCGGCGCCATAAGGCTGAGCGGTTACGCCAGATGTGTAGCGTAATGCTTCGTCCAATTTTTGCGGTGCACGAACGCGAAGCTCGTCTTCAGAGATAATAGAAACGCTGCGTGGTGTTTCTGTCGCAGGGGTTTCTACTTTAAGTGCTTGCGCGGTGACCGTAATGGTCTCCATTGCAATAATGTCATCTTGTACAACGTCTTCTTGAGCTTGTGCTGTGAATGCAACCACTGCTGCTGTTGGTGCCAAAGCACAGACCAACGCGTTACGGATCGCGATGGTCAGTAAGTTATTCTTTGTCATAAATATATTCCCGACAATTATGATTAACGCTAAGCTTAATTGTAATTATTATCATTTGAGCTTTTGTTTCGGTATTTTACTGACTTTTGTATCAAAAGATAGTAAAACGTTCGCAAATTCATTCGCGGTACTTAAAGTCGTTGTTATGTTCAATTGGTTTGAAAAACTGACCCAACCCTTTCCCCAGATGGAAACCGAAAAGCCACCGAAGACACTTTTTGGCTTCTGTCGCTTTTACACTCGTGGCTTTGAAGCCCCTTTACTTGTCATGGCTGTGTTCAGTGCGCTTATTGCCATTACTGAGGTGACGCTGTTGCGTTATATGGGTGAGCTCGTCGATATTCTCTCTAATCAAGATCGCGCAACATTCTGGCAAGATCAGGGTGAACGCATGCTAATGATGCTGTTCTTAGTGGTGGTTGTGATGCCAGCTCTCGGTTTTGTCCACTCAATGGTGATGCACCAAACGTTATTGGGTAACTACCCGATGTCTATCCGTTGGTTGATTCACCGTTACTTGCTAAAACAAGCGGTTGGATTTTTCCAACGTGACTTTGCAGGCCGAGTTGCGACCAAAGTGATGCAAAGTGCGTTAGCGGTACGAGAAACGGTCATGAAGTTGGTGGATGTACTGGTTTATATCAGCGTTTATTTTCTTTCGATGCTTTGGATGATGGGCGAGGCCGATGGTTTGCTGATGTTGCCTATTGTGATTTGGATAGGAATGTACGCGGTTATCCAGTTCTACTTTATCCCTAAAATGAAACAAGTAGCGACAGAGCAAGCGGATGCTCGTTCTGTAATGACTGGGCGCATTGTCGATTCTTACACCAACATTTCTACCGTAAAACTATTCGCGCACTCGCAACGAGAGTTGGAATACGCAGAAAGCAGCATGAAGCAATTTTTGGTGACGGTTTACCGCCAAATGCGCATGGTGACTTGTTTGTTGTTTAGTGTTGATGCCATCAACTATTTACTGCTGATGTCTATCAGTGCCATTTCGGTTTATTTATGGCTAGATCACGCTGTAACAATTGGTGCTATTGCGATTGCCATCAGTATTGCGTTGCGCGTACAAGGTATGTCGAAGTGGATCATGTGGGAAGTTAGCGCACTGTTTGAAAACATCGGTACAGTAGTAGACGGTATAAATACGATTTCAAACGATGTTGAAGTGAAAGACGTACCAAATGCTAAGCCTTTGCAAATCTCTCAAGGTGAGATCTGCTTTGATCACGTAGGTTTTAACTACAGTGATGAGAAGGCAGTATTTGAGAACTTGAATCTGACTATCAAACCGGGCGAAAAAGTCGGCATTGTCGGTCGCTCTGGGGCAGGTAAATCCACGTTGGTCAACTTGTTGCTGCGCTTTTACGACGTAAATAGCGGTAAGATTTGTATTGATGGACAGGACATTTCGCAAGTCGAACAAGAGTCGCTTCGCCAACACATCGGTATGATCACGCAAGACACCTCTTTGCTGCATCGTTCAATTAAAGAGAACATTCTTTACGGTGATCCAGATGCTTCAATGGATGCCGTTATCGCAGCTGCTGAGAAAGCACATGCCCATGATTTCATTCAATCTCTACGAGACGAGCAAGGTAACGTTGGCTATGACGTTGAAGTGGGTGAACGCGGTGTGAAGCTGTCTGGTGGTCAGCGTCAACGTGTGGCGATTGCTCGCGTGCTGCTGAAAAACGCGCCAATTTTGATCATGGATGAAGCAACGTCTGCACTTGATTCAGAAGTAGAATCGGCAATTCAAGAAAACCTTGAAGTTCTGATGGAAGGAAAAACTGTGATTGCGATTGCTCACCGTTTATCAACGATTGCCGCGATGGATCGTTTGATTGTAATGGATGACGGCAAAATCATTGAGCAAGGCTCGCATTACGAGCTGCTGCAATTGGGTGGTGTTTACGCTCAGTTGTGGAAGCATCAAACCGGCGGCTTTTTGTCTGAGCAAGGTGATGCTCAACTGCAAGTCATCTAATATGACGCTACACGAAAGAGGAGCAAATGCTCCTCTTTTTTATGTCTGCCGTTTATACCGAGTGAGTAGGCGTCAATGGGTGACGTTTACTTGTGATTATTCATTAAGTTAGGCCAACTTAATGATGGTTATGTCTATAACTTACTGTCGTTCTTGCATTTTTTACGCTTTTTTTACGCGAACTCCGAATGGGCTTTTGCTAAAGTTTCTGCATCGAATTTTGGTTGATGTACTTTATGTTTGCTCATTGGCGAGATAACACATTTCTCTTTTCTGCCATCGTGATTGTTGGCGCGGTTGTGGCCTCATGGCTGTTGGACCAATTGTTTGGCTCTACCGCTGCGGTCCTGCTGATTTTGCAGTTAGCAGTTGTGGTGGTGGCGTTTCAATGCAACTCGCGATTCGCTTATGCGGCGGCGGTGATCGAAGCGTTGAGCTTCAACTTCTTTTTCACGACGCCTCGTTACTCTTTGCAGATGCTTCGTCCGGAAGACATTTTTAATCTAGTCGTGTTTATGGTGGTGGCATTTATCACCAGCACTTTTGCAGATCTTTATCGTCGCCAGCAGGGCGAGTTAAAACAAACCAAGCTGCAAAACAGCATCCTGCTATCGGTGTCCCATGACCTACGCACGCCGCTGGCAACCATTATTGGAACATTGACCACACTCAACGAGTACATGCCCAAGCTCAATGACTTAGAGCGTAAAGAATTGCTCGACAGTGCGACTTCAGAAAGCCACCGCTTGCATCAATATATCGAGAACCTCTTACAGGCGACTAAGCTCCAGCACGGTACATTAAAAATTACCAAAAAAGACGAGTCGATTGCAGATATTGTTCGGGATGCGGTTTCTCGTTTGCCGAATTACACCGAGAAAGTGTCCATGAATATAGATGATTCCGTTGGTCATTTGTCAGTAAGTCGTTCGCTCATCGAACAAGCGATTTTTAATGTGTTGGATAATGCCATGCGATTTTCACCAGAGAATGAATCTGTTGAGGTTTCACTTTCTAAGCAGGGTTCGTCGTGCGTGATTGATGTTCGGGACATGGGGATTGGCATCAAAGCTGAAGATGCGGAAAAAATATTCAACCTTTTCTATTCCGGCGTGAACAACAAATCGGCCGATTCAGGAACCGGAATGGGACTCGCGGTTGCCAAAGGCATCATCACCGCACACCAAGGAGAGATTCAATCTATGCCAGTATCAGAAGGGACGCTGATCCGCATTCGACTTCCACTCAATCAAGGAGCAGAGCAGGCGTGAGTTACAAAGTTTTAGTCGTGGACGATGAGCCTCGCATTCATACCTTTATTCGAATTTCGCTGTCTGCTGAAGGGTTTGATTACATTGGCGCGAGTACCATTGCAGAAGCCAAAGCGTGTTTCGAAGCGCATTCGCCGCACGTCATTCTGCTAGATTTAGGCTTGCCCGACGGCGATGGGACGGAGTTCCTCACTACGCTTCGTCAGACGTATAAAACGCCAGTGTTAGTGCTGACAGCTCGTGATCAAGAAGAGGAAAAAATCCGCCTTTTAGAAGCGGGCGCGAATGATTACTTGAGCAAGCCTTTTGGCGTAAAAGAGCTCATCGCGCGCATCAAAGTGCTGGTTCGAGATTTGGTGGATGAGCAAGCCGTCGCTGATGAGCTGGTGGCTGGCCGAGTCAAAATCATCAAAAGTACTCACCAATTTTGGTTGGATCAGAGGGAAATTCCACTCACCAAGAAAGAGTTTTCTTTCATTGAACAGTTGATTCTCAAGCCGGGAAAACTCATTGAGCAAACTCATTTGCTATCGGTAATTTGGGGAAAAAGTCATATCGAAGATACTCACTACTTACGCGTGTTAGTGAGTCAACTACGCAAAAAACTGAACGATAGTGCTGACGAACAGCGGCTATTAAAAACCGAGCCGGGGCTGGGTTATCGTTTAGTGCTTGAGACGTCCAAGCACCACTAAATTCCAAATTTAATCAACGTTAATGCCAAGGTTTAGTGCTGGTTATCGGCACTCGAACAGGATTCGTGTTGCCTATTTTCCGTGACGGAAAGTCAGTCTAGCCCTTAGCGCATTAGCATTTTCTATACATAAAACACAGTTAGGGATTGATATGGCTCACTTTACAGTAATTGGTTTAGGGCGATTTGGCGTTGCCGCCAGCTTAGAACTTATTCATCTTGGACACACCGTAACGGGGGTGGATAGCGACCCGAAAATCGTCGAAAAATACGTCGAAGAGTTAACGCAAGCGGTCATATGTGACGCAACAGACGAAGGTGCACTCAGAGAGTTAGCGTTAGCGAACAGTGATGTGGTGTTGGTGGCGATTGGCGAAGACATGCAGGCCAGTTTGTTGTGTACGCTGGCGCTGAAAAATCTGGGTGTGAAATCCATTTGGGTCAAAGCGAGCACCAAAGCGCACCACACCATCGTGTCTAAGCTTGGTGTACAGCGCATTATTCATCCGGAAGAGGAGATGGGCGTAAGAGTCGCGCAGGCACTCAACTATCCGATGGTGAACAACTATTTAGAAATAGGGCATGGTTTGTATGTGGTGGAAATCCACGTTAAATCCAATCTGCACGATACGCCGCTTTCTAAGTTGATCAGCCGAGGCAGTTACAACATTCAGCCTATCTTGGTGAAGCGCGAAGAAGCCGTCTACACCAATATCAATGATGAGTTTGTGCTTAATGAGTTCGACACGCTGTTGCTTTGCGGTAGCCGCGCTGAGCTGAAATACGTCGCTCCAAGGTTGGTGTAACATGGTTTTGTGGCATCCCTCTATTATCCCAATCGAGCGAAAACCCAAAGCGGGCAAAAAATTGTTGGGCGCACCGCCATTAATACTTAGCCTCAGCTTTGCATGCTTGATCATGCTCGGCACAGTTTTACTCAAACTGCCGATTGCCACCACAGAGCCCATCACTTGGATTCAAAGCCTGTTTACAGCAACATCGGCCATTACGGTGACGGGATTAGTTGTGGTGGACACGGGCACGGCGTTTACGCCTTTTGGGCAAGTGGTTATTGCTTTCCTGATTCAATGTGGTGGCCTAGGTTTAATGACGTTTGCCATCGTGACCTTGCTGGCTCTGGGCGGAAAAATTGGCTTTTTGGAGCGCGCCGTCGCGAGAGAGGCGTTCAACCAAACTGACTCGTCGACACTCATTGCCACTGCTAAATCTGTATTGATGTTCGCTCTGCTCGTTGAACTTATTGGTTTCACTATTTTGAGCGTTTATTGGAGTGAAGAGCTGGGCTGGAAAACCAGTCTGTTCCATGGTTTCTTCTACACCATCAGTGCGTTTAACAATGCAGGTTTTGCGTTGAGTGCCGATAGCTTAATGCCTTACGTGGACGACCCGGTCGTTAACTTCACCATTACCAGTTTGTTTATTATTGGTGGTTTAGGCTTCTCGGTTTGGATTGACTTAAAACGCAATCGCCGTTGGCACCGACTCACCGTTTACAGTCGAATGATGATCTTAGGCACGATGATCATTAACGTGGTGGCACTTATCGCGATTTACCTGATTGAATATGACAACCCCAACACGCTTGCCCCGTTGAGCGAAGCAGGGAAATGGTGGGCATCGTGGTTTCAAGCGGTGACGCCAAGAACGGCAGGGTTCAACACTTTAGCTATCGATCAGTTGGAAGATGCCACAACGGCGATCATTCTGGTGTTGATGTTTATCGGCGGTGGATCACTGAGCACGGCAAGTGGTATTAAAGTTGTGACATTTATGGTGTTAGTCTTGGCAACTTACAGCTATTTACGTCGTGATGAAGCAACCTATGCCTTTCAACGCGAGATTCCCAAAGAGACCATCAGCAAGGCATTGGCGCTGACTCTGATCTCGGTGGGTGTGACTTGGTTTGCCATATTCACGCTGTTACTGACAGAGAAAGCGTCTATGTTAGACATTATGTTCGAAGCGGTCTCGGCACTGGGTACGGTTGGTTTGTCGCGAGGCTTAACGGGCAGTTTGTCCGAACCGGGTGAGTTAGTGATCATCTTCATGATGTTTATGGGACGATTAGGCCCCCTTACTTTGGCGTACTTCTTAGCCAGTCCAAGAAAGAAAAAAGCGCGTTACGCGAGCACTAAATTGGCAATAGGGTAAATGGGCTAACTCGGAGAAAGTGAGCAAAAGGCTAAGCATAAGAGGAGTAACTGCTCCTCTTTTTTGTGCTCGTTGTAGCCACGAAACTGTATACGGTTGCCTCTCTCACAACAATTTATGATTCATCTCTATTTTTTATCATTTATAAATTGTCGTTTTTGAGGTGTTGTCCAGAATGACATTATCCACGTGCAACATAAGATTGCCGGGAATAAAAATAATTACAATACTGCCTTACTGGAAGATACATGAAAATCAAACCCCTCCCACCTTTAAATAGCCTCGTTGCGTTTGAAGCATCGGCGCGGCACTTGAGTTTTACGTTAGCCGCTGACGAGCTAAACGTGACCCAAGGTGCTATCAGTCGCCAAATTAGACAATTAGAAGAATACTTAGGCAAGGCTATGTTCACGCGAGCCAATCGAAGCATTAACTTAACGCCTACAGGTCTTCAATATTATCAAGCCGTCAGCCAATCTTTGCTCGATATTGCTCAAATCACGGGTGAAGTGAAGAAGTGGCAGGGCGAACAAAAGATCACGGTTGCGACGACAAATGCAATGGCCGCTTTGTGGTTGTTGCCTAAGGTTGCTCAATTTCAAAATGAACATGATGACATCGATATAAGGATATTGGCCTCAGATAATGTGTTGGACTTACGCCGATTAGATTGCGATATCGCCTTGTTTTATTGTCGCACTCCACCTGCGGAAATGGATGTGACAACGCTATTTTCAGAAGAAGTCTTCCCTGTGTGTAGCCCGCTTTATTTAGAGAAAATCGGCCAGCCTAGTGAGCCAGAAGAAATCTTCAATAAAACGTTACTCTATCTGGAAGAGTCTCAAAGAGATTGGGTGAATTGGGAGCAGTGGTTTGCGAGTGTAGGGTTGCCAAATATTTCGCCTCGTAATCGCATGAACATCAACAACTATCCAATGCTGTTACAAGCGGCAATTAATGGTCAGGGCATCGCGTTAGCTTGGGGCTCATTAGTGGACGACTATTTACAAAGCGGTGCTTTGGTTAGGCCAGTCGAACACGTTCTTTCAACTCCCTCTAATTTTTCTATGCTTGAACCTAAAAATAGAGGTTTAATCCCAGCAAGCGTCAAACGTTTTAGAGAATGGCTTTTGCATCAGTTGCCAGATGAAGTGGGTGACCGAGGCCTAGCCTAAATCAATAAGCAGAGAAAAGAACAGAGTTTGGTCATGTTAAAAAAGCGGGAATATCAGTTCCCGCTTTGTTTGAATTGATTGGATGAAATGACGCACTAAGTGAGTGCTGGTCCTTGATTGAGTGTCGAATCATCTTTCAGCGAGGATGTTGAAGTAATAGGTTCAGAAGCTACCGTTTTGCTTTCAACAAGCGGTTCAACAGGACCATCAAGTTTCTCTTGTTCTGGGTGAACATGCTCAGGAAGCATTGCCCATGGCTTAGGTTCGCGTCGAATACTATGGAACAGCGTTAAGCTCATCACCGCGATAAAAATCGCGATAGGGAAACCGGCAATAATGGAGGCCGTTTGCATTGCTTTTAACCCTCCTGCGTATAGAAGCACTCCCGCAATGGCGGCGATCATGATCCCCCATAATACGCGTATTGACGTGGGAGGTTCACTGTGTCCAGCGGCATCGAGGGTACATAGAACCAAGGTACCTGAGTCCGCGGAGGTAATGAAATAAGTACCGAGTAATAAACACGCAAGCACGCTAAGGAGTTTACCAAACATACCTGTATCTAGGTTGTCGAATAGCGTAAACAAAGCGCGTGTCGTATCGGCTTTAGTCGCTTCAAGAATCGGGCCGCCAGAAAAATCTGCAGGTGGTGTTTGTTTTGCTTCTTGTGCCGCAGTGACTTGCTCTTGATGAGCAACACGAGCGTCTTGCTCTACCTTCAACGCTGCGCCACCAAATACTGAAATCCATAAAAAAGTGATTAGCGTAGGTACAATTAATGCACCACCGATAAGTTCACGTATTGTGCGCCCTTTAGAGATACGAGCTACAAACATGCCAACGAAAGGTGCCCAAGTCATCCACCAAGGCCAGTAATAAGCCGTCCACCAGTTTTGCCAGCCAGAGTCATTCTGTGCATCGCTCCATAAGCTCATACCGACAATGTTTTGTGCATAAAGCCCCGTGCTTTCAAGTAGCGTATTTAAGATATAGCGAGTTGGACCAATGTAAAGTACGACTAGCACGAGTGCGAGTGAAAGCAGCATGTTCCATTCTGATAAACGGCGAATACCTTTTCCTACACCAGATAGCACCGACGCAACCGCACAAGTACAAAGGGAAACGATAATAAAGAGTTGAATCCCCAAACTAATGTCTAGACCAAAGGCTTGATTCAAACCAGAGTTTATTTGGATAACTCCCATCCCCAAGGTTTGAGAGATACCGAAAGCAGTCACCGCGACTGTTAGGATATCAACCGTGTGTCCGATAGGCCCATAAATACGATCGCCAATCAAAGGGTACAAGATAGAGCGTAGGGTAAAAGGCAGATCTTTACGGTAGGAAAAGTAAGCTAATGCGAGTGCAACAATGATAAAGACAGACCAAGGATGTAGACCCCAGTGAAAGAATGTCAGTTTCATTGATGTTGTTGCGGCTTCATTGGTCAGGCCTTGAGTAAATGGGTTGTCAGCGTAATGCCACATCGGTTCGGCGACCGACCAGAAAATTAAGCCTATCCCCATGCCTCCGGAAAAAAGCATGGATACCCAAGACAAATAACTAAACTCTGGTTTTTCGTCATCTTTACTCAAACGAATATGTCCATATCGACTAACCATAAGATAAAGAAGAAAACCGACAACGAGTGAAACAAGTCCGATGTAAAACCACTTCATATTCTGCAGCAAAATGCCGGAAATCGTTTCGAAGTATTGGCCCGCTTGGTTGGCGAGAATGGCGCAGAAAAGTACAAAACCGATAACGACGATCTTTGATGCGATAGTCACAGTCGGATTGAGTCCTTTCAATATCCCAGATGTTGCTCTCATAGGCATCCCTCACAGTGCTTTTGTTTTAGCGTTATTGTTTGTTGCGTTATTGTTAATTTTTGGAAGAGAGTAGAGAGAGGGCTTTTGTGTTTCAACTGATTAATACTCATCGATTAATGAGTATTAATCATGACAAGAAGAACCTTGTTAATTAAAAGGTTATTTTGTTGTTTGAGATCAATGCACGAATGACAAAAACTCATCCAAACCCGGCGAAAAAGTCGTTTGTTTGTTGCTGGATTGTTAATCAAAATCATCTCCACTAACACAACACGATGTTGTACGCACTGGATGCAACTCGACTCTCGGAGATAAGAATATGAGCAATGTCAACCAAACCATTATTCCTGTTGAACTTGTTGATAATGTACTGAACCCAATCAGTGAAGCAACAGGAATGCCGAATCAGGCCTACACCAGCGAAGAGTATTTTACTTTTGAGCGTGATCAGGTGTTTGGTAACACTTGGGTATGCATTGGTTTTGCATCAGACCTGCTTAAAAATGGTTATGTAATGCCACTTGATTTCATGAATCTTCCACTACTCATGATGAGAAATCGTCAAGGTGAAGTCCAAGTCTTCCACAACGTATGTAGTCATCGTGGTATGAAGCTGGTGCATGAGGCAGGCGAAGTTCAAGGCATGATTCGCTGTCCTTACCATTCATGGACGTACGATCTTGACGGCAATCTAAAAGGCACACCACACATCGGTGGTATCGCAAAACACAAAGATGATCGATTTAAGTGTGAAAAACACGGCCTTAAGCCACTTCGTTCAGCCGTTTGGATGGACATGGTATTTGTCAACTTATCGGGCAATGCTGAAAGCTTTGAAGATCATATCGCGCCGCTAGAGCAACGTTGGCAGCAATTCTTAGGTGAAGATGGGTTAGGGCTTCTTCGCCGCGTGAACATGGGTGGCAACTTAGAGATCGAAGTGAAAAGTAACTGGAAGCTTGCCGTAGAAAACTACTGCGAGGCTTACCACTTACCTTGGGTGCATCCGAGTTTGAACAGTTATTCTCGCCTAGAGGATCACTACAACATCATGTTTGCAGAGCGCTTTGCTGGTCAAGGTAGTCTCGCGTACAACCTTTCTGATACAGCAGGAACACACTTACCTAAATTTCCAAGCTGGCCAGAAGATAAACTGCGTCATGCAGAATACGTTGCACTCTTTCCAAACGTGTTGCTTGGTATTCAAGCCGATCATGCCTTTGCAATGATGATTGAACCAATCACTGCGAATAAGAGTGTTGAGCACCTACGTGTTTTCTATGTGGGTGATGAAGCAACGAAAGATGAGTTTGCTGCGTGTCGTACCGCTACCGTTGAGTCGTGGCGAGTCGTGTTCGGCGAAGATATTGGAGCGGTCGAAGGTATGCAGGAAGGTCGTTACTCACCTGGCTTTAGTGGTGGCGTGTTCTCTCCAGAAATGGATGTTCCGACGCATTTCTTCCAAACCTGGTTGGCAAAGCAAGTGAAAGCGGCACTGGAGCAGTAAGATGATGCATTACCTTAATTATATTGATGGTGAGTGGTGCGATTCAGAGCAAGCGCTGACCGTCATGAATCCTGGCACAGCCGAAGCGTATGCGACGATTGCAGAAGCCACTATCACCGATGCCGATCGCGCAATGACAGCGGCACGCCGAGTGGTCAATCAAGGCCTTCTTTCGGACGTTCGTCCCGCCGTCAGAACCGAGTGGATGTTAAAAGCCGCCGCAGCTATTCGTGAAATGGTTGATGAAGGTGGGTTAGTTGCCTGTCGTGAAAATGGGAAATCTTTGCAAGATGCCAAAGATGAGTTTTTAGAATCGGCACGTTACTTCGAATACTACGCTGGCATGGCCGACAAGCTGGAAGGCACGTCAATTCCGTTGGGTAAAGACTATGTCGATTTCACTCAATATGTGCCGTTTGGCGTGTCGGTGCAGATTGTGCCGTGGAATTTCCCTGTCTCTATTTGTGCACGCTCATTGGCACCTGCATTAGCTGCTGGTAACGCAGTGGTGATCAAATCGCCAGAGATTTCTCCACTTGCCATGACGTTGTTGATTAAAGCGATTGAAAAAGCGGGCTTCCCAAAAGGCACGATTAACTTGCTATGTGGCAAAGGCTCAGTCGTTGGCAGTCATTTGGTGCAGCACCAAGAGGTCGATCAAATTGTCTTTACGGGTTCCGTTCCAACTGGCCAACGCATCCTGCAAGATTCAGCGCAACGCGCTACTCCATCGGTGATGGAGCTGGGTGGTAAATCGGCTGCTATCGCGCTGAAAGATGCGAACCTCGAAACACTTTTGAAAAGCGTTCAGGTCGGTATTTTCTTTAACGCTGGTCAAGTGTGTTCGGCAATGTCTCGTTTGCTGATTCAAAAAGAGCGTTATGAAGAAGTAAAAGCGGTGGTAGTGGAAATGGCAAAAAGCCTAACTATTGGTCAAGGCGAAAGCCAGCCGGACATCACACCGTTGGTATCGGCTGATCAACAAGCACGCGTGCTTAAAATGATAGAGCAAGCAAAAGCCGACGGCGCGAATATCCTGACGGGTGGCTACGCACCTGATCTATCGGGTTACTTTGTGGCACCAACAGTGATTGAAGCCACGCCAGATATGCGCATTGCACAAGAAGAAGTGTTTGGTCCTGTATTGGTGATTACACCGTTTGAAACTGAGCAAGAAGCAATCGAGATCGCGAATGGCACCGATTTTGGCCTGGTTGCTGGTGTCTTTGGTGAAAGCCTAAACCAAACATTGCGTGTGGCGCAGCAACTGCGTGGTGGGCAAGTGTTCATCAATGAATGGTTTGCTGGTGGTATCGAAACACCATTTGGTGGCGTGGGCTTGTCCGGGTTTGGGCGAGAAAAAGGACAAGAAGCGATATATAGCTACGTCCAGACACGCAATATTGCCATTCGTTTGCAGCAAGACAGCAACGTATAGCTACCGTGTAACTGTATTTTCATCACCTCGTACCGGCTTGGATTTCAGACCACAAGCTAGGGCGAGGTTGATGGAATCACAACAAACCTGACAGCGGTTTGTAAACACGGAAATTCTGAACAAGGTAGTTGGAGTATAAGTGATGAGAAAGTGGCTCTGTATTATTTGCGGCTTAATCTATGATGAAGCACAAGGTTGGCCATCCGATGGCATTGCACCAGGAACAGCATGGGAAGATGTGCCGGATGATTGGTTATGCCCCGACTGTTTAGTGGGTAAGGCCGATTTTGAAATGATCGAAATCACCGACGATGCGCCAGTAGAAGAGGTCGCGGCAGTGTCTTCGGTATCGGTAGGATCGTCTGTTCAGCCAAATACGGCTCAGCCACTTCCATCTGAAGTCACTCAACCTATATTTTCAGCTGACCCTATCGTTATCATCGGCAGTGGCCACAGTGGTTACCAGTTGGCAGCGGCACTTAGAGCACAATCTGAAACGGTTCCGATCACTGTCTTTACCGCTGATGATGGCGCACTGTACAGCAAGCCTGCCTTGTCTAATGCACTGGTCATGAATAAAGACGGCGACGCGCTGCAAAGTGAAAGCGCGTTGGAGTGGGAAAGCCGTCTCAATATCCGCGTTTACCCGCATACCCGCGTTGAACATATCGATCGTGCCAATTCAACGCTACATACCTCCATCGGTAAATACGCCTACAGTCGCTTGGTACTTGCAACAGGTGCATCACCGATTGAAATCCCAATTGAGGGTGATCGCTCTTGTGTTATGAGTGTGAACGACTTAGTTGATTACCGGCGTTTCAGAGCGGAGCTGCAAGACAAAAAGCGCATCGCAATCCTAGGTGATGGCTTAATTGGCTGTGAGTTCGCGAATGACCTGATCGAAAGCGGTTATGAAGTAACAGTTATCGGGTTAGGTCAATGGCCAATGGAGCGTTTGATCCCGCAACAGTTGGGTGAATCATTACAAAGTGCACTTGCAGATCGAGGCGTGCAATGGGCTCTACAAGACAGTATCGCCAGAATCGAGCCAAGGTCGGAATCTAGTGCGGTTTTGCATCTAAACAGTGGCAAGCAGATTGAAGCAGACCTAGTGCTAAGCGCGGTTGGGCTCAAGCCAAATGTATCGCTGGCTGAGCAAGCAGGGCTCGAAGTGGGCCGCGGCATTAAAGTGAATCAATTCGGCCAGACGAGTGATGAGAGTATTTACTCGCTAGGCGACTGTGTTGAAACCGAGCAAGGTTGGCAGCCGTATATTGCGCCGATTAATCAAATGATTCCTTCCGTAGCGAAAAGCTTGCTAGGCGATGTCGCGTCAATCTCGTTAACGCCAACTCCTGTGATTGTAAAAACGCCGATTCTTCCACTCACTATTTTCCCGGTTGCCCCGAACGAACTGGGACAATGGTATATCGAGAGTCAGGCAGATGAATTGACCGCTGCGTTTTATTCTCCTGAGGGAACGATGCTTGGCTTTGCGTTGCTAGGAAGAAAAGTACAGTCATTACGAGGTCCTTGGCTAGATCAATTGTCATTGAAACTGTCAGCAGCGTAACGGAGAAAGAAGATGATTCATTTACCCAATGATGATGCAACATGTGGTTGGTACCATGCGTTGCCAAGTATTCCAGAAAAACCAGCGTTAAAAGGTAAACAAACTGCTGACTATGCCGTGCTAGGTGCCGGTTTCGCTGGACTAGCTATGGCAAGACGTTTAGCTGAGCTTCAGCCTAACGCACGAATTATACTGATTGATGCGCAACGTATCGGCCAAGGGGCGTCAGGGAGAAATTCGGGCTTTGTGATCGATTTGCCTCATAAGTTTTCACTTGAGCATCCCGACCCTGAGCACAAACAAAAGTTATTATCGCTCAACCGTTCTGCGATTGCTCAGCTGGACACTTTAGTGTCGAAGCACAGTATTTCTTGTCAGTGGTCAGCAAAGGGCAAATATCAAGGAGCCGTAGGGGCGCGCGGTGAAGCGTATCTCGATCACTTTGAGCACCTAATGAAAGACCTTGGCGAACCATACTTCCATGTTAATGGTAGTGAGCTGGCGAAAGTCTTAGGGACAAATTACTACAGCCGCGCAATTTACACGCCAGGTGGTTATTTAATGCAACCTGCTGCTCTGGTGCGTGGGCTAGGGGAAAGCCTTCCAGAGAACGTCGAGGTGTTAGAAAACTCGCCAATCCGCAAACTCAGTAAAGAAAACGGTTACTGGGTATTACATGGAGATAGTGGTTCTGTTGAAACCACTGAACTGTTACTTGGCACCAGCATTTTTACTCGTGAGTTTGGTTACCTTAAAAACAGATTACTGCCAGTGATGACGTTTGCAAGCTGGACGCGTCCATTGACCGACGCAGAAATGCAACGATATGGAGGTGAGCTGAATTGGGGTTTAACTCCAGCAGATCATGCGGGAACGACGTTACGTATGACCGCCGATCGACGTATTTTGATCCGAAATACTTACAAACACGTGCCGAAATATGGCTCAAGCATGAACGATAAAGTCAGAGAGCAAATCCGAGACGATCATCGTCAAGTCTTTTTGGCGCGTTACCCCGAGCTGGCCGACATACCATTTACTCACACATGGGGTGGGGTATATGCCATCTCTCGTAACTTTACTAACTTTTTTGGTCAATTAGATGAAGGTGTTTATGCCAGCGCTTGTGACAATGGTGTTGGTGCTGCGTGGGGAACCATTTCTGGAACGCTGTTAGCTGACTATGTCGTAGGTGCGACATCTAAATCATTGGATGACATACAGCAAGTGACAGGGATGCCTTGTTTGAATCCGCCAGAGCCTTTTTTAGGCATGGGAGTAAAAACGCGTATCCAATTAGCAAAATGGCAAAGCCGGAGTGAATTATGAAGCAAGTCAAACTCGTTGATAGTAAAAACCTAGATTTCAATGTTCGTGGTGATACGCCTGGAATGGCGTATGTTGCCAGGGCGTTAAGCCCAGAAATTTCACCAAACATTGGCGTAGGCTTTGCTAAATGGGAAGGCGCTCAAGTGGCTTGGACGGTGCTTTATGATGAGGTTATTTTTGTGATTGAAGGCTGTTTCGAGCTGACCGCAAATGGTGAGACACATTTTGTGCACCCAGGTCAAATGCTGTGGATCCCGGAAGGAACCGAATTGGTTTATGGTGGGCATGCTCTATTCGGCTACGTGGTTCATCCAGGAAACTGGAAAGAGCTACACGGGATTGAATGATTTGTTTTACAGACGAGACTACGACTTGAAGTTCTACTCGTGCTAAATCAAAAATCGTTCACAGTGTATCTGAGCCAAATCAACTCGCTCGTCAAGGGCGTGTCACCGAAGCCTCCTTCTTGAAGTCATTAGGGTATATACATCAGTTTTAACGATAGCCATATCGAGATGCTTGGTATGGCTTTTATCGTTAAGGATAATAATCTCATTGGATCAAGGGGTATATAATCGTTAAATTGCACTTGCGACATCTTTGCACTGTGACTGGTAATTCAAACTATTGTTTTAGCCAATAGAAACACTAAAAATTATCCACCAAATAATACGTTACTGAGTCTGGCCGTTGCATTTACGGCTGCCTATTTCGCAGCCGATGATTATTACTTAATATAAGAACTCACCATGCACACTCGTCGTGAACGCGTATTTGATCCCCTTCATCGTCTAACGGTATTTACAGATAAATGGCGACTTGGATCTAAATCTTATCTTACTGATCTCGCATCTATTGCCTTATTGCTGTTACCGCTGACGCTATCTAACGCACTTGCCATCTTTCTTGGTCACGCTTCTAGAATCCTAGGGGTGTCAGAGGTTTCTCAGTTATTGTTCCATCTTTCTGATATTTTAATCAACTTATATCCCACAGCGTTTTGCATTGTGGCTGGTTACTATTTATCGCATAAAGTGAATGTGTCGAGCGCGATTATCATCATTTATTCGTTGGTCATGTTCTATTTAATTTCAATAGAGAATGACAGCCTTTCTAGTAATTACATGTTGCCGAATAACCCGTTATTAGCACTCTTTAGTGCAACAGTGTCATACGTTTATTGTAAAAGTTTCCGAATTGAGCTGCTTGATCCTCAAGCAATGGACTTCTCTTCTCGTCTTTTTAAAGATGTCTTACATTTTTTCGTATTCGTTTTATTTGCGGTTAGCTTATCTCATGTCACCGCAGCCGTGATGGATGCTTTTACTACAACAGTGGCTGGACTTAACTTTGATCCGCTGACGTTCACAGGAGGATTATTTTATCAATCCATCTTGAGCTTATTAGGAGCGGCGGGCATTAATGGTCATAACATGTTGTTTGCCATCAAGCAGCAAATATACGCTGCGACCGAAGCCAACATGGCTGCTTGGCAAACAGGCGAAGCGTCGCTTAACGTCATTAGCCAAGGTTTTTACGACGCATTTTTATCCATGGGCGGGTCAGGGAATAGCATTAGTTTACTCCTGTGTCTGTTATTGTTCGCTAAAGAGCGCAATCATATTTTACTGGCGTTAGCGGCAGCACCATTGGTGATGTTCAACATCAATGAAGTGCTGCTATTTGGCTTGCCTATCATCTTTAACCCTATTCTGGTCGTCCCATTTGTATTAGTGCCGCTGGTCAGTTTTATCATCACCTACTGTGCGATTGCCTCCGGCTTAATTGCGCCTGTTGAAAATATTGTGAACTGGATGACACCGCCTCTGTTGAGTGGTTATGTTGCAATGGGACATCATGCACAGGGGGCGATACTTCAACTGGTGGTGATTGCGATTGGTGTACTCATTTATCGACCTTTTTATCTAGCCTATGCAGGCAAATATGTGGGGCAGCTTGGTGTAAGTAATACTTACAATGGTTTAGAACAATCCCTATTTAAATCACTACTCAGTAGTGTGAAAGATGCGAACACATCGAGTATCAGCAAGTCATCCGCGCAGAAGCGTTTAACTTCCATTCTTCGTGAAGGCGAGTTGGTGATGTTTTATCAAAAGCAGCACTCAACAAAGGATGCGGAACAGTATTCTTACGAAGCGCTTATTCGATATAAAGATGAAGATGGAAACTTACTTTCACCAACGTTTATTGAAGATTTTCACCGGTTAGATGCCATGCCACTGCTCGATAAATTAGTACTCGAAAAGGTGTTGTCGGATATGAAGGAAATGGGATTATCTGAGCAGCGAAGAGTGGCCATTAATGTTTCTGTTGCTACCATTCAACAAGTGGATTTTGTTCAGCATTTACAAGGCCGGTTGGTCTATTTTGGAATCCCGGCTGAATGGCTTGAAATTGAAATTACTGAAGAAGCCGTATTAGACAATGAAGTTTCTTTAACTAACACCATGAAAGCTCTACAGAGTATGGGAGTTCGTATCACAATGGATGATTTTGGTACGGGCTACGCATCGTTTCCTCATTTGTTCAAGTATCCATTTAACAAGATTAAGCTAGACAGATCGCTGCTATTGGACGCTAACGATCATCGTGGACGGCAACTGTATCGATTGGTTGCTAAGTTAGGACATATTGCAAATTGCGAGGTCGTAGCGGAAGGGGGGGAAACGCAGTCTGACTATGACTTTGTGCGGTCAAGTGGGGTTGATAAAGTTCAAGGGTTTTACTTAGCAAGGCCTATACCTTTGGATGAGATTATCCATCGACGTGCTTAACTAAGGTGCAATAAAAAGGGAAGCGATGGCTTCCCTATAGTGAGTCTTGTTTTGACTTAGTTAGCTCTTACTTGAACTCAAATTTACCCTGCATGATCGCCCAGTGACCAGGGAACGAGCAGAAGAATGAGTAGTCGCCGCCAGCTTTCATTTTTTCAGTGCTGAAAGTAATGCTGGTGCTTTCACCGCCGCCAATCACTTTTGTGTGAGCGTATACACGGTCGTCATTTGGCTTCACGTAATTGTTTTCTGCACCTGCTGCCATGCCGTCCGTACCTACTGCTTGTAGATTAGCGGTATCTGCGATAACGACGTTGTGACCCATTGATTGTGCAGGCATTTTACCTGTGTGGTTTAGCGTCAGTTTTACTTCTTTACAAGTGGCTGGAACGCTCAGTGTTTTAGTAGAAAACTGCATCATATCGTTAGCATCTAGGGACACTTCACACTCGGCACTGGCTTGGGCACCAAAGCTCATTCCTACTAATGCGAAGGTTGCTGCTAATAAACGTAAAGACATATAACACTCTCCATTTTATATTTTGGGCTGACTTGGATTAATCTCATCCAATAGTTCTCATTATCAGCCAATTTTCACTCGAAAAACGTGCTTCAAGCGGTATATTGACGTTTTGTTGCAAAGTTGTACTGGTTAGTTCCACTATTTGATCACTCATAGGCCCTATTTCATGCGATGGCGTGAGGTAAATCAAAAAAGAAAGGAACACGCCCCGTACAGAGATAAGGTCTATCTTATTAAGCTTTGGAGCAGTATCTTGGTGTTTATTAGAAGTAGATTAGAGAAGGTGAGAGGAGAGGCTCAAACATAAAAAAGCTCAGCCAAATTGCTGAGCTTTAACAGTTAGAGCGGCAGTTTACGTTTAGCGATTTTGCTTCAACGCATCTAACGCTTCATGTAATGACGGCACGATGAAATGACCAAATTGTTTTACCTCTTTGCAAGGTTCAACTAAATCCGGAATCTGATAAGTAACCATATTCGCTGCCACGGCTGCGCGAACACCGTTATTGGAATCTTCAAAGGCCAAACATTGGCTTGGTTCTACATCCAGACGATTCGCTGCCAGCAAATAGATTTCTGGATCGGGTTTACCGTGGTTTACCTCGCAGCCTGTGGTGAGGTTGTCGAAGTACTTACTCAAACCCGCTAATTCCAGTTTGATTTTCGCCACCTCTTTTGCCGTAGAAGTCGCTACTGCGATTGGTAAGCCTTGTGCTTTCAGCCATTCTAGCAGCTCAACAACACCATTTTTCACTGGGATGGCTTGGTGTTTGACGACAGCATTGTAACGAGTACGCCATTCATGATGCAGGCGGTCTAGGTTCTCACCGTAGGCTTTGCGGAAAATTGCTTCAATACCTGCCGCATTACGACCAATGATCGACAGGTAAACATCTTCATAAAACGGAAGGTTTTGGACTTCACATGCTTCTTGGAAAATACGCATACAGACGCGCTCAGTATCAAGGAGCAAACCATCCATATCAAAAATAGCAGCTTGGTAGTTCATTACATTACAGACTTTTCGATTGTGATGGTGCATTTTGACATAAGCGAGATAGATTTTCTTGCGGAATTCAAACCGTCCGTATCCTTTTTTACTTTATACCTAGCCGTTTGGCTAAGCGATGTAAATTACCATTATCGAGTTCTAACTGACGTGCTGTTGCAGCCCAGTTTCCTTGATTCTGCTCTAGTGCTTTTACAATCATGGCTTTTTGGAAGGTGTCAGTGGCTTGCTTTAAACCAGCGTCTGACAGTTCAAATGAAGAGCTAGGTATACCTGACTCTTCAGTGGTGGGCTGATTGTTCGACGCTTTGATATCGAAATCTTGTTCCACCAATTCGATATCCAGCGATTGAGTTCTAGCTTTGGCAAGCACGCCCGCTCGTTTGATGACGTGTTCCAGTTCACGCACGTTGCCCGGCCAAGAGTAATCTTTAAGTGCTTGAACTAGAGTGGGAGAGAGTCGAACACTGTTCAGCCCCAACTTGCTGCGTAGTTGCTCTGCAAAGAAACCAGCCAGTAGCACGACATCGTCTTCACGTTCACGAAGTGGGGGAACATGAAGAGGGAATACACTCAAACGGTGGTACAAATCTGCTCTGAAACGGCCAGCTTTTACTTCTTCATGCAGAACACGGTTCGTTGCCGCCACAATGCGTGTGTTGACTCGAATATGTCGGTCATCCCCAACACGCTGGATATCGCCATATTGCAATGCGCGAAGTAGCTTGGCTTGTAACTCCAGAGAAAGTTCGCCAACTTCATCCAAGAATAGTGTGCCGCCGTCGGCTTGCTCGAACTTACCTTTCCGATTACTGATAGCACCAGTAAAAGCACCTTTGATATGACCAAAAAGTTCACTCTCTGCGACAGATTCAGGTAACGCGGCACAGTTTAAGTACACCAAGGTATTATTGGCTCGGTGAGAGCGATGATGAATTGCGTTTGCGACGAGCTCTTTACCAACCCCTGTTTCACCCATTATCAACACTGATAGCTCGGTATCTGCCACCGCATCGATTTGCTCTTGAAGTGCTTTCATCCCAGCAGATTTGCCAATGATTTCGTTGCTCAAGGTGCGTTTCTCAGTGTAAGACTTACGTGGCAAGCTTGCTTGTGTTTCTAACTGCTCCAGTAGTAGAGCAGTGTGCAAGCCCCCCGCGGCTAACGCACTTACAAAGCGTAGTTCTTGATTGAGTAAACCATCGAACTGATTCGGGTCGAAGGCATCAATAGTGATCGCGCCAATCAATTGATCGTCGATCAACAAAGGGAGACCAATACATGAATGGACGTGCAGCTTGTCGTCGAGGTTCGGAATTAACCCGTCATAGGGATCGGGTAAGTCGCTATTCGATGGAAACCGTACGATATCGCCAGCGCGTGCAATGGCTTCCAATCTCGGGTGTTGGTTTATAGAAAAACGGCGTCCCAATACTTCCTTTGCTAAGCCATTGATAGCCAGCGGCTTAAAGTGCTGATCTTCATACAAAAGAAGAGCAGAAGCATCACATTTTAATACCTCTCGAATCGTGGTTAATAAGGTATCGAAGCGAGCCTGTTGAGTGAGCGCCGAGTTAAGGTCTTGCGTGATGTGTAGCCATTGCGCGATTAAAGAAGTCATAGCCAATACCAATTGTGTCAATATGACCATTGTAGTGTCTTAATGACAATTTTCAACTGTGTCTAAATGACAGTTTTTAAAGTTTTATTTTAATTAAATTATTGAAATATATGGTAATTAAAAGTTGGCATGCCCAGTGCAGTACAAGAAGAGATTATTTTTGTTTATCCCGTCATTCAAGGTAGTAATTATGACAATTCACGTAAAAAACAACATCCACTGGGTAGGTCAACGCGATTGGGAAGTTCAAGATTTCCATGGTACAGAATACAAAATGACAAAAGGCACCAGTTACAACAGTTATCTAATTCGTGAAGAGAAAACCATACTGATCGATACGGTCGATCATCGATTCAGCCAGCAATTTATCCAGAACCTAGAAATGGAAATCGATCTTAAGACGATCGATTTTATCGTCGTGAACCATGCAGAGGAAGATCACTCGGGCGCATTGTCTGCATTGATGGAGAAGATGCCGAACACGCCAATTTACTGTACGGAAGCGGCGATTGATTCGATTGTTGGCCATCACCATCATCCCGAATGGAACTTTAAAACGGTAAAAACGGGTGACAGCATCGATATTGGTAACGGTAAGCAATTGGTGTTTGTGGAAGCGCCAATGCTGCATTGGCCAGACAGCATGATGACATACCTAACTGGCGATGCAGTGTTATTCAGTAACGACGCATTTGGTCAGCACTACTGCGATGAACGCTTATTCAATGATGAAGTGGATCAAAATGAGCTGATGGAACAGTGTTTGCGTTACTACTCAAACATTCTAACGCCGTTCAGCAGCTTGGTAACAGCCAAAATCAAAGAAGTACTGAGCTTCAACTTGCCTGTCGACATGATTGCAACTTCACACGGTATTGTGTGGCGCGATAACCCAGTCCAAATCATCGAACAGTATCTAGAGTGGGCGGATAACTACCAAGAAGATCGTATTACCATCTTCTACGATTCTATGTCGAACAATACCCGAATGATGGCGGACGCGATTGCACAGGGCATTCACGATGTCGACCCGGGTGTCGCGGTTAAAGTCTTCAATGTGTCTAAGCACGATAAGAATGAAATTCTCGCCAATGTGTTCCGCTCAAAAGGCATCTTGGTTGGTTCGTCTACCATGAATAACGTCATGATGCCGAAGATTGCTGGCATGCTGGAGGAGATCACTGGTCTTCGTTTTAAAGCCAAGAAAGCCGCTGCCTTTGGTAGTTATGGCTGGAATGGTGGTGCGGTAGACCGTATCCACGCACGGTTGACCGACGCGGGTTTTGAAACGGCAGTCAGCCTGAAAACTAAATGGCGACCAGATGGTAAAGCGATGCGTGAGTGTCGTGAACATGGCAAGAGCATCGCGAAATTGTGGGCGAAACATTCACTAACAAGCCCTGTTGCGTCTCCGATGATGGCTGCGTCTGCACCGCAAGTTCAATCACAGCCCGTTGTACAAGTAGAAACGCAAGCCGTGGTCGAAAGGGAGCTTATTAATCCAAGCTCAGAAGTACATCCATCAGATTGCCAGTGCATGATTTGCACAGTTTGTAACTGGGTGTATGACCCTGCTCAGGGTGAGCCTAATCAAGGAATTGAAGCGGGTACCACGTGGTCAGACGTTCCGGACTACTTCCTCTGCCCTGAATGTCACTTGGGTAAAGATGTATTTGTTGAGTTCAAGGGGTAAGGAGCTGTGATGCAAGCACCAATTGTAATCATAGGCAGTGGCTTTGCTGCCTATCAACTGGTTAAAACTGTGCGTCGAATGGATGCACAGGTGTCAATTCAAGTATTCACCGCTGATGACGGTGCGGAGTATAACAAGCCCGATTTGAGCCATGTGTTCAGTAGAAAACAGACCGCGAGGGATCTGGTAGTAAAAACGGGAGAAGCTTTTGCCCAAGAGCACCATATCGAGTTATTAACCCACACTAAAATTGAGAGTGTGGATACGCAAGCCCAACAAGTGGTAGCAGATGGACAAGTTTATGCGTACTCCAAACTGGTTTTTGCAACGGGCGCGAAAGCTTTTGTTCCTCCAATGCGAGGTGATGCTTCTGGCGATGTCCTAACGCTCAATTCGTTACAAGAGTATCAGCTCGCAGAAGAGAGAATCAGTCAAGCAAAGCGCGTAATGGTTATCGGTGGTGGTTTGATTGGCGTTGAGATTGCAATGGATATTGCGAGCAGCGGTAAAGCCGTTACGGTGGTTGAATCAAACCAACGCTTGCTTGCCAATCTTATTCCTGAGTTTGTGGCGTTGCCTCTGGAAAGCCAACTTAAGCAACAAGGCATTCAACTGGCGTTGGGAAATGGGGTTGTTGAGGTGAATCGTACCGCCGATTCGTTGGTAGCGATTTTGAACAGCGGTGAAGTGAGCGAGATTGATGTAGTGATTTCTGCCGCTGGCTTGCGTTCAAACACTCAATTAGCGAATGCTTGTGGACTAGAGGTTGGGAAAGGCATTGCTGTCGACGCTAAGCTGCAGACTTCTGCGAACAATGTATTCGCTCTGGGCGATTGCGCCGAGATACAAGGGCGCATGCTTCCATACCTTCAGCCAATCGTGTTGAGCGCTAATGTTTTAGGTAAGCAGTTGCTTGGGCAGGAAGCGCAATTGAAGTTGCCGCCAATGATGGTAAAAGTCAAAACGCCGAGTTACCCAATTCAGCTTGCCGGGGACTTCAGTGCTGTCGCGAATTGGAATGTGCAGATTTCTCAATCTGGCATCGTGGCAAAAGCTGAAAATGAACAAAGCATATTGACTGGGTTTGTTGTGACGGGCGAGCAAGTGGCTCAGGCTTTTCCGTTACTGCGTGAACTGTCTCAAGTCGCGCAATCGTAACTCGCTTCAAGCAGCACAATTTTATATTCAAAGAGGGTATAACCATGTCACATCTTCGTATTCCGAAAGACTGGACGGTTCAACGTTCGACGCCATTTTTTACCAAAGGCAGTGTGCCTCCAGCTCTTCTAACTCATCACAACACAGCCGAAGGCGTGTTTGGGCAGTTATGCGTAATGGAGGGGCAAGTCACCTACTATGGTTTTGCTGATGAATTCACGACAGAGCCTGAAATGGTCGTCGTGATCAACGCAGGTCAGTTCGCGACAAGCCCGCCACAGTATTGGCATCGTATTGAAATGAGCGATGATGCACAGTTCAATATTAACTTTTGGTCGAATAAAGATAAAAGTGGACAAGCGATGTTCCACGCTAAGCAGTAAACCTTTCTAGACAATTTGATTATTGCGTGAATTTATCGGGAAAAGCGCATATTAAGTAAAAGAGCAGAGACGTTTCTCTGCTCTTTTTTGCTTATTGGCAGTAACGACATGCAAACTTAATCAGCGATATTAACTGTAAGCCCGCGCCACACGACCTTCGCAATTCAAACTGTATTGTTTGGCGTAAGCTGGGATGAAAACAGATTGGCCTTTATCTACTACACACGTTTCACCATTTGCGTGTGTAATCACGAGCGGGGAATCTAGCGGCAACAGGATTTCTGCGGTTCTTACATCAAGCGTTCGTTGGTTGGCTTGTTTTACAATCGCGAATTTGAAATCGTCGACGGGAATTGGGTATTCCAACATGTCGTCGTTTTCGATTGGTTCAAGCAGTAGGGTGTCGAATGGTTTTTCTTCGAAGCGTGTGCAAGCAACGAGTTCTTTTATATCCATATACTTCGGCGTTAAACCGGCACGTAGCACGTTGTCTGAGTTCGCCATGATCTCAAGCCCCGTACCTTTCAAGTACGCGTGTGGCGTTTCTGCATCCAAGAACATCGCTTCGCCTGGTTTCAGCGTGATGACGTTGAGTAGCAAGGGCGCAAACAAACCAATGTCGCCCGGGTATTGCGCTTCTAACTCCAAGATCAGGTTGAACAGAGGTAAGTCGGTGATGCGAGCTTGAGCCAATAGCACCGTCAACGCCATCTCTTTCTGTTCGCCTTCCAGTGATAATAGACCGGAGAAGAAGCTCGCCAATCCTTTGGAAGTTTGATTGTCGATAAGGTCATCCACCAAGCTTTGCAGCTCAGGAATCGCCAGCTCAGAGAAGAAGCTGATGATTTCACTTGTTGGGCGGAAGCCATTCATCGCTTGGTATTCGGTTAGCGCGTAAACCAATTCTGGTTTGTGGTTTGGATCTTTGTAGTTACGGTTTGCAGCGGTTAGGGGAATGCCTTGTTTTTCTTCCAGTGCAAAACCTAGTTCTGCTTGTTGCTTGTTTGGGTGCACCTGAATCGACAGCGCTTTCTCGGCGGCAAGCACTTTAAACAGGTATGGAAGTTCACCAAAACGGTTTGCGACTTCTTCACTCAGAAAAGCATTCATGTCTTGAGCAATCAGTAAAGAGAGTTTGGTCTCCTCGCCGTTTACCATCACCACTGAGCAACCGTTTGGATGCGCGCCCATCCATACTTCTGCTTGTGGTTCGCCCGTTGGGTTTTCAATGCCAAACAGTTGGTTAACAGAAGTAGTACTGCCCCAAGCGTAGTTTTGAATCACGTTGTTCATCAGGAAAAACATCGTATGCTTAGCTTGAGTTTGAATCGTTTGTGTATCGGACATCGTTAAATCAGACATAGAGTGTCACCATGCGAGAAAATCATGGCTTAGGCGACATTGCCCAAGCCATAGGAGCCATTTGGGGGAAGGGGATGATTAAGCGGCTGCTTGCATCATTTTTGCTTTACGCACTTTCTTCAACGTTACACACGTTACTGCGGTAACCGTTGCGCCAGCTGCCATACTAATCAGAGCAAGGACTGGGTGGTTCATTGCGCCAAGTAGAGCGACAACTGGACCACCGTGAGCAACGCTGTTGGTGATGCCGAATGAGAACGCCATTACTGCCGCCACCATTGAACCAAGTACGTTTGCAGGAATCACTGACATTGGATCTTGTGCTGCGAATGGAATCGCACCCTCAGAGATTCCCACCAGACCCATTGCGCCTGCGGCTTTGCCCGCTTCGGTTTCTGATTCTTCGAACAGGTCGAACTTACGGCCAAGCGCCGTTGCCATTGCCATACCTAGAGGCGCAACTGGAATTGCACACGCCATCGCACCCATAAATTGAGTTTGACCGCTCGCAATCATGCCTACAGAGAATAAGAATGCGACCTTGTTGAATGGGCCACCCATATCGAAGCCAGCCATACCACCAAGTACGATACCCAATAGAACTACGTTACCTGTGCTCATGCTAGTTAGTAGCGCAGTCAGGCCGTCCATTAGGCTTGCGATTGGCGCGCCGATAACGAAGATGAATAGACCTGCGATGAACAACGAACCTGTGATTGGCGCAATCATGATTGGCACCAAAGGTTGAATAAACTTGTGGTAGTTAATCGACGTAATCCACTTCACGAAGTAACCCACAAGCAGGCCTGCGATGATGGCACCGATAAAGCCTGTACCTGCGTCTGCGCCGTAGAAAGAACCGTTGTTTGCAATCCAACCACCGATCAAGCCAGGAGTTAGAGCAGGGCGGTCAGCAATCGCGTAAGCAATGTAACCCGCTAGAATTGGGATCATCAGCGTAAAGGCAACCACACCGACGTTGAGGATTTGGTTCCACATGCTGCCTTCAGGGATGGCCATGCCCGCTTCACTTGGCTGACCGCCGATTGCAAGAGCAAGTGCAATCAACAGACCCCCTGTTACGACGAAGGGGATCATGTGTGATACGCCGTTCATCAAGTAGCGGTAAAGGTCAGAGCGAGCCTGAGAGGCTTTGTTTGCAACAGAAGTTTGCGCATTGCTGCTTGCTTCTGCTTGGTATGTCGGAGCACTTAACGCTTCATTAATCAGTCCTTGAGCATCGCGGATTGGGGCTTTTACGTTGGTTTTAACCACGCGTTTGCCCGCGAAGCGGTTCATGTCGACTTGTTTGTCACAGGCGACGATGATGGCATCTGCACGCTCGATTTCTTCTGCGGTTGGGCTGTTTTTCACACCGATTGAACCGTTCGTTTCAACCTTGATTTCGTAACCCATCGCCGCTGCACCTTTCTCTAGCGCTTCTGCTGCTAGGTAAGTGTGGGCAACGCCAGCAGGACAACCAGTAACACCAATGATGAAACCTTGGTTTGCTGGAGCATCTGTCACTGGTTGCGGTTCTTCTTTAGCAAGAAGGAGTGCCAGTGCGTCGTGGCTGTTTGTTGCGCCTAAGAACGCATCGATGAAACCATCTTCAATCAGTTTTGAAGACAGTTCTGCAAGTACTTCGATATGGTGGTTATCGCCACCGTCTGGAGAAGCTATCATGAAGAACAGTTTTGAAGGCAAGCCGTCTTCCGCGCCGTATTCGATACCTGATTTGCTTACGCCGATCACAACCGCTGGTTCAATCACAGCTGCGCTTTTCGCGTGTGGAATTGCCACGCCATCTTCAAATCCAGTATTTCCTAATTCTTCACGTGCTTTTATATCTGCAAGAAATTGTGTTTGGTCAGAAATACGACCTTGGGCATGAAGAACGGCAACCAGTTCTTTAAATACGTCTTCTTTTGAAGACGCTTTAAGATCAAGATTAATTAAGTCTTCATTTATTAGTTTGGTGATCATTGTCGAACCCCTATAAATATAATTTTTATTTCAGGGGTATTTTTAAATTACTGATAAAAAGACTGTAGTGAAGAAAAAATGCATTTACTGGAGGATTGTAACCGACTAACTATAGTGTGATTTAGATCGTTCACTGGACAAATCTAGCTGCATATCTGTGACATGATGGATAAGAAGCAAAATGATAAGTGAAATGTGGCTTTGCTCCCATTTGAAAAGGGATTGAGTGTTGTTGATAGAGTTTTTGTTACTGGAAATTTGATGCGTTAACTGGATTTTTGTAACATTAAAATGGAAGTGTGATTTTGCTCAATAGCACAAAAGTTCAGTCCGGTGTATATCTATAGTAAATAGCATCATTGATGCATATATAGAGTGTGAGACAATGATTTTTCATGATTTAATTTCAGCGGTATTAAATGAAAGAGAGCCATTTCATAATATTTGGTTTGCAGGAGATTTTCATACGCCGCCTGAATTTAGCTATCAAGTTAATTTCCCTCGCCTAGAGTTAGTTCTGGATGGGGAATATATTAATGAAATGGAAAGTCATGATCGAAAAGTAACGCACATCGTTGCTAAAAAAGGCGATGCGATATTTATTCCACCTAACTGTTGGAATAAACCAGACTGGGATACCGATTGTTCAGTGTTAAGTATTTTGTTTGGGCGTCGACAACTTGGGTTGAGTTTGGTGAGCAAACGCAAAGGTGAGGCAAACTTTTACGATATTCAAAAGCATAGCATTCAAACGCGCTCAGGATTTGCGATAGATAACATCTTAGAAGCGTTGAGCTCACTGGCTCGTGAGAATACTAAAAAACCAATGGATGAGCTTTTACTACAAGCATTATTGCAATACGCGAAGACGATGTTGGATGCACCAGTCGAGCAGCAGTCACATAGCCGTGTGCAAGATCTCTATCAAGGGATCTGCATCTACATTCAAGAGAACTTCCATCGCCCAATCACGCGTGACAGCATTGCGTCGAGATTCAGTATTTCCTCGAACCATTTGTCGCGCTTGTTCCGTCAGCAGGGGCACATGACCTTGGCAGACTACATTACTTGGGTACGCGTGGATCGTGCGAAGTTTATGCTCAAGAAATACAACTTCAAACTCAATGACGTGTCAGTGCGCTGCGGATTTAAAGACGTGAACTATTTCTGCCGAGTATTTAAGAACCGTACAGGCAGAACGCCGACGGAATATCGTGGTTCGATTTAAGCCTTCAGTCAGAGTGCGTAAATCATAGAAAAGTTTAGGCGAGCAGCCTCGACATGGCGTACATCAGCAGCGCCTGTAAGTCGACGCTGCTTTTTGTTAGTAGTAGGCGTTCCGCCATTTGATCGGTAAGCAGGTTTCTTGTGAGGTTAGTGGCCGCAATGATCTGTTCTCGGGTCGGCTTTTCTGGCATCACCAGTGCTATAGCCAGATGAACATCACCCATCTTCGAAGCCCAATCCATCGACTTTTCATTCGCAATAACAGCAATAGAAATATGGTCAACACCTGAAAACATCACGTGTGGTAGAGCGATCCCCGGGGTCACGCAAGTTGATGAACGTTCTTCACGTTTAATAAAAGCAAGAATCAGTTCGTCGGGATGAATGGGGTGGATGAGCTGAGCTAGTCCTTTAAGGCATTCAAACTTGGTGAGCGCGGTATGCGCTTTGGCGTACTGCCATTTGATTTCACAAGGTGGGCAAATTTGCGGTAAACGCTCGGCCAGTTGGCTAGAAAACTCATAGTTGATATGAGATCCCACCACAGTAAAGTGTTCAGCAATCATGTCTTTTATGACGAAGCAGGCCAGCTCTGCGTCAATGCCAATCGCTGTGATTTGACACAAATCACCTTGTTGTAGACCTGCTTGCAAAATCGCCACGGACTTGGTGAGTTCCGCAACACGATTTTGCGTTACATTAATGATATGTAAGGTACTTTTGAACTTCTTTGCCACTCGATTGAGTGGCTGAGCAAGGTGCGCACTGGCATTTGCATTATCGACGAAAAAGGTGATTTGGTATTCGTTCATCTGCAAATTTAGTCGCGGCAGTGGACGAGGAATACTTTGTCGACGTTCAGCAAAACCTCTTCAATGGGGATTTGAATTTTGCGCGTCCCTTCGAATCGGCCTAGTTGTTCTATCTCAATATCCGACACGATCAAAACCCGATCCGCTTGAGCGATATCGTGAGGAGTGAGCTGATTTTCTATCCCCATCGCACCTTGCGTTTCTACTTTAATTTGCACGTTATGTTTTGGCGCAGCTTTCATTAGTGCATCTGCTGCCATATAAGTATGAGCGATGCCTGTAGGGCATGCTGTCACCGCTACGATTTTCATGTTCTATCCATTTTATTTTTTGTGGATATTAGCACAGCCACCGCAGATTGAATTGATTTGAGCTGGATTAACGCAAGAGCTCTATCACAGTTTTAATCTCATGTTACATTAATCCAGTTAATGCACTTTTAGTCCTATATATCAAAGGGTAGGCACTGGTTAATCTATGCCCAAATAAAATGAGTAGGAACACATACGAGCCAGGGGATCCTGTATCTCAAACTCACTTGGGTATATATTCGAGCGTGAATATTGGAAGGTAAAACAATGGACATCACAAACCTAATTGAGCTGGAAACGATATGTTTAGATCTAAAAGCTCAAACCAAAGATGAAGCGCTCAAAGAGCTGGTCGAGATGCTAGAGGCCGCCGGCAAGCTCAATAGTCAAAGCCAGTTCTTGGCAGATATCTGGAAACGAGAAGAGATCGGTAACACAGGATTTGATGATGGTATTGCTATCCCTCATGCCAAAAGTGATGCTGTAGCAAAACCGGCTGTTGCGGTCGGGATCAGCCGTAATGGGATTGATTATGGCGCCGAAGATGGCGAGCTGTCCGATGTGTTTTTCATGCTGGCGTCCCCAGATGGTGATGATCATCATCACATTGAAGTATTGGCACAAATTTCCACCAAAATTATCGAAGACGGCTTTGTTGAAAAGCTCAAACAGGCTCAATCGCGAGAAGAAGCGCTTGAGATGTTGACTGATATTCAAACCCAATCCAATGAATTTCTCCCAACTTCTTTAGAATTTGCATCAGAACCCCTGAGCCCTTGGGCGCAAAAACTTGGCCGCATTAAAGAGCACCTGCTGTTTGGCACATCCCACATGATCCCGTTTATCGTTGCGGGCGGTGTGTTGTTGTCGTTGTCGGTGATGATCTCTGGTCACGGTGGTGTGCCACAAGAGGGCATTCTGGCCGACATTGCCCAAATGGGGATTGCTGGCCTGACATTGTTTACTGCCGTGCTTGGCGGTTACATTGCTTATTCCATTGCCGACAAGCCGGGCCTTGCGCCGGGTATGATTGGATCTTGGATTGCTGTCAGTCATTACAATACGGGTTTTTTAGGTGCGATTGTGGTCGGCTTTTTTGCTGGCTTTGTCGTTTGGCTATTAAAGAAAATTCAGCTACCAGACAGCATGAGTTCGCTTGGCTCGATTTTTATTTATCCGCTAGTGGGGACGTTTGTTACTTGTGGCGCGGTGATGTGGGTGATAGGTGCTCCGATTGCCAGCGCAATGACCACCATGAACGAAGTGCTGACGGGCATGGCGGGCTCAGGCAAAGTAATGCTCGGAACTGTGCTTGGGGCAATGACCGCGTTTGATATGGGCGGCCCAATTAACAAAGTGGCGACGTTGTTTGCTCAAACCCAAGTGAACACGCAACCATGGTTGATGGGCGGGGTCGGTATTGCGATTTGTACGCCGCCATTGGGGATGGCACTAGCAACGTTTTTGGCGCCGAGTAAATTCAAGCGAGATGAACGCGAAGCGGGGAAAGCCGCAGGTATTATGGGGATGATCGGTATTAGCGAAGGTGCGATTCCTTTTGCCGCTGGTGACCCTGCTCGCGTGCTACCAGCTATTGTGGCGGGTGGCATCGTCGGTAACGTGATCGGCTTTATGTTCCACGTAATGAACCATGCTCCATGGGGCGGTTGGATTGTTCTCCCTGTTGTGGATGGAAAAATTGGTTATATCATCGGCACGATTGCGGGCTCAGTTACCACGGCATTGATCGTGATTGCACTAAAGAAAACCGTCACCGAAGATGAGAGTTACACAGGTCATTCTCAGGTATATGGTTCCGTTCAAGGCGAAGGTGAGGCGGATGTTTTGGCGGTTACATCTTGTCCATCAGGTGTGGCACATACGTTCTTAGCGGCGAAGTCATTGGAAAAAGCGGCTTGTGCACTCGGCATTAAGATTAAAGTCGAAACCCAAGGGGCGAATGGCGTCATCAACCGAATTACCGAGAAAGACATCGAGAAAGCGAAGTTTGTGATCTTTGCTCATGATGTGGCGATTAAAGAACCGGAACGCTTTCGAAAAATCCAAGTCTTGGATGTCAGTACCAAGGATGCCATGTTGAACGCCACGGCTTTGTTGCAAGCTCGTAGAGTGTCTTAACATTTAACTTCTGAGAAATGTCTCCTCGATGACCCTGATGAATGCTTTTGGTATTTACTCCAACATCGCGGTTCGCTTTTATTTGTGCCGCGAGTGAAGGATAAATTACGAGTAATGTTTTCAATTCTTTAGTAGCATGTTACAAAACATTTCAGTCAGGTGAACTAAGGGAAGCGTGCAATGGAAAAACAACGAGTAGCATTTATTGGTTTGGGTGTTATGGGTTACCCAATGGCGGGCTATTTGAGCAAAGCGGGGTATGAAACCAAAGTATACAACCGCACCAAAGCCAAAGCTGATAAATGGGCTGCAGAATACAACGGCATTGCGTGTGAGACACCGCGAGAAGCGGCAGAAGGTTGCGATATCGTATTTACTTGTGTCGGTAATGACGATGACGTGCGTAGCGTTGTATACGGTGAAGAAGGCATTCTAGTCGGTCTAAAAGCAGGCGCGGTACTGGTTGATCACACCACGACTTCCGCTGATTTAGCCGTTGAGTTGGCCGACGCTTGTACCAAATATGGTAACCACTTTATTGATGCTCCGGTATCTGGTGGTCAAGCCGGCGCAGAAAATGGCGTACTAACCATCATGTGTGGTGGCGGGCAGGACATTTTTGATCGTGTTGCTCCAGTGATGGACGTATATGCGAAGCAAATGACGCTTCTGGGTGAAAATGGCCAAGGTCAACGTTGTAAAATGGTAAACCAAATCTGTATTGGTGGTGTGCTTCAAGGCTTGAGCGAAGCGTTGTTACTCGCGCAGAAATCCGGTTTGGATATTGAACAAGTAGTTGAAACACTCAAGCACGGTGCTGCAGGGTCATGGCAAATGGAAAACCGCGCCAAGACGATGGCGCAAGATAAGTTTGATTTTGGCTTCGCGATTGATTGGATGCGCAAAGACTTAGGCTTCTGTTTGCAAGAAGCAGAGCGGGTTGGGCTCAACCTACCACTAACTAAAAAAGTGGATGAGCAATACGCAGACCTTCAGCGTGATGGTTTAGGCCGCATGGATACGTCTGTTCTGATTAAAGCCGTCGCTAAGAATCAGTAGTAGATAAACAGTTCTTTGGTATCAAAGAGCTTGAAGAAATTTAAGTTGATCATAATCGTTCCCCTTGAACATGAGTGTGTGATTAACGAACTTGAATGAGGAGGTGCTTTGGGGCACCTCCTTTTTTATGTCTTCTTATCACAGCATTTGCTGGTGCAGTGTCCGTTTACTTGTTTAAGCCTAGCGCAATCTCAAGGCCTTTGCCGTAAGCTTCGTCCGCTTGGTAGGCGTGGTTAACGTGACGTTCTTTGATGAAGTCTGGCACACCATCCATTGCACGAGCGGTGTTGTCGAATAGAGTTTGACGCTGTTCTTCGCTCATCAGACGGAATAGGTCTCCCGCTTGGCTGAAGTAGTCTTCGTCTACACGGTGATCGTAATGATCAGCATTGCCGTTGATGCGTAGAGGTGGCTCAGAGTAATCTGGTTGCTCTGCCCATTCTTGTTTGTAGTTTGGCTCGTAACCTAGTGTTGAACCAAAGTTGCCATCAACGCGCATTGCGCCATCGCGGTGGTAGCTGTGTACCGGACAACGAGGCGCGTTAACTGGAATTTGGTGATGGTTTACACCTAGGCGGTAACGCTGCGCGTCTCCGTATGCAAACAGACGGCCTTGCAGCATTTTGTCTGGTGAGAAGCCAATTCCAGGAACGATAGCTGCCGGGTTAAACGCGGATTGCTCAACTTCCGCATAGAAGTTTTCTGGGTTACGGTTCAGTTCAAACTCGCCTACTGGGATCAATGGATAATCTTTTTGTGACCATACTTTTGTTAGATCGAACGGGTTAAAGTTCACTTCATCCGCTTTTAGCTCAGGCATGATCTGTACGTACATCTTCCATTTAGGGAAGTCTTGATGCTCAATCGCTTCGTAAAGGTCACGGTGATGGCTTTCGCGGTCTTTACCTACGATCGCTTCTGCTTCTTGGTCAGTCAGGTTTTTGATGCCTTGCTGAGTTTTAAAGTGGAATTTCACCCAGTAACGCTCGTTTTCTGCGTTGATAAAGCTGAATGTGTGGCTACCGAAGCCGTGCATGTGACGGTAGGACGCAGGAATACCGCGATCACTCATAACGATAGTTACTTGGTGGAAAGCTTCTGGTAGTGATGTCCAAAAATCCCAGTTGTTTGTCGAGCTGCGCATGTTGGTGCGTGGATCGCGTTTTACTGCGTGGTTTAGATCTGGAAATTTTAGTGGATCGCGGAGGAAGAACACTGGCGTGTTGTTACCAACCAAGTCCCAGTTGCCTTCTTCGGTGTAAAACTTTAGCGCAAAACCACGGATGTCGCGCTCTGCATCTGCGGCACCGCGCTCCCCCGCAACGGTGGTGAAGCGAGCAAATAGCTCGGTCTTTTTATCAATCTCCGAGAAGATCTTCGCGCGCGTGTATTTGGTGATATCGTGAGTCACAGTAAAAGTGCCGTAAGCGCCTGAGCCTTTGGCGTGCATACGACGCTCAGGAATCACTTCACGATCAAAGTGTGCCAGTTTTTCAAGGAACCAAACGTCTTGCAGTAGTTGGGGACCACGAGGACCTGCAGTCATCACATTTTGATTATGGGCGACAGGACAGCCTGCGGCGGTGGTTAATTTCTTATTTGTCATTTTTCTTCCCCTCCAGGGATCAATACCTTAGCAACTGAAGAGAAGATTATTACGGAAAAGCTGGAAGCAAAAACTGATACTGCTTATCAATTCAATAGGTGGTAACGATGATGAAAAGTAACTTAGAATCAAATTCTTAGCTGATTTTTATGATTGGTTTATTAACGTATTGGCGAAAAGGGTAAAAAGAGCACGCAAGCATTTGCATGAATTGCGCTTTGTTGACAAGGCTAACGTCGGAAATCGCCCCTTTGATATCGCTTTATTGAACATCAAAGGGGCGGAATGATTAGGAGTACTTCACTTCAATTTGCTCAGCTTTTTCAAACGCTGGATGCGTTGCGAGTTGTTTTCCATAACGCTCAATATTCGGGAAGTGACCAGCCAAACCGAACTTATGCACGAGCTCGACAATAAATGACATCATGATGTCTGCGCCAGTTAAACGTTCTTCTACTAGGTAAGTTTTGCCTTCTAGCGATTGCTCGAAAT
This sequence comes from Vibrio sp. 11-4(1), assembly GCF_013048625.1. Classification (NCBI taxonomy): domain Bacteria; kingdom Pseudomonadati; phylum Pseudomonadota; class Gammaproteobacteria; order Vibrionales; family Vibrionaceae; genus Vibrio; species Vibrio sp. 11-4(1). The sequence goes on along the minus strand of NZ_VHSY01000011.1, from coordinate 48,021 downwards.
AACCCAGAACGTTCATCGCTTCTTTGTCAGCATAGCCTGATAGAAATTGAGTTTCGTTTGGCTCTTTGCTGATAAAGATTTTTAACAACATTGGTAAGATTGCTGAACTTTCAGCAAAGTGCATCCATTGTAGGTACTCAGTGTGCGCCTTCGTCCCACGCTCAGGAGCCAACGCACCATCACTGTACTTCTCAATCAAATATTCGGTCATCGCGCCTGATTCAATGATGAACTCGCCATCATCTTCAAGCAGGGGCGATTTACCGAGCGGATGAACGCTCTTTAGCTCAGGCGGTGCCATGAAGGTCACTTTGTCACGAACATAAGGCACGATTTCGTAATCCACATTTAGCTCTTCAAGTAACCAAATGATGCGCTTTGAGCGAGACTGATTGAGATGGTGAAGTTTAATCATTTATTTATCCCTTCCTTATAATGGGTCGTTAATCTGTACTACAAGCTTGCCGAAGTTCTTACCTTCCAACAGACCGATAAATGCTTCTGGTGCATTCTCCAGTCCTTGTACTAGATGTTCACGGTATTGGATCTTTCCTTCTGCCAACCATTGATTAATATCTTGCGCAAATTCACCGTAACGATGTCCGTAGTCATCAAAAATGATGAAGCCTTGCACCTTGATTCGTTTAGTCAGCAGCTTACCCATTAATAATGGAAGATGGTCGGTACCTTCAGGCAGTTCTGTTGCGTTGTACTGAGAAATCAAACCACAAAGTGGGATACGTGCGCTGGTATTCAGAAGTGGCATTACAGCTTCGAATACTTTGCCACCTACGTTTTCGAAGTAAACATCGATACCTTGGTCACAGGCGTTTTTCAACTGCTCTGCAAAGTCGTCAGCTTTGTGATCAATACATTCATCGAAGCCAAGGACTTCTTTGGCGTAACGGCACTTTTCTTCTCCGCCTGCAATACCAACAACTCGGCAACCTTTGATTTTGCCAATTTGACCAACAGTCGCGCCCACAGGGCCCGTCGCGGCTGCTACCACAATGGTTTCACCTGGTTTTGGCTGACCGATATCGAGCAAGCCCATATACGCGGTAAAGCCTGGCATGCCAGCAACACCTAGAGCGTATGAAGGGTTTTGTGGTTCTTTGCCAAGTTTAATCACCATCTCACCAGTTGAGATGGCGTAGTCTTGCCAGCCAACAGTGTATGCAAGAACCCATTCACCCGCTTCATAATCTGGGTGGTTCGATGCTTCTACCTGACAAACCGTGCCAGCGATCATTACGTCATCAACCGCAACAGGATCGGCGTATGACTCGGCATCGCTCATGCGACCGCGCATGTATGGGTCGAGAGATAAATAAACGGTTCTCAGTAGCATCTCACCATCTTGAGGAGTCGGTTTCGTCACTTCTTCTAGACGAAAGTTTTCTTTTGTTGGTGCACCATGGGGACGTGACGCGAGTACGATTCTGCGATTTGTTGCGTTAGTCATATTTATCTCACTTATTGATTAGACCGGTCGTCTAGTTTTGGTTTCAAAATATCCCGCTCATAGAGCGGGAAGGTGTATTGTGCTATCACAGGAGTTATTACCAACTGTGAAACACATGTAGGGTGTTCATCTTACTTTTACGCTACCTACTATGGGCAAGTTCGCGTGTTTTGCAGTAGATGTTGAGTATAGGTCAGACTTTGCGTTAATGCTGCCTGATCTTGATACAGTTTGTTCAGCAAGCTTGCGCCGTTCCAAAGGTAGTATATCTGCCTTGCCAATAAAGCACTGTCACCATTTGGGATAGAGCCATCTTGAATGCCTACGTCAATGCAATCCGCCATTGCTTGAATGGTTTTGTCTGCACCTTGGCGTAACGCTAGACGCATGGACTCTGAGAGATCGGAGACTTCCGCACTTAACTTGACCAACAAACATTTGTTCGCATTACATACGTCGTCTTCTACTTTGACCATTTCTTCAAAGTAGCTCATCAGGCGTTGGTAGCCATTCAGATCGGTATTGGTAAAGCGTGCGTTTAAACGCTCAAAATACTTAGTAAAGTAGTCTTGAATCATCGCTTCACCAAATTGTTCTTTGGATTTGAAGTAATGATAAAACGAGCCTTTCGGCACCGCGGCCTTTTTTAAAAGCTCTGAAAGGCCAACACTCGTAAACCCTCGGTTTACGATTAACTCGTATCCGACGTCGAGAATATGTTGGCGTGTGTCGTTCGTCTTTGCGTTCATGAAGCGTACTATAGAATGAATTAGACCAGTCGTCTAGTGTTTATTGTGGGTTATTTGATTAGCTCGTACTCAATCACAAATAGCGTGTCGGTGTTTGGGTAGATTTCTCGAATTAACTGCTTGAGTTTTGGCAGTTCGATGGCTTCTTGTTCAGCATGAAACTCATTGATATCTTCAAAGTTGAGTGGTTCTACAGAGCGTATTTTGATGTTGCAGACTTTACGATCCGTCTCTAGCGTAAAAACTTCGACCTCTGTATTTGGAACGTAGTGACTTTCTGATTCATCTCGAATCGTAATCGTTTTTTTGCCTGATGTGATCAACGGGGTTAAGAATTCAAAAAAGGTAATCTTGGTTGGGTGGGATGACATGATGTACTCGTTAGTCTGATTGTTTGGCGTAATTATATACCCAAATAACCTTGAGGTGCTTATTTCAAGAGAACGAGCGAGTGCGCAGGACGCGAATCAACTTGGCACTAAAGTAACCCGAGATAATGCCTATCCAGTTGGTACTGAGATCATCAAAACTAAATGAGCGACTTGGAATAAAAAGTTGGCTTATTTCTTCCATTGAAACGATAGCCAACAGCAGTAGCAAAAGGCGGATGCCAAAGACGTCGGCTTTACTTGAGCTTACCAAAGAGGGGAAGGTGAAGACCGATAAAAAGCCGATCAATAAACTGAAGGTAAAGTGAAGCGTACTCGATCCACCTAAGTAGGTTTCCATTTGCAGGTAAGTGGCATGGTGTAAGTCAGAGCTTTTCCATAAAGAGAGTGAAGCCGTAAGCACCAGAACGAAAACAAAACTCATCCGTGTCAGTATTGAAACCATAATTAACCTATTGGAAAGAAGCCTAAGTAACGTTTTACAAAGTACAACGCTGCTAGATTCTGAATTGCCATGCCAATTGCCATCGCCCATGCTGCACCAATAACACCGAACGTTTGGCAAAGCGCAATGAGCAAGCAGATAGAGATTGTGCCGGAGGAAATTGTAATGTATTTCATGGTTCTTTCGTGACCGCTCATGAGTAATAAAAACCCTACAGAGCCAGTCGCAACATTGACTAACTGCCCTAAAGACAGGACGACTAACAGTGGCGCAGCAGCAAGAAACTCTTCACCAAAAAACCGCATCACAAACTCTGGGAATAGAGTGCAAATAATCACGGGCACAATGGCCAAACCAACGTTGGCTCGGCAAGCTAAACGGCTCAGGCTTTGCAGTTTGATCATTTGGCGTTCTTTGTAGAGAGAGGCAAACATAGGGGCGACCACAAAGTTAATGGTAATCAGCACAAAGCCAATCAGTAGTGATGTACGTTGAGCTGCGGCTAATAAACCGAGTTCCGCTGTTGAGATAAAAAAGCCCGCAATGACAAGGCTTCCCCATTGAAGAACGTTCGTGAAGATACTGCCAATCCAGACTTGCTTGGCAGAAGCGACCATTTTTTTGTTTGGTACGAAAGCCGATGTCTGATACTGACCTGAACTTAGCCAATTAACACTGGATATTACCGCGACGCTCATACTCGCCAGAAGCAGTGCGGTCATCAGATTGTTGATATTTTGCTGACCGATATAGTCCAAGCCAAAGACAAAAAAGACCATCAACATACTCACGCCAAGCTGTAAAGCAAACAGTGATGACACGACCTTTCTACATGCTTGAAGCACACGACTGTTGGTCTGTGCAAGCACCAAAAACGGTATGCAGAACAAGCCTAAAGTAATCGCATGCATTGGCGATTGGGTCTGGTTTAGCTGTTCAGGAAACAGATTAAATCCTACCAACAAAACGGCAATGGCTAGCAAGCAAAACGCCATACTTCGATAAAGTGCAGTTTTATAGTTGTGGCTTTGTTGAAGTGTCTCTTTGTTGTTAAAGGCGATCGCATTGTAGCGAACTAATGAGACATCAAAACCTAGCTGAGAAACGATCGCGAGTAGTGAGACTAGGTTGAATAAAAAGAAAAATTGACCGGAAGTCGAAGCGTCACTGGCCTTCGATACAATCAGTGTCAGTAAAAAAGCAAATAGCGCACTCAACACACGCGTGATTGCGGTTTTCAATCCAGTAGATAGCAAGCTTTTTTTACCGCTGGGCATCAACAGTAATTTTTGTTGAATAGTGTGAAACATAGAGGTATTTAACCGTAAATATTATTGAGTGCGAGGCGCTGTTTTTCTTCACTGAAGGCGTCGTTTAACGCTGTTGTATATTGGCAAAAATCAATTTCATCATAATGATTGACACAGTGCGCGATCTGCTTGGCCATTTCTTCAGGTGTTAGCGCTAAAAATGGGTAGTTGAGATCTTGGGTCGCGCCGATAGTTCGAATCACCATAGGAAGATGTAATTTGGCTGCTTCTAGAATAGTTAACGGCATCCCTTCCCATGCTGCAGTATGTAAGTAAAGGTCTGAAGCCTTGAGCTTTTTAACCACTTCATCACGAGGCAACATGCCAGTCACATCCACATTTTCTGTACGCAATTTTTGTTCGAGTGTGTGGTCACCGCCACCTATCCAAGTGATATCTAATGGGCGGTTAAGCGCATATCGATTAAGGTGTTGCAATGTGTCGATGAGAAATTGCGGATCCTTTTGGGGCGCGACACGACCAAGCACAACAAGTCGCAGCGCTTCTTGTCTGTTTCGCAATAAACGCTCTTCACTTTGATAGGACACGTAGTTGTTGAGCAGTTCAGCACGTTTCGCGCCAATACTAATCGCCAAGTCACATTCTCGTTGGCTACAGCCTGCCACCACATCAATTTTGCTTAGTTTTACTTTCTCTAGCGCTCTATAGAGCTGGCGCGCGAATTCGGAGATATCTTCACGTTCGAAAGCATAACAGTGCGGAGTGTAAACCAAGCGTGCCTTGCCAAGTTTTAGAAATCGCCCGAGAAATCCCGCTTTACTCGAGTGCAAATGCACAACGTCAGGCGCAAGTGATGCAATCATGTGGTTTGCATCGCGAACAAATTGAAGTAAGCCGCCTTCCACCCATTTGGTCTGTGTGAAAATATGATGGTTGTTTTCATTGGTTAAGTCGTTTTCTCGAGCTCTGGCTAGCAAGAAATGTTGATAGGGTTCGTCTCGAGAGGAGTGAGCATAACTATAGAGGGCGGTTTGAACGCCACCTCCGAAGGCTTCTGTAATATGGAGCACTTTTTTCATGATGATTTTGTTCCTGATGTCTGCATCCATTTATGCTTGAAAGCATCACGTTCTTGTTCTGAATAAACGTGGCGATATAAGGGAAGATCGTACATATAGAACAGCTTTGAAAAGTCGTAGTGATGCTTAAAGTGCTGGTGGATATTGGAGTACCACTTGTTTTTCGCTTCATTGCTGTTTTTCAGCACGAAGTCTTGCAGCCCGAGAAACTCACCAATTTCTTTATCGAGAGAGCTGAGCTTTTCGCATTTGATTAGCATGGCGTTGGCTTGCTCGTTCTTGAATGTGAAGAAAGGTTGAGTGTTGTCCAGTTCTTGGCGCATCACATCGATATTGAAATTACGCTTTAACTCGTTGTCGAACCAGTTCGCAAAATAGTTGAGATTGATATAGTTATCGAAACAATGTTCGAGGTGCTGATACGTGACTGCCATATCTCGGTGAATTGCATCATTCTTTTTGCCTTCGATAAATTGCAAATGGAGGTCTTGAAAGAAACGAGAAAAGACAGTTGCGATTGGATCACGGACCAGTGTGACGATTTTGATCTGTTCGCGTTTTTGTAAGATACGTTTTCGTTGCTTGAGCACTAAGCGGTAGAGCGCACGGTTTTTGAAATCGAAAAATTTACTCACGTCTTTTTTATTGTGATACATGTGAAATTCTTCGTGATCATCAAAGGTGTGGATGTGATAGCTTGGGATATTTCTTTCTCCCAGCGTGTGCTCAATTGACGATGAGCCAACTTTGCCCATTTGGTAAACTAAAACAAAATTGTCAGCTTGGAGTTCTCGGTTCTTTTCAAATTGTCGAGAGATTGAATACTTCATCTATCCTATCCTTGATTATTCAAATTCATGGTGATGGTTTACCGGAAAAGTATGAGCAATGGTGTTGACCTTTGACTCGCGGCTCATGCTTATCATGACGGGTAATAAGAGTATTAAAATGATGGTGGTATTTACCGCAACGAAGAACACCATGATGAGGGCGTATATCGCGAGTAAGAGGCTTTTCCTGTTGTCATTGAGACTACGGAAGCAAAAGCGAATAAACAGAAAATAACCACCAAATAATAGGGCGATACCGAGCAACCCGTATTCAATTGCGGTATCTAACACAAAGTTGTGGGTGTAGATCGCCAGCTCATCATAGTTAAAGTAACTGATCATAAAGTTGGGCAGCATCTTCGCGCCGACACCTAAAATAGGGTGTTGAAGTAAAATATCTAACCCATTGGCAAGTAAGAGTTTTCTATGAAGGTTCGACACCCAGCGAGCTTCACTTTGGTTGGCAAATAAGACGTCTTCTTGGGTTATTTCCAATGTGTCTGCTAACGTTTCAAACCCAACATAGAGTGTAGTTGCGACGGCAGTGAACACCATAAAGCTTAAGGCCAATAAAATGGTCCACGTATACGTTTCATTAAGCGATTTTCTCATCAGGTTTTTTACGAGCAGCTGGTCAAAGAAGAAAAGCAGACAAAAACCAAGTAGTGCTTTTCTTTCTTGCGACAACACCAGTAATACCAAAGCAACGAGCATCAAAAGGTGGAAAGCGCGAACTTTATCCCGATAAAGGTACAGTAGTGAGCAAAGTACACCGAACCCGTATTTACTTACCCCGAGTAACTTAAACCCGCTTTGATAGCCTTGAGCAAAGTGCCATAAGGCAACGAGCGTACAGATGAAAAACAGCAGATAAGTGAAATAAACCATTACCCATTCATCATCAAACACGCCATAGGCGTACATTAGGCTAAGCAAGCAGAGAATCGCCAGCCATTGCACGGTTTCTATAACTAGCGGCATTAGGGGGACGCGATTTAGCAGGCCATTTAAGAACACATACCCAGTGAACAATACGAGGAACCCCATACAGGGATGCATGAGTTTTTCAGCTTTTCCTTCCAATACCACTAACGCTGTAAAACCAATGGACAAAAGACTTACGATGTCTGATGGTGCTAGTGCTATTCCTCCAGCACGAAACTTCATAGGAATAAAGAACAATGCTAATAGGCATGCTGCAAACCATGAGGCTCGATGGCTCGATGGCGCGGAGCTATTTGTTGGTGCAAAGCTGCTGGTAGATTCCATAGTAACCTTCACGAAATTTATCGATGGTGTAGAGAGAGGCCCTATTGACTGAGTATTGACTTGCTGCGTCATACCGCTCAACACTTTCACACAGCTGGAGCACTTTCTGGCTCAGCTCATTTGAGTTACCAACCTGAAATAAATATTCGGCACGTCCGGTGACGTCATCCAAACCGGGTACGTCCGATGATAATACGGGTAAGCCTGCTGCCATGGCCTCAACCGCCGCCAAGCCAAAGCCTTCGACATGCGATGATTGCACGTAAATGTCCATGTCGTTCAAAAACGCTGGAACATCAGAAACTACCCCATGAAAGTGAACACGTTGCGTGACGTTGAGCTTTGTTGCCAATGCTTGCAGTGGCGATTTTTTTTCGCCATCTCCAGCAAGATGGAGCTCGTATCGTCTTGGTAAATGGACAAGTGCTTGGATAAGCGTTTCATGATCTTTATGTTGGTGAAGTCGGCCCACCATGCCAATCTTGATGACTGGTTTGTCGATCAGGTGGCTGGCGCACTTCGGCATCATAGGAAACCTTTTTAAATCAACGCCATTGTGCACCACGTGATATTTATGTTGGTAGCGAGGCATGAACTTCACCAGTTCATCTTGTACTTTTTCACTAATACTGACCGTCAAGTCGTGGCCCCAATACAAGACATATTCCATGAACTTAAACAACGGATAGTCACGTCGACGGTTGTAAGAGCAGTGCTCAGTCTGGATTCGTTTTTTACCTACCGCCAATAGCGCTAGATAAATGGAAGGGTAGAGGTGCCCGTGAACGACATGCGGCCAACGCAGCAAACAGTATTTCTCACTCAATGACAAAGTGCGCCAGTTAAAACACTCTATCCCTTGGGCGGATAGCGTTGGTAAGTAATCATTTTCATCACACAAGACCAAAATTTTGATTTCGTATTCAGGCTTATGTTCTAAAACAAGGTCGACTAAGAACTTCTGAGCACCGCCGTTCTGAGAAAGATCATTAATAATATGTAGAATCTTGGTTTTCATGATTAATTGGTCAGATATTGCTGTTTAAGGTCGGTGATTTCTGCATTTGAGAAAAAGTGCTTCGTCAATTTAGAATTCAGCATTTCTTCAACGTACTCGGGTGTAGGTTGAAATTGCGTTTTGAATTCTTTCATTAGTGGCGAGTACCATTTGTTGTCTGACTGATTTTCATAAACAACATCCACGGGGTAACCTAAAAAGCCTTCAACTGCGGAGTTAGCCTGCTTTAGCTTGTCACTTCGAATGACCAACAGTGAAAAGTTATTGTTATGGTATGTCTGATAGCCTACTTCGTGATTAAAAGGTTCGTTAAACACATCAATCCCTGTTAGTTGTTTGATCTCGTTGTCAAACCACTGCAGCGCATATTGATGATTCATGTGCTTATCAAATGCCTCTTGGAGTAATTGCGGTCGTTCGGTACGTATTGCGCTGTCATCTTTTAGATATTTGTCCGCCATCCAAAACGGAAGTGCTTGAAAGAACATTGAAACATTTCGTCCGATCGGTTCACGCACCAGCGAGATAATTCGAACTTTTTTCTTGCGCTTTAACATACGGCTCATCGCTATGCGCTTGAGTCGTCGCTTTAACGCATTGATCTGAGGTTTATGCAATTGCGCTCTGACAGGGGATATCTGTTTTTGCGCATCGACAGTCATAAGATCGTGCAAGTGAATCGAGTTAGGAATGGAATGTTCTAATGCACTCGAACCTACTTTGCCCATTTGATAGATCAATACCGGTTGTTCTTGGCTTTTCAACGTTTGGTACCAAGATGCGTTTGAGTTAGTAGGCGTATTTCTGGACATAAAGCGTTTCTCCTTCCTTAGTCTTGGCTTGTGTGATTAAGACGCCAAGAGATGGAACTGAGTGTTGTATTTGTTTAGATAACGCAAGGTTAACCAGTGATGATTTTGTCGACTCAGAGCGAATGACGGTAATCAGACCATTGGCATACTGACCAAGAATAAGTGCATCACTCACTGACAGTAGGGGCGGTGTATCGATAATGATCCGGTCATACTTATTTTGAAAATGTTCGAGCAACTTTTTAAAGCGATCAGAAGCTAGCAGTTCCTGTGGGTTTGGCGGAATTAGGCCTGCCGGTAATACATCTAAGTTGGCTTCTTTTATATGTGTAACACAATCTTTGATTGGCGTATCCATAGTCAGGATATGCGTTAAGCCTGGGCTTGATTCAGCAATACCAAACCGTTTTGCGATGGAAGGTCGGCGTAAATCGCAGTCGATGATCAATACCTTTTCCATTTTTGAAAACGACACCGCCATATTGATACTGGTCGATGTTTTTCCTTCTTCTGGAATGGCAGAAGTAAAGGGCAATATCTTTTGCTTCGTGTTGGTTAATCTGAGCAGAAGCGAGGTTCTGACGGAGCGGCAAGCTTCACTAAATAGCTTTTCTTCATCATCTAAATACGCGGTATAACTGACGCCGTTTTTACGCAAATTGCGTTTTTTGACCATAGGAATCACACCTAAACACGTAACACCAAGTTTTTCCTGCACATCGGCTGTGCTTCGGATAACTTCTCGCATCGTTTCTAAGATGATGACCAGAGCGCAAGCAATGGCAAAGCCAAAAAAGGTGGCAATCAGTACCAGTTTGATTCGTTGTGGTGCCACCGGGAATAGAGGAATGATGGCTTTGTCAGTAAAGCGTGCAGTGACATTCTTGTAGTCGCTGGTGGCGTTGGTCTCTTTCTCACGATTTAAGAACGCTTCATAGAGTGCCTTATTGGATTCAACCTCGCGTTTTAACTGCTCGTAACGCGCTTTTTGTGACCCTAACGATTGGAAATCGGCCTTTTTGTTATCGAGTTCTGCTCTAAGCATGTCCTCTTGCGCTTTTGCAGCAAGAAGGTCTTGTTGTTTGCTAAAGGAAATGTCACGAATGAGTTGCTGGGTTCTTGATTGAATTTCAGCAAGCTGCGCTTTCGCCTGAATCATTCGGTCATGCTTGGGGCCGTAGCGCTGTGCCAGCTCAGAGAGATTTTTGGCTGCTTGGGCTTCCGATAATTTTAGGTCGCGGATCTGCGCTTGATTAGCGAATTCATCAATTGACAGCAAGCTGTCTAAACTTTGTGAAGATTTACGTCTTAACAGTTGGATTAACGTCTGTGCTTCAATACGCTTATTAACAGCGACATTCAGCTTGCGAGTGAGTTCTTCTAGCTCATTTGCGTAAATTTCATCAATACCGTTTATATCGATCAACCCTTCTTTTAACAAGAATTCTTGCAGCGCTTGCTCAGAGTTACGTAATCGCTCCTCCAATTTTTGTGAGTTATTTGTCAACCAAGTGGCCGCATTTTGTGTAACGACCAATTTGGCTTCAAAATTTGCGTCAATGTAGGCTTGGCCGACCGCGTTGGCGATTGTTGTAGCAAGCTTAGGATCGGTAGAACGAAAGCGAATTCTGACTAATTGGGTGTTACGTACTGGCTCAATATCGAGTTTACTTCTGAAAGCTTGAAGTGCCTGATAATAGGACTCTGAAAATTGAGCGGTTTCTTTTGGGCTTGGTGCCACATTCAGTAGGTCTTGAACAAGAGGAATCGACTTTATTTGGTCGATTTTTTTATTTAACCCCCCTGAACTTGTGAATTCAGGTAATTGAGTGAGGTTCAGCTCTCTAATGACCTTATCTGCAATATGATTCGATTTTAAAATGGCGATTTGCGTTTGGAAGTACTCTTTTTTTGTCGTGTCGACGCCATATACTTCCTCGATTGAAAGGGCGCTTTTTTGCTCTTCTTGGATGAGTAGCGTTGCTGTAGCTTGGTATATCGATGCTTTGGAGTAGATATACCAAGTACAAGTTAATGAAAACAGAAGCGTGAAAGCTGCGATGCTTAGCCAATTCTTTTTAATCGCTTTAAAGTGATGACCAAAACGAATCAGTTCTACTTTGTTCATCTGGAGATTATTTGGATGAGTCCCGTTCATTTGATTCCCTGTCACTTAAAAGAAGCTCTGGTCGATAAATACAATGTCACCAGGTTCCACGTTGCGGTGCATACTGACACCCTCTATCGTTTGACCCGTTTTATGTTTGGTGAGGTTAATGCCTTTGCGTGAGGCTCGGTCGGTCAAGCCACCAGCTAAAGCGATGGCCTTTTCGATAGTTAATCCTGGTCGATATTCAAATCCACCTGGTTTCCTGACTTCGCCATTGACATAAAACAGACGAAAGTTATTAATAGTGACCATCACTTTTGGGTTGATGAGATAATCGCCTTTTAAACCCGTTTCTATTTCGTACTTGAGTTGTTTCGGTGTTTTTTTGATTGCTTTGATTCGGCCAAGGTAGGGGTAATCAAAATAGCCATCTGACGTTATTAGAATATTTTTAATCGTAAGATCTTCTTCACCGTAGACCTGCACGGAAATGGTATCGCCCGTGTCGAGTAAGTAATCTTCTTTGCTTGAGTCAGCGTTTACCAAGGTGCTAAATAGCAATAACGCGACGCTCATGAATGTGATGAATGACTTCATTAAAAATCCTTGTTACAGAGAAAACTGTGCGCTTAAAGTCCAAATGTTTTGTTCAAAGCTATAACCTGGTCGGTTAGAGGTTTTATCTTGGTATTGCCAATCGGCTTGCAGCTGTATCCAGCGTTTAATTTGATAATCGATACCAAAAGATAGGGTGTAGCGATCGTCGTTTCTGGTGATCCCCGTATAGTCATCTTGTTGATAAATAGCACCTAAGCGAGTTGCAAGGTAACTATTCCAATCGTGCTTGAGGTTCAGTCGATAACGAGTTTGTAGGTTGTAATCGCCATCTTGATCTGGGTTAACTGCCGCTTGAGTGGTTTTCACGCTGACTAGAGTTTGTTCTTGAGGCAGCCATTCAAAGCCGATATCCCAACTGAAGCCTTTAAATGTCTCTCGTTGAGCGCTGTCAAAATCTTTGATTTGATAACCGAGTCGAGCGATGCCTTTGGTTTTTCCTGTGACTTCCCATTCGGCACCGGTGTAATAGAAACTGGTGTTATTATCTTTGGAAGGCTGCGCAGAATTTCGGTGCTGATAGTCGGTTACTATTTGTTTTGTCCCAACCAACCAATAGGTTCTTGGCGTCGCCCTTAAATAGAATTCCAAGTGTGCATTGGGAGCTCGAAAATCGTTGTATTTCGTTTTAGCGTTTGGGCGCCCAGGTAATCCGTCACGGTAGTTTTGATAGGTTTTATCACTGTAGCCTAAACCGAATTCGAGTCTGCCTTTTGCACCGTTAGAGCCAAAGACATAATTGGTTTTGATATCGTTACGGTTGAACTCAATTGGTGAGTCTATTGCGCTACCATTACCTTCGGTAATGTCTTCCCCTCTAATTTCATGCTGGGCGCGAAAACGATAATCAACCACTAAACGATGACGATGATTGAACTCAAAAAAGTTGGAAAACTGAAAGGTATGATCGTCGAAGTCGTTGCGGTCATCGGATGAAAAACCTGCTTTCAACTTGTATAAAATATCTGCGCGATAGCGATTCCTTTCTACACGTGCTAATAAGCTTGGCTCTATACCCCAAATATTGACCGATTCTACATTGCCGGATTCTTCCGCTTTGTTGATGTTGTCATCGCCCTCGTAGAAAGTTCTTACGAGGGGAATAAACTCAATGCCAGACTCGGTTTGGTAAGCCATCGGTTCTGCGAGTAAGCCAGTTGAAAACAGACTCAATGCTATTGCCATTGTCAGTTTCTTCATAATCTCAACCTTAGTAAGCGTTAGCACCAGTGAACCCTTTGAAAACGGTCATGAAGATGATTTTGATGTCCATCCAAACCGACCAGTGGTGGATGTAATCCAAATCAAACTCGACTCTCTTTTCCATTTTTTCTAAGGTGTCTGTTTCGCCGCGATAGCCATTAATTTGCGCCCAGCCAGTAATGCCCGGTTTTACTTTGTGACGTAGCATGTAGCGGTCAACAATCTGGCGATACTCTTCATTGTGTGCCACGGCATGAGGACGTGGACCAACAATAGACATGGTCCCTTGCAGTACATTGATAAATTGAGGCAGTTCGTCCAAAGAGGTGCGACGCAGAAAACCACCAAAAGGCGTAATGCGTGGGTCGTTCTTTGTCGCCTGTTTCACGTGAGGGCCTTGATCCATAGTGGTCATTGAACGGAATTTCCATACTTCAATCTTGCGTCCATCGAGGCCGTAACGATACTGTTTAAAAATGACCGGACCTTTAGAGGTCAGCTTAATGCCAATCGCAATGGTGAGCAGGACTGGAGAGATCAAGGCTAAAATAATGCTCGAAAACAAGATGTCTTCAAACCGTTTTACCCAGGAAGAAATTCCAGCAAATGGCGTATCAAATACGCTGAGCGTTTGAACTTGGCCGATTTGCGCCCAACGAGAATGCAAAAGGTTATAGGTAAAGAAGTCAGGAATCAGATACGTATTTGCGGTGGTGTCTGAGAATTGGTTAAGAAGCGATGCAATACGTTCTTTTGCGTGCATTGGCATTGCGATATAGACGTAATCCACTTCCCCTTTTTTGGCTCGCTCAAGAGCGTGGTCAACTGCCCCTTTAATAGGGTAAGCAGAATTTGGCAATCTGTCGGAAGAACGCTCATCGTAAAAGCCATCAAAAAGTACACCGTGTTCAGTGTGGTTTTGAATTTCGTTAGCAAGGGTAATGCCGTGAGGAGTTTGGCCGATGATTATTGCAGTACGAGTGTTGAATCCTTTTTTTCTTAAATAGGCTAATCCGGTACGGAATGTCACTCGCCATGCCAAAAGTAGAGCGGGCGTAATCGCAAACCACAATGCCAGAATAGTGTTATCAAATAAGTCATAGACTTCCGAAAAATACAGAACAATAAAGATAAGCGCGGAAGTTACTGCCCAGGCCACACAGACAATAATCATCTGCTCTTTAAACGAACTGGTTCGCCAAGAGCGGTACAGGTTGCCGCTTTCTGCCATAAATAGAAAGGAGATGCCTCCAACAAAAGCCAGTATGACGTAATCTTTCCCCATCGCAGTATTCATGTCTTTGAACACTAAAAGCAGCATAAAAGAGACGATGACAGCAAGATCTGAGATGCGATATAAAAAAGCGAACTCCATCTCGTGAGAGCGGATAAGTCCTTTTTGTTTCATGACTCAGTTTCCCTTCTTACACGCTACCGCCCTTGGGTGTCTCCCCCAATTGCCGTGTCGTGAGCGTTATTAGTAGTTGGTGAACAGAGCATTCTGTTGAATGCTTCTGAGTTTTTTGTCACGTGTAATTTCGTTGATAAGTGTAAAAATTTGCGTTGTTGAGGTAAGTGGAAATAAGAATGAAATTTAGACCTTTGGCTAAGTTTGGCGGGTTAGGAAAAAGCTGGTACTTACTCATGAGGGATGAGGAAAAGTATTAAAAATGAAGTATCAGTACAAAGACAATGGTTTATGTGAAGGTAGAAGAAACGGGTGATCTTATTCGTTAACGATTAATGATTTAGTATCGAATTACTTATATTTATTAGGATAAAAAAAATCCCTCTCAAGTGAGAGGGATTTATTGTGAATCAGGACGAATGAATTATTCGACTTCTACGCCGTTTTCTTTGTATAGGCGGCGGCATGCACGACCATCACTGTGGAACAGGTGACAACGGTGTGCTGGAATACCAATCTCGATTTTATCGCCGGTATCGACTGCGAGCGTGTCAGGCTGACGGAAAATAACGTCCGCGTCCGCACCTTCTAGGTTTAGGTATACTTGAGTTTCGTTCCCTAGCTTCTCAACAATCATCACTTCACCGTGAATGCTTGCATCAGCTTCAGAAGCGGATAATAGGTGCTCAGGGCGAATGCCTAAAGACATGCGGTCGCCACGGTTAACCGTCGTGCCATCCACTGGAATCCAGAAAGATACGCCATTAGATAGTTGAACTTTGACGCGCTCTGCTTCTACTTCATCAATGAATACGCTCATGAAGTTCATTTTCGGAGAACCGATAAAGCCTGCTACAAAGCGGTTTTGTGGGTAATGGTAAAGTTCAAGTGGCTTACCAACTTGCGATACATAACCGCCGTCTAGTACAACGATTTTATCTGCCATTGTCATTGCTTCTACCTGATCGTGCGTTACGTAGATCATGGTACAACCAAGTTGACGTTGTAGCTTAGTGATTTGCGCACGCATGTTTACACGCAGCGCGGCATCCAAGTTTGATAGTGGTTCATCCAGAAGGAATACATTAGGTTGCGATACCAGTGTTCGACCGATAGCCACACGTTGACGCTGACCACCTGAAAGCGCTTTTGGTTGGCGTTCAAGTAAGTGACCCAATTGTAGAATTTCTGCAGCCTGTTCAACACGTTTGTCGATTTCTGCTTTGTCTGCTTTTGCTAATTTTAAGCCAAATGACATGTTGTCATATAAGTTAAGGTGTGGGTAAAGAGCGTAAGACTGGAATACCATACCAACACCACGTTTGGATGGTTCGACGTCATTCATGCGCTGGTCACCAATATACAAATCACCTGAAGTAATGTCTTCAAGACCGGCAATACAACGTAAAAGGGTAGATTTACCACAACCTGATGGACCTACGAAAACAACAAATTCACCTTCGTTGATTGTTAGGTCTACGTTCTTAGAAATCAGTACGTCGCCATACGCTTTACAAACATTTTTTAACGTGACACTCGCCATGTAGCTCGTCCTCGATCAATTTTTTATTATTCACCGCTCATCATTATATGAATTATCTAGCGAGCAGTAACAGTAGGAATCGGTAAGTTATTGCGGTTGGTAAGAAAAGTAGGGTAGCACTTCAATAAAATGTCCTGAATAGAAGTGCTACCCATCATAGCCAAGTACGAGTTTCTCTCCCCCACATTATTCGTGTTGTCTCCCCCGTGAAATAATTACCACAAACAACACCAATAATGACATTCCACTCGTCTGGCAATGCAAAACCAGCAAATCTTTTTCCTAATACGTAGGCACTGCTGGGAAAGGGTTCTTACCATCCACTCTTGGATGACTGAAGTTTGTAAGATTGTGCGAGGTGCGACATCCTCCTAATAGAAATAATTGTAGGGGGAGTAGGTAGGGAGGAGTCAAAAAGGAGGAGGAATAAAGCAGTTGGTCGGAAATCACATTATTGCACCACCTAAAGTTGAAACCGATCACAGGAAGTATCTGTTTTGTGATTTGAGTCTCTTACCCTTGGCGATTTAGATCACGAAAATACGTCATAATTGTAAGGGCGTAGGGATTAGGAGGATGAGACATATTGGATTATTTCAGATGATATATGTCGGAATACGGCTGAACCTCAATGGACTAGCCCTACATCAAAAATATAAAAAGGATACGAACATGAAAAAGTTAAGCGCTGTAGCACTAGGTACTCTTGTTGCTTTGGGTTCTTTTGGTGCTAATGCTGCCATCGAAGAAGGACAACTTACTATCTGGATCAACGGCGACAAAGGTTACAACGGCCTTGCTGAAGTTGGTAAAAAATTCGAAGAAGACACTGGCATTAAAGTGACAGTGGCTCACCCAGATGGCCTTCAAGACAAATTCCCTCAAACTGCAGCGACTGGTGACGGTCCTGACATCGTATTCTGGGCTCACGACCGTTTCGGTGGTTACGCAGAAGCAGGCCTGCTAGCAGAAATTAAACCTTCTAAGAACATTCAAGAAGGTATTGTTGATTTCGCTTGGGATGCTGTACGTTACGACGGCAAATTGATCGGCTACCCAGTTGCGGTTGAGTCTCTATCTCTAATCTACAACAAAGACCTAGTTCCAAACCCACCGAAGTCTTGGGAAGAAGTTGCAGCGCTAGATGCAAAACTTAAAAAAGACGGCAAGTCTGCAATCATGTGGAACCTAAAAGAACCGTACTTCACTTGGCCACTAATGGCTGCTGATGGCGGCTACGCGTTCAAATACACTTCTGAAGGTTACGATGTTAAAGACGCTGGTATCGCGAAAGAAGGCGTTAAAGACGCAATGAGCTTCGTAAAAGGCTTGGTAGACAAAGGCGTGATCTCTGCAGATATGGACTACTCAGTATCTGAGTCTGCATTCAACCAAGGCAAGACAGCGATGACGATCAACGGTCCATGGTCTTGGGGCAACATCGAGAAGTCTGGCGTTAACTACGGCGTGACTACGCTACCTAAGTTCCAAGGTCAATCTTCTAAGCCATTCGTTGGTGTTCTAACGGCTGGTATCAGCACTGCGTCTCCAAACAAAGACCTAGCTGTTGAGTTCATTGAGAACTACCTACTAACAAACGACGGCCTACGTATGGTTAACAACGATAAGCCTCTAGGTGCGGTAGCGCTTAACTCGTTCCAACGTGAACTAGATTCAGATACTCGTATCGCTGCGACTATGGATAACGCGATGAACGGCGAAATTATGCCAAACATTCCTCAAATGAACGCATTCTGGGGCGCGGCTAAGAACGCAATCATCAACGTAGTTGATGGTCGTCAAACTGTCGATGCAGCATTGGCAGACGCAGAAAAACAAATGACTAAATAATTAAGTAAGACCTTTTTAAGGAGGAGGCAACTCCTCCTTACTTTTCTATATTTATTCTATATTCGCTAGCAGGTTCCCTATGCAGTCAGTTCAAGGTACAAATGCTATGACAGCACCAGAAGCCAGCCTTCCGAGCAGCAAAAAAGTGTTCATGAAATGGTCACTTTTAGGCACAGTCGGCATTATCAATGGCTACGCAACAATCCTTATGTATTCACGCGGTGAGATTGCGTTTGCACTACTTACGATCATTCTTACCGCTTTAGCGTTGTTCATCTTTGGTAGTAAAAAGACGTACGCACACCGTTACATCTACCCTGGTATCGCAGGGATGATCCTTTTCATTCTTTTCCCTCTGGCGTACACCATAGGTTTGGCGTTTACCAACTACAGCGCGAAAAACCAACTCTCTTTTGATCGTGCGCAGAGCGTACTTTTGGACAGAACTTATCAAAGTGGTGATAGCTACCCGTTCACTTTATATAAAACGGATCAAGGACATCAGCTTGTGGTTGAAAAAGATGGTGAGCTACTTGCTACGCCCACTTTTCAACTAGATAGCCTTTCAGCATCGGATCTTGACCTGTCTCCAATTGAAGAAGCTACGGGCGAGAAAGAATCAATCAAGACGATTGTTAAGAGCCGTAATACGTTGAGCAGTGTTGATTTGCATCTGCCGAGCGGTGAAGACATCCGCATGAGCGGGTTACGTAAGTTTGCGGCAGTTGTGCCTTTGTACACGCTGCAAGAAGACGGCGAAACGCTTTACAACAATCGTACTGAAGAGACGTTACGTCCAAATATGGAAGTAGGTTACTACCAACCTGTCGATGAAAACGGTCAGTTTGTTGGTAGCACAGTGTCTCCTGGCTTTGTGGTGAACATTGGCACACACAACTTTGAGCGTGTGTGGAAAGATGATGGCATCAAAGAGCCGTTTATCAGTATCTTTATCTGGACGATTGTGTTCTCAGCACTCACCGTACTATTTACGCTTGTAATTGGTCTTGTTCTAGCAAGTGTTGTTCAGTGGGAAGCATTAAAAGGCCGCTCGGTTTACCGACTCTTACTGATTCTGCCTTATGCGGTACCGGCGTTTATTTCTATCTTGATCTTTAAAGGTTTGTTTAACCAAAGCTTTGGTGAGATCAACATGCTTCTGGAAGGTTTGTTCGGTATTAGCCCTGCTTGGTTCTCAGACCCGTTCATGGCGAAAACCATGATCCTGATTGTGAACACGTGGCTTGGTTTCCCTTACATGATGATTCTATGTATGGGTCTACTAAAAGCGATTCCTGATGATTTATATGAAGCGTCAGCAATTGATGGTGCGAACTTTATTACTAACTTTACTCGTATCACGCTACCAATGATGTTGAAGCCGTTAACACCATTGTTGATTGCGAGCTTTGCCTTTAACTTCAACAACTTCGTGCTTATCCAGTTGTTGACAGGCGGTGGTCCAAACATGATTGGTACGTCAGAACCTGCGGGTTATACAGACCTATTGGTAAGTTACACCTACCGAATCGCATTCGAAGGTGCGGGCGGTCAAGACTTCGGTCTAGCAAGTGCAGTAGCAACACTTATCTTCCTATTGGTTGGCGCATTGGCACTTATCAACCTACGCGTAACTAAAGTAGCTCAGGACTAAGGAGAGATTACAATGGCAATGGTACAAGGTAAGTCATTAAAGTATCGTGTTTGGGCTACTCATATTGCGATGTGGGCATTCTTGGCACTGATTATTTTCCCTTTACTGATGATCATCGCGATTTCATTCCGTGAAGGTAACTTTGCAACGGGTAGCCTGATCCCAGACAACCCAACGCTTGATCACTGGAAATTGGCATTAGGTTTCTCGGTGACTAACCCAGACGGTACAGTTACACCGCCACCATTCCCAGTCATGACATGGCTGTGGAACTCAGTAAAAGTGGGTGGTATTTCTGCAATCCTAATCGTGGCGCTATCAACCACATCAGCTTATGCGTTTGCTCGTATGAAGTTCAAAGGTAAGAACACCATCCTAAAAGCGATGATGATCTTCCAAATGTTCCCTGCGGTATTGGCATTGGTTGCTCTATACGCGTTGTTCGACAAATTGGGTCAGTACATTCCTTTCCTTGGTTTGAACACGCACGGCGGTCTGATATTCGCTTACTTAGGGGGTATCGCACTGCACGTTTGGACGATTAAAGGCTACTTCGAAAGTATTGACTCTTCGTTAGAAGAAGCGGCGGCACTGGATGGTGCGACACCATGGCAAGCATTCCGTTTGGTATTGCTTCCATTGTCTGTGCCAATCCTAGCGGTAGTATTCATCTTGTCGTTCATCATGGTAATTGGTGAAGTTCCTGTAGCATCACTACTACTTTCTGATGTAGACTCGTACACACTTGCAGTGGGTATGCAGCAATACCTATATCCACAAAACTACTTGTGGGGTGACTTTGCTGCAGCTGCTGTACTTTCAGCAGTGCCAATCACTGCCGTATTCTTACTTGCTCAACGCTGGTTGGTTGGTGGTCTAACCGCTGGTGGTGTGAAAGGATAATCTCTTGTGGTCTGAGATTGATAAGAATAACTAGAAAAGGGCGACCACATGGTCGCCCTTATACGTAGCACGGATATTACAATTTTGGTTTGGCCGCCGATCAGTAATATCTTGGCTTTTATTGGCGTTACGCATAGCTGGCTGTTAGCTTAGTTCCTTACGATTCAATCACTAACAGTTTTTGTAACCATAACCTGAGTTTTGACTCAGGTTTTTTTATACCTGTTAAATACAGTTGTTCAATAAGCAGATAAAGATTAGCGGCTTTGCAATGGATTACACAGGGCTAGGAGAATGCCCTGCGTAGCACTTCACATAAATAACCTGAGTTCAGGTATCAGTAAAATTGAGGTAGGTAAGGATTAAAACTCTCGACTGGAGGGGGCACATCCAACGTATTGAAGCAGCGTGTATAAGCTTTCTTGCTGTAGTGCGACGCGACGAAATAAATTTGCAAAGGTGACATCACCGCCAAAGCAGGTTTGAATGTAATGGTTAATTTCTGTTTCGTTATACCCCTCGACGTACATGGTTCTTACCCACTGGTACTCGACCGCTTTTAAATTGGTCAACGTCTCTTCACTTAAGGTCGTTTCTTTTAGTCTCAAGATCCAAACTCTATCCAACTCCAAAATAGTGGAAGGATTTAAGCAAAGCTAGGTGAAGGATTTATGACAGAGGAGGCCGAGTGTGAAGCAAATGGCAAAACCATGATGTTGCTCCACACTCTGGTTATAAGTAACGTTGAGGTAGTCAATAGCGTTCTTAACGGAGGTAGGTTACTTGAGATATTTTACGTGCGCTTCCATCTCTTCCCCGATTTCTTTGCGCATGTTCATAAGGCGGATCGCGGATTGCTCCAAGGCTTTATCTTCATCAGATTCTGGAACCCATTTCGGCACGTCGGTTGGTTTCCCGTTCTCATCTACAGCAACCATAATAACGATACAGTGGGTGGTGAGTCTGTTTTTCATTTGCTTTGGGTCACTGGCTTGCACGTCAATCGCGATGTGCATTGAGCTTCGTCCGGTATAAATGACTTTCGCGCTAACTTCGACTAAGTTGCCGACATGAATCGGCGCAACAAAACGAATACCACCTGCGTATGCAGTAATGCAATATTTGCCACTCCACGCTGCAGAGCAGGCGTAGGCTGCTAAGTCGATCCATTTCATTACGGCGCCGCCGTGCACTTTTCCGCCGAAATTGACGTCACTGGGTTCTGCTAAAAAGCGAAGGGTAATGTCTCTTTGACCACTGCTCATCTGTCTTTCCTTGATGGGTTATTGTTTTTCCAATTTAGCAGCAAGATGAATTTTCGGGAATAGAGAATGAAACAAAATATTAACTTTTATTCGAACGCTGAAAACAAAAAGCCACAGCGTAGTTCTGTGGCTTGGGGAACTGGGATTAATTGGCGGTGGAGGCAATCTCAGAATTGGGCAATGGCTTTCTGTGTCGTATTTTTATTTGCGACAGGATAACGCCAGAGATGACTAACAGCCCACCAATAATGTGGTAAGCGTAAATTTTCTCACCAATCAACGTTGAAGCAAGTACGACAGAAACCACGGGCATTAAGTTCATGAACATGGCACTTGAATCAGCGCCAATTGAATCGATCGCTTTCACCCACATTAACGGCGCAAAAATGGAAGCCGCAATGCCAGCATAGGCGATTAATGGTAGCGCGTCTTGGCTTGGTAACAGTTGCTCACTAGAGAGCCAAAGTGGTGTAAGCATCACAACCGAGAAGAAGCCTTGCATGTAAACCAGAGTCAAACTACTGAACGGCATCTTCCAGCGTTTTAGCAGCACGCAATAAGCCGCGTATACCATGGCTGCAATCAGCATAAGGCTATCACCTTGGGTCATGTCTTGATGTAAAAAGTAGGTGATATCACCATGACCAAGCATAAATGCCAAGCCGCCGAGCGAAATGACACCACCGACGATACTTAACATTGATATAGATTTACCGAGCAATGGGACACTTAAAAACACACTGATCAAAGGAACTAAAGAGGTGATCAGGGCCATATTAGAGGCCGTTGTTGTTAAACCGGCATAGTATCCAAGTGACTGGTTGAGAACCATACCAAGTAACGCAAGAAACGCCAACTTAGCTAAGTAAGGTCGAATAATGTGTCGTTGTTTGATGATTGCAGGCAGGCAAAATGGCGTTAGGAGTACCATTGCGACAAACCAACGGTAGAAACTCATCGCACTTGGTTCAATGGCGCTCGCAGCCATCTTGTTCACAATTGAGTTACCACCCCAAATCATAACGGTGAAAAACGGAAGTAAATAAATCATGAGAACCCTATAGCACAATTATTGATGACGCTAGTCTGGCAGGTCTTTATAATAAAAAGTATCTCTTAAAAGACATCGTAAGCGATAGGAAGACAATTTTGAAAAAGAGCGCCAGAAATCTTCACCCCTCCTTATCAATCGATCGCGCACCATCGGATGTATTTATGAATTTTGAAGCGTTTCTCTCTAATACAGAAACACGAATTCATAGCCACCCTTGGGGGCAAGTGCAGCTGATCAGCGGTGGGATTCTGGAGATGGATGCAGAAGACACAAGATTTCTAGCACCTCCACATCTTGCTATTTGGGTTCCCGCCGGAATCCGTCACACGAGCTACAACCGTAAGCCAATCGAATATTGTTCTTTGAATATTGCCCCTGAATTGACGGCGCATTTCCCAACTAAAACGAGCTTGATCAAAGTGACTCCAATCGTGTCATCGATTATTGAGGACTTTCGTCAGCGAGACATTAACGTGGCGCAAACTGATGAAGACAAGCGATTGGTACAAGTGTTATTGGACCAGCTTGCAAAGCAAGAAGTCGAACATCACTTTTTACCGACAACCGACAATAAGTATCTTGAACCGATTTTAAAAGCAGTAGAAGAATCGCCGACGGATGAGATCAGTTTGGCGGAGTGGGCGGCAAAAGTGCATACCACAGAACGCACGTTAGCGAGACATTGCCAGAGTGAGTTGGGCATGAGCTTTACTGAGTGGCGCTTACGTGTGCGATATTTACATTCTATGGAGTTGCTGCGTAAAGGGCAGACCGTAAAGGAAGTCGCGTTGACGTTAGGTTATAACCAAGCTAGCCCTTTTATCGCAATGTTCAAGAAATACTCCGGCATGACACCGGAGCAATATAAGAACCGCTTATTATAACTGAGCCAGAACGTAATTCAGACCACCGACCACGGCTGCAACTTGCGCATCGTTGCACTCTTCGTCGGTCACCGTTGGGCTGTCTGGGTACACTTCCGTTGTCGTGCCGTAAACGCAATTTGTTACGCCGCCACACAGACCCAGCTTCACCATTGGGTAGTTGATAACGCCAAACTGTACGACTGGTGAACCAATGATTTCGCCATTTTCATCTGCAGGTGCAATGTGAGTCACTTTCGCAACCGATTCAATCACCGCTTTTTGAAACTCGGGTTGAGGGTTTTCACTATCTCCAACTGTGTAAAAACCGTCTGGGATCATGCCCTCGATGTACTCAATGCCATCACGAGCGGCAAGCGCAGGACGGAACTCTGTTTCATCGGAGTCTGTCGTTTCATGTAGATCAATGTGCATTAACACATCGCCTAAAGTTGCAACGAGCTTCATGAGGTTAGCGGACTCTTCGGCAGGGCTCTCTTCATAGAAAGAGCGGTTTGGATCAATCGCGTTTGGATTCCAGCGGTTGATCACCTCGTAACCCCAAGGGCTCACGCAAGGTGCAACGACAATATTGAAATGCTCTGCGTAGCGCTCTGCTTCTGTTTCTACAAACTTTAAAGCGCCATGTACACCGCTGGTTTCATAACCGTGTACGCCGCCTGTGACCAAAACAACAGGCTTCGTTGAATCCCAGTTGCGAGTTTTGATACAAAACAGAGGGAAACGTGCCTCGTTGTATGAGAGCGCACCGTATTGTTCAACATCAAAACGCTCGCGTAGGGCATCGATTTTACTGACGACTTCATCTTGGTAGCTACGTTTTACTTCTTGCGTTGCTAACCAAGCTTTACGTTCTTCTTCGCTCCAAGGTTGGCCAGGGGTACCGATTGGGTAAATGTATCCACTTTTCATCTATACTTTTTCTTTTGACTGCTGAAAGGTATCACAAGACTAGACCTGTCTTATCTTAACGGCAATATAAAACACCATTTGGGATAGTATTCTTTGCAAAATCATCACTTTGATGAGTGATTTATTGGTGTTACATTTTGTTACTTACTCAATTTCATATAAGAGACAAAAAATGGCTGGAGCAAGTTTACTCACACTGTTGGATGATATTGCCACGGTACTCGACGATGTCGCCTTAATGTCGAAAATGGCGGCAAAGAAAACCGCAGGTGTGTTGGGTGATGACCTAGCGTTAAACGCTCAACAAGTGTCTGGTGTTGCATCTGAGCGAGAAATTCCAGTGGTTTGGGCGGTTGCGAAAGGCTCGTTCAAAAACAAATTGATTTTAGTTCCTTCAGCATTGCTAATTAGCGCGATTATTCCATGGCTTATCATGCCACTATTGCTAATTGGCGGCTTGTTTCTCTGCTTTGAAGGGACAGAAAAGGTGCTTGAGAAAGTATTCCCTCACTCCCATCCGCACGAAGAAAAAGAAGAGTTAGTTAATACTGGCGAGTCGATAGAAGAGTATGAAAAACGCAAAGTTGCTGGTGCGATTCGAACGGACTTTATTCTTTCAGCGGAAATCATTGTGATTGCGTTAGGTACCGTGACTGGGGCGAGCCTTGTGACGCAAATCTTAGTGGTGAGCTTAATTGCAGTCATCATGACCATTGGTGTTTATGGCTTAGTAGCAGGCATCGTGAAATTGGATGACTTGGGCTTCTACCTTGAAATTCGCTCAAAAGGTAAGGGCTGGATGGCGAAAGTCGGCAGTGCTTTAGTTGCTTTTGCACCAAAGCTGATGAAGTTGTTAACGATAGTGGGTACTGCCGCGATGTTTTTAGTCGGTGGGGGGATTGTAGTGCACAACGTGCCTGCCATTCATCACTTTGTAGAGCCGATTATTATGAACTTTAGTGGTCATTCGGTTGCTACAGCGATTCTGCCTATTTTGCTTAACGGCATTATCGGCTTTGTGGCGGGTTTGATTGTGGTTGCTGTGTGGACTGCTGTAGAAAAAATTCGCGGCCACTAATAATCACAGCTCAAAACAAGACAAGAACAACAAGGGTCATGACTTCTTTTCACAGAAAGGCATGACCCTCTTTTATGGATGGAACGTCAGTAAAGTACTTACTTCACTTTCCATTCGATCTGTTCATTTGCTCGAATAGGCACAACGATATCATTGCCAAATGGCATCGTTTCCGGCACATCCCAAGCGGATTTTTCTAACGTTACCGTATCTGTGTTGCGCGCAATGCCGTAAAAATCAGGACCATTGAAGCTTGCAAACGCTTCCAAGTTTTCCAGCTTGCCTTCATTCTCGAATACTTCTGCATAAAGCTCTAGCGCTGCGTGTGCGGTGTAAGAACCAGCACAACCGCAAGCTGACTCTTTTGCCCCTTTCGCATGTGGCGCAGAGTCAGTACCTAGGAAGAACTTCTTGCTACCACTAGTTGCAGCTTCGATCAGCGCTTGCTGGTGGGTGCTGCGCTTAAGAATTGGCAAACAGTAGAAATGAGGCTTGATACCACCCACAAGCATATGGTTACGGTTGAAAAGAAGGTGGTGAGCAGTGATGGTAGCAGCTACGTTATCTGAGGCGTTATTAACGAAGTTTGCTGCGTCGGCAGTGGTGATGTGTTCTAGAACGATTTTAAGATTAGGGAAGTCATTGACGATAGGAGCGAGGACAGTATCAAGGAATTCTTTCTCTCGGTCGAAGATATCAACATCGTGATGTGTTACTTCGCCATGAACCAGAAGTAACATTCCGACTTCTTCCATCGCTTCGAGAACGTGGTAAATGTTCTTCGCATTGGTCACACCGGAATCTGAGTTTGTGGTAGCGCCTGCAGGATAAAGCTTGGCAGCAACAATGTTTCCGGTGGCTTTAGCCTTACGTATTTCATCTGGTGTGGTGTTGTCTGTGAGGTAAAGCGCCATCAAAGGTTCAAACTGTTCGCCATGTTGCTCTTTTAGAATTCGGTCACGGTAGGCTAGGGCGAGCTCAGTTGTAGTAACTGGTGGGACGGTATTTGGCATGATCAGCGCACGGCCATTGTAGCGGCTGATGTCGCGAACGGTGTCTTTAAGAACTTCCCCATCGCGTAAGTGAACGTGCCAGTCGTCAGGACGAGTGATTGTCAGTGTTGTCATTAATTGCTCCCACCATTGAAAAGTTGTCTGATTGGAGCCCAAGCGCCGTATTTGCTTTTGAGCAAACGCTTGCGCTTAGGCGACAGGATGATAGAGGAATTGCCCTCACATTTCATCCCATTTTTCACTTTTCTACAGAGTGAGAGTGTAAGTGGTTACTTCATTGTTAACCAAAGCGCGTGGATCGTACCTGGTAGAAAGAAGAAACACGTCAATATTAGGTTAATCAAAAAGTCTTTATTTAGACCTTTCTCCATAAACACCGCGACAGGCGGAAGAAAGATACATAACAAAATCAGAACCAGTTTTCTTGTATCCATAATTAAGCTCCAAATCGATAAATGGGAGTAGTGATAACTTGGGTGAATTATGTGTGTCGTATCACACTTTATCAAACGGTATTTGGTCAGAACGGTGTTAAAAAACGCGAATATTGAGTGTAGTAAATACTTGTCACTAAAACCAAATTTATAAGAATATGGTTTCGAGAAAGTTGCGATGGATGAAGAGGCAGTAGACTCTGCAACTTAATGTGATTTGGGTATACAATACTGCAACAAATAAAAAACACCCTGTAGGAAGAAGGCTATGTCGCAACCCATTTTGTCCCAAATTAATGTTTTTCCGGTTAAGTCAGTTGGCGGATTATCGCTGTCGTCAGTATGGGTTGAGAAGCAAGGATTGAGCTTCGATCGTCGTTTTATGATTGCGAAAGCTGATGGCGCTATGATTACCGCGAGAAAGTATCCGCAAATGGTAACCATTAAGTCCGCCTTATTATCCGATGGGGTTGTGTTTAGCAGTTTGGGGATGGAGCCGCTTAAAATCCGTTATCAAGACTTTAAAATGCAGGAAACGCCAGCAACAGTTTGGAAAGACACCTTTACTGCATATACCACCACAGATGATGCAGATGATTGGTTTAGTCGTGTATTGGGTCAACGTGTTGAGTTGTTGTTTAGTGGTGAGCAATCGAATCGTGTTCGCGAAAAGCTAGGACAAAACGTTAGCTTTGCCGATGGTTATCCGGTGTTAGTGATTAGCCAGGCTTCCCTTGATGAACTGAACCGAAGAAGCTCTGAGCAACACTCTATGGATCAGTTCCGTACTAACTTAGTGGTCTCTGATACCAAGCCGTTTGAAGAAGATTCATGGAAGCGCATACGAATCGGTGAGGTAGAGTTTGAGTCTCTCAAACCTTGCGAGCGCTGTATCCTGACTACGGTGAATACTCAAAGAGGCACGTTCCGAGAGAGCAAGGAGCCACTTAAAACCTTACAACAGTTCCGTGCAAATGATGTCGGTGGTGTGTTCTTCGGGCAAAATCTTGTCGCGCGAAATGAAGGCATTATTCGTCAAGGCGATAAAGTTGAAGTATTGGAGTACAAAGAACCGGAGTTTTACGCAGATAACTCGCCAGTGCGCATGACGTTAACATGTGTTGAGCGTGAAGAAATCGCCCAAGACTTTGTGACCTTATGGTTAGAACCAAACAAAGGTTCTTTGCCTAATTACTTGCCAGGACAACACCTGCCAATAGAGGTGAATATTGATGGGAAGAAAGTGGGTCGACGCTATACGCTATCATCCAGTCCGTCTCGTCCGGGTCGCTATGCTATTTCTGTTAAGCGTATTGCAGGTGGAAGAGTCTCTAATTCGCTCTTAGACAATTTACAAGTCGGTGATGTTTTAGAGGCAGAACAACCTGATGGCCAGTTCCACCTAAAAACTCATGAAGCGCAGCCTCTATTGTTACTCTCTGCAGGCAGTGGAGTAACACCAATGCTATCGATGGTGCGTTACTTAGCGGATCACAATCAGTTGGATAACGTGGTTTTCTACCATCAATGTCGTACCGAAAATGATATTCCTTGTCGCTCAGAGTTGGAGCAGTTAAAGCGTGAGCACCCAGGGCTAGAAGTAAAAGTCTGTTTAACGCAACCTGCCGTTGATTGGTTTGGGTTAAAAGGGCGTTTAAGTTTGTCACACATTAAGCAAATCAAAGATGTTGAACAGCGCCAAGTGTTTGTGTGTGGTCCTGATGGTTTTATGGAGAAAGCGAAAAATCTCCTACTAAGAAAAGGGCTGCCAGAAGAAAACTACCATCAAGAAGCGTTTGGCGTATCTTCAGTCACTTCAAGACTAGAGAAGAGCATAGCGATCGATTTTAATGGGACGAAAGTTGTAGGGAATAATCAGAAAACGTTGTTAGATCAGCTTGAAGACGCAGGGAAGGTTGTTAGCAATAGCTGTCGTGCTGGCTTATGCGGCGCGTGTAAGGTTCAGCTTACGTCGGGTCAAGTACATCATCCGGACGTGCCTGCGTTGACAGATGAGGAACGTGCGATGGGAACCGTATTGGCGTGTTGTGCTGTTCCAGAGACGGACGTGACGGTAACAAACTAAGCGAGAAGGCTCCCCGGTTCTCAATAAAAACGCTGCTAACTTTAGCAGCGTTTTGAGTTTAAAAGTGAACGGAAAATATCGCTTAGTCGTAAATCGTCGGGATTGGCTGACGTTTGTGCTGCGTTGCTTTGTAAATCGCTACCAGACGATCACTCACTTGCTGTGGAACGGGTTTGCCTTCTAAGAAGTCATCGATCTGTTCATAAGTTAAGTTCAGAGCATCTTCATCTGCTTTTTGCGGCTCTAGTTCTTCTAGATCTGCCGTTGGTACTTTCTTAACAAGTAGTTCTGGTGCGCCTAATGTTGCAGCCAACTCGCGGACTTGACGTTTGCTTAAACCAAATAGAGGGGCAAGGTCGCACGCGCCGTCACCAAACTTAGTGTAAAAACCGGTGATGTTCTCTGCTGAGTGGTCTGTTCCCAATACTAAGCCGCCAACGTAACCAGCGATTTCATATTGTGCAATCATACGAGCTCGCGCTTTTACGTTACCTTTTACGAAATCAATTTTGTCGGCTTCAGTCGGAAGCAGGCCCGTCCCTTGCAATGCGGTATCAGTCGCCGCATGCAAACCGTCAACACCATCTTTAATGTTCACAGACACAGAGTGTGTTGGCTTGATGAAAGAGAGTGCCAGTTGCGCTTCATCTTCATCTTTTTGCTCACCGTAAGGCAGACGTACTGCGATAAACTGATATTTGTCAGTACCAGATTCCGCATTCAATTGTTCTACTGCAAGCTGGGCAAGGCGACCTAACGTGGTTGAGTCAACACCGCCACTAATGCCAAGCACCAGTGACTTACAACCTGCTTCTTGTAGCTTACGCTTAATAAAAGCAATACGGCGTTCAATTTCAAAATGCGGATCAATTGAAGGGAGTACACGCATTTCATCACGGATGGATTGTTCCATTTAGGGTTCCTTTTCCTGCAAATATTTCAGACACCAAAGCCCGCTTGCTCAAATGGTGATAAACCATGCAATTGAGACTGATAAACACGACTTTAGGGTCAAAAGCTGTAAAGATTAGTAGTATCATACCGAAATCATCAGATTAGAAAACTCTCTTCAACCAGGTAATCACCGGATATGAAAAAAATCGCCATTTTTGGTAGTGCATTTAACCCACCTAGTTTAGGGCACAAAAGTGTTATTGAGTCATTGAGCCACTTTGACCTTGTGCTACTTGAACCTAGCATTGCACACGCTTGGGGCAAGAATATGCTCGATTACCCAACTCGGTGCAAAATGGTTGATGCATTCATCAAAGATATGGGACTTTCTAATGTTCGGCGTTCTGATGCAGAGCAAGCTTTGTACCAACCCGGACAAAGTGTGACAACCTATGCGTTGTTAGAAAAAATTCAAGAAATCTACCCAACAGCCGATATAACTTTTGTCATAGGTCCTGATAATTTCTTCAAATTTGCTAAATTTAGTAGAGCAGAAGAGATTATGGAACGTTGGACTGTTATGGCGTGCCCTGAAAAAGTAAAAGTCAGAAGCACGGATATACGTAACGCATTGGTTACGGGTGAAGACATAAACGCCTACACAACCCCGTCCGTCTGTGAATTGTTGCTTAACGAAGGGTTATACAAAGAAACATTATCTGGGAACTGAGAGGTCAGATTTTCATGGTCAGATTAGCCGTATTTAGTGCATGTGCGCTGCTTGTGGTCACACAAGCTCATTCTGCGTGTAACTATTTTTCTGATCGTTCTGTTGTGTTTGAAGATAACACCCTTCCTATCTGTGAAGAAATTTTAGATTCCATTGGCGTATTAAGTACGGATGCGTTGATTTGGTATGCTGCGGAAGCGAAATTCGAAGGGCCAACAGAAAACTATTGGGAAGAGTGGGCGATTAAGCCGGAAGACACACCACTCCTAACCCAAAATCTAGAAAAGAATTATTTTGGGCTTGGTTTTTGGATGCCGGAAGAGCTCCGAGACGAAGAGAGCAAAATGGACACAGAAGAGTGGCTCCGTAGTCATGGCCTGATGTTTAGCGTGGGTTTTGGTGATAAATCCGACGGACAGCCAAGAATGCGATTTGATTATCGTTGGCACGAATATTACGACGCTGACTGGATGATGCAGATTGAAGTTCCCTTCTAGTCACCTTGAGCGAACATAAAAAGGGCGTACATCATCCATGTACGCCCTTTTTATTTTTATCTGAGTCTCTATTTTCTGCGCGCGTTACTCTGCGTAATACTGAAAAGATGGCTCGTTAGAGTGCTACTTATAGCGCTTCTCCAAAGACCAAAAAGCAAAGTTGCTCATATTCTTCTGTGTTACCCGCAAAAAGCGTATCGACAATCTGCTCTTCTTTCTTTCCCGACAGCTTCATTTTTCTTGCTTCACGGAGTGTGAGTACCAAGCACAGCTCTTTAGAAATGTCCATGTCACAGCCAGGGGTCCACTGATTGATGGTTTTTGTCAACGTTGAGTGCGCTAGTTTAGGAGAGAGAGTCAATACTTCATGTCTTACTACCGTCAGTAGATCGGTTTGCAGATCTGAGCGCTCGGCTGTTGTTGCTAGTTTCTCGACGAGGGCTTTTAGCAGCGGTGAAGGTTTCACAAACCCTGCTTGTTGTGAGAAGTCATCATTTAAACGCACAGAAAAATCACAACGATATACACGAGAATTAGGTAAAAAGGTGAGGGAGCTCAAACATCCTTGAGGAATCCAAAAATATTGGCCTGGTTCAATGGCATACTCCTGCTTACCCAATTTAATGACGGCTAACCCTTCGACGACAGACAGCAGACTGTGCTTCAGTGCTTTTTTGCGCGCAGCTACTTCAAGAAAGGGGTATTTAGCGTCGTGAAATTCAATTGCGTAGTTCATTATGAGTACCAGTGTTTTTTGGCGCTAAGGGTAACGTTAAACCTATACGATTCCAACCAGCTGAGAGAATTTTTTAGCATGAGAAATTGTAGCTTAACTGGTATGACCATGTTAAAAGTATGGGTTGAAATGCTGCTTGTCAGCAAAACTATGCGTAAAATGTGCCAGCTTTTTTTGATATGTAATGAACAATGACTGCCAATACCGATCCTTATATTGAAATTCGTCCTTACAATGACGAAGAAATTCCAGCAGCGCTGGATCGTCTAATCCAAGATGATGAATTTATCACTGCTATTCTCGATCATCGCTTTGCTAATAAAGCAGCGTGGTTTAAAACGCTAATGAGCCCGATCCTGCGCATCTACCTGAAAGCTAAATGGAGCAAGCTTGATTCTGTAGAAGCGATTCAGATTGAAGTGAAGAAGTATCTGAAAGATACATTGAATAAGACAACGGATGGCGTCACTTTTTCTGGTTTGGATAAGCTGGATAAAAACACGTCGTACTTATTCGTTTCTAACCACCGTGATATTGCGATGGACCCTGCGCTAGTAAACTATGGCTTGTACCAAAGTGGGCACCGTACAGTTCGTATTGCGATTGGTGACAACCTGCTGAAGAAGCCATGTGCGACAGAATTGATGCGACTCAATAAAAGCTTCATCGTTAAGCGCTCTGCTAAGGCGCCTAGAGAAATGATGAAAGCATTAGGACAACTGTCGAGCTACATTAAACACTCGCTTGATACCGGTAATTCAATTTGGATTGCCCAAAAGGAAGGTCGAGCTAAAGATGGAAACGACTTTACTGATCCTGCGATTTTAAAAATGTTCCATGTTGAAGGCCGCAAGCAGAAGATCAGCTTTGGTGAATACACGCGTTCTTTGAAAATCGTTCCTGTCTCGATTGCCTATGAAAATGATCCATGTGACATTGCCAAAGCAAAAGAGCTGTACGAAAAAGCAGAAAATGGCCGTTATGAAAAAGGTGAATTTGAAGATATCGAAAGCATCATTCAGGGCATCATTGGTTATAAAGGCCGTGTGCATGTCGCGTTTGGTGATGTGATTGATCAAGAGTTTGAAACGCCAGAATCTCTTGCCGGTGAAATCGACCGCCAAATTCACAATAACTACAAGTTGTATCCAATCAACTTGTTAGCTGCTGGACGCGAAGATTCAAGCATCATCACAGAGGCGGTGAAGCGTCACCTCGCGGATAAATTGGAGCAGTTACCTGAAGGTGCAAGACCTTATTTGGTGGCGAGCTATGCCAACCCAGTGAACAATCAAGAGTAATATTCATCACTGAACTTGATGGATTATGAACGCCTTAAAGCCTCGGTTTTCCGGGGCTTTTTTTCGTCTACTTTTTAAGGAGCAACAGCCCCGCCAAGGGTTAAATTGCTAGGCCACTTGGTAATCTTGTTGCCACCTAAAAAGATATTCCCTTTCACCGTCATCGTGTCTGGAAATACTTGTAGCGCGGATCCTCCTATATAAAGGTTACCATCAACCACCAATCCTTCAGGAAGAGCAGAGATAGGAGTGCGAATAACACTTAAATCGCCTTTGACTCGAAGTTTAGCTGGGAGCGTTTTTAATGGTGTATCCGTCAAGTTCAGATAACCGCCGAGTTTGATGCCCCTAGGCCAGTTTTCGATCTTACTACCCAATAGATTCGCATAACCTTTTATCTTTGTACCTGAGCGAATGGTTTTGAGTGCGCTGTTGGTTGCTTCCAAACTGCCTCCAACATCAAGCCCCTTAGGCAGCTTTTTGATCGGGGTTTGCGAGATATTTAAGTTGCCTTTGACCACTAACCCAGAAGGTAATTGGGTGTAAGGTTTGTTTCGTAGATCAAGATTACCGTAATTATCGGTGTGACCAAACTTAGAGTAGTAATCTAGCTCATATGCGAAAGATGAGAAGCAGAGCAGCATCAAGGTAAGGAAAAGGGAAACAATACGCATAGCCAGAGACTTAGTTAAACATAGAGATCTTAAGTGCTCATCTTATACTTAAATAGACTCATTATGCATACTTTGTTAACAGTTTTTGATTTTTAGCCCAAGAACTTCAAATTAGGGCTTTATCTGAAAGCATACACGCTCTCACGATGCCGAGTTGCTTCAGTGTGCAAGTTAGGGAATGATTAAGTGATTGATTATATAGTTTATTTAAAAGTAAATGTGAGAAAAATATCAGTAGAGATATGAAGAATATGAGGTTCTGCCAAGAACTGAACAAGCGTCCTTGTTAGTATCATGAGCGTCTGAGGGAGATTTTCATGAAGTTAAAAAGAGTGTCTATTTTTGTCGCTGGTGTTGTAGCAGTACTACTATCTGGGGCCGCTTTTGCTAAATCATACAGTACGCCAGAAAGCAAAGCGCTGGTGGTCGCTGACGGCAAGGTAGGTCAGCGTATCTGTTACTACGATGATAAAGCCTACACCACCGGAGCCGTGATTAATGTTGAGGGTGTATTACTGATGTGTACAGCTGAGAACGATTTTGAAACGAATGGTTCGTTAAAGTGGGTGGTATTCAAAAAAGATAAATAAACGCCAAAAAACGGTCTGTTTAATATTAGGATAACGGAAAAATAAAAAAGCGAGCACAGAGCTCGCTTTTTCCATTAACGCGCGAGTGAGCGAGTTTTTAATTCAAAGATAAGCTTTTCAGCACTTACTTCAAATTTGAATCGAGCCGTCGCTTGGTTTGACTCTTCTGTTATTTCAGAAACATTGTATTCAACATCAGCACATACTGATTTAGCGAGCTCAATGTATTTTTGTAGTTCAGACTCTAGCTCTGTTTTTGTCTGTGCGAAAACCGTTACGTCGGCAACTTCGTCACCTTCTTTGATGATGAAGCCAATCTCGCCTGCGCAGCCGCAAGTTTCACATACTTGGTTTTTTTCTAATTCGACACTCATAACGAATCCTCTTGTAAATACTAAGGGTATTCTATCAGGTATTTGATCTGTATCTACAAAAATGACGAGTTTTGAATAAAAAAAGAACAGAATAGGCGCTTGTTAAGTAAGGGTTAAAGATTGGATTACTAAATCATCAAGAACGTTAATGTGATATATATCAACATTTAAAATCAATTAACGAACATAGTGACGAGATTTCGCTCAGCCCAGTTGAACTAATGGACAATTTATAAGACTATTTCTTGATTGATTATTTTTAATAATTATCATTCTTGGTCTTTGAGTAGTTTCGATGAATAATTGGCGCAAGGTTTTGATGAGACTAACTTTTCGCCTTATTTTGAGTAGCATGTATTGACAAAAACATAACTGCAAATTGCACATTACGCAGTGTAAAGACGTTATGATTTGGAACTTAACTTTATATTAAGTAGTCGCAGTACATATATCCAAATGGCCTTAATGCGCAGGTGTTAGCGGTTCAATTTTTAGGTTTCGCTTAACGAAGTGCCTTGGGCTACTTGGGTATAATGCTAAGAATGATTTCATTCTGGCCTCATTTAATAGTGAGTTAGATGGATTTACAAAGAGAAGAGCTTAAAATATGCCAAAGCGTAGTAAAGAAGATACCGAAATCACTATCCAAAAGATCATGGATGCCGTTGTTGATCAGCTACTAAGACTAGGTTACGACAAAATGTCGTACACGACTCTAAGTCAGCAGACAGGTATATCTCGTACCGGTATTAGCCATCACTTCCCTAAGAAAACGGACTTCACCGCCGCACTGGATGGCCGTATCTTTAAAATGTTTATTGAACACCTAGAGTTTGATAAAGGGCTAAGTGCATTTTCACAAAGTTGGATTAAAGCACTGGAAGATGCTGAGTTCCTCGCGATTTTACGACTGCTATTCCATCACATTGTCACGGCCGAAAATGCGCAAGAATTTGCTGCTAACGGAATTGACCGTTTATACAAAATGGTTGAAAGCCAGTTTGGCGCAGGTGGTGACAAAGAGCTCGAGTGGTTGATTGGTCGTTCATTGATCCAAATGAGTAAGTAATCGCAATTGAGAGCGATAGATGAACACTTGTTTGCTGCTTTGGTTGTAAAGCCAAGGCAGAACACAGTAATTTTCTCGCCGCTCTTTTGAGCCCAAGCTTCGATTAAATATCAAAGCAAAGGCCCGCAATATGATTATTGCGGGCCTTTGTCGTTTGGAAAGCAGAAGAGACGGCTCAGAAGAGATACACGCTAAGCGGCGGCGTGAACTTGAGGAAAGTCTAAAGTTGGATGTTTTGTCACGATGGAACGGTAGCCATAAACGTGCTCAATGCGCTCTGGCGTCAGTGCATTCCATGGTGTGTCATCACAAACCAGTTTTCCCTTATGCAAAAGTACAAGTCGGTCTGCGTACTGGGAGGCTAAATTCAAGTCATGCAACACGACAACGACTGCGGCGTTCTGTATTTTCGCGGCCTCACGAGCAATCTTTAACGTGTTGTGTTGGTGGGCGAGATCTAACGCAGAGGTTGGCTCATCAAGCATCAAGATTCGTTCCTCGCCAGATTGGTGTAGCTGTGTCATCACGCGTGCTAGATGTAATCGTTGCTTTTCGCCACCAGATAAAGATGGATAGAGGCTTTCTGCCAAATGCATTACATCGGTTTGTTTCATGTAATGTAAAGCTAACTTAGTGGTTTCTTTATTGGACAGCGATAGCGGAATCGCGCCTAATTCGACCACTTCTCTGGCTAAAAATGGGAAGGTCAACGTACTGTGCTGTGGGAGCATCGCAATGTGTTTTGCGCTTTTTTCAGGCTCCCAATCATGCTTTTGTTTACCGAAGTAGGCGATGTCATGATTTGAAGAGATTTCACCACACAGAAGCTTGAGCAAAGTACTTTTTCCCGCACCATTGGGGCCGAGTAGGGCGGTCACTTCACCAGCTCGGATATCAATATTGATGTCATCGAGAACAATGCGCTTGCCATATTTCATCGAAATGTTTTTACCCGATAAAACGATCTGGTTCATTACAAAATCTTCCCTTTCTGCTGGAACAATAAGTAGATGAAGAAGGGTGCACCGATCAAGGCGGTCACGATACCGACGGGTAATTCTGCTGGTGCCACGGCAATACGAGCAAACATATCAGCAGCGGTAAGAAGCAGCGCTCCCATGAGTGCAGAGATTGGCAGTAGCGTTCGATGGTCGGGGCCTGCTAGCATGCGTCCTAAGTGAGGAATCACGAGCCCGATAAAACCAATTGCACCACTAATACTCACCGTAATACCAACCCCCAATGCAGAGAGCAAAATAAGCTGTCGTTTGAGTTTTTGGACCGGAACTCCCAAGTGTCTTGCTTCTGATTCCCCTAGCAGAAGAGCATTCAGCGCCATCGATTTTTTCTGGAACCAGAATAATAGGACGACCAGCGTGACAGTGGATAGGCCTATCCCCGACCAATTTGCGCCAGCTAATGAGCCCATCGACCAAAGTGTTAGATCTCGTAGCATCTGATCATCAGCAATAAAGTTCATGTAACCGATCGCCGCTCCTGAAAGCGCGCTGATGGCAACACCAGCTAACAACATAATCGTAACTGAGGTACCAAATTTACTTGTGCCGAGCTTATAAACGAGAATGGTCGTCAACGCACCACCTAGGAAAGCAAAAAGAGGCAGCGCAGCTAAGTTCATTAGTTGCGGATAGTTTTGGCTAAACTCTGCAAATACAACAATAGCGAACGCACCGCCAAGTGCAGCACCAGCAGACACACCAATGATGCCGGGCTCGGCCAGCGGGTTACGGAATAAGCCCTGCATAACCACACCACAAATTGCCAAAATGGCGCCGATGAACATACACAAAATGGTGCGAGGTAATCGGATCTCGTTAATCACCAACTGAATGTGAGGAGCGAGATCAGAACTGCTTCCTGTTAGGCTACGCAAACTGTCAGTGAAACTAATGCTCATTGGACCTACTGTAATAGAGGCGATAGCAACAAATGCTAAAAAGCCGCTAAGTACGGATAACGTCGTTGAAAGGGAGATACGTCTTAACAACATGTCATGTCTCTATGGGTAAAGCAGCGCATTCAAACGTTCGGCTTCTACAAGGCTTTTAAGACCCAAACCACCAACAAGGGCGTGACCGTCAATCGTGATGATATTTTTATTCATTCCCGCAGGTGTTGCGGCGAGAAGTGGCATTGCTTTTAAAATCGCATCGGCACCGCCCAGCGTTTCATAGCTGCGACCGCTAACGAGAATAACGTCAGGCTGCATCTCTACCATGGCTTCTGTGGATAAAGGCTTGTAAGAAGACAGCTGGTCAGCAGCTGGGTTTAGTCCGCCTGCTAGCTGAATAATTGCATCGGGTGTGGTTTCTGATCCTGCAACGTTCGCAGGTCGACCTTCATGGATGAGTAGAAACAGTACTTTCTTTTTCTGAGCTTGAGCTGGTTGATTTGCATTGAGTGCTTGAACTTGCGCTTTCACATCTTGCTTTAAATCTTCCGCTTTAGCCTGGCGATTCATAAGGTTCGCAATTTGATCGATACGTTGGTAAAGGCCCTCAACGTTGGCATCGGTATTGACGATTTCTACATCTACCCCCGCCGCTTTTAATTGGTTCAATGCTGTTTTCGGTCCCATCTCATCAGAGCCAATGACTTTTGTCGGACGTAAGGCGAGCAACCCTTCTGCTGAAAGGCGGCGATGGTAGCCTACTTTAGGCAGTTCCATGCCTTTTGGTAACTGACTGGTTACGTCGATAGCAACCAAGCTATCTTTGGCGTCGAGTTCAAGCAACAGTTCAGTGACGGCACTGCCTGCACTAACAACACGCTCTGATGATGGTGTTTCATTGGCAAAAAGTTGGCTACTCGCAAGTAGGGAAATGGCTGCCGTAACAACAGCATGAATGGTGGCACGTGTGTTCTTCATTTTGAAAGGATCTCTATCTTACTTATTTTTATGATGGCTCTTCAGTGAGTAACTGAGTTGCCTGAATTCCGTTTTCTTGCAAAAAGCCGAGAAGTTGAACTAGCGACTGAATGTTCGCGGTTTTTTCTGCTCCAATAACAATCGGTTTATCGCTTGATTTACTCTCTTCTAGCAGCGCGAGGGTAAAGTTGTCCCAATCGATGTATGTCTTGCCGTTAATGGCCCAGTAAGGCTCGTCTTTGAGAATATTTACCGTGATGGATTGCTTATCGACATTTGCAACGGCCTGAGATTCTGTACTCGGTAAATTGACATCTAATGAATCGAGCTTGACCGCTGCAGTTAACATCAGGAAAACCATTACGATAAAAATGATGTCCAACAGCGGTGTTAAATCAGGAGTTAAGTCGTTACGAGTGTTGTCTTGTGGCGTTTTAATCATTGTGCTTCTGCCTCGACCTTTGCAGAAGAGCGCACTGCTAATGTTGAATTGTCTGGCGACACGTGTTGCAGAGAGATACCTTCAAGCCATAAGTTGACATAGTTTAATGTGTGTTCGAGTTTGGCGATCACACGATCCGCCCACAAACCAATGATTTGTGCTCCTGAAATCGCAGGAAGGGCGATAATAAGGCCTGCTGCAGTAGTGCGCATGGCCAAGCCTAGACCGTCTGCCAAATCATTCGGGGTGATATTCCCCGTTGAGACAGCGATGCCTTTGAACATATCAATTAAGCCAAGTACCGTACCAAGTAAACCAATCAAAGGGCTGATGACGCCAATCAACGTCAGTAAGCGAAGGCCAGAATGCAGCTGATGACGTTTTTCTTGCAGCCAAATGCCTGCGGCATCTTCTCTTAGAGACTTTGAGAAAGAGTGATGGGCAAGCAACATGGCAACGCCACGATAAAGGAGCGGTCGCTTATGCGACAATTCTTCTGCAAGCGTCTCAAGATCGTTTCCATTCGTTGGGTCTAACCCAATGAGTTTTTGGCGAATGGCTCGTTTCCCGACGCCAAGGCTAATCAAAACGTGGAATAACCGCTCGGTAATGATCATGACGGTGAGGGCTGAGCAAATGATCAAAGGCCATGTCATTAGGCCAAGTTGAGTTTGTAATTCTTGTAGTTGTTCCATTATCCATCCAACTTAAAACGAACAGGTACTTGTACTCGGTGAGCCACTTTTAGCCCGCCCGAAATATGTGGTGTAAATTGCCACTGTTTGATGGCACGAAGCGCTGAGGCGTCCAGCGATTCTGTGCCGGAAGACTCAATCAAAACCTGTTTAATTTGATTGCCATTTTCATCGAGCCATATTTCATATAAGGCTACGCCTTCGATACCGCGTCTTTGTGCAGATCTTGGGTAGCGAGGCTGAGTTGGTTGATTCACAAACGTTGGTTTGTCGACCAAAATAGGTTGAGACGTTGCCCCTTTGGATTGGCTCGCTGGCGCGGTTTGCTGAGCGACCATCTCTTTCTTCGCCGGTTCCGTTTTTTTCTTCGGTTTGGCTTCGGGCTGATTCTCTTGTTTTGTTACGGCTTTGGCTGGTTCCACCGTCTTAGGCTTAGATTGTTTAACCGGCTCTGTTTTTTTCTCCACTACCTTTTTCTTAACAGCATCTTTCTTGACGACCTGTTTCTTTACGATCTTCTTTTCTGGTTCAGGCTGCGGCTCTTTTGGTGGCGCCACATTTTCTGGTGTGGATGTTTCGACGGTAGGTGGTGGTGCCGATACAAGGTTTAAACTTACCGAACTTG
Organism: Vibrio sp. 11-4(1); assembly: GCF_013048625.1. Taxonomy (NCBI): domain Bacteria; kingdom Pseudomonadati; phylum Pseudomonadota; class Gammaproteobacteria; order Vibrionales; family Vibrionaceae; genus Vibrio; species Vibrio sp. 11-4(1). The sequence continues at coordinate 7,164 of NZ_VHSY01000011.1, read as the reverse complement.
CTGGATTTCCAGCAGGCATCGCGAACACTTTCGTTTCTTGAGAAACAAAAAGAAGTGCGGCATGGATGGCAAGGGAAGCACCTCCTGCAATGACATATCTTTGTACGTTCACGGAATATCTCGGGAAACTATGAAAACTTGAGCAGATTATTACTCACAACCGAAATAAGATCAATTATCAATTGCATTATCATTACGCTCAAATTATGATTCTTGCAGATTTTTAAAGACCAGCCTCTACCCCTTATATGGTGGGAGCTAAGCGAGTATATATGAGCGTCGATATCGATAAATTTGACGAATCAGTGTTGGGAAGCGATAGCCCTGACCCATTGCGATTTGCCTTTGTTAAGAAACATTCGGCACACGCTGGCGGAGCGAGCGTGCCTGTACCTCCACCTCAGCAGCAGGCGATTTTTTCAAGCGTTACCGCTAACTCGGTTAAATCGACCAATAAACGTTGTCTTTATATTCACGTTCCATTTTGTCGCGTACGTTGCACCTTTTGTAACTTCTTTCAAAATGCTGCGAGCCGCGCACTGGTTGATGAGTACTTTGACGCACTGATGCAGGAGCTCAAGGAGAAAGCTGCATTGCCTTGGACACAAAACGGTATTTTCCATGCTGTGTATATCGGTGGTGGAACGCCAACGGATCTGTCTCCAGCACAGGTTCGCGTGTTAGGTCAGGCGATTCATGAGCACTTTCCTTTGGCTGCGGATTGTGAAATCACCTTAGAAGGTCGCATCAACCGTTTTTCTGATGAGCTATACCAAGGCGCTCTCGACGGTGGATTTAATCGTTTCTCTTTTGGTGTACAAAGTTTTAATACACAAGTGCGTCGCAGCGCGAAACGGTTAGATGATAGAGAAGATGTGCTAAAGCGAGTTAGCGAGATTGCCAACGATGACAAAATTCCTGTCATTATCGATTTACTCTACGGCTTGCCTTATCAAACCAAAGAAGTGTTAGAGCAAGATTTAAATGATTTTCTCTCGACTGGCGCACACGGGTTGGACTTATATCAGTTGGTAGTCGGTGGTTCAGCACCCATGCTTAACCTTGTAGAAAAAGGAAAAATCCCCCCACCAGCTACCACGCCAGAAAAAGCAGGCATGTATGAGCTCGGTGTGAACTTTATGGCCAAACACCATATGAAGCAACTGAGTGTGAACCATTGGGCAATCGATAACCGTGAACGTAGTTTATACAACAGTTTAGCCAAGACATATGCAGAGGTACTGCCAATTGGCTGTGGCGCTGGAGGTAATATCGGTGGTTACGGAATGATGCAACATCGCACATTGGCGACCTATATTAAAGCCATCAAAGAAGGGCAAAGTACCATCGCTATGATGATGAAGCAAAGCCCTCTAGAGCCACTATTTGCTGCACTCAAATCCGGGTTTGATCGCGGTATCGTTCAGGCAAACCAACTGCCATCGTTTATGGGGGAGGACACGTTCGGATTTTTAATGCCCCTATTTAAAGTGTGGCAGCAAAAAGGTTTAGTGGAACTGCATGAACGCAGCCTACTTCTTACTCTTGCTGGTAGTTTCTGGGCTGTTTCATTGGCTCAAGGTTGTATTCAGGTACTTACGTCAGAGATGAACGAAACCGTACCGAAGGTATCCAATAATTAATGAAAAAATTGAAAAAAGACGGAAAACATATGGAATCAATCAAACAACAAGTTGAAGCATTACTAGAGCAAGAACCGCAATTATTGCCAGCAGCGATGGCAGAACGTCTCGGTATTTCTGAATTTGAGGTTGTTGCGGCTTTGCCGCAGGAAATGGTGGCCATCGCTCCAGGAGCGCAAGCACAAAGCATTCTAGAAGGTTTGGTTGGCTTCGGCCCAGTGACGACTATTGTTCACTCTTTTGGCTCTATTTTTGAAGTCAAAGCGCCATTCCCAAAGGGAAAAGTAGCGCGTGGCTATTACAATTTAATGGGCAGAGAAGGTGAGCTACACGGTCACTTGAAGCTAGATAATGTTAAAAATGTTGCATTGGTCAGCAAACCGTTTATGGGCAGAGAGAGTCACTATTTTGGCTTTTTCTCTGAGTGCGGAAGCAATATTTTCAAAGTTTATTTAGGCCGTAACGAAAAGCGCGAGCTACTTGAAGATCAAGTCACGGCATTCCGCGCCCTGCAAGCCGAATTGAAAAAGTAATCACAAACATAATCGAGGCTCAACTCGAATACTAATTAGTAAAGTCAGGTATCAATATGGATCAACAAGTTAAACAAGAGCGTTTGCAAGGTCGTTTAGGGCCAGAGATCAAAGAGTTTCGTCAGGAGCGTCGTACGCTTCAGCTTGCAACTGTCGATGCAGAAGGTCGCCCTAATGTAAGTTACGCGCCTTATGTCCAAAATCAGGAAGGCTACTTCGTACTCATTTCTAAAATCGCTCGTCATGCTCGTAACCTTTTAGAAAATCCTAACGTTTCTTTGATGATGATCGAAGATGAAGAATCTTCAAAGCAGTTGTTTGCTCGTAAGCGCTTAACTTTTGATGCGGTGGCAAATGTGGTTGAGCGAGACACGGAGATGTGGCACCAAGTTGTTGGACAAATGAAAGAACGTTTTGGTGAGATTATTGATGGTCTCAGCCAACTAGAGGATTTCGTGTTGTTTAACTTAAAGCCAGAATTGGGGCTATTTGTGAAAGGCTTTGGTCAGGCGTATCAAGTGTCTGGTGATGATTTAGTAGATTTTGTTCACCTTCAAGAAGGTCACAAGAAAATCGAAAGTGCTTGATTGTAAATCGGTCATGTAAATATCGAGCATTCGGAATAATGAACGCATAAGGGGAGTTAGGTTATACTGGCTCCCTTTTTTATATTGGAACAAAAGCATGAAGCCTGTGAGCAAGGAATTGAGCGAGATTTGCTATCCCTTTATTTACGAGGACAGTCCGGTTTGTGACTTTGAAATCACGGCAGATGAACTTTGTAGTCGTATTGGTTTAGTTCTTGCGATGGATCTGGACGAGTTTAGCCGCGATATACTGACAAGAATGCAGCCTAATGTTTATCACCTAAATGGTTCGGTTCGCGGAAAGCTAGCGATTACAGAAGCGGAAGTTGAAGAGCTAAAGGCAGATTATGAATTACTTAAGCAACGCATTGATGGTGGATTCAAAGGTTTCGTTCTACCTGGAGGGCACCCAGCATCCAGTCAATTGCATTTGTGCCGTTGCCAAGCTAAAAAAACGGTACGAGCATTAGTTGCGATCGAACATGCAGGTAAGAAACAACCTGCCCCTATTCTATTTCGTTACGCGAACTTATTGGCGAATGTACTTTATAGCTTGGCTTCTTATATTAATCACATCAATCAAGTCGAAGAGACAGAGTTTGTATCTCGTAGTTACTCGATGCCAAAGAAGTGACCTGAGAAACTAGCAGCTGCGAACATCAAAGCTTCTGCGCGAAAAAATGGCCGCAAAACACCCATATTCGACAATTTGCTTCTTGGCTGTTTAGTTAAGAGTTAAGAAGCCATAGCTTTGGCTTCTAGTTCTTTTGCACCGCGCAGCATGGCTTCAATCAGCTCACCAGCATTGAACTTCTCAAGCGCCTCGTGTGCGCCAACTTGGTGAGCTCTGTCTACACAGATTTCGCTCGATAACGACGTATGTAAAATGCGATATGAGTGATTAAGAGCGGAGTTATTTTGTACTTCGAATGCTAGCTCGTAGCCGTCAAGCCCTGGCATCTCAATATCACTGACCAAAATATCGATTGGTCGATGAGCCTCAGCCTCGCTTTTCATCAGCTCTAATGCGTCTAAACCATTTTTACAAATTTGGTATCCGATATTGATACTATCAAGAGCATCACACAGCTGTTTACGAGCGATGGAAGAGTCATCCACCAAAAGAATGCTTAATGCTTTTAGGCGCTCACGTTCAACATCTGTCAGCATCGGGATCTTTGAGTTTTCGTATTGCGGATAAATTTTGGAAAGCAGCAGTTCTACATCCAGCATCTGAACCGTTTTGTCTTCGTAGCGAGTAATACCCGTTACGAAAATATTTTTCCCAGCACTCGCTGGTGGGGTTTCAATGGCTTTCCAATCGCATTCAATGATCTTCTCAATACTACGAACCATAAAGGCGACCACGGTTCGCAAACAGTCTGTCACGATCAAGTAGCAATTCTTGTATTCTTCTTCACTGATAGGACGAAAACCGACAGCCGCTGACATGTCGATCACAGGCACCGTTAAGTTACGTATTGTAACGGTGCCAATGACGTGATGATGCGAGTAAGGGATCTTCGTGGTTGGCATATACGGAACGATTTCACGGACTTTTAGCGTGCCTATCGCGAAACTCTGTTGCAGGGTGAGTTTGAACATCAACATGCCCTGAGATTGATTCGCTTTACTAACGACTTTTGCCATGAAATAACCTTATAGATACCACCGAATTGTGTCTAATCTAATCTTATCAGACGAAGGCTTCAACCATCGGAGAGACAAATGTGAGCTTTTTAGACAATCTCTTAAAGAATAGTGATTAACTGAGCAAAACTTGGTTGTATTTTAATCTTGTTATGCCGAAAGTTTTATAGTCCCATGTATTTGAGCCTTGAAGCCGCCTAGGTATAAACAAGAAATGTTTGGCGTGTTAAAAGGGATTGGGTACACTTGTGCGACCAGAATAGTGAGAGATAGATCAATGGCAAATACAGCAGCCGCATTACATATTCTTGTGAAGCACAAAGAGCAAGCAGAAGACATTATCAAGCAACTGAAAAAAGGCGCAAAGTTTCAGACACTAGCGAAGAAGTATTCCACTTGCCCGTCAGGCAAGCGCGGTGGTGATCTTGGTGAGTTCCGCCGTGGTCAAATGGTACCTCAGTTCGACAAAGTGTGCTTTTCTGGCGAGGTTCTGACGCCACATCTAGTCAAAACCAAGTTCGGCTGGCATGTTGTAAAGGTGCTTTACAGAACGTAGTGATTTCTTACAGGTAAGCTTGAGCTTTTTAAATATTACCTGTTTCTGCATATTGTGAGTAATACATGACAGGCATAAGTTAAAGCCATGTATTACTCATAAATTTCCTCTATTTTCCCTACTGTTAATCAGTACAAAGAGCTGCCGCATCAAGTTTGATTTGGCATGAGTAGAGTTTTGGGGAGTCCCAATAGATCTTATCAAATTCTGAGTTGCAACCTGCATCTTCCATTAGTGCTGTATCCCCGTCACATATCAACATAACTGCATTATTACCTTGAAACTCTGAAAGAATTCGATAATTAGAAATGTTTCCATCGATAGCTAACAGTGAGAGTTTGGTGATTTGAGCTGGATTAGCTGATATCGCATTTTCGAATATTTCTTTCTTTGTTAGTCCTGCTGTGTCTCCAAACTTGAGCTCACCGTCAACAGCTTGGGCTACATCTTTTAAAATCGAGGCCATATCAAACATGACTTCTTCAGAATATTGAGATTTGTTAGCGCAAGAAGTCAATGAGAGAAGAAGGGTTATAACGATGATTAGCTTCATAGATTTCCCCAACCACTAAGCTGTCCGTTTTCATTTCGACCAGTGTCTAAATTCCAATTTTCAAAAAAGCCAGTGTCTTGGTTTTCATAAATGGAAGCTGCCAGCTTTTCCCAAAATATTTGGATTGTCTTAATCGCCTTATCAAAAATTTCATCGTAGTGCTTAATACCATCTGGCGTTTCTAAATCCTGAATATAAGTAGAATCAACTTCGTTTGGAAGTGGGTAAGTTAACCCTAGTTTAGAAGCCACATGCCTCGCCCAAGGAAATAAGCGATGCGACTCCTCTGCATTATCCACAACGGATTGAAATCCTTCGTGCCAGACGTTTACGTCAGGTTCGCATTCTTTAGCATATTCAGGGTAAGTAGCTGAAAGGGCACTAGACCAAATAGTACGAATAACTGGATCTATTAGGTTGTTGTTAATCTGGTCCACACAACTGCCGATGTTTTCTCTGACTCTATCTGCAAGGCCAATACTTCCGAGTTGCATCCTGGATGGCCAAATATAAGCATCTTGGTGCATTTCGCAAATTCTGTGGTGCTGGGCGTTTTCTGCGTAAGGGCCCACTTTTAATTCAACAACAGGATGAAGAGTAATATCGGTTGCTACATGTGCTACAAAGCCACATAACCATGAGAAGGCTTTTTCAAAGTGTTCGTTATCTTCGGCTTTTACCTGTTGAATAAGAGCATCAATTAGCTTACCAACGTGGTTGTAATGCATTTTATCTGCCCACTTATTTTGCGCAGAATTCATTAGAGCAAGGTAAGGATAGTCGGGGCTTACACAACCGAGCTCTAAATACCGTTTATTTTGAGCTAAAGCCTTTTTTGCTTCTTGAGGTATGTTTAACTTCATCAATGCATTATTAGCAGAAGCTTCATTTACCGCAGTGATATGTGCGAAAGCACCAGGCATAGTAACCTCCATGTACAGTTTAAATGCATGGAGTTTACTATGCAGGCAATATGTTCGCTGCGACTCGAGTCTTAGAAAATAAATGTTTATGTGTTGGATATCGAGCGAGGCATTTGCAAATTATCGCCTTAGGACGTGCGTTATCTATTTTAATGAAATTCGATAATGGCACTTCAAAAAATTCATGAAATCGTGTTATTTGATATAGGAGTCCAACACTTTTAGTACAACTTCCATATCAGCTTCACGCTTTTCTAATTCTTCCTCCAATACGACGTGCTCAAGTAAGTGACCTTTAATTACTTCTCGCATCAAACCATTTACTGCCCCCCGAATAGCGGCAATCTGCTGCAACACATCTTGGCATTCATGCTCTTCTTCCAGCATTTTTTTAAGTCCATTCACCTGACCCTGTATTTTACTGACTCGAGTGTTGAGCTTCTTTTGATCTCTGGTTGTATGCGACATGTCTTATCTTCTTTAAGTTACGGGTCGAGTTATTCTAACTGATAATGTAGCACTCAATTTATACTGGGGGGTAGTATTTAATACTGGGGGGGGGGGGGAGTATAGTTTGCGATAAATTAGAATCCTTAGTATCAAGTTTGAAGTGCGACACTTTTTACAGATGCGCATGAATATACTCCGTTGGTGTCCTATACCCAAGTCTTTTGCGTGGGCGCGTATTTAATTTGTGTGCAATTTCATTGCAGAGCTTC
>NZ_VHSY01000010.1:0-106095 GCF_013048625.1 Vibrio sp. 11-4(1) | reverse complement strand
CTTTGCCAGCAAATATTACCAACGGAACGTTAAGTTCGATTGACCTCCTGCTGGCGTCGTAAATAGGAATGATGGGAGGCGCTTTCTCAGTGGTTGACATGTTACAGTCATCCAGTTTGGTATCGCCATAACATCGCGTGACACCGCCTATCGTCGGTAAGGCGATTTTGTTTTCCAAACGTACATTTGAAAAAGTCCCACGAACCATGATGTGATGATTTCCTCGGCGTGAACCATAACTATTAAACTCTTCGGGTGTGATGTTTTTTGAAAGTAGATATTGACCCGCCGGACTATGCTCTGAAATGCGGCCTGCTGGTGAAATATGGTCGGTCGTAATTGAATCCCCCAAAATGGCTAATACACGCGCTGATTCAACAGGAAAAGTCGGCGGTGGTACTTCCAAAAAAGGAGGGCGTTGTATGTAAGTGGAGCCTTCGTCCCAAGGGTAGCAGGGGCTATCTTTCATTGACAATTGCTCCCACTCTTCATCACCTTCAGTAATGTCGCTGTAACTCAATCTAAAGTGGCTCTCATGGACTTGATTTAGCATTTCATCTAGCATGGCTTGGCTTGGCCACAGATCTTTTAGATAGACGGGCTCGTTGTTAGTATTGAGCGCAATTGGGTCTATTTCTAAGTCAATACAGGTCGTACCCGCTAACGCAAATGCGACGACTAAAGGTGGCGAGGCAAGCCAGTTTAGGCTAACAGAGGGGTGTACTCTACCTTCAAAGTTGCGATTACCTGATAATACCGCCGATACATTCAGGCTGTTTTCCAAGATCTCAGTTTCAAGATTGTTTTTTAATGGGCCAGAGTTACCAATGCATGTTGTGCAACCGTATCCAACTCGATGAAATCCCAATAGGTCGAGGTAGTCTTGCAAACCCGTATCATTGAGATATCGAGCGACAGCTAATGAACCGGGGGCGAGAGAAGTTTTGACGTAGCTAGGAATGGTTAACCCTTTTTTAACTGCTGCCTTAGCCACCAAACCCGCAGTCAGCATAACAGCGGGGTTTGACGTGTTAGTGCACGAGGTGATAGCTGCAATGACGACATCACCATTATGTAAGGGTCTGGATGAGCCTGGCTGGCTTGAGTTTGCGGCACCTTCAATAGCACATTGGTCAAGAGTCGCTTGCTTAATGGCGCTGATATTAAGTCTGTCTTGAGGTCGTTTGGGCCCTGCTATTGAGGTACCGATAGCAGATAAATCGACTACAACATTTTCGTCATACTCTGGTGAAGGGCGGTTTGTATCCCACCATAGATCTTGCTCTAGAGCGTACGCCCGCACTCTATCAATCAGTGAAGAAGGGCGGTTTGTCAGGGTTAAATAGGCGATAGTATTTTCATCAATTGGGAAAAATCCGCAAGTGGCTCCATACTCTGGTGCCATATTGGCAAGCGTTGCTCGGTCTGCCACCGATAGAGTTGCTAAGCCGTCACCATAGTACTCAACGAACTTACCAACCACGCCATGAGACCTTAACCTTTCTGTGATCGTCAAAACCAAATCGGTCGCAGTCACACCGGGACGCAATTGCCCATCAAGACGTACTCCGACAACTCGTGGGATAGCGATATTTAGTGGCTGACCAAGCATTGCAGCTTCGGCTTCTATGCCTCCCACTCCCCAACCCAACACGCCTAACCCGTTTATCATAGTGGTGTGGCTATCGGTTCCTATTACCGTGTCTGGTGTTAACACTCTTTTTTCGTCTTCGCGCACAACTTGAGATAGATATTCCAGATTAACTTGATGGCATATCCCCTTACCGGGAGGGATCACTGTCAAGTTACGGAAGTTCTTTTGTGCCCATTTTAGAAATGTATAACGCTCTCTATTTCGTGCCATTTCATGTGCGCGATTTGTTTGTATCGAAGATTCTGAACCTGATTGATAAACAATTAACGAATGGTCTATGACAAGATCAACCGGACATTTAGGCGTTACATAACTCGGATCTCCGCCTTCTTGAGCTACTGCATCTCTTATTGCGGCTAAATCGACTAAAGCAGGTATCCCAGTATAGTCCTGCATCAGTACTCTACTAGGATAGAAACTTAATTCTGATGAATTACCGTTGCTCTCTGAGTCGAGAGCCTTATTTTTAAAGAGCAATGCTTCAATAATTTGAGATGACTCTTTTAAATCAGAGGTTTGTCGCATTACATTTTCAATAAGCAGACGTTTAGTTACGGGAATTTTGGACAGGTTTACTTGATAATCTTGGGCAAGTTTTTTTAATGACCAGTATCTGTATTCTGTACCTTTTAAATTCAGTGAACTTAGATATGTTTGGCGCCATGTTTTCTCGTTGGTGGGTATCATGATTTGTTTCCTTTCAATGATGGTTGACCTTTATAAAAGGCACCTCCTTGTCATAGACTGTTTTCTGGGACACTTTTATATTTCCCATATCCAAATAGCTTTGATCAGCTGAAAATCTATAACCTGAAAGGACCAGAGTTGAATTTCGAAAAGAAGGAAGAAGTTGGAATGGACTTTTACCATCAAACAATAACTAGACAAAAAATGAAGGCAAAGCTTTTGATTGCTATGCCTTCAGCCGTATCTAGATGAGAGCCACGTTTGTTGCGTGCGGTCCTTTCTCACCTGGTTCAACTTCAAAACTTACTTTTTGCCCTTCCAACAGGGTCTTAAACCCATCAGACGAAATCGAACGGAAATGGACAAAAATATCCTTGCCATCACTATCTTTGGTGATAAATCCAAAGCCTTTATTCTCGTTAAACCATTTTACTGATCCAGTTTCTCTGTCAGACATATATACCTCGACTAATCCTATAGGTTAAGGCTCTGGTAACTAGAGCTATTTCATAGTCACTCAAGAGGGCTGTCGCAGAAGTTAAACGAAAAATTTCGAAAATAACTGTGAAAGGAAACTTGTTTTATAATGAAAAAATAACTCAAATTCGCGGAGCTACTTTAAGTATAAGTCTTAAATTGAAAATAGTTAGTTTAGTCTTCGGTCATATTTTAATTTGGCTGTAAGGTTATGATTTTAAAAAGCATTAGTAAGTTTCCAATGCATTCGCTAACAAAAAACGACTTTATGCCGACTGCGAGCAAATAGCCGAAGTTGCAACTAGCTAGTTTTTGCGATACTTACAATGCTAATTTAACTAGTGCTACTCACTTTTGTCTATTTTATGCTGACTTGTGTAGTATCATTGTTTATTTCATAGCCAACGTGGATGCGGTGCGAAATTCAGTCAACCATCAAAATAGGATTATATGTGAGCAAATTACCTAACCCGACACAAAAGCAGAAACAACTTGGTCTTAATCCGAAAGGAAAAAGGATTAAATGGATACCAGAAGAGCTTAAGAGAAAGGATGTCCGCAAACGAACAGAAGATATTGAGGAACAAAAGAAGTGGAATAAGGAATGGGGATTGTGAGTTCAAGAAACCTCTCTGAACTTATCAATACGACACTCCTCATGCATTCTGAAAAACTGAGTAACTTGGAAAGAGACATGCTTTCAGGTTTACTCGACCAACTCAACCGTGAACAAGCTTTGACAGACAAACAAATTAAATTTTGTCAAAGGCTAGTACGAAAAACTAAGCAAGCCTGTGTATTTATTGATGACACTCCAAACGAACCGTGATTGCTCGGCAATATCAGTCTTCGATGTTATCAACCCAGCCTTGTTCAAGCATCAATCGAGTCAGAACTTTATCCATTAAATCTTTGATTTCAATTTGGTCAGTACCCTCTGGTGCATGATGCTCTGCGGAACGCTTTGCGTTGGTTAGACTTTTCATGAATATAGATTCGCTATCCATTACGGCGTGTTTCGCGTTGAAGTAAGTGACCTGGTAGGTCGGCATAGTATAATTCCTTTTGTGGGGGGGCGTGAAGATGTGATGTATTCAATATAGCACTTTTTCATGCTTGAGCGTTCTAACTAACTTCGCCTTCTGGGATCAAACTGACTAACCAAGCAGCTGATTATCAAGAAATATGAACGCAAAGTCTACTTCTCCGCCTTTCAATATTATGATGCTGATCGACTCTCGCTGTACTCTCCAAATCCACATACCAACGCGCACTATGACTGACATTTGTCATCGCCCACCATTGTTTTAACAACTCAATGCCGCTCTCTTCAAGATATGATGCCCTGTCCAGACATGTCGTTGGTGTAGACTGTGTTTAGGGATTATCTATTGAAGACAAGGTCTTTCTATGGGCAAATATTGAGCATGCCGTGATCTGAAACGCCCATACTTTTTCCAATACTTAATAAATATCTTTCGACAATAAACTATAGGTCATAAGCAAGCCTATCGATCTCTAACGACTAATAAAATAATATACACACTTGCACAATCGTGCATGCGTGTATATTATCCAAAATCTCTTTTTACTTGCTAGAGATTACAATTTTGGATACTAAATTACTTATTGCGTTCAACGAGTTCTTTTATGTAGCGAAAGGCTTAGTTCTTATCATCGCCATCGTGTCACTTTTAACCGGCATCATGCGCGAATACATCCCCCAAAAAAAACTCCAATCAGCGCTGACCAAACACGATAAATGGGGAACCCTTTTGGGTACACTGTTTGGCATGTTAACCCCATTTTGTAGTGCTGCGGTTGTTCCTGTAACCATGGCAATGGCATCAATGGGCGCATCCTTGGGTACAGTAATGAGCTTCATTATTTCTGCACCATTGTGTAACTTCATTGTATTAGCGATGGTGTATGCCACTTTCGGATTAAAGATCACTGTGGTGTACTTCTTGGTGACGTTCACCGCTGCGGTATTGGGTGGCTACGTGATCTCCAAGTCGCCTTGGAAAAATGAAATCAAGCGTGCCGATGAATTAGAAGACAACAAAAGTAAAGGATGCGGCAGCAACACTTCTACTTGTGGCGCAGCACTTTCTTCTACCTCAAGACCGCGCAATGCAATGGCTGGAGCTTGGTCTTTATTCAAACGAATAATCCCATACGTATTGTTAGGTGCAGCGATCAGCGGATTCTCTGCGGTTTACCTACCAGCGGACTTAGTAGATAAATATGTGGGTGGTGATAGCTTCCAATCTATCGTGGTGGCTTCATTTATTGGTATCCCGCTTTACCTACGTATCGAGATGGCGATCCCGCTACTTAACGTGTTAATAGCTAAAGGAATGGGCTTAGGGGCCGCATTGGCACTAATTATTGGCGGTACAGGTGCCAGTTTGCCTGAAATCGCGTTAGTATCTGCAGTTCTAAAAAGAAAAGCAGTAATCGCGTTTGTAGGGATAGTCTTAACGACAGCGATCATTGGGGGCGCTATCTTCCAATACGTTGTGTAAAATCGGTTACTCTGAACAATATAAAACTCGCGCCACTCATCGAGAGTGGCGCCAATCAGTTGAAAGGGTAAAACCATGATGGATGAAAAATACATTGATTCGTTAAAAGCCTTATCAGAACCAAATCGATTGCGATTGTTCTGGTTGTTCCTGCATGTTGATGAATGCATGGCAGTAGCTGAAGCAATGGACATCATTGGTGAAACTCAATACAACGTATCTCGTAATCTTAAAATACTTTACAAAGCTGGCCTCCTGAACCACGAGAAAAAGGGGAAATGGGTTTTCTACACTTTAAAAGAGCAAACCGCCCCGCATTGTCAAGCCTTGGTCGACTCGGTAAGACATTTACCCGAAGACGATTTCAAGGAAGTGGCCAAACGCTGTCTTATTCGGTTATCAATGAGAGTAGACGGCGAATGTGTTATTGGCCCAGATAGCGAGATATGGCACAGCAAGATTAGCTAAATCAAGATAAAGGGGGGCCTAATATTGGTATCCCCTATGAGAATAGAGGTGTGAAGTATGAATACATACACTCAACAAGAGCTTGATTCAGTTCTTGAGCAACACAAACTGTGGTTAGACAAGCAAGGCGGTGAGCGTGCACAATTATGTAATGCCGACCTAAGCAATCGTACAATTAAAAATGCTGATTTGCGTTGCGCCAATCTCACCCGCACCAACTTCAGTGGCGCCAATTTATCAGGTACGAATATGAATGAGGCTGACATTACTTATGCCAATTTCAGTCACGCTAACCTGAACAACGCAACGTTCCGCGATGCGGATTTGAGAAACGCAGACATGAGTTATGCACAAATGAGTAAGGTCGATTTGTATCGTGCGGATCTATTTCGTACTGATTTTGATCACGCAAATATAAGTGATGAGGCATTTAACCGTGTTGATCAAAGTAATACCATCATTGAACTACGTAACCCAAACCAGCAGTGCTTCACCACATAAAAGTTACTCTGATCATCGAGTTACCTATGGATGTGTTCCGCATAGTAGTACCACCTTTAATGGCTAGGGTGCTCCCTGCGAAAGAGCAGGGAGGGGAATAGCCAAAGGTGCGATAGCGCCTTAATGCGGTCTATCCTGTTGCTCGATGTACTGACGAATAACAGTTAGTGGCGCACCTCCACATGTTCCAGCAAAGTAAGACCGACTCCAAAGCACATTCTTACCAAACGCTCCTGCTACATCATTAAATTCCCTGCGAATCCTGCGTGAACTGGTTGCTTTTAACGAGTTCACCAATTTTGCAACGCTAGGTGTATTCGGAGATGTTGATATTAGCAAATGAACATGGTCAGGCTCTCCGTTAAATTCCTTTAGCTCCGCATCAAAGCCCAAACAAAGCTCCCTGAAAGTCGCCTCAAGACTTTGTAGATGCAAATCTCCAAACACTTTCTTTCTGTATTTTGTCACGAAAACGATATGTAAATGCAGTGAATAACAACTATGCCTACCCTTATTAAAATTATCGCACACTGATATTGTCTTTTGTATGTAAGTTGATAATATAAATATATTATCAAGATTCACACTGATTGTCATGTTAATACGCAAAGCATACAAATTTCGGTTAGAACCTACCGCTACCCAAGCGGCTAGACTTGCTGTGCTTTGCGGTCATGCTCGATTTGTGTGGAATCAAGGCTTGCGCCACTGCTTAAACAAGTTGGACTCTGGCGAGAAGATCCCGAACTACGCTGAACTGTGTAAGCAACTCACGCAATGGAAGAAAGAAGACGATCTTGCTTGGCTCAAAGAGGCATACACTGACAATCTACAGCAAAAGCTCAAAGACCTTCATACGGCTTGGATGCGATGCTTCGACAAGTCATTAGCTGCTGATAAGCCTAGATTTAAAAATAAAGGCAAAAACCAAGATTCAGTGCGCTTTGTTAACTTCAACAAATACTGCGAACTAGATGGTAAGCGTGTAAAGCTACCGAGCAAGCTTGGCTGGCTGAAGTTTCGCAAATCACAAGAAGTACAAGGCAACATTAAGAACTGTACTGTTAGTTTTAAGTCTGGTCACTGGTATATCTCGTTCCAAGTTGAGCAAGAAATTGATGAACCTAAGCATACCTCTAGCTCTGCCGTTGGTATTGATATGGGTGTTGCCAAGTTAGTCACATTGTCAGACGGCTCATATCTAAAACCGCTTAACGCATTCCGTAAGCATGAAAAGCGCTTAGCTGTCGAACAGCGCAAGCTATCAAGAAAGGTTAAGTTTTCTGCTAACTGGCAGAAACAGAAAGCCAAAATTCAAAAGCTACACACTCTCATTGCGAATTGTCGCAAGGACTACTTACATAAAGCCTCACATCAAATCAGCAAGAACCACGCGATGATAGTGATTGAGGACTTACGTGTATCAAACATGTCTAAGTCAGCAAAAGGCAATGCAGAAAAGCACGGTAAAAACGTGAAAGCTAAGTCAGGGCTGAACAAATCAATACTTGATCAGGGTTGGTATGAGTTCAGAAGACAACTAGAGTACAAGCAATTATGGAATGGTGGTTTAGTTGTCGCTGTGCCAGCGCAATACACAAGCCAAACCTGCCCTTGTTGCAGTCATGTATCGAAAGATAACCGTAAAACTCAATCTCATTTTGAGTGTATTAAGTGTGGTTACACCAACAATGCAGATATTGTTGGCGCATTAAATATTTTAGAGCGGGGACACCGCTTGTTAGCCTGTGGAGAGTCGGCGTTAGCCGCTTGATGAATCAGGAACTTGCACCTAAAGCAATTTAGCGTGCGCCCATGTAATGGGAATCCCCTAGCGAATCAGCTAGGGGAGGATGTCAATTAGGCGCAGGTCAGTGGTGGTCGGTTCCAGTTTCAGTATTGATTGGTATCCCTCTGTATTCTAATGCGACGGGGGTGATTCCTATCATGGAGAGTCTACTGAGAAATGGTCTTCCCATTAGTACGACATTAGCGTTTTGTATGAGCACTGTCGCTGCGAGTATCCCTGAATTTGTCATGCTGAAACAAGTGATACAATGGCGGCTTACTGGGATTTCTTTTTGGTCTACTGCTAACAGCGTTTACTGTTATGGGGTGGATATTTAACTTACCATTCTGGCAATTTTAGGGGATAGAAATGAAAGCATTTAAGAGTGATTCCCCACGCTTGGCATTTTTAGTTTGGGTCAAGTTTAGTGTTTACGGCGTCCAAGTTAAGTGTCGTGATTGCGTGGCTGGCGTTATATGCCCGTAATAAGAAAGTCGATAGCAGAGATGATCTCGTCTCTAAAAGTGCTTAGATTGCTTACAGGTTCTCTTAGAATTTTGGTTGGTACACTTGCCATTTGATGCGTCAGAATTACGAAGTCACCTTCATCAATATGGATTATGGGGCATAGATGAGTGGGTGCTTTTTTCTCTAACAGCTCAATAGGCGTCAACGGAATAACTAACCGAGTGTTCAATGTATCCAGCAATCCACTTTGAACGTCAACAAAGTATGGATATGCGGTTGCAGTGTTTTTATCGTTGTTTTTGTATAGCGAGAATTGTGACATTAGAATACTCGGTAAGAATCAGAAAATAGTCCGTGATTTTCAGTTAGCTCGTTACAAGCATTAATGGCCTCAGAATTTTGCTTTAACCATTCAGCTTTAAGGCGTTGACGTACTTCTTTTTCAAGTGCCTTTTCCATTGTTGCCGAAAGGTTTATATTTAAGCGTTTAGCCTCCGCAAGTAACTCACTGTTTAAGCTTAAGTTTGTAGCTTTCTTTGGTGCTTGCGTACTATATGCGTTTCTCATGATAGTAACCTGTGCGTATTGTGTGTGCGCATAAATTATAGGTGCAATACAAGCATATAACAAACTGTTCGAGATGGCTTCGTAACACTTGGCGCTTTCACTCCAAGCCAGTTTAGTGTTTATGACACAATTGTTTAACTAAGGTATTAGCGTGGTTGATACCTTTACAGGGCATTATGATCCACAAGGTAGCGAACATCAGAAGTAAGGTAGTTTGTACTAAATTACGGTATTATGTGTAATTAATCAAAATGTAGCTACTTATGAACATACCCACCTTTTCTACACCAGCTTATTCCTCAAATATATCTTGTTCTAACTGTAAAGCATGCTGTTGTCGGCTTGAAGTAATGATCATTTCTGATACGGGAGTACCAGAACAATTCATCAAACGTGATCAGTATGGTAGTGAGGCAATGCTGCGTCTAAGTGATGGTTGGTGTGCTGCTTTAGATAGAGATAGCTTAATGTGCAAAATTTATGAAAATCGTCCTTGGATATGTCGCGAGTTTGAAATGGCTTCAGATGAATGTTTGGATGAGCGAGATAAGTTCATATAAATCATATTGCTAAGGTTTGTTTTGTTCGTAAAATTAATCGCTCAAGAATGATTCGGCACACGCGGCAATTTCAATATGCGTTTGATGTTTATAATTAAGGTGCTGCAATATTACGTTACTTACTCTTAAAATTGGGTTCGAGCTCAATCCAGTAAAATAAAGCTTTAGAAGCAGATAGCATTTCTTACTACTCGCAACTTGAGGAGCGAGAAATGAGCTAACCTGTAAAAGATTATGTTTTTTACATCGAGACTACTTACATGTTGGATTACGAGATAGACGAAGCTTGGTAACAAGTTTCGCTTGCTTGACTTGACAAAAAAATTCTTATGAGACAGCTCAACCTAATACACTTGAATTTTAAGAGTAAAGGTATCTTGAAGTTGTGAACTTTATATGTTCGCTAAGTCTGAATTAAGTTACAACGAACCTAAAGTAAATGACACATTAAATTGATCGAGTCAGTTGACCTTATGCACCTCAGTTCTATTTCTACCGTTATGTTTTGCCTGGTAAAGCGCATCATCAGCACCTTTAAGAATAGCGTTGATCGGTTCTCTTTCTGCAAACCATTGAGACATGCCGATAGAAATAGTCACGTGACCTACAACATCAAACTCGTTTGAATCAATGGCTTTTCGGATTCTCTCAGCAACGTATTCAGCTTGACGTATGTCAGTTTTAACTAAAAAGACCATAAACTCCTCTCCGCCAGAGCGGCAGACAATATCCATCTCTCTCGCCTGAGCCTTGATAATATTTGCCACACTGACAAGTAAGGCATCACCGGCATCATGGCCAAAGGTATCATTGACTTTTTTGAAATAGTCAACATCCAGAGCGAGCACAGAAAATGGAGTGTTTTGTATACGCAAGTTATCAATGGCTTTATCTAAACCTCGACGGTTTAACAGCCCAGTCATTGAATCCGTTAAAGTATCGATATGCAGTTGGTCAATGGTGTTGGATACAATGTTGAATGCGCTGAGAAATGAACACTTTAGATGTGAAGCTTCAAAATACCAAGGTTTAACTTCATTTAAGTCTCGTATAGCAGAAGTACGGTTTTCAAAGCTTTTGACTACATTAGCTAGCTGCCACAACGGTTTTGAGATAAAAGCCGCAGATATCCAAATAACTAAAAGCGTGATGGCTCCAATTGGAAAAGTTTCTACAAGCACATCCCACATTTGGTCGTTAAGTACAGAAAAAGTTAAGCCTTCTGATTTCTGTGCAACTATCCCCCAACCTGAAGCATTAACTGGTGCGTACCCAGTAAGCATATCAATACCCTTGGAGTTAATGATGGCTTTACCACCTTTATTTCCCTGAATAACATCATTTATCGCGTCATTATTAACAATGACTTCTCCCACTCTTTGCCGATCAGGGTGATAGATCAATGTCTGATTCTTATCCACAACGTAGAGGTATGACCCATCTCTATAGCTATGTTGCCCAAGTATGCTCATTAACATGTTCTTCTTATCGAGATAAATAGAGCCACTGACATATCCTAAATACTCTTTTTGTTCGGAGAAAATAGGGTGGGAAATACTTATCAGATAATTACCTGCAGGAGATACGAAGGGATCAGTCACGATTGGAGACTTAGCTTTCAATGATTGTAGCGAACTTTCACTTGTTAATTGGACACCTTTCACTTGTATTGCTTCAGGTGAAACGGCAACAATAATTCCCTTCGCATTGACGATGACTACAGAGTTAAAGGCATTGGTTTGGAGCCTCAACCGATCCACTTCTTGTTGCAACTCATCTGTATCTCGCACCTTGCTTCTAAGCATAAGTGCGCTGTACTCCAATTGTGATAGTGCTGATTCAATGAAAGTGTCCGTCATTCTGGCCATTTTTTCAGCATAAACACGATTGGATTCAATGGTGTTAGTGACAGTTAGTTCACGTTGAACATGATATATGGAGTAAAAAGCGTTTAGAAGGGTGACCATCATACTAAAGATGCTTAAAAATAGTATCAGTTGTCTTAAATTTAACTTATCTCTCAGCCGCTTTGATTCACCCAGGTATTCCATAAATTAAGTCATCCATTGGTCTATTAAAAGTGATTCTACTCGTAACTGTAAATCGATTAAATCCAGTTTGAACAGATTTGACAGTTCAGCCATGTTTGATATGCAACTTCCTTATTAGCTTATATATTTCTTGAAACTCATATAAGCAACATAGATGGTAAACATACAGCAACTAAGCTCTAGACCTGAACAATATTAGGATGGGGGCAATTAGAGGTTCTTGTTACGACGAAACGTCAACTTAATCCGTAAAAGCATGTGTTTAATATGTTGTTTTGAAAATCTAATTGATATATTGCTAGCTTGATATGCAATGTGGTGATAGTTTACTTATTTAAGTATGCTCTTAACCTTGGGCAGTACACGAGTATTTTGTGGTTTATATGAAAAAAAACTTTCTCAGCTCCGCTAAGATCGTTTTGTCCTACTTTGCATTCGCGTCAATGTGGGTATTGTTCTCAGACAAAGCGGTAGAGCTCCTATCTAACAATCAACAAGTATACACCTCGGTTCAGTCACTAAAAGGAATGCTATTTGTTGTGATCACCTCTTTCTTGCTATGGGGGCTGATAAAAAAGAACAACAGGTATATTGAACGAGCCAATGACATTGACTATGTAACCGGTTTACATAGCCCCTACGTCTTTTTTCGCTATTTGGAACAAAAGTTTCGTAATACAAAAAAGGATGAACATTATGTTTTATTTCTTCTCGATATAGACAATTTTAAGCCCGTTTCCGACCGAATCGGTTTTGTAAAGAGTAATCTGTTTCTAAAAGATATCGCACAATCGATTAACTCTTCTACCGTTTCTCCACTTTTCTCTTCAAGGGTGCATTCTGATGGATTTGCTTGTTTGATTCGTATGGAAAGCGAAAGTCAAGTTGATATGCACTTAGCACTTATTCAAAGGCAGTTTAAGCAGAACTCAAAACGTCATGGTATTGATTTGACATGCTCCATTGGTGTTGCGCTTTATCCATTTGATGGGGAAAGTGTAAAACAGCTCATGTCGTCAGCTAAATATGCACTTGCTCAAGCAAAAATCACGAAAAATACTGTCTGCTACCACGACAAAGAGCTCGCTAAACATGAGCTCCAGAGACAGCAGATGACTTCAGACTTACGTAACGCAATACGAGAAAACCAAATACAGATTGTTTTTCAACCAAAGTATTGCCTTAAAGATAAGAGAGTCGCTGGAGTTGAAGTGCTCTCTCGATGGAAACACCCCGAATATGGAGATATATCTCCTGCAGTATTTATCACACTGGCAGAAGAGAACAATCTCTGCAGCGCTCTAACAGAACTAGTCCTCAAGCAAGCATCAAAGCAACTTAGAGAAACTCAGCTTCTAGGACGAGCCATTCAAGAGGTATCAGTGAACCTTTCTGCTACTGAGCTAAATAGCATTGAAGATATGCATCGTATCGAAAATTACTTAAAAAAAGATCTTGATTTTGCACAATACCTCTGCTTGGAAATCACAGAGACAGCAACGTTAAACGATGTTGATCAATGCGCAAGTCTAGTCAGAGAACTCAAGAAATCTGGTGTAAAGTTCTCTATTGATGACTTCGGTGTTGGCTATACCTCATTTGCAATATTCAACAAGTTGGATGTCGATGAAATAAAAATAGATCGAAGCTTCATTAAAAACATCGCTATTGATTATCGCTCAAGAGCGATCACTTCCGGCATCGTCAACATCGCAAAGGGATTTGGTATTCAAGTCGTTGCTGAAGGGGTAGAGACCCTTGAACAGTTGTGTGTTCTAGAAGAGTTAGATTGTGAGCTAGTTCAAGGGTTCTATTTAAGTTGTCCAATCCCCATTGCTTTATTGGATAGAAAATTAAATAACATCGCAAATGTTATATATTAAGATGTTGTATTCCCCTCTCTGCTCTTTTGCAGGGAGCACCCTAGCCATTAAAGGTGGTGCTGCATTATGTGGTGAATTTTCTACTTAAGTAATTTGTTAAAATCACGCATTGGTATGCAGATATAAATCACGCCCACATTCACTGTGCCATAGCCAACGGCTTTATGTACGTACCACCACACGGTTCGTAATCCCTCGGCGTTTTCTTCATCCCATTCCAGTACACTACCAATAGGAACATGGTGCGAAGCAATACGCAGCATTAGCGGTTCTAAGGACTCGCCAAGGTTTTCGTCGCCATCGTCCATCATGAAAAAGTTCTCTTGCTCATCTGGACAAGCTAATAAAGCCACCAGCTCTGGCTCACGATAAGTAAGCGTGTCTTGGTTGGTTTCTAGCTCTAACACTGACTCGCTTTGGTAATTATCATCCGTTGGTTCCAGTTCTGGATCCGCAGGGCGATAAAGGGACGCTTCAAAGTGATCAGGTGATAGTTTGATGGCCTTAATCCAATCATCCCTTAAAACACGGTTAAAGGGCACATGGCCTTGGTATCGAGCCTTTCTTACTACAGGTTTAACTGCGTCACTCATTTGATGATTCTCTCTAATCTGCTTGGTGTTACGTTCATCAATTTTGCGAAGTTGGTCAGAGCTTCACTCTTAGTCTTTCCTTGCAGCTTGTAGCCGTCATGGAAGTTCTGGAAGCCGACCTTAATCATATCGATATAACCTTTCTTCTCGTTGGACTCCTGACGCAGTTTGCGCGCTTGGCGCTTAATAGTTTCGCTTTCCCGTTTCTGTTTGGCGATCTGTTTTTCCATTGCGTTCTGAGCACGTAGATATTTCGCGTGTTCGCGCGTAGCTGCGGCCTTATCCACCATTGTTTTACGGTTGCGAGCGGCGGCTTTCTTCTCTTTCTCGTTGAGCAAGTACGTTTTGTTATCTGAGCCAAAACCAACACGGCGCGCTTGCTGTTTCATTTGGTTGGCCAAGATGCGTTGCCATGCCAGTGATTGCAGCATGGTTGTTGCCTTAAGGACGTGTTTACATGCCACACCGGACAATTCAGGGTTTCGGATTTTCGGGAATGCAAACTCTTTAGGCGGCGCTATACAGTAGTTACCCATAGTGGCCAAGTATCGATACCAATACTGGTGACGTCCGCAGTCGCAATCAAAGGAAATACGGCCAGCACACGCCAGTTGCACCGCTTGGTTGTAATCCCCATTAGGCGATTCGTGTAGTAGTTCATCCCACTGCTCAAGACGCACTTTTACTCGGTGTTCTTCATGTCTAGACACGCTTGAGGCTCGGACACGAATAAGCACGATATTGTTCTTAATGCCGATCAACGTGGCCTTGTGAATACCCGTACCGTCATCGACACGGTTGTTAGCGCGGTCTATGTCAATTTGACGCGAGTTCTTCACCAAAAAGGCGTAGGTGATACCCGCTGTCTTACTGTCATAGACCTCTTTGTGTCGCTGGCGAGCCTTGTCGAACTTGATCAGGTCTTCTTTGGTAAACCGTTGCCCTTTAGCCTTTTCGCCTAGCGCTTTTAATGCCTTATTAGTTGGCTTGGCCAGCGTTGAGGCGGTCAGCGTTCGCTTGGCATTGCGGCGGTTTTTCTTTTGCGCCCGTTCAATCTTGTTGAATAGCTGGTTGAACTGTCTCTCATTGAGGCCAAGGCTGGCAAATGAGCCGTTATCCCGTTTCTCCGCTTCAAACTTCTTCGGCATAAGTTACAGCCCCATTTCGTCCATGAATTGACGCATGGAACGACGCACCCAAGATGCTGGTGGCAGTTTGATGGTTTCGCCAACAGGTAGCGGATTCATTGGCTCGTCTACGTCACAGACCAGACTTACCAGCCAATCAAGCTCAACCGTGGCGTAAGCTCTGTAAGAGACAAGATCCGCACGATAAACCTCATCAAGTCGAATGGTGTACTCAAACAGATCGGTATTGCCCGAACGGTTGACGTATTCCATGACGATGGCAAAGAAATGCGCCCGTAGAATATCGTCCTCGATGTTCTCTGCTGAGAGGCGGGATAACTTACTCATGATCACCCCCCATACGATACTTACCGTCTGCGATTAGCCCCGTTTTTGCCTTGAACAATCCCATTGCGCGCGAGGCCATTCCTGGCTCTTTCTTGGGCTTACGTAACAGGCCAAACAAGCTCTTAAGCGTTACCGTGTCGCCGATACTGTCTTGTGTAGCTGCATAGACCACAAACATGAGCGCGTAGGTATCAGGGCGCAGTTCTGACCAGTCAATGTTGTACGTTGGTTTACCATCCGTTCCCCGTACTTCTTCTACGATGGACGGCGACACTTCGAAGCGGCCACCAGCGTTAGGCGGGTAGGTGATAGCACTTAGGGATGTGAGATAGTTATAGGCTTCCATTGCCGACACAATGATCGGTCTGCCTTTTGCGTCCAGTTCGGACAGGCGAACGGCGCGCCCATACTTCGAAAAGTAGGGCGTAACCTCGTCCACCAGCACAATAAAACCGCCTTTTTTGAGCTTTTCTAGCTTCTTAGGCAAGGTAAGTTTGAGGCTCATTAAAGAGCGCTCTAATTGCTGGCATTCGATGATATGGAGTTGGCCATCATCCACACCAGCAAGCATAAGCCGTGGCTGGCCGGATGATAGAGTGAGTACAGCTATGCGCTTTCGTGCCATGTTGTGACCTCTAAGCGCGCTTTTTAAGATGGGGAATCTTGGTCAGTTTAACACCATTAACCAAGCTTTTTTAGCCTCGTTAATGACGTTTGTGTTAATTGGTGTTCGGAATGCTTAGGGTAAATATTTTCCAGTAGTTCAAGCGGCAATCCCGCCAGCTTATAGACCTTAAACAACAGCTCTATCTCTGTACCGTTGTGGATCTTCCATTGCGCTTTCCAGCCGTACTTCCCTTTTGCGTGGATAGGTATCATATCGGAATACTGAGCGCGCTTCTCCGCTTCTAGTAGCGTGTCGTGGTGATAACAACACAAGGGTAATACATACGCATGCGCCCGTTCTCCAACACGACCAAACACATGATGCAAGGAAATCACCGGATTCTCTCGGCCATGCAGCCAACACGCAATACATGGTAAGCGGCCAATGGCATCCATGATGCGCCTTTCCTCTGCCGTGGGCGTTCGGCCTTTCAATCCCTTACTGGCGATCTTTTTGGTCGGTTTCTTCGCTACAGGCTTCGCTTTTTGGCGCTCGATGCGCTGTTGCTGTTTGTCACGCTGCTTTTTCTGGTATTCGGGATCATTTAAGCGCTCGATTTGTCGCTGGCGCTGACGCTCTTGCTGCTGTAATTGCTTTTTGAAGCGTTTCTGCCGTTCCTCGGGATCGTTCATTTTGGCGATTTGCTTTGCTCGCGCCCGTTCCATTGATTGTTTTTGCTTCTCTCGTTGTCTTTGAAGTTTCTCTGCTATTGTCAAAGCCATTAAAAACACCTACTATTTGCTTGCTCTTGTTTCACATTTGCTGGTGGAACATGAAAAGGCTGGTAACTCGAATTTGCTGATTCGAACTGTTTGCTAAGGCCAGCCGCAAAAAAACCGCGTTTATTCGCGGTTTTTTTGTACCTATCAGAAGTAACTCTCAATTAAAACTCGATGGCATGGCTTGCCGTCATCGTTACGCATACGTTGCCCCAAACTGACGATCTTCATGAGCTTGGCCTCGTAGTCCCAAGGCTGATTTCGAATTAAACACTCTTTGGCTCGTTTAAGCGCTGGCGAGCCAACTAAAAGATAAACGGCTTTGCGAGGTTTCACGCAGCATTCTCCGTAGCAATGTTTGAGGAAGTGATCATAGATAGTGAACGTTCGGCAAACTTAAGCTCTGCTTTGCGCATATCAATGTCGCGCTCTACATGCAGTGTGAAGTTGTCACAGAACACACCTTTCTCTTTCTGGTGCGCGTTCAGCTTCTCTTTAAGTTGCGTTATTTCTTGATTGAGTTTTTCAATGTACGACTTGAAGTAAACCTCGCTGCCGATTTCCAGCATCACCGATGCAGGACTACGAATGATAGACAGGCCATCGCATGTAGATTCGTTGCGTAAAAGGTTAAGAACATGCTCGCCGTCTTGAGTTAAGCTGTAATTCTTGCGGTCTGGTTTACCGTCTTGCGCTTCAATTTCGTGTGACACTAAACCCTTTTCCGTCATGCGACCAAGTTCGCGGTACACTTGCTGGTGGCTGGCTTGCCATGCGCCAGATTCAGGCATTGTTCGGTTTGTTAGGTCATAGCCTGTTTGTGTTCTCTGCTCAAGAATTGCTAGAAGTAGATTACCCAAAGTCATAGTTAGTTACCTTTTGTTATTGATGCCAAATTTCACCCGTATCCTCGTCAATAAATCCATGACATAGATACTCTCTACTTGTTGAGTAATGCGTAAGTCTTCCCTTTAACGCCTTTTTGTTGCGGTTATGCCAGTGCTCGTATCCGGCAGTAAACGCATATTGGTTGTTGTTGTAGTCTGCATAATGCAGATCTGAGCCATTGCGAGCCTCACTCACTCCCGCCGACCAGCTTGCTAGAAAATCGTCACGCTCATTGAGTTTGATAGCTTGTCGCTCATCATCATGCACCCCAAGTAACGTGATAATTCCTAGCCCTTGCATGCGGTCAATGACGGTCGTATCGAAATAGCCGATGTAGATTTCATCGTGCGGGATAAACTCTACTTGTAGTGGCATTTCGTAGACCGTTCCATCTAGCGGTAGAGCTTCCATAAGCTCTATGAGTAGGCTCAACTGGTTTTTTGGAATTGCCATTGGCCAGCGCCTTGTCTAGTTGTTTAACCACATCAGCGCACATGGAAAAGCGAGGCATTTCATTTCGTATCGCTTTTTCGTCTGCGCCCTCAATAAAGGCTTTCGCCTCATCTGCACTCCCTAACACCCAACTCACACACGTTCGCTACCGCGCCAGTGTTGCGGTTAATGGCCATCGATACTGTTGCTCCGTGGTTAGACAGGGCAATAGTGCCTTTGCTGGTATTGAACGTTTTTATGGTCATTTTCTATAAATGATTGAGCGTGTTCGGAATGCGGGATGAGACTACCACATCAAAATTAGGATATGCAATAACTAATTTAGCCCTTAATATCAAAAAAATACACATGGATATAATTTTACGTGTTCGGAATGAAAAAGTGTTGCCATAATCCAAAGGTGGGATTAGATTACGCTCCAAGCAAACAGTCGGAGCAGTTTAAGAAATGAATCTAATTCACGGATTTTGCAGCACTAACCCACTAATTAACCCTGATATGTTGCTAATGCAGAGAGGTACATACGCCCACCAGCTAAAGCGACTTTTCACTGACAGCAAACTACGTGTTGGCCATCTTTATGAAATGAAAACGACAGCAAGTAGCAGTGTTAAGTTTTGGGACTCACTCTCTACTTATTTTGATGAGATTACTTACAAAGCCAAGGAAAGCTACACAGAGATTGATTCTCAATATCAATTTTTAACCTATCTAGCTGATGCGGTTTACTTGATCGAGAAAAAGGGCATTGATTGGGATGTCACCATCCAGTCATTGATTTTGGATGATGACCAAACGCAAGAAACCAACGATCAACAGCTACGCAATATCAGCCACCTTTTGAAGATGACAAAGCAATACGCAGAGCAGTTTTAACGATGGTGACGATTTACCCATTAGATGAACGCAGACACGCTTTGCGAGCTATCTAATGCGCTCGTTGGGGTTGGTGCCAATGATTGCACCGTATCTGCATCTGGCAGCGATATTCGTATCGATTTCGACCGAGAAGCTGACTCATACGGCGAAGCCGTTCAAACCGCGATACAGCAAGTTAATCAGGTGAGTGGTCTTATTGTGAAAGAGAGTGATCATGTGACCTCTCAATTAAAAGAGTTAGAGCCATCCGAATACTTAACCAACCAACAGACTATCCAAGCCTATATTGATGAAGCGGCAAGCACTGGCGAGCCCGAGATCATTGCAGAAGCCTTAGCTACCGTTACCAAGGCCAAAGGTATGGATAACACCTTACACCCGCGCGACAACCCTTCTTTATCGTCACTTATCGGGCTGGCCAACGTTCTAGGCATATCAGTTCGATTAGGTATCAACATTAAATAACTTATTCCAGTAGTTCGGTTGGGCCGAGTTACTGAAATAGTGCCTCGTCAGGAATCTAGTCAATTTAGTTTCACTTCTTACAGAACAGAAACTAACCCGCCAATTACCGGCTGCGACATCGCCTACAAGAAAAAACGGCGCGACAAGATTGATGATCTGAGCAAGGTTTTCGACAGAGCGTTTAGAGAAAGTAATGGACAAGTTCAGTCTCGTCCAAGAAATGGAATAAACTGCTCAAGAAGATTAGGATTAGTCGGATAATGAGTCAGTTATTATCAACGTTTTACTGTGTTCTTTACCGGTGTCCACAAGGCACTACGGGTAAAGCTTAATCCGTTACCTGACATTTGGTTAATGTAGTGAGGTAGCAGACTACTTCACCGAGCTATTTCGCCTTTCAATGGTGTTTGGATTGAGCTATTAGAATAGTCTTGTTGATGAGCAAATGGCTCAAAAACTGGCGATGTTCGTTAACGTACCACTCCAGAGTCAATAGTTACTATTGATAAGATAAAATACGTTAAGAAAAATTAATTATGAGTTTGGCTTTCAAAAATTTTATTTTTATTTCTTAATTTAAACCAAATTTTCTTTCTACCATTATTCTTCAAAATAAAACCTCCAAAACCACACCACTTTGGCCACTTGTTATTCTTTGAAGTAGGTCAAGTTTTGATTTTTGACTATTTGATTTTTTCTTTTTACTGATTTTTTTATTATTAGATACATTTATTAAATCAATGATTTTATTAGACATACAATGCCCCTTACTTAATGATTAGGGTGTACTGAACATGCGTTATTTTATGATATAGAATGAAGGGAGCTTACAGAGAAACTTATTAAGGATGACGCTGGGAAAACTGACTTTATACTTTTTTATCTGAAACAACTATTGATCAGAGCTACTACTTCCTTACCACTGGATTACAAGCGATAAGGAAGCTAAGTTTTGTAAGACTATTACAACGTCGTTACATTTTCTGCTTGAAGCCCTTTAGGACCTTTACCTACGGTAAAAGAAACCTTGTCGCCTTCAATAAGTTTTTTAAATCCATCCCCAACGATGTTGCGGAAGTGAACGAATAGGTCGTCGCCGTTATTTTGAGAAATGAAACCGAAGCCTTTAGCTTCATTAAACCACTTTACTGTACCAATTACTTGATTAGACATATTATGCCCCTTATATAAATTAAAATTAAGGTGCACTGAACATAAGTATTATTTTAAGGATATAGAATTAAGGGAGATACAGAGAAAAACTTGCTAGGGATGACACTGGAAAACTTACTTTATATTTTTTATCTTCAAACAACTCTTCGTCAGAGCAAAATCAACTATACACGTTTCAAAAATTAAAGATAGCTTTATTTTCTATTTTTATACTAATAATGCACGTTACAGACCCCGAAAGCGCGCCATATGAGCCGCTATAGAATGCTTTAAGCAACATTTTGACACCCAAGAGGAGCATTGTTCCTTCTCATCCTACTATAATCATAGAGCAACCTATATGAGTTAAAAGGCCGTTTTCTGTACTCGGTCTATCGTACTGATTTTTTCATATTAGGTCGTTTCAGTCTTCAAGGTGTTAAAGTTGGTATACTAAAACTAAATTATTATAAATGAGCGCAAACATGAAACAAAAGAACTACAACAAACTTAACGATGAAGAATTAGAGTTTGTTAATGACAAGGTCGCAGCCTTACTCCTAACAAGTCCTAGGAGTGCTCGTTTGTTGCTCTGGATAATGGTGAGTCTTTCAATTGTGATGGTTGGTTGGGCATCTTTTTCTGAGATAGATAAAGTCATTGTCGGTTTAGGGAAAGTCATTCCTTCCTCACAGGTTCAAGTTATACAAAACTTGGAAGGTGGGTTAATTAAAGAAATTTTAGTAAAAGAAGGTCAATTAGTCGAAAAAGGTCAACCATTAATTCTCATCGATGACACGCTCTTTCGTTCAGATTTTCGTGAGCATGAACAACAAGTCGCTAACTTGAGTGCATCTGTATTACAATTGACAGCCTCGATAAATAGCGTTCAAGTTAACAATGACTTTGACATTAAAGATTGGCGACAAAATGTCACACTAAACTATGACCAGCTAATGTTCCCATCATTTTTAGAAGAAACTCAACCTGAACTAATCCTACGTCAAAAAGCTGAGTATCTAGAAAACTTAAATAATATACGCAACCAGCTATCAGTGATTGATCAGCAAGTCATACAGAAACAACAGGATTTGATTGAAATAAAAGCACGAGTAGAAAACTTACGTAGGAGTTATCAATATGCAAAAAAGGAACTGGATATTACCAAACCTCTAGCTGACGAAGGTATAGTTCCACGCATTGAATTACTTAAATTACAACGACAAGCCAATGATAGCAGGCGTGAAATGACATCTAGCAAGCTTAAAATTCCCGTATTAGAGTCATTAATTCAAGAGTTCATGCTTAAACGAATAGAGGTCGCGCTACAATTCCGATCTGAACAACAAGAAAAACTTAATAGCACCCAAGATCAACTATCTTCTTTGGTAAAGTCTACAGTTAACTTAGAAGATAAAGTCAATAGAACCGTGGTTTACTCACCAGTAACGGGAAAAATTAAAACGTTGAGCATAAATACAGTTGGTGGAGTTATTCAACCAGGTATGGATATCGTTGAAATTGTGCCAACCGAAGACGCTCTACTGATAGAGGCAAAAATAGCACCAAAAGATATTGCATTTTTACGTCCTGAGCTACCTGTTATTGTCAAGCTTACCGCTTATGATTTTAGTAAGTACGGTGGTTTAAAAGGGGAGTTAGAACATATTAGTGCAGACACAATCCAGGATGAAGAAGGTAACGACTTTTATGTAGTACGTATACGTACTGATAAAACTGATCTCGGTGATAAAGATCTACCAATCATTCCAGGAATGACAACATCAGTTGACATAATAACCGGAAAGAGGACCATTTTAGAATACTTAATGGGGCCAATTCTAAATACAAAAAACACAACAGATTAATAACTTACACTGTTTTCACAAATCGTGATACCCGTTACCATTGAAGATGTTTAACTTCTTATGAAATTGGACTTATAAAGCCTAAGTTGCACAATTACAGTAGCCGCAAACATTTGACCGAGAATACGTACTTTCATATATGTCTCTATGGGCCCCCTCATCGCATTGTCACTAACTAATGAATATTAGTATATTAGGAACTAGTGTTCGGAATTATTATAAATGAATAGAATATTACTTTAACCGTACACTACTAACTTTTTCAATGTGTAACAATACGTCCATTACATCGCTGTGAGCCTTGAGTAACTTTCTCTTAGCAATCGTCCATGCCGCCAATTTCCCATAAGCGTTCACACTTACCTTAATGGAATGCTCATGCTTCTGGTTGTTCTCATCGTACTTGGTGTACCGCGCTACGTAGTATTGCTTACCATCGATGGTAGTTAACCGTGGTTCAAGACTTTTCGGCAAGCGCGCCAGCAAGTTGAATTGCTTACGAACGCGATCCCAACAACGCCCCCATAGTTCCTTGCCGATTTGGTTGCGTATTTTGGTTGCCTTGCGTAGACCTTTCTTTTCACCAATGCGAACAAACCCGACAGAGCGACGAATATAGCCCCCTTCCGGCTTAGGCACACTAACGGCATAACAGGTCTTTTTCTTGGTGATGAATCGATAGCCTGTGTTAGATACGAAATAAGCATAAGCGTTACGACACTCTGACACTCTATAACCCTCAAATAAACAAAACATGTAATTCCTTTCGGTTGGATTTGGCTGGCCATTGTTGCCCTTTCTTGGCCAAATGGATAACGTTACAGTGTAACTATGTTTTCTTATATTCCTAATTAATGCGACAGATTGATAGTCTTTAGGTCGTCATAACTGCAACCAAGCACCAGCTTGATTGCCTTTTTGCTGAACCCTTTTTTCATTAATTCTCTTACCTTTGGTTTAAGGTCATTCGGAATTGAGGTTCGGGAAAGTTCCTGTTGTCGAAGTTTAAATTCGTTTACTCGTAAGTTCGCGTTCATTAGAGCCTTACACATAATTTCCCCTCCCTCTATTCTGCCTTTGGTTTTAATGAAATGCCTGTTGTGTACTCTTTCGCTTCGTCGTGGAACGTTCTTAAGTAGTGGTCAGTCACGGCAACACTAGAGTGACCAAGCGCGTCCTTAATCACTTTCAAAGAGGCTTTCTTTTCAAGCAGGAGCATGGCGTACATTTTTCGCATCGAATGTGTTGATAGCTGATATGGCAATCTCAACTCCATTGCTATGCGCTTATACGCTCGGTTGATATACTGGATGCTGATCGCATTGCCCTTTTTGGCCAAGTGGTGATTAGATTGAAACATCAACTCATTATGCCCATTGTGTAAGTAGATACGTTTAATCAGTTCTTCCAGTTCGGCATTAACGTGAATGGTGATTCGAGCGGCCTCTTTAGCGGCTTTTTCGCTCTTACCTCGGGTCATACGGCCTTTAAAACCTTTTGATTGAACAATGCTAAATGACGACCGGATCACGCCATTTATCATCACATCGCTGAATTTTAGCTTCGAAATGTCGCAATAACGTAAACCTGTACGAACCTCCATTTCAATCATCATAGAGATAAGCGGGTTAATGTCATCCATTAAACGGATTATTTTTTCCAACTCGTCTAAGTCACGCGCAGGGAAAGCAGCCATTAGATCAACTCCACGTGATTAGCATTAACCGTTTTAAACTCGCCACCAACGAACACTTGAATTTGTAGGGTTCGGGATAACAAGCCAAATCCCAAGAATAAGCCTAGTTCGCCATCGACACGCACGAAGTCGTGGTGAACAGGTAAGCGGCCAAAGTGGTTGATCATCTTGGTTTGTGCTTGGATGCTTTGAGCTTCTTTAATTGTGTTTATGGCAAAGCGAAGTTGAGAGCGAATCTTTAGCGCATTATTACCTTTTCGAGCCTTGCTGATCGTGCCTTGCACACAAGGGAAGCCGTAGAAATTGCGAATGACGGCGGCGGCTTGTTCTTGGCCTCCACATTCATTAATTAGCTCATCCAAAGAGATAAAAATAAGGTCGTGGTGGCGCTCTTGGATGGCACTGCGTTTGCTCGACCACTCATCCGAAAGCGACACCAATTCATTTTTTTTAAACATTTTTGCTGATCCTTTTTTAGTAAAATTCCAGTGTTTGCTCGGAATATAATATATTCTAAAGGAATACCCTTTTCAACTCTGTTCGGAATGATTCCATTGAAAGTACAAAGAGTTCCAAAAGTGACCGATTAATCAACCTTTGACAAACAACGCAACAGTGCTCAAAACTCCACCAGCAAGAAGCCATTTTTTATCAATATTCCTATGGAATATTTAGGTTTTTTCACACAAAGCGCCAGGATTAGAAAACAACCCCACACAATGTATAAGTTATTGTTTTTATTATATTTTGTGTATTTAAGAGGAAATGACCAGCGACAAAACATTGAATAATTTAGTTTCAGTTCTGTATAGAACTGAAACTAAAAGAGGTTTTTTTGAAACTCGCCACGACAATTACCCGTCTGTGGCAATATAATGACGGTGTTACGGCGTCACGTGACACGAACAAATATACATATCCTCAATTATTATGCGGTATAGGTCACGTTCTCAAAACCTAACTGCTAGTAACGATATGTTTGCATTATTTTGCATATCTAGACAATCAAAGATCACAGTCTCATAATACTCCGCGAACATAAGCTCGGCTGGCGAGAATCCCCTAAACTCTTTCCAAATCAGAGCTATATACGTATTGGCTATCCAGTCAATTGGCTTAAGAGATATAGATATGCACTGCACGTTGAATCAATTAATTCCAATCGAAATACTAGATAAATGTGACCTGTCCCTAGATGTATTTAGCAGCTCGTTCCTCGATGACGCGACCGACATTTGCATGATGCATCTTATCCAATCGCATCCGAACGCACTATGCAATTCATCTATTAATCGTGATGACGTATTAAACTTCGTTCGAGATCACTTCTCCGCTTAAAAAGCAACACTTATAACGTTCTTCTGTTCGTTTTTTATTTAATTCCGAACACAAAAACGGTATGCTACGCATCAAGGATAAAGGTAGGGTTTTTCGTTACTCGCATACGCTCAGGGATGGAGTGTAACCTTTATCCTCCAATGTAATTTGGAGCAACCGTTCACCATGATTAATAAAAAAAATACTGAAATTAAAGATTTAAAAGCTATTGATATAGAAACACTTAATCAATTACTTGCAAACAAACAAACGGCAGATGCGCGCCTAAAACGTGCCTTGAAGCACCGCGCGACTTTTTCCGAACAAATAGATGGCAAGGAAGATAGTGGACTATTCAATGAACGCATCGTAGCTGTAGTAAAACGTGGTAATCCGACCACTCGTTTACTTGAGTATATTGAGGCCGCGAAATCAGCCAATAAAGAGCTTTTAGAGCGCGCACCTCAATACTTCAACAGCTCATCTAACTCATTTAAAGAGACGACCGTAATTGAGAACGTCCGTCGCGTTAACATCACAATTAATAAAGCAGCTAGCAGCCAGAAAGTCACTGGCGCACGTCTAGCCAAAAGACTTGAAGCATACCTACGCGACCTCGACCGTAAACTCTCCTACGATCTTCCAGAAGATGAGAAAGAACAGCTCACTAACAATAAAAACACTGCATTGAATGAATTGAAATACTTCAAAGACAATGCAGACGTTGAGTTTAGAAAGCGCGGTCAAGAACACAATGACATTGTAGCTATCATCCATACCTATGATGGCAACAATGGTGGCATTTCTCGCGTAGCTAAAAAGGTTCACGTTAACGCTGGTGGCCTTGTTCTAATTAGGCATCGCTCTTGTAAAGATCACGATGTGCTAATCACGAACAACACCACTGAGGGACGTTCGATATTCGATGAAGCAAATGCTTTTAAGTCGGTACTGTACCCTAACGCTAATATGTATATAGAAAGCGAAGTTGACGCTATTCGTGAAGCCAGAAAAGAGCTTAGAAGCAAGAACGAAAGCAAAGCACGTTCGCAGTTCGATGGATTAGTGAACTAAGGTTTTAAGCTATATTATTGTTGTTCCGCTTTGATTGGTGATTTGGTGGCGATATTTAACGGTATCGCCACCTTTTCATATTACTTTTATATGTTGGCACCAACGGAATTAAGCATCGTCCGATTCAAGCGCTTCCAGTACCCATTGTTCTACGGAACTGCGAGACTCTAGCATGCTCTCTGTTACTTCCATTTCGTGCGGCACATAATCTACCAATTGAGAAAAACAGTATGTATCCCAACGGTCAGGTGATGGGATGTTCATTTTCTCTTTCATCATCGGTTTTGGCATCATTACCCATTGGCCTGACTCGTTGATTGCACAAGGTATTTTACTGCCTTGTTCTGCCGTCTTGACGTTCTTATCTATCTGCATGCGGCCTTGGTTTATCGCATCCCGAGCCATAACATTGGCATACGCACGCTGGTTAAAGAAACGCTGCTTATCGCTGGTGGAGTGCATCTTCTTACCCCAACGAATGCGCTGTACGCGCCGTCCGTAGCGTTCTAAGCAAGTCGCCGTGTCATAACCTACACCGTCACTATCCACTGCTATCGTGATGTTTGGGTACAAGTCCTCACTACACTCTGCATGGATAATGTCAGCGAACCGAACCGGATCGACCGTGCTTGGTTGTTCAAGCAATTTCACGCTCTTAACGATGCGCTCCATGCGTTGACCCCAAACCTTGCAGATATTGAGTATCGAGCGGTCACGACCATTACCCACGTCCACCAGCGCAGCCCAACCCCAACCATCGGGCATATCGAGGTTGAGCCTTGCGCTTTTGTCCAGTGCATCCCGACTAAGCAGCATGCCAGCAATGGAACTTGGGAACTCCCCACGTACTTTAATCAGGTATTCCGGTGCCTCTCGACCGCCATACTCCAATCGCTTATCGAGGATAAATTCCACGGTTACGAACGGCGATTCCTCGGAGTTAAGCCGGATGGCTCGCCATCGACCACTAGGCTCGGCTAATCGGTGATGCGTATCGTAGAAATAGCCGCTAGGGCGCGTTGGCTGGCTCAATAACAGCATTCGGTTATCTTTCTCGGTCAATGCACCCGCTAACACACCAAAAGCCTTGTCAGAGACGCCTGACGCCTCATCGACAATAACAAACAAGTGTTTAGCGTGTTCACCCGCTAGCGCTTCCTCGTTACCAATACGGCACGATTTAGCACTGGTTTGCCAGATACCTTTTGCTGAGTTTTCAAAAAAGGCTGTCTCGGTAATGGTGAAGTATTGCTGTAACCAACCATGCTTTTGTAAGAGCGTGTTCCAGTTGGATTTTAGGTACTTCCATACACCGATTTGTACCTGTCTCGCGTTGTTCGCCACCAGCACAACACGCGCATTGGGGAAACAGAGCATGAAAGCAATGATCATGATACTGGTCATGTCTGACTTGCCTGTACCGTGGCCAGAGCTGACAGTCGTTCGCGCACCAATACGCTGAGCACTATCAATGATTTTGCGCTGCTGCCAGCTCGGCTTCTTACCGACTAGCTCAACAGCGAGGCGTTTCCAGTCATAGCGATACCGCTTAACTAGGGCAGGGTAACGGGGATCTTGTGTTACGCTCTTTATTCGTCTAGCCACCAAGTACCTCGAAGCTGTCTACATCGTCAAACCCCGACACTCCCTCGTTATCGAGGTCATCATAGGCTTGCTCTTTAGCGGCTTCGTTTTGTATTTGGGATGGGGATAGGGTAGGTTCTACGCCGTTCTCTAGGTCTTCGGCTTCTTTGATTCGTCGGTTTACTTCTTCTTTGCGCGCAGGTAGCCAGTTATCTTGCTGCTCAATCTGCTCTAACGTGTAGTCATCAAACAGCTCATCCAGCTCTTGCTCACTGATACCAGTGTCTTCTACTTCTGGTTCTAGGTTCGCTAGCTCTACCTTAGCTTCATGCAATAGCGTTGCTGGTGGACGTGCACCTAACTTCTCGATTTGCTGACACGTCTCTAAGGCTGTCCAGTTGTTCTTAGTGCGCAGAGAAAGCATTTCTATTACTAGGCTGGTTTCTTCCGCTGGCAGTAAGTGTGGCATCATCAATTCAGCGTATTCCTGTTTACGCAAATCGATGTAGCGCTTGGCCTCTTGTTTGGCCATCGTGGAAATACTCAATTCCAGTTCACGCAATCTGGTGCCATAGCCAAAGATGAGACGGTCACGCATGGCGTTTATGTCTACTGGCTGGTTTTCGTCATCGAGCGGAATGTCTCCGCTTTCTTCCATTTCATCGATCTCTTTAAGGCGTTTAGCTAACGTCTCATTCATTCGGTAATACTGCGAACGGGCAATAATCAGTTCGTTGCAAACCGAAAGCGGATCGGTATCCATGAGAATATCCATGATTTCGCCAGTAATACCCGCACTACGGGCATAACCACCATGCACAACAGGGCGACCCACTTGAGCACTGGAATACTGCGAAAGTCCCTCAACTGATCGCGGCTTGCGCAGTGATCCAATACCTCCTGTTTTCGCGCGATCGCCTTGCGCACTTTGCGCTTGCGCAGTTGCCCCCGCTTCTTTGGACTTTGATTTATCAGCCCTTTTTTTCTTCTTGTCGTTTTTCGCTTCTTGAAATTTCGCTAATTGCTCATCGTAAAGATCAAATAATCGATCAAACTCGGGCAGCGATCGCATGGAATTAAACTGGCGGCGCAATGTCGCACCGTTCACCCCTTTATCTTTCGCAAAAGCGGCCATCGTGAGCGTTGGGTTTTGAGCGCCACGCACGAGAAATTCTTTCAAAAGGGAATGCCAGTCATTGCCCTGACTGGTCTTTTTCGCTTTGATTTTTGGCATAACGGACGGTTGGAACTTGCCGCCCGTTTTGGCTGGCCGTTTTATATATCGCTTAGCGGTGCCGTACTTTAGTCCGTTGGCTTCGCAATACTCGGCCAGCGTCAAAGTCGGCTGCTTCTCTAACTGCTCCCAAAACTGCTGTTGGTGAGCCTGATAGTCAATCTTGCCGGACACGGTTAAACTCCACTTATTTCGTTACATTCGGAATAATACAGAGTTTATCGAGCCAATCACAACAAGGATGAAGCCAGATGAAACAACCATTTGATTGTCAATAAGGCTTTAAAGACAAAATTTAATAACGCGACATTAAATAGTATTTACAGTAACGATTTTCTGCATATAATCATGGCCAGCTAGTGAGTAACGCTACTTATGTACAATTGATTCTGCGGCACAATATAGTAATTGGCTGCGTTATCTCACTAGCCACCTTTCCCCCATACCCAAGACAACGCGCTACGTGATGAAAGGAATACCCCTTGAAAGCACCCGAGCGCATCAAATTCAGACACAAAGCCAAAACCAAAGCGCGACAAGCCACGTTTAGAACTCGCCAGCGGGAAAAGGGTTTAGCACTACTGCAAGCGCGTATCTCACGCCTTGCTCACGCCAAAGCATGCGAACAATGCGAACAGAACGGCATTACCCTGACTGACCTATATCAATTGGCCATCAACAACACTGACCCGAACCAGCTACCAGAAAAGCACCCCGAGGTGACAGAGGGCGACCTTGTAGGAACACGCCAAATTAGCCCTTGGATTGATCCCGAAGTGGCAAAGACGTTCGAGGAATTGGCCACCAACTACCGCAATCGAACCATAGCGATGAGTGCCATCGTCTATGCGTATTGTGTTCATTGCGAGGAAGAATGAACCGAACCGGACACGCGTGGGGAGCACTGTGCTTTGCACCCGTTCCTCTCGCCTTAATGGCAGACACAACACCACTGCATTCAATCCTGGCATTTCTTGGTTGCTTAAGCGGTTCGGGCGCACCAGACTGGCTTGAATTTGACAGAATCCCGCACCGAACTTACACCCATACCCTTTCGTTATGGCTCGCTGTAACGGCTTATGGCTATCATTTGGCAATAGGGGATACATTCGTACTCATTGAGGCGTTAAAAGCCACCAGCACGATTCTAGGTGCAATTCTGTGTGGATTTGGATGCGGTTGTATCTCGCATTGGCTTGGGGATGTGCTAAACCGCCAGCCAGTGCCGATTTTTACCCCATTTGATAAGTACTGTTTGAATCTATTCGCTTCGGGGAGCCACCAGCGAACCACATGCGTATTCATTTTCTCGGTAGCATGTATTTTAGTTGGCTTTTTACGGCCTTTGTTATTCCGAATAGACTTGTTAAAAATGACGTTTTTAACATAAGAAAAGGCCACGTTTTACCGTGGCCTTTTGATTTTGAGGAGTTGTCAATAACAGGTAATTCAATAACCAATCAATTGGCCATCTATATTTTGGAGTATCCACGTCCATTTTCTTGCGAGCGAGGTAAATATAGGACATCAAAAACGCCTTTTCAATAGGCTGAAACGCGACACATAAAAAAGAGCCAGTATTTCTACCAGCTCTTTTGCAAACCTTCTTTGAATCACTCGCCGAAGCTGTACGTTTCACACGAAAACAAGGCAATTATATTGATATTTACCTCGAAAAATCAAGAAAAAGCGCCAGTGGAATAACCAAAGGCGCTTGAGCACAGTTGTCTAAGATTTTTAAAGGAAAACACGGTCGTCACAATGGCAACTATGTAACTCGCGTATAAATAAATTTATCCGTTCGGAATGCGTAGTTCAAGTGTTTTTTTTATCCATCAGCACTAGTCAAAGCACACGTTATCCATCAAACAAGGAGTCTGCACCGATTAGCGGTATAAGGCGAAGTAAAACATCCTCCATAACCCCACTTTCAGCGGTGGCAATCTTCTTGGCTTTGCGATCTTTCCAAGACAGGGTTTGGATTAAGCTAGAAGCAACCACACAAGGTTTATCTAGGTTATTTACGGGAACTTCCGTTGCTTGGCCGCGAATACTGGTGCTAATAGGGCAGCAAATGAGTAATCCTGTTTGTTGGTTATATTCTTTGCTGGAAAGCACTAGCGCAGGACGGTACTTGCCAATTTCCTTTCCCTTTGTTGGCTCAAAGTCGAGCCAGATAATATCGTTTCGTTTAGGAATAAACTGCGCCATTATTCACCTAACTCCTTGCCTGAAACTATTGCCAGCTCATCGGCGTGTGCCGTATTTGCATCTAAACCTTTCAATAGTTCTTTTTCGCTAAATGGAAAGCTTTTTTTTGGGCGCTTGATTGGCTCAATGATTATCTTGCCACCATCAGTTTTAACCTCAATATCCGCCCCCTCCGCTAGCCCTAATTGCTTGATAAAGGCAGCAGGGATGATGTTACCGAGGCTATTCCCTATTTTTCGCACTTGAGTACGCATAATCCACCTCTCATGTTGGTACGATGTTATAACAATAATATTGTATACCTTTGACTCAAAGTGTCAACTTTGTTATAACCACCTAGCCAACACTACTTTCAGTTTGCTTAAGGTGATTGTTTATCTCGTGAATCATCTTGCGTAGGGAGTTATCCAGCTCTTTGGTGTACAGCTTATCCTTGGCCAGTTCTCGCTTAAGGATGCGGTCGTGTTTGCGATGCCAGAATAGTTCGTGGACTTTTCTCATAGTGCCTACTCATATAGGCGCTCTTTGGTAGGGGATAGATAGAACAAAGGGCTAACCCTCTTTCGAAGATCAACCCTTTGCCCTCTTTGGGAGCCTGTAGGTTTTTACCCTACAACGCTTGCACAACCTTATTAAACAAGCGCACCGTATAGGAAGTCGTATCCGTCACTGTCCTATGGGGATAATACTAAACTCATTCCGAACATATCACAATATTAGTTTGCATTTCATTTTGTGATTTTTACCAATTTAAAGATTGTTTCTGTCGCTTTTTGCTGGTGGCTTTCTTGAGTGTTTCGTAGTAGCCAATCTTTATCAAAAAGAAGTACCAGAGCGCATTAAGAGGCGTGATTTGCCTAAACTGTAGGTCAGCAAACCAGAATCGCTTTTTCAGATGCTTAATGGCCATGTAGGCTAACCATTGGTGTTTGAATCTAAGTACCGTCACTAGGCGCGTTTTCTTCACCTTAAGCGTGAATACATAGACCCTTGGTTTACTCATAGCTTGCTTTCCCCTCTAACTGGTATCGAAGCGGAGCAGTAAGCCATCCCCAACGTTTATGTCGCCATATGTCGCTAATCGTGGACTGGTGCACCCCGTATTCCTCGGCTAACGTGTGTTGGCATACCTGCTTAGTGAATAAGAGCTCGTAGATGCGTAGAACTTCGCTAGGGGATAGCTTGGATGCGCAGTTCTTTCCTCGGCGGTCTACGTTGTCCTTGACGGCCTTTTCAGCGGGTACGCAAGCCTTAAGTCGTCTTAGCACTCGGCGGTAACTGGTATCGGTAGCGGCGCATAGCTGTCTTGCGGTCATTACCTTGCCTTGGTAGGTCACAAGGTGCTTGGTAGCCTCGGCCAGTAGTTTCTCTCCGATTCGTAGTCCTTTGTGATACGCGCGATAAAGGGAAGTCATTGGATAGCCAGTTAACTGAGCGAGACGGTACACGCTCATCGATTGACCCTGATATTGAATGCTCATAGTGACTCACTCCCTTAAGCCACTTTAGCGATTTGCTCGTAGATACCAGTAAGGTGCATTCTACCTACCTTACGGTTAAAGCGCATGGATGGTGTTTGTAGACCTTTCTCGGTAAAGAGCACTAAGGCACTGCCGAAGTTCACACCTTGCTTTTTGGTGTGCCCATCTGTCTCATAGAACGGGTAACGGCCATCCGGCTTGTAAATCATCGTGGCGTAGCCCTCAACCAAGTCCAGCCACCACGTTGTGAGTTCTTCATGTGGTAACAGCATCATACCGTCACGGCCTTTTCTGGCTTGTTCTAGCGCCTTTTCCAGAAACTCAAACTTAAGGTCAAACGGGGGATTGCACCACCAGCCATCTTCCCATTCGCCTTGTAGGCCATCGAACCCAACACAAACAGGGTTTAGGAGTTGAGCGGCCTTGTGTTTTAGCTTAAGGCTTGGGAATCCACTCGGCTGTTCGTTAATCCAGTCAGGAGCCACGTAGAAGCGGTTCACCTTGGCGGTTTGTGGCTCGGCGGCAACATCTAAAACAAACTCTTTTCCGGTATCACGTCGAAAGAGGAATTGAGCATCAAAGAAACAGTCCCAACGAGTCGCCCATTTGTTCTTTGCGCCCTCGACGGTCTTACTTTTGACTAGGTGCGCCATTCTCTGACTTCTCCCCACTCTTGGCCGCGACAGTAATGCGCTCGATGCGTTCTGCGTCCAAATCAATCTTCACTCGCTCTATCTTTGGATAGACCACCAATCCATAAAAGCTGTATGTGCCAATACCGACAACAGCCACCAGCGCTAACACAATGGTTATGGCCAGTAGCCGAACGGAGCCGATAAAGACACGTAGCCCAATTGCCTTACTATCATTCATGGACGCGTACCATGTCCTTGTAAGCAGAGAACAATACGCTGTGCTCGGTTTTGACACCTAAGCGCTCTTTCGTCGCCGGATTAATGGTTGTGCGTTCACGCTCTATGTGACGGAAACGGCCAAAGCCTCGAATTCGCACCTCACGGCCTTTCGCAATCTCAACCAGAATGTGATTGATCATTGCGTCCAGACAATCGCCCACCAGCTCTGCATCATCACCAGTAAGCTTTAAGCCAAGGCGCTTAGAAATGTTTCTTTCAATGTCAGTTCGGTTTAAGCGTGTGCTCATTAATGTGCCCCCTTGATCTCGTTTACCTTGTTTGCCAGCTCATCGCGGAATACATCCGATGCACTAAAAGTCAGCTTGTCTCGCGCAGCTACAATCGCTGGTGCTCCCGTTTTTGGATTACGGCCAGCTCGCGCTTTCTTAAGGCGAGGTGCGAACGTACCGAAACCACTAAGCAATACAGCATTGCCCTCAATCATGGTTTGAGTTGAGATTTCTTCGATAAAGGCATCAAAAACCAGCTCGCATTCTTCACGTAATGCGCCAGTTTCTTTTTTCATTGCTGAGATCAGTTCGTGCTTACCTACGGCTTTTTGTTTAGACACGCTAAGTCCTCTTGAATATCTTTCAGATAAATTCCGTGCTGTTGGCCTAGAAGATTGATGGCGTAAAGAACCAGTTCTTCTCGACTGCTACAGCCAAGTTCTATTTGGAGTCGCCTAATTTGCTCTCGTTGTGTCGCGCTGGCGCGATAGTATTGACGTTTAATGTCAAACCTAGCCATCTTGGCAAGATGACGATTCCAGCGATGCTGAGGGGTTAAGGCGTTTTTCTTGGGTTTGCGTCCTGCCATGAGACGATTATAACCATTCCGAACACGCCGTAAATATTCCGAACACAACTTCTGTTTTTAACACAAAAAAAATACCGCCCATATAGGCGGCATTTGTGGAAATATGATCAAGGATTGGCGTTAAGCTCGTTTGAACTCCGAAAAGTGGCTGCGCATGCCATCACGAACTTTGAGAGGCGTTTTGCGCAGCTTGGCGCGTGTCGCTGTGTCGTATAAGTATTGTTCCCATTCCCAATAGGACATATCACGTAGTCGGCCTACAGGCTCACCAACACTATTCATGAATATGTAGGTGTTCTTGGCTTGGCCGTTCGGGATTGAGTTGCCATTACCATCCAATATCTCAAAGACCCCTCTCGCACCGACAAACGTCACGGTCAGACCATATTGTGCCGCTGTAGCATCAATCATTGCGCTAGTGAGGTACACATTCTCGCCAAAGATTTTAGTACGGAGGATTTCACGACGATATTTCTTAATGTCTCGAACCCATTCAAAGATAACGCAGCGAGTATGTGGCGTTCGGATGTTGGTTTTTACTTTGATTAGACCAGCATCGAATAGCATTCTAATGACTCGATAGTTGATCTTCTCTCTTGGTGCAATTGTGTCGCCAGTAGCATCGTAGTCACAAATATGACCACCAGTAAGCCAACGATACGCTTGAGCGCTACCAAATTCCCCTGCGGGAGCATAGCTTAGCAACAACTTGTCATAGTAAAGGTAATCGCATAGGAAGTTACGGACTACCTTTGTTGCTTCTAACACGTCTAAATCAACTGGCTTTTGGCCAATGCTGTGATATTCACTCGCTAACATGAGATAACTAAGCCCTTTTTATATACTTATGCGGCTAGTCTAGTTTTGTTATCAAATGTTGGCAATTGGAGATAGCTATTAATTTGACAAATGCACTCATCAAACCCCTTGGCCACAACCACGTAATACCCTAGATTTTGGAACATTTTTATCTTTTCCTGTTGTTCCTTACTTGGGCGACCTTTTTCCGTTTTCACCTCCAAAAAGAACCCGTGATACACCCCTCTCGGGATAGGAAAAAATATATCTGGCACACCTTTCTTTTGTCCCTCATAGCTCATCATCGAAGCCGCTTTAGGTGTTCGGTAGCCACCATTAGGGATTGAGAAAACCAGCGGGTAAATATCCTTGTACTGCGTCTCTAACGTGTAGAACAAACGCACCTGTAACCAGTGTTCGGCCAGTTTCGTGTCGTTAAACTCTTTCGGGCGCTTAATCCCTTGTGCAAGGCGCGTTTTGTGTGGTGAATCCAGTTCCACTTTCTTCTGTGTTGCAGCGCGCGCAACGTCATTGTCTTTCTCAAGAATACGGATAAGCCAAGCTGGTAGTTCCGACTTATCCACCAGCGCGGTATTAGGGACGTTTATCGATGCCGGATTGATGATGTGATTAACAGAACGGTTAATCTCATTAAGTGCTGCATCGATATTGAAGTCGCCACCGTGGCCAGCTTTCACGCCTTTGCTTTTCCACTTCTTGCGCTTAGCGACTTGGTTTGCGAGGAAAGAGTGATCGAATCGTGGTGCCTTGGCCATAACTAGATAAGCCCTTGTACAACTAAAATCTCTTGCTCCTTACGGCGGTTGAAGTAGGCAAAAACCTCGTCCTTGATGAATTGCTTAGATACCACCTTGCGGCGGCCTCCTTGAGAGAAAACACGCTTAGCAATGTCCTCAGATAGCGTCCAACAAAGTGCGGTTTCGATTTCGGATTCGTCATTGATAGCTCGGTAGGCCGTGATCACCTTGGGTAGCTGGCGCACCAAGGAAGCTCTACAGTAAAAACATCGCTCATCGGGCAATTTCTCTACTACTCAAAAATTGGGATAAGGGAATAGGGTTAAAGTGTTTTATTCTTGGTTAGCAAAGCGCTCTAGGCGTTCTTCTAAGTCATCCAGCCAAACCAGTATTTCGCTACCTTTGTGAACGTAGTCGAGGTAGCTGTCTTGGATTAGTTCGGCCACATGACCCGAACACCCGTTTACTTCTGCCGCGATTGCACGGTTACTGAAATAAAAAGCACTTGGTGTGTCCGTAAAATCCGTTTCGCCTGTCGCCTCGCGCATTTCCATAAGCGCTTTAGTGGTCATTCGACGCAATACAATCAGTAAGTCGTCTTGAGTTGCTAACGCTAAATTTTGCTTACTCACCGTTCAAGCCGCCACGTAACTCAGCATCTTGTAATGACGAAACTCGTTCTGGAACGGTATTTCATCGTCAAAATCCATTGGTGGCTCGCCGTATTGCTGTTGAGATTGATCCCAACCGCCTTGTTGTTGCTGGCCACCAGCTCGGTTATTGCCAAGCATTTGCATCACGCCATTAAAGCCTTGAACTACTACCTCTGTGCTGTAACGGTCTTGGCCTTGCTTGTCTTTCCATTTGCGAGTCTGCAATTGACCCTCGATGTAAACTTGTGACCCTTTGCGTAGGAACTCCCCCGCTACTTCGGCCAACTTGCCGAACAACACCACTCGATGCCACTC
Source organism: Vibrio sp. 11-4(1) (assembly GCF_013048625.1). NCBI lineage: Bacteria > Pseudomonadati > Pseudomonadota > Gammaproteobacteria > Vibrionales > Vibrionaceae > Vibrio > Vibrio sp. 11-4(1). The sequence continues at coordinate 68,449 of NZ_VHSY01000010.1, read as the reverse complement.
GGTTTTTTCTCGGTTCTCCCCTGTCGCTTTATCGCGCCAAGTTTCGGATGTAGCGATCGTGATATTCGCTACTGCGCCGCCATTTGGCAGGTATCGGATTTCGGGATCTGACCCCAAGTTACCAACCAGAATGACCTTGTTAATGCCTCTTGAAGCCATTCGTTATTCTCCGGTATCTCTCTTTACCGCTTCGTCTCTGTTAGAAATCGCATCACCAAAGAACAAATAACCCACGTCTGTACTTGTGTAGACCGCTATCAGTTCTAGGTTTTGCACCCTTGGGTTCACTTCGCCATTCTCGATTTTTCGATAAGTGTCTGGTGATAACCCGATTAACCTGCTCATTTCGAGTATGGTTAAATCTGCATGCCGTCTCGATCGCTTGATTCGCGCTGCACGTTGCTGTCGATACTCAAGCGATTGGATTCGAGCGGCCTGTTTAGTCTTTGCGTCTCGCTTTTTCATAGAAGCTCTCCACTTCACTTGCTAGTCGTTCTTCCTCGGTTGTAGTCCCCTTAATCAATGCAACGCGATATTCATATAACCGATTCTTTGACCAATCGAGGCAGAGCTTTTGCCACTTGATAACGGCAACCGGTTCGGAAAGGTCGTAACCAGTCCCAAAACAGCTACAGCACTCCCACTTGCTAAATAACGACTTGGTGTAACCTGTGCCATTGCAAGTCGGGCAGCGATCCGGTTTGTCGTCCAATGTCACATCGGCATCTTGTAACCGGTTCGCCAGAGCTTCGCGTTCGTCCGTAAGCTCTATGCCCTCGAATGTATCCAGGATTGATGGTGAACTTTCGTCTCGCTCTCTTTGCCGTTGTTCCAGTTGAGAACGCTTAATTTCAGAAATTCCCTTACCCACCTTCCATTCCGAACACGTAATTTTTATTTAGAGTATAAAACCACTCAAAAAACAATGCAAAAAGTATTGATACAAAAACCGAAACGATGTATTTTCGTCTAAGCAAACAGGCTCATATTAGGAATCAGCAAATGTCATAGAACAACAGCAAAAAAGTTCACGACCAAATCCAAGCAGACGTTAAAGAGTACATGACCAACACCTCGAATAGCGTCTTAGACTTCGCTTTGGCCAATGCAATTAAGAACGGTCAGAACAACCTATATGACTTGTGTAAAAAGTGGAAAATCCATTTATATAAGCTACTTAGTAAGTTTAACAGTTCTCTTTTTAAAGTGGATGATGATAAAATCCACCTCGCATAGACGAATACGTTTAGCTATCGGGATAAGAGTAATGGAAAGCTTCGGGGAAACTCGAAGCTTTTTTTCGGCTCAACACTCAATCCGAACATTCAAGAATTTACGGCATAAAAAAGCGCCCACTCATAGAGCAAGCGCTTACCGTTCGGAAACCTACCAAACACCCACCAGCAACAAAAACCACAACCAAAAACCACAACCAATATAACAATAAGTGTCGTATTAACTACGAAACATGATTGGTGGAAGGTAAATCACTTCACTTTAAACAAATTATATTTATATTGAATACATAGCAACTTTATACAGATCAAAGATCAAACTGGATGTTATACATCGCCGATTTAAGTTAATGTCGATTTTTGATTATTAGGTTTTCAATGCACTTGGGGTGCAAATTTGGCAAGTGTATAGTGAAAAAAAACGCCTTACGTGATACCAGAGCGTTTAGCGTCTTATCACCGTCAATTAGTTGAGTTTAATACTGTCAACACTTAGGCTAATTGGAAATTAGTGAGCAAAAACTGGCCAAAATGATAGGAAGCTTAGCCACTTAAGTTGTACGGGGAAGCATTTTTGTTTTTAACAGGATAAGATGAGTTAACAGCAATACATTGAATGCGTTAACCCATCTGCTGGAAGCGGCAACTTTCTTTTGAGGTTGGCATCAAGCAGAAACGGAAAATGAACATGAATTATTGGATAAAAATCTTGCTCATATCCCGATTCATGTAGAGAAATGAATATTTTTCAAAGCGTTTCTTTATGAGAGGGGAATTATCTGATAACAATGGGACATAAGGACTTGGGAGTTTTCATGCTCCTAAACCCGAAACAGATAGCCAACGCGTTTGGGCGTTTGGGCGTTTGCAAAATTGGCAAAAAGTCTGGAATACTAGGCACAGCACGACTTGGAACAAAACGTTTCCTAATAACCTTGATGGTGTGAAGAATATAAAAAAAGGCTGGATTCGAAGAACCCAACCTTTAATTAGGAGGTAATTATGTAATCACCAACCAAGCTCGAAGCAGCTAGAAAGCTTCACTTCGTGCATACGGGTAATCAATGGTGGCCGCCATTAAAAACCCTTGTGCGTTGTCTTTCACCATGAGCCTTATCAGGGGAACAAATGGTAAATTTAATTGAACTGCTTATAGCGATAATCAATCTAGTCGCCGTTATAGTGCAAGCACTATTCGGTTAACCAACGCAGCTCTAGAAGTACATTGTTGCTTCTAGAGCACACTTACAACTATCCAACAATTAATATTTCCTGTCAATTCGTGTTTTTGTCAAGAACTCACACAAATGCGATCGCTATTCGGTTATGCCAGCCCAATTTGCCTTTCATAGTCCCTGCTACTATAAGCTAGATTGGAAATTGACCTACCACTACTTGTAGCACGCCGTTGTCTATAGCTAGGATCATTAACTCATCTAAACAACAAAAACTTGTTGTGTATGTGGGAAACTGTGTAAATCTTTGATTTTCCAGTTATCCACATACGCTATAAAGATCTATATTTAACTATATTAATCTATGGTAACTATAGATCTATAAGATCTATAGGAATTGTAAGTTATTGATATTAATGGGCTTTAAATCTTTTAAAGATCTTTTTTTAGGTCTTTGAGTAACAAGATCTAGGTTTAATTGATCATTTATTAGGTGTTTGTGATCTTCTTACAGGCTTTAATGCAACATAATTTAGGTGAAAGTGATCATATATCAGGTGATTGGGTAACATATTTTAGGTGTTTATTTTCTTAAATGACATATTTTAGGTGTGTGAGATGGTTATATCGAAGTCTTGTTCGGTTTTTTTTACTTTCGAGTCAATGATCACGTCGGATTCTCGCTTACATACCTAAAATGTGTCACATAGCTCATTTCAACCTAAAAAATGTCATCTATAGAGCGCATGACCTAAAACTTGTTAGCTATCAGTAATCGTGAGTATCGGTTAGTTCTGAAAGGGTATCTATCTTTTCCATTAACGACTCTAGTTCATGTATTCCATCATCATGTTTTTGTTGCTCTTTTTCTGAGTATCGTTTTGACAAGCTATCTTCAACTTTAAGAGCGTGGTCTTCTTTACCCACATAGCGGTACGCGATGGCAAGTGATTCTAGTTCAGACTCGGTGAGTCTGACTTGGTTTTGAAGCCTTTTCAATTCGAGTTGTCGAATTGTCTTTAGAGCATCGTGTTGATTTAGTTCATCAATTGAACCTAGCTTAACCCACCGGAAGAGAAACTTGATTCCTGTAATGGTTCTACCTTTCTTTACAACCTCAAACCCCTTATCACCCTGGCTACTTTCTAAAAATAGAAGCTCTTTGCTAATCTGAGGATGTTCAGAAAGTTCTTTAATACTTTCCCGGATACAACGTTTCATAAATACGCTGTTGTTTTTGAAGGAACTTTTATCTTTTTTCAGCTTCCCTGATTCGTCCAAAAGCCCAAATATTCCTTTCAGTTCACTAAGCTTTTGCGCATGCATTTCAAAGCCCTTGTCTTTGAAACGACTAAGCAGTTCGTACAAGCGCTTAGAGTACTCCTTTTTTACCTCAAAGAAATTGCGAGTGTTAATCAGAGCAAATCCTTGATTATATTCAATATACTCTGGTTTAAGCATATCGTTAGGAACCATCGTAAGTATGCCGTGTTTATAAGCGATATGTTTAAAAAGAGGTCTATAGTCGAATTCAATATCACCTTTCGGGGTTTCCACCTTTATCCCGATTTTTCGACTAGCTAGGCGGTTCGCTACTGGACTTAAGTTGCTACCGATATGTTTAGACTCAACACCTAACCACTCTGATAATTGATGTGAAGTAAATTCATAGTGTGGTGTTTTCTGATCCCAGTCGTTTGGTTTCATATGTGCAATCATCAACGCAAACATATCAGCTTCCCTAGCGGATAGATCTTGACGACTAAAGACCAGTTGATGGCCTTTTTTGATATGTTTCGGGAGGTTATCGCTTACCGCAGGGTAGAAATATTCTTCATCACTCATGCAAATGCATATCCATAAATAACAAGATTTAGGTAATTATGACACATTTTAGGTCGCGCATGTATAGAAATACTCACATCAAGCAGTGATTACAGATACCTGATTTGTACTCGCCCTACTGCGTCACGATAGTATTCAACCAAGCCTTGAGACTCTTTCTCGGAAATGGTGTTCATGTACTCTGCTAGTATGGTAGCTGTATCACGAACCTTGTTCACGCTAGCTTTCACGGCGCTTGCAGCCTTTTTGTGCCAGCTAGCAATCACAAACTTAAGGTATGACACGAACTTAGGCGCTAAAGGCTGTTGGTGCTTGTTGTACAGCTTGATAACACGACGAGCTCCACTAGCTGATAGGCGGCCTTGCTTAGCAGCTAATTGAAGTTGTTTTACTTCATCTGCGTCACGTTTGAAGATTTTCAAAAACCAAGAATCAGATGGGATACCGTTATTAATTTTATTTTTACTCTCTGTAGAGAGATCTTTTGTATTTATGCTGCAATTTTTGTTTTTGTCTGATTGCTCGCAAGCCTTGTCAGAACTGGCCTCAAGAGGTTTTTCCACAGAAGCCCCCCCTAAATGCAATTTTTGTCTATTACAAAACTTCTCTGCCGCTTGTAGCGCGTATTTGTATGCACCAGTGAACATGTTTTGGATGCCATCAACGCATAGAGTGATGTGACGTTGATTCTGACCTGTGTGATCGTTCCGCTTTGGCTGTCCATAAGCGATCAGGCCAAGTTCTTTAGCTATTTTGATGTAATTATCAATAGTGCGCTTTATGATTGGCTTACAACCGTAACGGTGACAGTTCTCGTTGTAGGTGCGCGCTAAGGTATCGCTTGAAGCAAAGCAAGTGTGACCATGCTTAAGGATAAAGCTTGAGATAGTTTCTAGTAGGCAAGCAAGCTTACGTTGTGCCAATGGTTTATTGGCTTTGATATTGGAAGCTTGTGTTCTGAATCCTGACTTCCAGTAACGAGGATTCAGCAAAAGTGGTGTAATTTGCATAAAATTTGCTCAAAAAAAAGGCGCAAAAATTTGCCACCGATCTCTTTGAACGTTATAATTACACCTGTCTTGTGTTGTGTAATTTTAACGCTCGCTAAGATTGGTGCTCAAAACAATCTAAGTTGTTAAATTAATTACTAACTATTTGAGGCATTAGTCGCCAAACTAAAATGTCTCAGTTGATTAGGCTTCGGTCTAATTCATTACGGCATAATGACTTTCCTTAAGTTCGTTTGTCGTGACGCTTTAAGTTTGCCGCTTAAAGCTCGATTTTAGTAAGAAAGCCCGCTCGCCAAAGCGGGCTTTTTTATTTTCTGTTGCCCGAAATCGAATCACTTTCTCTCTATCACGGCATCGCCATGATCTAATTACAGAAAAACTCCCCTATTATTGATCGTAAATGGTTGATCAAACAAGTCTCCATATCAAAGCAATTCCGAACAAGGGGCGTTACCATCTGGCGCTAGAGTTTACCAAAAATTTTATCTATTTAAACTCCTTTTAGGCGTGTTAGTATTCCGAACACGATAAATTTTGTGGATAACTCTGTGATGAAATTTACTCCCCCACCAAGTGCTGAACAGCAATTAGAAACTCAAGTTGACCAATTAAAACAACAGTTTAAGCGCCGACAGTTCCCGAAAAAGAACGCACCAGTGCTACCGTTGGATTTGTTAGTAACAATCTCCGGTTGCACCTTTGGTTTGCATAGCCAAAAAGACGGTAGACTCGTTCTAAAGGCCGACAAGGCGATTAACTTTGATAAGGGTATCAATGTTTTGCGCTCAGTGTCGTATATTGCTGGCGCGCGAGATAGCGTATCTATCGCTGGTTGGGACTGGCGACCTACGCACTTTAAGAAAGATAAACTCTACTTGCGTCCTGTCGCTCCTAGTGATTTATGATATTCCGAATTGGCCACCAGAATTTTCGATTAAATTGACTGTTTTTTGTACTTGATTGCTAATCGCTGGTGGCGCTTTTTGATTGATCAGCTTATTGGAATTTTCGTGCCGAAGATCCGAAGTTGACGAACTGCTGTTTAATTTGAGGCGCAACACTCACTTTTTGCTCTACTGGAACATAGCTATTTGTCGGTAAAGTCGCCATTTTTCGGGAACATAGCGACTCAAACATAGCTCGCACCACTTGATGATCTTCCTTGCTGGCCATGTTGGCGATCGCTTTGCGCTGCGCATCGGTCACATAGATAGGTAAAGAGTCCACAACATCAAGCAGCATCGAGGTTGCCTTAGCGTTTTGCTCTACCTTTTCACGCAAATCTGTGTTCACGCTTTCTAGGTACATAAGCTGGTTAGTAAGATCACCGACAAGCTCAACATTGGTCTGTTGAGTCATGTTCGCGTAGATATTACGCGCGGATTCCTCATCAAAACCTTGTTCCTGTAGCGATTCGAGGATCATTTGCTCGCTGTTCGCACTTTCCATCATCATGGCCGGATGGTCTAGGCTGATATAGTTCGGCTGCAATACGTAGTCCATACCGTGATATGAAGTAGTGATCGATGCCTCGCGTGTATCTTGGCCACCAGTCGCCCAGCTCCAACCACCAGCACGACTATTGTGCAAACCTAAAGCAATACGGCCTGTGTCGGTATCTAAAAACTCTTGAGTGTGTTCAACAATACCGTCATCTGAACAGGTGATAGAGACTGTGCGGTTAGATGGCACGTTTTCTACCACAACCGGACGACCATTAATCATGATCACCTCAGTTTCACCGATTGAGAGCTTATTGGCGCGTTGGCGGGATTGATGGCCATAGTAACCATACGCCTCACCTAGTCGCAGTAGCTCTTTAGTTCGTGGGCTGTTGATCATCGCTTGCACGGCTTTGATGATGTAATTGCGCTTGTTGGCGCTAAGTTTTCGACCGTCATTGAATAGGCTGAAACGGTCGGATACTTGTTTAAGTGCTTTTGCTGTCACTTTCTTTTCTCCATTAATGGCTTTGGATTTCGGTTAGTAGGTCGAGAACTACGTCTCTAACGAATCGTTCCGCTTCGCTTTGGTTAGTCATGCCAATGGATTCCATCATCTTGTCGTTCTTGGCCACTTGAGCCGCGAGCTCGGAAATGACTTCATTGGCCAGCTCGGAATCGAGGCCAACAACGGACGTATAAAGATGGTTTTTGAGTTTCGGAGACTTGCTGATTGGGGATTGCTCGATAAGGTCAAGCACAGTAGTCAGCATGGTTGCATAGTTCGCTTGCGACTCCATTGCCGCCGACTTCTCTTGCTCGATAGCAGTATTGAGAGAGTTAAATCGGATCTCGAATGGCATATCGTTGTCGTTCCACACCTTGCCGTCTCGATAGATGGTGTGAATGTCGATAGCGCGCTTAACGAACGCCACCACGGCTGCGCGGATTTGGTTGGCGCGTAGTGCTGATTGAATAGAAGTGCGGAAGAAACCGCCCTCGCCTAGCCCACCAGAAAGAAGATCACCAAACCCAAGCATGGATGGGTCTACGCCAAGCGTTCCGGCTAAGCGTTTAAGGTGAAACATAATGTCTTCGATGTGGGAGATATTTGGGTCAGTGGTAAAGGTATCGATCTGTAAGCCACCTTTAGCACCACCCATAAAGGGCAATAGCGTGTTGATGACTGTTGGAATGAAACCTAGCTTACGGGAACGGTCTACCACCTCTTGACGGTCTTGCTTCATCTGGTCAGCGACCATGTTGATGTATTCCGCAGCTCCCGCAGCATCTAAGCCGTCAGTGTTTACCGCTACCATGCGGTCGATAAGTGAAGCATTTACACGACTTGCGCCGAGCGCTGCAATGGACTGGCGAAGCATCGACCAAGCCTCAAAACAGGTAAGAAGAATGGATGTGCCGTAGTTCTGCGTCTCGATTGGCATGCGTGAATACGCATCGTCATAAAGTGAGTAGCGCTGGCCAGTGTAGTTAACTGGCGGCATATCCATATCTGGTCGCCAGATTGGCATTTTTAGTGGGATAAGCGCCCAAGGCTCGGCAAGGCGTACCTGTTCGCCGTTCGTTCTGGTTTGTAGATATTCCGCAGTAAATCCAGCTAGCTCGCCCGAACGTTCGTACTCACGAATTTGGTTTGGCAACGTGTAGTAGTTGGCCTCAAAGTGAGTAATACCCACGCCCTCTTTCGTGTATGGGCGAACATAGTTAACCCCATAAACCAGCGTTGAATACGTCCAGTTCATTAGGTTTTCGTTGATTGGAGTTAGCAACTCTCGGTTAAGACGGCCTACGTACTCGGCGTACTTCTCATCGGTTGGATGAAGATACACAGCCATGCCATTGTCGTTTGATACCGAAAGAGCGTGACCAAGGTGCAGATTGAGCGCGGCATCAATCGTGCTGTCCTCGGCCATCTCCTTGAGTATCGGATATAGCATGAAGCGATCTTTCGGCAGTTTGTGCAGAAAAAAGCGGTCTGAGCTTTTTCGACCGTCATTGGTCAGAGCGCCGTTGCTTTCATCTAATTGGTTTTCGCGATCGTGGAATGGCGATCCCGTATATCCAGCGCCAGATTCAAAACTGATCCCGCTCTCTTTATCGTCATTCTCGTTAAAGAAAGGGAACGCTTGTTTTAAAGCTGTCGCTAGCCCAATTGATGCCTTGTTTTGCGACATGTGCGACCTCGGTTAGTTGAGGCGCTTTCTACAGGGATGGGGATGATCTTGGATGATAGCGCATCGCGTCAATGTGACCAATACGCTAATAAATGATTGATGTTCTATGCGTTAAATTTTTTTAGTCAAAGTTCAATTGCTTGCCTTTGAATCTTGGTTACTCACCAAAAACACTAATTTTTATTCTTGATGACAACTTGCGTGTTCGGAATAATTATCTCGTCCCTAAAAATCTACTTCCTTAGATATTTTAGATTATTCATTAACTTAAATTGATATTGATAGTGGCGTTTTTTTGGGATGGGGAATAGGAAAGGAAAAAGTCGGGCGAAAGCTCGACTTTTTTTTTGGCTTTTATCCAAAGAATAAAAGGCACGTTCAATGAACACTGATTTAACCCGCAGTATTGAACAGGCGACAACAATCGATGAACTGGTACGCCAGTTTGAAGCCTTGCTCGCTGTCGATATTAGCGACACTCCAAAAGGCCACCAGCGCCTTAAGGCTAACCAACTAGCCAAAGATATTCTCGCCAAGTACAACGGCGACTACTCCAACGTTTCACCCGAAGATAAGGCAGCTCTGCGCGACTACACAGGTTTTGGCGGTATCGGTGGCTCTACCAACGAATACTACACGCCTAAATGGCTGGCGAGCGCGACTTGGGATGCAGTTCGTTCCTATGGTTTTACTGGCGGTAGCGTACTTGAACCAAGTTCGGGTGTGGGAGTATTTAGCGAAACCAAACCTAAAGGCACCCTGACTACATCCGTAGAAATGGATCAGACCTCGGCGGCCATTAACCAAATTCTTCACCCCGAAGACCATGTAATCCAATCTGCATTCGAAGCGGTAGCAACTAATCCTGGCATTGGCGACTTTGACCTAGTGATCGGCAACCCGCCTTATGGTGTTCGAGACGCTAGCGCGATGAAAGACAAAGCGTACAAAGACATTAAGTACGCTGATCAGTATTTCGTTTCTCGTTCTATCGATAAAGCGAAAGCTGGTGGCTTGATTGCCCTAGTGCTGCCAACTCGTATTTGTGATGCGAAAAACCTTGAGAAGTGGCGTACACAACTCGCGCTTAAAGCGGAGTTTTTGGGCGCGCACCGACTACCAACGGGCACGTTCTCTGATACGGGCGTAGTGACTGACCTTGTTATCTGGCGCAAACACAGCGACCAAGCGAAAGCACTGATTGATAGCGCCGACCGCGACACGCTGATTGAATCTAACGTACTTTGGGACACTTGGCTCAAAGGTAAGTGGTTCGAGCGCGAGGGTAAGAAATTCATCAACGGCGAACAGACTGTTGAGGGCGTAGGTAAGTTTGCGCGCAAAGTCGTGAAGCGTGGCAACCGTTCTAACGATGATATTAAAGAGTCGCTAATGCGCCGCTTTGACAGTCGCATTGACTGGATGTTACTCGATGAAGCGGTTAGTGAGCCAGTGAGCGCGAAATATTCCGATGGAGACACGATTTTCCGCAATGGCCAGCAGTACGAAATGATTGATGGCGAATGGGAGCTATCTGAAAGCAATGCGAAAACAGGCGTTATCAGTAAGGCGACCTATGGCGTAGATAACACCGATGAGATCGGTTCTATCACCTACTCTACTGAATCGATGCTTAAGCTATCGGCCAGCCAAGCGCTCAAGCTTTTCGAAGATTACGGTTACTTGTGTCATGACGACTTTAAAGCCCTAATGCGCGAGATTGCCAAGCTGCCAAAAGCGAGCCAAGAACACGCTTACAAAGGCATTCTACTTGGCATGAAAGTTCAAACACTTGCAACGCTGGTTGCTGGTAGCCGAACTACATCCAATAGCGACTTGATAAACATGGCAATGGGCGCGGAGGACTTCCAGACCGAACAATATCGCGTGAAGTTAAGCGGCGAAGTGTTAGAGCTGAACACATTAATGGGCGGTTCTAAGGTATCGAAGAAAGCGCTAAGCAACTTAAGCGAGAAGTACGTCTCTGCATGGAATTACTACCACTCATCGATCGATTCTAAGGGCAAACTATCTGACCTACTCAAAGGCGACCTTAAGCGTGAGCTGACCGTTCAATACAGTTCGTCTCGCATTGGTGACGTGTTCCATCTATGCGACCGTGAACTAGGCATAACCACACTGACACTGGATGACGTTCGCAAGTATTACACCGCAAGCGGTATCGATGCGATGAGCGATGAGCAGTTGCTTGATTATCTAGCGAACATGGATGAGGTAGCCGTAAACCCTGACGGCACGGTGACGGCATTCCATAAAGCGACGACTGGCCTAGTCGGTAAGCGCATGGATCAGCTGACCGCACAATTAGTATCGACCACCAGCGATACCGTGAAAGCTAACATCATGCGCCAAATTCAAGCCATCGAATCTAAGCGAAACAAGCTCTCGATTGCCGATGTGAAGATGAAGCTTACCGATAAGTGGATTCCTAAAAACATCATGCTTGAGTTCCTGCATGACCGTGGCTACACGGAATTTATCTTGGGCGACTTTACCGAGGATAAGGACGGCTTTGAGGATTTCGTACAAAGCGAATCCGGCCAATACCTTACTGGCTACCGTTGGCGTGATGGCGAATGGATTGATGGCCTAACTCGTAATGGCGTGAAAGGTAAAGCAGCGAACAGCGATGAGCGATTTGAGCGTCAAATTGAATCGTACATCAACTATGGTGCGGTTCGTGGCGGTAGTAAGAACGAAGATAAATCACTTATCCGTGAACAAATGCGCCGCCTCGATGATGAGTTTTCTACATGGATTGCATCATCTGACCATTCAGAATACTTGGAACAGGTTTACAACAATACGTTTAACGGTTGGATTAAGCCGGAGTTTGATGACTCACCACTAACGCTAAATGGCGTATCTGGTGCGATTGAGTTCCTACCTTACCAAAACTCAACGATTCGCCGTCACAGTGCAGACGGTAACGGCATTATTGCCTTTGGTACTGGCTTGGGTAAAACGCTCACTGGCCTTGGCCTCGTGCAGCACAACCTAGAAACCAAACGCGCTAACCGTGTGGCCATCGTTGTTCCTAAATCCGTGTTAGAGAACTGGTTCTATGAGTCCGACCTGTTCTTTGGTGAAAGCAATCTATCTGACAAGGTATTTATCGGCCTTGAAGTTCACAAAGACGATGACGGAAAAATCATTCGGGAACCGGTATTAGATGAAACGGGCGAACCGAAGTTAGACAAGAAAGGCGATCCTATCTTGCGCGCCAAACTGACCGTAGACACAAACGGCAAGCGCGTAGCAGAACAGCTCCACCAGCTTACACAGTCAACCGCTCGCATCGTGGTAATGACAAAAGACGTGTACAACCGCATTCCATTGAAGCCGGACACGATTTCGGCCAACGTGCTTGAAATGCGCGATGCTGGTTTGATTGCTGGTTCAAGCAAGCTAGTTAAGGAAGCGGAAAGCCACACAGAGCAAGCGAAGAACGCGCGCTTTGAAGCGAAATATGCTGACGATGGTACGGCCAAAAACGAAGAACTACCGTACTTTGAGGACTTGCTATTCGATTCGGTTATGGTCGATGAGGCGCATGATTTCCGTAACTCGTACAAGGGCGGCTCATACCGAAACAATCTGGCATTCTTGCCTAGCCAAGCGCAAGCCGATCGCGCTATCGATATGCAGCTTAAGAACAACGTCATTAAGGCTCGCAATGACGGTCGAGGCGTTTACTTCCTAACAGCTACGCCAACCGTAAACAGCCCTGTTGATATGTTCAATATGCTGTCCCACATCATTCCGGCAGACACGTTTGCCAAGATGGGGATTTTTGACAGCGACGACTTTATCCGCATGTTTGGTAAGACTGGCGAAGCGCTGGTTACTAAGATTTCGGGCGAAGTTGAACAGCGTGAAGCCCTACTCGGATTCCAAAACCTAGACGCACTTCGAAACATCGTTAACCGCTACATGACGATCGAGGATGCTAAATCCGTTGGTGCCAACGTTCACATTCCTGACCTGATTAGCCAGCAAAGCGTTGTCCAAATGAATAGCGAACAGGAAGCGCTATATGAGGAACTACGCCAGCGCGCTGACGCAATCAGTAATCCAGACAAAGACGAAAACCAAGAGATTGTCGAGCAATACCCTAACGACACGGTTTTCGGCCTAATCCGTAAAATGGACAAGGTAAGTACAGACCTTGATTTGTACTATGAGCGTGTTACCTACCGATTCGCCAAGGACAGCAAGAAAGAGGTAGAGGCGGCAGTATCTAAGCTACCAAATACCGTCACGGTCGCTTTTGAGGATGTGGCACCAGACGGCACGGTTAAGCTAAGCAAAATCCAAGTTAAGGTTGATAAGAGCGTTAAGGTCGAGGGCGATCACTGCGTGGTTCAGCTCCACCAGCAACTTGATGACCGATTCACAAACATTTGTGACAAGGCCAAGTTGAAATTTACGCACCCTGTCTCCCCTAAGTACGCCAAGTTCCTTGAAAACGCGCGCGAGATTTATCTGGCTGGCGGTAAGCAGCTTGTCTTTACCGAAGAAAAAACACAGCACAAGAAAGTCGCGCGAATCATTGCGGATTTTGTTGGTTGTAAGCTGTCTGAAATCGGTATTTTGAACAGCGATACCGTTGCGGGTAAGAAAGGCTCTAAAGCGACTGAGGACGATGAGGAAGCGGGTTTGGAAGCAATGGCCAATGCTTACAACACCTCGAAATACAAATTCATGATCCTCAATAAAAAAGGCGAAGTCGGCATCAACTTGCATCATGGCACAACCGATATTCACCACTTAACGCTACCTTGGACTCCAATGAGTATCACACAGCGTAATGGCCGTGGCGCGCGTGTTGGCTCTAAACAAAACAGCGTGAACGTTCACTACTACACGTCGAAAGGCTCATTCGATGATTTCCGCTTGGCCACAATCCAACGCAAAGCCACTTGGATTGAGACAATGTTCAAAGGTGATGAAAAGTACATTGCGAACGCCGATGCAGACGCAGCCGACGAAACTGCAATCATGCTGGCAGCAAATCCAGAAGAAGCGAAAGCCCGTATCGAAGCGGCTAAGCGTCAAGCTGAGCGCAAGCGCAAATTAGAGGAACGCCGACTAGCAAGTATTAACGTTAGCAAGTACATCAAAGCCACCCAAATGCTTGCTTTGGATGTGAGTGCGGTTGAGGGCGAGCTGGCCGAACTACGCGAGAAGTTAGAGCCACTACGCAAAGAGGTGGAAGAAGATCGCCTACGTGCAGAGGGCGAGAAGCGCGGCAGTTGGCAGCACAAAAACTACCAACGCACCAAAGGCAGACTGTTTGCGCTAGAAAGCCAAATCAAAACCTATGAGGCAGCGATCAAAAACCGCGACAAAGCGAGCGATACCATCAAGAAATTGAAACCAGCAATGGAGCTGGCCATCAATGACGGTGTGTTAAAGGATTACCCTGACTTCCTAACTCATCCAGAGTTATACATTGTTCGCAACGGTGTGATTGTTCGTAATGGCTACACCTACAAAGCCGAAGTTAAGAGCCGTTCTTGGAGCGCCGAGTACGACTCAAAAGCAACAATCATGATCACCAACTTCGACCGTAAATCTGGCACGGTGGACGGCTTTATTACTGAAATGGACGGCGAACCAGCGTCACGCAACTATGTCGATCTACCTGTTGAGCGCATCATTGAAATTGCGCCAGTGAATCAGGATAGAGCAGCACTAGAAGCAAAAGCGCTCCAAGGTGTACCACTAAGTGAAGTCGCTCATACGTTTGACCGTGAGACGTTCTTTGAACTGGTCGCAGAGAAGAAAATGAAAGCCTACGGTAATAGCCGCCGTTGTTTGGTGCGTAATGCTGACGGCTCATTCTCTACTCCGTGGGGATTGGATGTTGAACCAGACCAAACGCTGATTTATCCAGATGCGAGCGATAAAGCGACCGCGAAAGCCCTACTCGACCAAGTGACCAAGCAATTGGAAGATAAAGGTCGCGTGATGTTGGAACACGACATTCTAAGTTTCTTTATCGGTAGCGATTGGGACAAACAGGCGATGGAAAACGGCAACCAAGTGAGCGAACAGGAAGTCGTTGAACTGGTGACACTTGAGATCAAAGCATTCGAGGAAAAATACCCTGAGCTTTATCAAGAGGCACTACTCAAAGCGGAGACGATTTACAAAACGTCTATCACGTTCCTCAAAGAGCTAGATAACCATCTAAGCAATTTGAAATGGACAGGTTACACCAACGCACACGAAGCGCGCCGCCTATCGGCTCGTGAGTACACTCGTTACACCGATATTCTGACCGAACGTTCGAGCGAATACCGCACAGAGTTGGAAGATAAGCTATTCGCTGACTTCACTAAGCTGGTGGCCAACGACCCTGACCGTGCAAAACGTCTATCACAGATCGCGTGCTGGATGACGCAATACAAGCCAACGACCGATACTCACTTGCTGAAAAAGGTCGATGCGATTTACGGCGAAAACTCACAAGAAACCATGCTTAAGGTATGCGCTGACCTACACGCTATTGGCGAACGTGAGTTCCTATCCGGTGATGGCCTAATCTTCTCGGATGACTGGTCATTGAATCGCATGAAAGGTGCGTATGGTTCGCTATTCACTTATCGCAGCGCACAGCGTGAGGAATTTATCGAGAAGTACCTAAATGCGGATAAGCCGGAAAAGGCCGAGGTTAAAGTGACCGAAACGCAGAAAGTGAAAATCGATAATATCTCTGCCATTAACGTAGAGAGCATCGAGAAGTTTAGCGAACTAATGTCAGGCATTGGCATCGACGTTAAAATGGTGACTTCACCAATTAGCTGGAAGCCTAAGTGCGGTCGCAACCGAAAAGAGATTGTTGTAGAGCCATACGAGCGCATTGGTTTGATGGACAACAATGGCCTTAAAGGTTCGCTTAAAGTGATGTTCGCTGGTGACAAGGAAGCTAAGGCCGAGTACGGCGCTGACTTCGCATCAAACGCAAGCAGTGAATTTAATGGCGGCTGGTGGTTTATCTCTGCTAAAGCGGATTTGGAATTGCTAGCGAAATCGCTATTAACCATTCACAACACAATGGCCGAAGCTGCCTAACTCAAATTTTCGCATGCGATAAGTTTTCGCATGCGAAAACTTTTTGGAGACAAAAATGATTACCCAAGTGAAATTGCCTACCGTTGAAGATCTACAGCCCTTACTCGATGAGGCGCTAGAAACAGCGCAAAGCAAAGAAGCATTTATCCAAGCTCAAGTAGATGGCATTTACAAAACACTTAAAGCCAATCCGCTCATGTACCGTCACTATGGCGCTTATTGGTGGGCGGTTAAATCGCTCATGGCCAAGCATGGTTATGACCTTGGCAGCGATTCAGAAGTGATCACAGAGCAACACTTCAATTTCGAAGACTCTGCGATTTTGTTGTGTGCTGCGTGGGCGTACCAGCAAGAGCAAGTTGATAAAGGCTACTGGCAAGCAAACCTACATACCTACTACGTCGATGATGAAGAATTTGAATATTCTATCGAGGACGTAAATCTCGAAGCGTGGAGTGTTAACAGCAAATCGATGCGTTAAGTTTTCGCATGCGAAAACTTTTTCTCATATGCCCGTCATTTTTGGCGGGTATTTTTTTGCATGGAATTTGGTAAGAAGTTCTCGCATGCGAAAACTATACGGAATGGGATGTTTTAAAGTTCTCGCATGCGAAAACTTTTGAGATAGAAAAAATAAACCCCGCCACTGAACAAATGGCGGGGATTGCACGTTGAACAGATAAGCTTTGATGCAATCAATCCTACCCCTAATAGTTTTGTTGCCGCCTATCTGTAATTTAATTTATATGAAATAATTTTCATATTCAACGGGTTTTTCAATATTTTTTTATTAAAAACAATGAATTATGCAACTAGGTGCTTTTCCCTTCTTATGCCTGTTGACGCTGCTCTTTGTAACCTAGTTAAGTAATAGAATTGTCAAAAAGTTTTCGCATGCGAAAACACATGGAATCAATCTCACAATTTATCTAATGTTCTCGCATGCGAAAACTTGTGCAATCGGTTCTGTTTGTTACTTTTTTTTCTTGTGCTGTTGCTACTGGCAACGTATAGTGTGTGCCTGTTGCCAGTGACAACAATCGAGAGGCATTGATATGGCATCCAAGGAACGATGCGAAAGATTAAATCAATTAGTCCAAAAGGCAGGAAGTACCAGAAAAGCCAAGCAGCTCATTGATGGCGTTAAGGGTGTAAGCCCTTGCCACACTGCTATTTACAAAGCAATGCACGGCGGCGGTACAACTGATTACGTAGTTCAGTGCTATATCGAGGATCTTGAGGTAGCACTGAGCAAACCAAAACAGCAAACAAATTCCACCAGCAAAGGAAATTAATTAATGAGCATTATCATGGCGATTGCCAACCAAAAAGGCGGCGTTGGTAAAACAACTTGTACTTACAACTTTGGCATTAGCATCGCTAGTCAAGGCAACAAATGTCTATTCCTGGACTTTGACCCACAAAACAACTTAGGCGGCTCAATCGCACCGGAAATGGTCGAGAATCCAGAGTACACATCTGCGAGCTGCCTACACAACGCTTACAACCTTTTTGAAAATCCAGTAAAGGCTAAACCTTTCGAAGTCAGCGAAAACGTACACGTTATTGGCGGCGATAAGCGCATGGGTAACATTACTCAATCACAAATCTTAAACGTGGCTGAGTCTATCGACCTTATCAAAGACGACTACGACTATATCTTTATCGACTGTCCACCAGCGGCGAACGCGCTACAGCATGCAGCGCTACTTGTGGCCAGTAAGCTACTTATCATTAGCCAAGCACAAAAAATGTCGATCAAAGGCGTTAATGAGCTGGTTAAGACCTCGCGCCAAATCCGTCGAATGAACCCTGACTTGGAAGTATTAGGCATTGTCCTAAACCTTATCGAAGCCAACATTACAAACGACCAGCGCGAACAGGAAGCGGAACTTCGTAAAGAGTACGGCAACCTAGTTTTTGAAAACAAACTGATTAAAACAACGCGCGTAAGTGAAGCTCTAAACCAAGGCAAAGCACTGATTGAAACCAACCCTAAAGCGGCTGAGAAATTCGGCTTTACAGCGGTTTGTGAGGAACTTTGCAAGCGCATGGTAGAGGTGACAGCATGACCAAAAGTTTAAGAGATCGAATCAAGCTTAGCGACCTAGATAATCTCTTGGATGAATCAGAGGTAGAAATCCGCGATGCAGCGAAAGTGTTGGCTATCCCTAAAGACTCTTTGTATTCAGTCGAGCAAGTTCGTGAAGAATTTAATGATGAATCACTACTTGAGTTGTGCGAAAGCCTAGAAGAAAACGGCCAAATTCAACCTGTCGTTGTTTACCCGTTTGATGGCAAGGGATACAAAATCCAAGAGGGTGAACGCCGTTGGCGCGCCACTATGTTGAGCGATAAGCTAACTCACGTTGAATGTATTGTCCGTGAAAAGGGCGATATTTTTGGTCAGCTCATTGAAAACATTCAGCGAGAAGATTTAACGCCAATCGAATTAGGTAAGGCGTTTGACCAAGCAAAGAAAAAGCACAATCTGGATAACCGTGGCTTGGCTAAGCGCCTTGGCAAATCAGACGGCTACATTTCGAAATACCTAAATGTGCTTAAAGCCCCTGACTTTGTTTTGGAAGCATTCCAAAAAGGGATTATTGGTGATGTAGAGTCCATCAACGAACTACGCAAAGCAACCGTCGATAACTCTGAGCGCGTTCGTGAAGCGCTGGAAAGCTGCGAGAAGCTAACACGCCAAGATTGTGTAAAACTGCGCACTGGCGAGCTAGATAGCAAGGTGGAAGTTGCACCTCAACCTAGCAAACCAGAGAAAGCAGAAAAGACCGATAAGACACCAGTAAGCAAAAAGCCTACGGCAAACCAAAAGCCTACCAGTATTTGTGTCATGGTTAATGACCGTCATGGTTTGGTGTTCGCATCTGGTAAGCATAGCGACAAGCTAACGGTACTGTTTGATGATGGCGAACTTGAGCAAGTGCCAGTTGGTGAAGCTCAATTAGTTGGGTATCGTGTGTAAAGTTCTCGCATGCGAAAACTTTTAAAGCGGGTGGCTAATTAGCTGCCCGTTTTTCGTTAGGACGTAATACCCGCCGTCACGGTAGACACCAACCACATAGTGATCGAGCGGCACGTCTTGCCAGCCAAATAGCCCTAGTTCGTCATCGCAATAAGCGACGATATTCACCAGCTTTACCTTTTGGACATGCAGTAGATAGATATTATCTAGCGCCCCTTTAAATGGTCTGTAGATATACTCGCCATCTTTCCTTAAAGCGGGGATCTCATTCCCTGCGACTGAATGGCCATCGGCAACGCCGTCTTCGTTTATGTCGATTAGCCCGTAGTGATAACGATGCCTGATAGTAAACATCCCCTACTCCCAAATGCAAAAACGCCAGATTTGACAATTAAATCTGGCGTTTTTGTGTGTCTATAAAGGTTGTATAGGCAATATATGCCAAGAACTATTTTATAGCATGCCTCGAAGCGTTTGCAAGTTCGTCCAGTTGCACACTAGACTCGAACATAAAGCCTGTTTGTACCCCCTCGTTTTCCAGCTCTTGATTTACACGCCCAAGAATATCAATAAGCGATGCACCACCGCCGCCAAACATATCCCCGAGCGCTTGGCCTTGGTGAAGCAATTCACTATTGATTGCCTCGGCCATTGCCTTAAATGCCAGTGTCATGCGTTTTGCGCTTCGGTTGTTAGCAGCAATGAATCTCGCCAGCGCTTCGGCCTCGGGATCGTTGTCGCCAAACAAACCGGACTGAGCCAATAGCTCATCGATGTGTTGACCGGAATCTTTGGCCTGTCTTACTAGCTCGGTTGCTTGCACCAGTGAGTCAAGTGCTGACTTAGCGAGGTCAGGTTGTGAGGCGTTAATTTCCACGGCTTCTGCCAGCGTTCCAGACGTGTTTTTATGCACCTCTCCGCTAAGGTATTGCATCTCAACAAACGCGCTTGCTGCGCCGTTTAGCGCGCTCAAAATGTTGCGAATTTCGGGATCGGCTTCCTCGGCTACCAGCTTCACCAACTTCTCGTTTTTGTACGCCTTGGCAAACACGGCATTTTGTATGTGCTCAATCAGTTGCTTGGTTGGTCGGCCATCTTCAGTAAGTAGTCCGGCGGTTGAGTTATCCCCAATTTCAGTTAAGAAACTGTTTATAAATCCTTGGTTAGACTTGGCCAAAAGGTTGCCTGTTTCGCTCGGTTGGAATAGAGCAATCATGCGGTCATCGATGCGCTCTGCGTCAACCCAAGCTGTCTCGGCTGCGCTCATTTGTTGCAAGTCAGAGAGGTTGGAATCTCGGGCAAACTTAGCACGGTTAACTTGGGTAACACGTTCTCGAACCAACACTGGCTCGCGCATGCTCTCAACTTTCTCCGGTGATAGGTCGAAGCGCTCCGCATTGTCGATTAGGAACTGGCGGTACTTATCAGCCTTACCCTCTCGATACGCCTTGATGATAGCGATGGTTCGACCGTTCCCCGACTCCACCACATTGTCTGCACCGACAATCGGTGCGCCGTGGCTAGATAGTCCAGAATCGGTTAATTGTTGTGGACGCAAATCGTTGGCCATCTTTGAGATCTGCAATTTTGAGGATACGCGAGTACGGTCGCGCGGTTGCAGTTCTTGCGGGAAGTTCGGATTGATTCGACCGTCTAAGTCGTTCGATGGAATAAGGTCGCTGGCTTCCACGACTTTAAAGCCTGTTTCCACTTCGTCGCCTTTTGCTGTCACAACGTAGCTGGTGCGTCCTAGCTTGGGTTTTGGATTGTCTGTTGCGTACAGTTGAACAATCTCGGCTAGGTCATTGATGTTTTTCGCCTCTTTGATTTCGGCGCTAATTGATGTGAGTTGGTTCAATTTGACCGCTCCGGTTGGAGTGGCGAGTTTTCGCATGCGAAAACTTTTGGGACAGGGAAACGGATTAAAGGCTCTTAAGCAATGCGAAAAGCGCCTTGGCGTAGTTTTGACGTTCGCTGGCTGCTAGTGCAAGGTTTAAAGATTGCTTGTAGTAAAAGTCTGCTCGGATTTTAGTGAAAACATTCATTGTTTTTTCTCAAGTTCTCTGAAAAGTTTTCGCATGCGAAAACTATATCGAACGAGATTCTTTAAAGTTCTCGCATGCGAAAAATATATAGAATGTCATGTTTTAAAGCTCTCGCATGCGAAAACATCCGTGTCTTTCGCGCTCCATGCAAAAAAGTTCTCGCATGCGAAAACTTAAGCGGCCAGTTTGTCAGGATTGTGCTCGAACCATTCAATCGCTTTTTGCTTGATGCTATCTAGCTCCAAGCCCTCTGAGTGAACGTCTCGCATTACATCAACAAACAACGATGGCTTGGCTGTATTAAACTCCCCTGCAAGGAATCTCGCAACCAGTTCGCTTTGTTCAACTGGACGTTCGCCATTGTCGCGCTCATTCTGCTCAATGTGCTTAGTGATGGTCTTGATAGCCTTGCTACGGTCAGCGCGCGACCAGCTACCAAAACCACCATTTTTCTTGGCTGAGCCCGCATCGTTTTTCCAGTAGTCCAAACCTCGCGCAATATGCCCTTTGTAGCCAAACTGGAAGTTTTCGCCATCCTTGTACACAACGTAGTTATCGCCCTTTTCAACCATTTGGTAGTTAGGGAAAAACGCCATTTCGTATTCGTACCAGTTAGGCAGAAGTAGCACTTCATTGAGCTTTTCAATCTTATCGGAGCGGCCTAACTTGGAAAATTCTTCTACCGATATTGGCTCATCCGAACTTGATACCGGCTCCTGCTCAACCTTTTGGTTAGCGCCAGTCAGTTTATTAAGAATTTCCACCAGCTCACGGTTCTTTTTGATGCGTTCACCAATCGATAGCTGGCCACTCTTAAGCTCTTTCAATAAACCCGCAGCGTCGCGGTTGAGCGTCATTTTTTCTCTTAAGCTTAACACTTGATTGTCTCCGGTTTAGGCCGCCGAAGTGGCGGCCTTGGTTGTGATTAAATTTGCGCTTGGATCATGCTTGTGATGTTGCTTAGAGCGGCATCCATCAACGCTTCGTTCTCTGCTATTTGGTCGTTAGCTTCGAAGTGGGCGTAAGCCTGTTCTAGTGCGGTTTGGAACTCATCAACCAATTCCGGCGTAGGTTCACCAGTGAAATCTCGGATTTCCTTTAGTTTCTCTACATGTTCCATTTCTTCGTTATTGCCCTCTGTTTCAGATTGAGGCGCCTCACTACTTAGATTGAACGCTTTCACTAATAGCGCTTCCATTTCTGCTGTATCGTCAAATTCACCGATCAAGTCGTTGCCTTGGTATAGCGCGAACTTGTACTCGCCATCTTTAGCGATCGGATAAATGTCAGCGTGGCTTTCATTTAACCATGAACGGGCGATTAGCGGAGCGTACACGTTCGCTGGCACTGAGCCATTTACTGAGTGGATACCTGCCGCAACACTTGGTTGTACCAATGTGCCTTTTTCGTTGTAGTAGGTATCCGCAGATTGCCAGTCCTTAATCGTCTCAAGTTGAGCTTTCGCTTTTTCGCTTAAGTCGGTCGCTAGAATGTCGAATAGAACGTCTAGGCTGTAAGTGAGTCCGTCCTCATCTTTCGCATTAATCGACTTCACTCGGCCTGTTGGGAAAGTCACTTCCTGCTTACCAAGTTTTAGCTCTAGGTTGGTAAAGGCTTCTAGCTGCTCAAGTGCTTTCGCTTCTTCTTCATCTAGGCTTTCACGGAATGAGGTAACGTCTAATACGTCATCCTCTGCCTGTTCGCCTTGCTGGTGCATTTCAGTTAGAGACGCGAGCTCTACCACTTTGCGCTCTTTACCAAAATCAAAGTCCACGGTTAGTCGGCCACCAAAGAAATTGCGATCGTGGTAATCGGTCATCGTGTCGCTGTTGTTGTAGTCGTATTGGCCTACATAAGCGTTAACGAACTCGATCAGCTGATCTACTGCTTCGGTATAACGGCTCATACCGTGTGGCGCTGGCGAGTTAGGGTTATCAATCTCGAACTGTAGGTAAGCTGGATTGTAGAGCATGACGTTTCTTGGCAAGTCAGTCAGCGTTAGGTCTAGTGTGCCGTAGCGAGGCTTGCGTACTGAGATTTTAACGTCATTACTGATCTTGCCAGCTTTCTTAAGCTGAGTGATAAAGGCGCGGATTCGCTTAGCGATTTCACCCGTATCTCGAATGCCCTCGCTCTCATAGATTGAGCCAAATGAATATTGAGTTGGGTCTAGTGCGAGAAGTTGTTTTTCTTCCTCGGATGCACCCTTGCTCACTTCATCTGCTGTGTCAGATTCTACGGCGTTCTTAGCACCCAATAGCTCAAGCAGTTTGTTAGCACCGTCAACCGTTAGGTAGCTGCGAGAATTGGTGTTAGCGATAAAGCGTAGCTCTTTACCCTTGTTCGACTTCGCAGAGAAGAAACTGTAGCCAAATGTATTTTCCATTTGGTTCTCTTGTTCTTCGGTTAGCGCAACATCGTTAATCTTGCCGTCAGCGTCCACCTTAGCCAGTAGCTTGTCGGCGTTCTCGCGTAGTGTTGGGCGCGAGTGAAGCGAACCTGAGCCGTTAATGGCTAACGTTGAATACAATGATTCAAAGCCGTTGATTGTGGTGAACATGGCCGGACTGACAGGCTCTAGTGGTGCGCTGTATTCCGTCTCTGCAATTTGCTCAAGCGTTTTGCCGTCCTTAAGCATGTTAAAGATTGCAATAGTGCTTTCTTTCACTGCTTGGTCGTTTAGTTGAGTCGCTTTTTGCTGCGCTGCTGCACCCTCTAGGCCAGTTTCTAGCACCTTGCCTGTGTACGTATCGATAACGCTAAAATCAGATTGGCCAATAGTGCCAACTGGTGCGTAGCGTTTCTCGCGTGTCGCCTTGAATTGACCTTTATGGTTCAAGTCAGGCAATGCAGCAAGGCTAGGGAAGCCACGGCTTTCGTATTCCGCTTCGATAGCTTTTGTGTACCACAATGGCATGACTGAGTTATGGATAGCGCGCGCCATCTGTTCATTGTCGATCTGCTCATCGTTATCCAAGTATCTAAAACCATGAATTGCCAGGATGTCTTGGTTGGTAACACTTGCCATTGCATAGTGCTGAGCAAAGAGCTCATCTGAACTTAGTTCGGATAGGTCAGGGTAGATACCGTCATCAATCGCCTTAATGAAGCGCTCAACTTTTTGGTAGTCCTCGCCTTGGTCTGCCATTGCTGGAATGACGGTTTCACCTTTTGCCTTGGTGTAAGCTACGTCTCCCTCATGGTAAACCGTAGTCGCGCTAAACGCTTTTTCTACGTCATCCAGTGCTAACGCTTCGCCGTTCTCAAACTTCTCGTATAGGTCGCCACGTAGCGCGCGTAGGTCGAACATTTTCGCCGTTGCGCTAAAGAATCCGTCACGGTAGTTCAAGATGGCTTGCAGTAGGTCAGCACGTTTCGCACGGCGGTTAAATGGGATGCGATGAGCCGTTAGGAAATCAGTGATCTCTTTACGGTTCTTAAACTGCGCTTCCAATGACGCTAGGGTTTCACCTTGTAGTGATTCCACTAGGTGCGCTTGCTCTGAAATGCGCTTAGCTTGGTCATCCACTTTCTCGCCACGTTTTAGCGTTTTGCCAGTGCCTAGCGTTAGGTCAGCCAGCATAACGAGACGTTTGCGATCGCTTGGGCTCACTGACTGCATATCCTTAAGTTTAGATAGGGCAGTTTCTTGGAAGCGCATGCGGCCTTGCGTGTGTTCTGCTTGGCGTTGTAATTCAGCATCGCTTTGAACCAGCATTAGGTCTTCGGCAATCTCTTGAATCATTTCCGGTGTCACAAGGTCAATCGATGCGCTCCATAGCTTGTACGCTTTTGGATTTTCCTTGCGGTTCTTCATTTCCGGTTGCTGGCGTAGCTGCTTAGCGAACGCTACTTTGAAGCCCACTTGTTTTAGGGTATCGAGCGTAGACTGAGGAATTTCATCAACGCCTTTGTCCTCAACCCATTGGTCTAGCGCTTCGGCTGCGATGCGCTCCGCTTCCTCTAGGTCGCCCTCAACCATGCCAAATAGCGGCTCTAGGTCAAAGTTGCTTACTAGCTCTGGTGGCAGTTTTTGGTCATAAGCGATCGCACCGTGGCGAATGCCATTACCAGCGTCAGCGAATTGCTCTTTAGCCGATTCTGGATCGAGGTACTTAACCACTTGATGTTGTGGCGGCGTTGTACCCAAGCCATAAGGGCGTAGACGTAGGCCATACCAGAATAGGTTATCCGTGGTTTCGTCTTTGTCTTGGTCGTTCGCGTTTGGCTCGTCGTTCTCAATTGGTTGTGGTTCTTCATTGCTGTCATCGGTATCTTGAAGCAACTTAGATTCGCGATCGTAGTCAGCCAGAATAAGTGATTTAGCAGCTTCCCAACCTTGTAGATCGTCGCCACCAGCAAGCGGTGAACCCTCGCCGTAAGTGACAGCCAAGGTTTGGTTATCGCGCGCGTGGATCATGTACTGGCCAAAGCTATCATCATCGTTCGCGTCAGGCGATTCGAAGTAGACAAACGGCTCACTATCTTCGCCTTTATCCATCTTCCAGCCCTTAGCAATGGTCTTGCGACCAATAAGAGCCAATAGCCATTCTTTGCGCTCGATATTCGCTTTTCGTTCCCGTTCTTCGTCTGACAACTGAGGAAAATCGTTTTCAATTGAATCACGGATGTATTCTTTAGCCTCGGCAAGCTCTGATACCGTCATAGCACCTTTATCGAGGTCATAAATCACATCATTGATATACGACTCTGAATAAGTGCTAGGAACGTTTTGATTTGCTGCACCTGCAAACTCTAATGAGTCTTTAAACTCTTGGCTTAGCTGCTTAACAAAGGCATCAAGATCGCCATTGAAAGCACGGTTAATGATGAAGTCGCGCTTCTCTTGCTTAGTCCATGAAGCGTCCCATTGCTCGATCACTTGAGACGAACTGCCACCAGCGTTTACATTTTTCGTTGCTGTATTTGCTGCTGGCTTGATAGCAGCAAGCTGTTTGCGTAGTTCTTCTTGGATTTCGTTCTGCGTAGCGATCTGAGTTTCCAAGCGCTTCTCTTTCTTGGCCAGCTCATCGAGCTTTTGTTCCAAGTCGGTAGCTTCTTCGCCTAGTTGCGCAGCTTGTTCATCAAGTTCTTGTGCCTTTTGTTGCGCTTCTTCCAATGCTTTCTTGTCAGCGTCTTTCTTGGCCTTAGCAGCGACAAATTTCTCGCTGTTGTTCTCAAGCAATTGCGCTAGCTTGTCAGTCACTTCCTTAAGAGACAAATCCATGTTGCCTTTTGGCGCGACTACGTGAGTAATATCGCGCGAGTTCATTAGGAAGCGGAACGCGATTAGCGTGTCATCTGGATTGATTTTTAGCGGATCGTTATCCGGCGCATGGAACGCAATAGAAATGCTCTGGCCATCCGAGAATGGGATTTTCACCATTTGAACAGCGACCGCACCAGATTTGCGCGGTTTACCCACTTCTACAGCTTCTACCGATAGCGTAGGCGTTTTACGTTCCAAGTGCTTACCAAATTGCTGAGCACGAAACTCAAGCTTTGACGCTTTTGATTTGAACGCCTCTAGCATCATTTGAGGCACTGGTTTGCACTGGTATAGGTAAGTGTTTTCCAAATCCTCAAGCGATAGTGCTTCTAGGATTTGGTCGGCGTTTTCACCTTGCAGTACCGCTTCGATTTGCTCCGGTGTTAGCGTTTTAGCTAGATGGTCGATGCGATCCACAATCTTGATTTGATTTTGACTGGTAAACATCATCTAAATGTTTCAGCGTGGATACCCCTCCCGAAAGAGGGAGGGGAGGAACGCTGCCCTTTGTAGTTAATTCTATTGTGGTGATTAGGGGAATTATGAGGAAAGAGTTTATTGATTCTATTCCGAACGCAACATTAAAACCAACGTTTTTAATGCTTGCCAGATTGCATATAAAAAATTATATTTAAAAAACGACTTGCAAAACCTATTTTTTCGGAGTTAATCTATTTGGGCACTGGCAAAATCCAGTGTCGAGATTGACCTCTCGAAACTTACTAGGCGCAAGTCGCCAGCATCCTGCTGGTTTTTTATTGCGTAAAATCTGCACATCCTAATTATGGTGGGCTGGTTTGGGAGCACTTCGGTGCGCCGTTTCCTAGTAGGCGGTAAGGTCAATCTCGAATCAGCTCACCACCACTGATTGACCTCGGTTTTGGTGAGTTAAACATCAACTTACTAGGACAAAAATCATGATTGGTACTTCTACAATCAACATGTGCGCCGCACTTCAAGCTGCGCAAGACTACCTCTCCCAAGATCTAAACGCGCCTGTAGAGCTTCTTTGTCAGATCTACAACGCCTTACAACCTGTCGATTGGAACGACTCGCCAGAACAGCATTTTCAAGATTGGCTGCTTTGTGGCGGAGCGCTTACTGATAACCCTACCCAAGATTACCAAACCTTATTTGTTAAGGGTTTTGAGTGCGCCCTAGAAAAAATGGACTTCCAGACAAGTTAAATCGGGAGAGAAAGCCCCGTTTATTGCGGGGCTAACTCAATGAGTTAAGTCAAAAGCGTTTGTAAGACATGAAAGAGATCTCAATCAAACAACGGTTTTATCCAACTGATGAGCAAGCTGAACTTCTAGCAAGAACGTTCGGTTGTGTGCGAACTGTTTACAACAGAATCCTACGTTGGAGAACTGACGCTTACCGTAATGACAAAATTAAGGTGAACTACAACGCAGCATCAAGCCGATTAACCGAGCTTAAGAAAGATCCGGAGTTAAGCTGGCTTAATGATGTTTCTTGTGTGCCTTTGCAACAATCACTACGTCATCAGCAAGCTGCTTTTAAGAATTTCTTTGAGGGTCGAGCAAAATACCCTGTCGAAAAAAAGAAACGTCACAAACAGTCTGCTGAGTTCACTAAATCTGCATTTAAGTTCCGCGATGGACAGCTATTTATTGCCAAGTCCAAGCAGCCGCTTAATATCCGTTGGAGTCGTGAACTACCTAGCGAACCAACCACAGTCACAATCTCAAAAGACACCGCAGGCCGATACTTTGTGTCTATGCTATGCCGTTTTGAGCCTAAACCAATGCCTGTAACCGCTAAAACGGTCGGTATTGATTTGGGTTTAAATAACCTGTTCATCACAGATAGCGGTGAGAAAGTCGATAATCCTCGCCACACAAAGCGCTACGAAAACAAACTGGCATACCTACAGCGTAAACTCGCCAAGAAAAAGAAAGGCAGTAAGAACCGCGACAAGGTGCGCCAGAAAGTAGCCCGTCTACACGCAAAAATTGCTGATAGTCGATTAGACAACTTACACAAGTTGTCTCGTAAACTGATAAACGAAAACCAAGTTGTTTGTGTTGAATCGCTACAAGTGAAGAACATGCTCCGCAATCCAAAACTAGCAAAACACATCGCTGATGCGAGTTGGGGCGAGTTCGTTCGCCAACTCAAATACAAAGCAGAATGGGCTGGACGAACTATCGTTGAGATAGATCGCTTCTTCCCTAGTTCAAAGCGTTGTAGCTGTTGTGGGTTCGTACACGAATCAATGCCGCTTAATATCCGAAACTGGACTTGTCCAGAATGCAATACGCACCATGATCGTGATATTAACGCAGCGAAGAATGTAAAAACCGCTGGACTGGCGGGGTTAGCTTAGGGAGCGACTGGATCGGGGATAGCCTCAAAAGAGGCTATCTAGTGAAAGCGTGTTGAACTAAGAATCCCCTAGCGAATTAGCTAGGGGAGTATGTCAAGACTTTGCCGCCTCTAATTGCGCTTCAAGTTCCTTGGTTTCTTGCTTCTCTTGCTCTAATGCAGCTTCAAGATCGGCTACACGGCGTTGGTCTTCTTCCAACTTCGTGCGAACACTGTCCCGAGCGGCTAGGGCGTTGGTGTAATTGGATTGTGCAACCTGCTCGGCTGCCTTGGCTTCTTCCAATCGCTTAGCAATAGAACGTGTGGCTGGTTGAATGTCTGAGGTGTCTTTAACGGCCTGTGCCGCTTTGCGAGCCACTTGCTTGTCAAACTTGCTTTGGTTGCGCTCCATTAGGCGAACCATTTCACGCGCAAGCTCGCGCTCGTTCTTCACGCTTGGGATAGGCTGTTTCGTGTTGTTCAGTGTCATTTGGAAAATGTCACCCTCATCACCCACAAACAGCGTCATGGACTGGCCATTATCAAAGAACAGTTTGGCGCGTTTTACTGTCTCGCCGTCTCGTCTCGTTTTCTTGTTCGAGGCTTCTACGTCTGTAACAGTCGCACCCGCTTGTTTTAACGCAGTGATCAGACTCTTAAGGCCGCGTTCGGTCACGTTGTCAAAATCGACCACCACATAGTTGTGCGACTGGTCTAGTGCAAACTTGCTGTTGTTACGCAATTTCAAATTCCTCTGAATATGTCGTACAGGTAGGGAAGATTTTGTATAGCGGATTGATTAGGGAACAGGAGCGCTCAATCTTCACGTCCAGAATCCACTCGCCGTGTAGCTTTTCCCCTGCTTCACGTTCAAGCAATTTGCGGTCGAACGTTAGGTATTCGCTGTTATTTCCGGCGTGTGAAAAGTCGAGCTTACGTGTGCGAGTAATGACGGCTTTTGGTCGTTTCTTACTGCGCAACGAATAGGTTAAAGTCCCACTCGTTATGGCTCGCTGAGATTGATAACCAAGAACGAATCGAATCACATCGGGATCGTCCATCTGGTTTGCATGCAGTATTCTTACTGCGTTTCGTTTAAGCAAAAATCGGTCAGCAATGGCTAGGCCAATCACTGCAAATGCCATCATTTGCTTTGCCCTCCGGTATTAAAAAATCTCGCTAACGTTTGGCTAGTCAGCTTGCGGATAAAGTTGATCGAGTCTGCTCCGTTGTTCGACGCAATGAGGACAAGCGCGCTGGTGTAACCAGCCTCCACCCCCTCGCTTTCACACAAGTAAGCGACTATCAAACCGACCACCAACGCCAGCGTTAGCTCGGTTAAAAAATCAAGGAATCCACCAGCCAAACGTTGCTCGCGTATGCCTTGGAGATATGACCCAACACCACTGAGGACAGATAGAGCCAGTACGCTAATCGCAAAGCTCTCACCAACAACTGACACTGGCATTAAATCCCCCTTTTATATGTTACCTAGCGAGTGTATTCGGAATTATGTCTTTTGCTCAATAGACGGGCGTTACTTACTTTTGAATAGGTATTAAATAGGGCTGGTTTGCGGAAAAAAATTTATATTTCAAGAGCCTATATAAAAAAGAAGCCTCTCACCCAAAAGGTAGGCGAGAGGCAAGTCCAAGCGTTTTGTTGCGCGGCAACGCAAACAAAACTTACAACGAGGATAGTCGAGTCGAATCGATGTTTGACAAGGCAGATTATATAAATATTGGCTTTCGCATCAATATGCGCCCATGTTTTCGCATGCGAAAACTTTAGGGAATGACATGTTTTAAAGTTCTCGCATGCGAAAACTTTGCAAAAAAGGGACAGCATCGTGTCCCTTAGATTGATGGTTATGGCTTGATGTAGCGGATCGAGAAATGCGAACCCTTAACCGCCGTTGACGCGCCCCTGTCTAGGAACTGAATTAAATCGCCGCGATTTAGCTTCCCAACCCATCGACAAGTGATCGTGGATGCACAATAGTCGTTAGACAAGCTCTCTGACTCTGAAATGATAACGCCGTTCTTAGTAATGGCTGAGTAAACAATCGAGTCATTCACGGCATTTCGTCGTCGTATCGGAGTCCATTGAATGTCGTAATAACCTGCAACACGAATATCAAACCCTGACACCGGAGTATTGTATGCAACCAAATCAAACGGATCGAGATAATGGCCTATCCAATCCTTGTATTCCCATGTGGTTGAGCCAATTGTGATATTTCCCGCCCTTAACTGTCCTCCGCTACCAATAGCAGACTCACCGCTACGGTTCAAAGAAGCAACTTTAGAGTCTACGTAATCCTTGCGCGCTAATGAGTGACCCGCCGAGCTTTGAGGCGCACCCGCATATACGTTGCCACTATATACCTCGACATACTTGCTTCTACGGTTAGTGTATAATCTAATCCGACCATCAGAGTTAGTAAGAATCTGAATACCAGCACGAATGTTAGTTCCATCGTAGTAAGAGGCAAAAGCCCAATGAGCACCTACACTGTCTGGCACATTAACACTGTAAGCAGCATAACCGTTACCACCCCAAGTACCATCATAGAAGTTAGGAGCTACACGAGCTGCCTTTGCTTTGGAATGCCAAGAACCAGAAGTAAACTGTCCATCAGTACGAACCAATGAGCTACCGAAAAAGACACCAGCACTAAATGCTCCTAAGTCATTGATGCGAAGCCAAGAACCATCTGTAGCTCTAACCCCTGTCTTACCACCAAAATCCAAGGTTTGGTTCAAATTTATATTTAGACCCGAAGAAGCTACGATGGGATTGTAGAAATAGAAACCACTCGTTGCCTCCGTTTGGATGTGGCACCAAGAAGAATTACGAGAACCAATCCAAGTTTTCTTTGTAGAGTAATCAAGTTCTAAACCCTTTCCGTCAACAGAGTTAATTGCCCCTAAGTCTTTATTGTAAGACGTATAGCTAGTGACCATTCGCCCTTTAACAATACCCGATGGCTCAGTCGCACCTTTGTTGCTAACGTAAGGCGTAATTGTGTGACTACACATGTATCGAATTAGGATGTTCGTACTGTAGGCACTACGTGTTTTCACATAGATTGCGTAATTGTCACCCGATGTATTCACCCAGCCAAACTCACTAAATGGCAAGCCGCTAGGATGGTCTGTGATCACTTGGCCATTTAGGCCTTTAGGGTTGTTATTACTGGCTCGCAGAATCATTTGATGTCGTGATGATTGATAATGCAGATTGACGTTAAAGCCAGCACCACCAAAGAGCTCAATAACCGCAGTAGAGCTTGATTGAGGCATCGTTACATTGGCAACCAAACACCAAGAGTTGTCACTACCTAAAGAGGTGCGCACAACCTCTGTGCGGTTGAATGCCTCTGTGACAACTTTTTGTCCTTGAACTTCGATAGGGACGGTGGAATGAAGCTTGGAGCGAGTCAGGTCTAACTTAGCATCCCCTCCATTGTGAGCGCCACCAACCCCTATTTGAACGTAAGCATCAGATGAATTAGAGCCGTTAGTAAAGTAAACAGCACGGCGATTACCAATCACTCCATAGCCATCCAGCTTAACTTGCTCGCTCGCGGGAACGCTATTTCCTGAGCGCGTACCTTGCACTTCAACACTACGGTTAGAAGAAACCGACTCTGTTGCGTTCATTGAGCCGTATAGCGTTGTTTCACCACCTTTGCGGATCTTCAATCGACTTGAAACGTCACTCTCTACAATGTCAAATGTGCCATCGGTTTTCGTTTCTACATGGAATCGCTTACCTGCATGGCCTAAATGCAATTGAGAGACATTGGAACTGCCCTCATCAATGGTTAGGCCACCAGTCAGTGTACCACCAGACTGTTTTAGGTAGCGGCCATCGGCTTGCGCTTGTGTCATTTTCGATGCTGCAAGGTCATACGCTTTCTTAACGGCACCTGCTGCCGCAAATTTCACATCACTGGCATCATTAATCGCCGCTGTGAATGCGTAGTTAGGCACGTTGGATAAGCCAACTTGAGCTTTTGTCACCTTGTGTGGGTTTGATGTGTCGGATTTGTGTTGAGCGATATTGGTTGTAATGGCCGCTACCGCATCTTCTTGATCCATTAACGCATCACCTAGCTCTTTGATTGTGTCTAGCGCTTCTGCTGGCGCACCACCAATCAAAGTGCTGATACGTTCGTCGGTGTGCTTGTTCGCGTTTGTCTCTGCTTGCTCTGCGCGGTCATAAGCTGCGTTACCGCGATTTAAACCATCAACGCCTTTGTCGTATGCCTGTTTAACAGCACCAGCGGTCGCCAGTTTACTGTTGGACGTGTCTGATACCGAGCTGGTGGCTGGATAGTTTGGTACGTTGCTTAAGCCTACTTGTGCCTTTGTGACTCCGTGCGGGTTCGTTTTATTGCTAGCGTGCTCATCCACTTTTGTCGTGATTTCTTCACGCAATTTTCGAGCTGGACTACCACCAACTTGAGTCAATTTTTTTAATGCCATTCAGAAATATGCCTTTCTCAATTCATTGACCAGCAACTCCGACAAAGCGCCGGAGCACATCGTTAATGGGGAAGTAGGAAAGGAAAGGTCATGTTTACTTGAAGCCGATAACCGTCACGATGTCGCCAGCTTGTAGCTGTTCACCGAACGTGATTGTGTTACCAGATAGACTCCATACACCTGCGTTCTGCATTACGCCGCACACACTTAGAACAAGGATTGCTGAGACTGTACCCGCTGGCAGAGTGACCGTAGTTGATGCAGCTTCGACAGTAATATCCACCGTTCGGATCGCGTCTTTGATGGAAGCGCCTAGACTATCTTTGGTTGCATATTTACCGTCAGATTCCGCTTTGGTGTATGACGCGCCGCTAGCCGCTAGACCGCTACGCGCTTGTGAAATGATTTGCGATTTAGTGGTGTTCTCAAGCTTCGCTGCGTTAACGGCAGTTGCGCCAGCGTCTAGTGCGCCCACGTCTTCTGCTGTTAGCTCGACGTTTGCGCTTAGCGCGTGACCGTTGATGGTACGAGTCTTTGGCACTGCATTAACAACACGAGAGTCATTACCCTGCATAACCGTGCCAGCGCTAGTGCCGAAGTTTTTGTTAAATGCTGTATTTTTGCTAAACGCTGGTTCAGCACCTACGTCTGTAGCTTCAAGCACTACGTTACCGCGCTGGCCGTTAACAGATGAAACCGCATCTGTTGGCGTTAACAGCTCTTGCCAGTTCGCTAGTGTGCTCGCTGGTTGGCGCATAAGAACGAATGATTTACGCAGATCCGAACGGATTGCCATATCACCCTCTTGCGCTGTAAGAGCAAGCATTTCCGCTTCTGACTTAACAGGGAACGTTTCTTTGATAGCGATAGCTGGCAATTGGCCTTGTGGGATCTTACCAGTGCTATCTAGCGTAGCCACACCCTCTGCAACGCCTTTCTTGTTGTTAGGGATGTAGTCGTGCGTGTGGCTTGCTGGCGCTGCGCCCACATCTGAGTGAGTCAGAGTCACATCGCCCGTTAGTGGTTTGTTATTGATAGTGCGAGAAGTTGGGACAAGATTCGAGCGCGCTTCACTGACAACTTGTGCCTTGGTTTTCCCCTCTAGTTTTGATGAGTCTGTTGCGCGAGCGCCCGCTGGTAATGCACCAACGTCTTGCGCTGAAAGATCAGAAACAAGACGGTTGATGCGAGTTAATTTGTTTTGTGTAGCCATAAAAAATCCAATTTCGTTGTTAGTAAAAAGGGCATTTATGGGGAATAGGGCTAGGGGAATTTGAAAACTGATTAGCCGACCAAGGTGATCTCCGTTCCTGCTGCAATTTCGTCAACAAACTGGATAACATCACCGTCCGGTGAGATGGTGTAAGCAATATCTTTTGATTGCTGCACACCTTGTAGGAACACCAGCTTAATCGCGCGTTCTTCAAAGACTGGTGGAACAGTGAAAGTATTCGATGTACTAGCGAAGTGGCTATGGAATACTTCCGTAGGCGCGCCAGCGATACCGCTGTTTATGATGGCTTCAAGGTTATCGATATGCTCTTGAAGCTCGGCAATGATAGAGCTTGAGCTTAGAGATGGGGCACCTAGAGTAATCACCACTTCATCACCCGTTTCAAGTGGTTCGGCTACTTCAACCTCATTAGTGTCTTTCAAGAATTGCCAAGCACTGTCTTTGGTCTGCACGATACCTTGGATAGACAATGAATCTACTTCCGGCACTTCGTAAGGCAATGCGATTTTTGTTTCGCCACCAGACGCAATGTACGGCCAATGTTCAACCGACTTGTTGTATGCAGCAGCAGCTTTGTCGTGAACCAACTTGATGGCTCTCGCAGTGGCATAAAGCTGATCGTTATCTACGTTTATCTGACTGGTTGCGTCCCAGTTGTTTACCAAGCTAAGGCCAACTTGCGCTTTGGTTACATGGTGCGGGTTTTCACGGTCTGCGTAGTGTGCATTGGCTTCGGCGCGCATCGCATATTGCTTATGTGGATCGGGATGTGAAACGTGACCTTGTAGGTCATAACCGCCTTGTTCACGATCATCAAAGTTAAGGTGTTCACTTTTGAGTTGGGTAACGCCATCTGGCACGGTAGCGCGACACAATATCAAATGATGATCTTCAACCGCTTCCTGCGGAAGCACCTTAATTTCGGACGCTTCAATGTCTGACGCTAAATCGACTTGTTTTGTCTTTACGCCAAACTTATAGAACGCTTCGAGCACCACATAAGAAGTGGCACCAGCCGGAATCTCCACATCAACATCGTGCTGTTGTCGAACGGTTAACACATAGTCGTCGCGCTCAACCAACGCCACGCCAAATTGTTCACCACTGCTCACACGCAGTTTCATTCCACCAGCCGGAGCACATTCAAAGCCACGGAAAATACCAGCGCGAACGATGCCGTAAAACTTACGGTTTAGGCTGTTACTGGCCAGTGGTTCTAGGTACTGCGTATCGGTGATAAGCGGTAGCGCTTGCCAGTCCGTTAGCAGTGGCGGGATGATGATCGTTTCTTCGAAGTTTGGGCGACTCATTAGGAACCTACCTGCGCCAATTGAGCGCTATCCGTGCGAGCCGTGTTAATCACGATTTCTATCGATAGACCACGGTCAGAGTAGATCCAAACTGGTTGAGTGACAGCCACTAGAATCAGACCGCCGCTCGCATCTTTCACGCCGACGCATGAGAACTGGTATTGTTCATCTTCTGCTAGCGTACCCGCTGGCAAGTTTGCCGTGATTACGATATTGCCGTTCACATAGGCGTAGTTCGCCTTAGAGCGGTAAAACACGTTTTCAACGGTTGTCTTATCCAGTGGGATAGGCATGCAGCTAGGCTTGCCCTCAATTTCTTGGATAAGGTCAAAACCCCATTCAAGATCGCCAAATTGGAAATAAGGCTCAGTACCATTGGTAGGCAACGACGACAAGGCGCGTTCGTCGTAATAACGGTTAAGCAGTTCACACTGCGATAGGACTACTTTTTGTGTAAGCACCTTTACGACCTCGTATAAGTCGTGGCGCTTTAATGGGACGGGGAATAGGAATAGGGTTAATAGTACCGTCTATCAATGGAGATCGCATCTAAGGGGATCGCATCCATTCTAGGTGTACCATACATAGGGCTAACAGGGCGTTCTTCCTGTGTCGTCGTTCCAGTCTGAACGAAATCCTGTTTATAGCTCGGTGTTGATTCTATATCGGTCGTGGTCTGTTTTCCAACCGTAACATGGTCAGAATAGTTAGGTATTTCCACCATATCCATGACTTCAAATTCAATAGAATACAATTGGCCATCTAAAACAATACGTAATGGGATAAGAGGATGCACCACTCGCTTAATCTTTGCTTCGAATGCTCGAATGGCTTCCTCGGTAATACCATCCTCACCTGCAATGTCGTTCAAAGGGATGCGAATAGCGCCGCGACTGGTCAGGAAAAAGTCGCTCGGGTTTAATCCGTTTTGCAGCTCTAACTCTGACTCGGGAACTAAGAACGTGCCGTATGGGAATCGGTCTTGATCTACTGGCGCGTAGATTCGTTCCCACTTAACACGTAGCCCTTTAAATTCACGCGCGAGCGTTGAGATAAGTGGGTAAATGGTCTTTTTAAAGTGTATTTCGTCCTTACGCTGCATCACAACATGTGGCAAATCCTCATCGGCCACTTCGCCTAGTGGGAAGATTTTTCGCAGCTCTTTAATGTCTTCTAGCAGCGATTCTTTGTCCATTTCGTACAGTGAAGAACGCGCTTTAAGCTTTTCAATGTATGACTCTACGTGCGCTTCAATTGACTCTGCGATCGCGCTTGCTAAATCTACCCAAGCGGTTTCCTTTTGACGCGCCTTGGTTAGCTGGCCAGATAGCCATTTTCTAAAGTCTCCAAATGCCATGTTTTTCGCCTTATTGGTGTAAAAGTTTTCGCATGCGAAAACTATACGGGATGATGCTTCTTAAAGTTCTCGCATGCGAAAACTATATAGTATGTTGTGTTTTAAAGTTCTCGCATGCGAAAACATCCGTGTCTTTCTTGCTCCGTGCGAAAACTTCTATGAGTAATCGAAGTTCAGTTGAATGGTTGACGCATTCACATCTAAATAGTGGTAAGTATCAATCGGGATGCGGTCAAGAATCCCAACGACTTCAACCTCAAACTCTTTAATACCCAAAGTCACGTTGAGCTCTTGGATGGCATCCCAAATTTGGTTTTTGGTAATGCGCTCATTACGACTTGTCTGTTTGCCAAATTTCTCATCTAACGCATCGGCCAGCACCTTTGTCGCCCATTCTGGATTTGAACTTGGGTAAAGCTTACCTTTGACCGTCACGGTAAATGGCACGTCCTTACGCTCCACCAGCTTATAGCGCTCGTTATAGCCCTCTCGGCCAGCGAATAGAACTTGGATTTCCTGATTCAAAATCTCGTCGGTTTTATCGGCAGAGTAAGCACAAATAAAGATCGTATTGATGTTGCGAACGTCCGGCGTTCCTGTGAGTTTTTCCTGCTCCGCTTCACCCCAAATCGACAACCAAGTAACACCAGAAATATTGCGCTTAACAAAGGTCATGTAATCCGAGTCCCACGCTATCTGCTCGTCATAGATTGGCGAGTAAAGGGCGTTGTTTCGGATTGATTCAATGTCTTCTGGTTCTGCACCGCCGATGATGCTGGTGGACGTTTTGATTGAGAGTTGGTCTTTATAGGCGCTTTGAATCCCCATATCGATAAGCTCTAAAGGCTGCGCATCGAGTAGGGTAGTTACACCATTAGTCAGCCATAGCTCAAACTCAATTACATCACCTGTCGCTGGCGCGCGACCGTTATTATTGTTACCAAAGCGAACGCCTAGCTGGTCGGTTGGCTTGTAATATTCCATGTAGGCTTTGGATTTTCCGTCCGTATTGCGAAACTTAAAAACGTGCGTCCATTGCTCGCCGTTCACGCGCACGATGATGTTATGAATACGCTTAGTCAGCTCTTGAGGGAACGCCACGGCCAACCAGTTCTGTCCCTCATCGACCGTGTAGGTCATTTTGGACACTTCGAACTGTTGCACCTCTACTGCGGCGCTTTCTTGCGGCATCAAATTAATGGCTTCCATTAGCGTATAGCGCAATTGATTGTCAGCAACGCATTGGCTGTATTTCGGCAAGGTTACGCGCTTTGTTCCGGTATTGGTCACTAGCGCACGGCCTTTCGATGGCGCTGCTTTTCGACCTACATAGCCCTCAGTTTCAGCACCCGCCAAAATGGAGGTGCGTTTAGTGGCTAGCGTCAAATAAGATTCTTGCAATGCACGGCTACTGATTGCTGCCATACGTTCAACAATCTTGGCCACAAATAAGCAAAGGTAGTCAACGAACTGCGAACCAATATGACGCGACCACCAGCTTGAACCAGCAATCGCCTCGTTAAAGGTCTTTTTGACTTCTTCTAACTTGCTCAAAACGTAATACCTCTCTCCAACGTTTGACCGTTCACAACGATCGTCAATTTGTAGGCATCGATACCGTTCACGCTTGGCTCTACGGCAATGCCTTGAACCACCGCGTCTTTCACGTCAATTGGGAGGGTTAATAGGATTGAGTTTTCGATAGCTGCTGCTGTGGTTTCGTTTATTGGTTCATGCTTGTATGCCCCTAATCTGTTGCCCCATTTAGGAGCGCCCCAAACTTGGCCTTGAGGTGTATCGAGCCATTCAGAGACGCGCGCAACGATCGCGTGTTTCTCATCGGCTACTTTTACACCGTCAATATCGACCCGTAGTAAGTAATCAATTTCTTGGCTCATCTATTACTCCATATCAGCGCTTTGACGCTGTAACGAACGGTCATCAAAGTTGAGAGGAATAGAGCCGCTAGCCTTAGTGGCTGACGCTGGCTTGTCTTTGCTTGAGCTGCCGCTAGGCGCTGCAAAGATAGTGGTCGGTTTGTTGTTATCACTGCCGCTAACCGCGCGCCCAATGGCATCCAGTGAATGTTTGCTAAGTTCCACGGTTTGAGGCTTGCCGCTCTCTTTGAGGTCTTTCATTGCTGCCTGTGCTTGCAGCTCGCTAACTCGCTCATTGCGTTGGATGGATGATTGAGTCGCAACCGTCTTATTCGAGGTGTTTTCGGTGTCCACTTTCACCACGGATTGAGACTCCGTTTTCTGGTTACTTAGCTCGGTATTGATGGATGATTCATGACTGGCTGTGGTCACGCTGTTGGTTTGCGTGTTGTTTGCAGCCTTGGTTAGTGCGGCTACGGCCTCGGCCTCTTTACGGCGTTTGATCTCCGCATCGACGACGGCCACTTGTTCAGCTTTCTTATCTGGCGAGTAAACTTGACCAAGCTCGGGATGCTCGACCATACCGGACATATCCATGCCCGTTTCATTAGCCACTTGCACACGTTTGTCCTGGCTAATACGTTTTTCTCTTTCTACAGCTAAGTAAGCTTCTTTGTAGCTAATCCCTTGCTCGCTGGCCTTTTGCGATACCTCTTGAGAGGTCACTTGAATTGAGTTTTTCGCATCAAGTTCGCGCATGGTTTGGCTGTCATTGGACGCTTTAGCAGTGTGGTAGGCTTCGGCGCTTTTAAGGTGTTCTTCTTTCTCTGATTGAGCTCTTTCACTCTTAGAGTGATTAGTTTCGCTTTCGAATTTAGAACTCTTAGCCGTTGTTTCTCCCTCGATCTCGCCGCTAAACAGCTTGTAAATGCCCTTGGCCATATCACCAGAATCAAAGGTCAATGCTTCCTTAGCGCCATCAAAACCGAACGCCCCAAGCGCCGAACCAAGCAAACCAGCACCGCCACTGACTAGGCCACCCAAATCGAGCACGTTCGCCAATGCCATTGAGCTTTTCTGGCCAGTTGTCGCCTCTTGGCCATCTTTGAGGTTGAACGTCTCTTTCTGCTTGTCTTGGTCTGTAAATCCGCTAAACGCTTCGTAGGCCATTAAAGCCGGAGCAAGGAAAGGAATTGCCTTACCAGCAACGGAGCCGACTTTAGACATGCCCTTAAAAGCGGCACCCGCCATCGATGCGCCTTTGCTGGCCACGCTTGAGGCTTTACTGCCAATCCCCGACATTACCGATTTAACTCGGCCACGCTTACCGCCAGCTTTACGACCACTTCGGCGTTCAAACATATCGCCAGCCAAGTCAAATAAACCGCCTTGACCATCGTTCGCCGCTGCTTTGGTTGCCGAAATCAGATCATCGAGCTTATCTAGTACATCATCGAATTGGCGTTCACGATCAGCACTCGATTCATGGAGCACTTCAAGCATGTTTGCTCGGTAGCTCTGTTCTTTGGTGCTTTTGATCTCACTAGCTGTGCTTATCCGGCTAGAATCACCCCCAACAAGATTGACAGGCACGTTACCCCTGGCACCATCACGGTTAGGTCGATCACTAGGCGTAATTTGCGTTGAATGGCTTGTCTCGAACGAATCTTTTGTCGCTGATAATTGTTCATGGCTAACTGTCTCTATGGCTGTGACGGCATGACTGTCTACCTCTGGCGCTTGCTTGCCTCGGGTAAAGAGTCGGCCTAGTTTCGATTCTTTTAGCTTGTCCTTGGTTGAGGTGGCTTTTTCAGTCACATCATCCAATGCTTCTTTAGCGTCTTGCCCCAAGTGATAAAGCTCTTTAGCGGAGTAGAAGAACGAACCACCAGCCGCAGCGCCAGCCGCATCGGTCGCGTCGTTTTCTTCCTGTAGGAACTCTTTCACGTTATTGATGGCCAGTTGCTTAAGGCTGGTGGCCACCTTGGCAAAAACGTTCTGGCTTTCCTTTTCCGTGTCGGTTTGCTTTTCAATTTGGCGCTCTAATGCGGTTTGCTGTGCGTTCTTGTAAGCCGATTGCTCTTGCTTACTCGCATAGCGACCATCGGAGCGTCGAAGCTTGCCGTCAGCGTCTTCCCAATAGCCCTCAAACTCTGCCAGTGCGTCAGAGACAGCCTTTTCTAACTTCTCTGGCACATCATCAAGGATTGAGGTATCCAAACGTTCAGAATTGGATTCTGGCGCTTCTACATTCACGACAACAGGCGCTTGTTTTACTGGCTCGCGCGCGTCCTCGCTTTTCAGCGTGTCAGCAATCGACTTTACGCCACTTACAGAGCTGCTTTTCTCGATCGCTTTGGCGTCCGGCTTGGCTTGTGTTTTAGGCGCAAATGACAACTCAATTTCACCTGTACGCTTGGTCTTGGTTGCACTTGGTTTAGGTGTGCCGCTTGATTGTTTTTTTGATCCTTTTTGTGGATTAACGCTCGGAATGGTAGAGACGTTAAGAGAGGCATTGGAAACGCCCTTAGTTACCGCCTTTTCGATGCCCTTTGTATCCACTGCAAGGACGGCCTTTTGTTGGCTCGTTGGTAGAGTCTTGCCATCGAGTTTGCGACTAATCTCAGATAGCACGGTCAGCTCTTTGTCACTGGCTCGCTTCACTGCATCAACAACCAGTGAAAGATCAACCTCTTGTTGGTTTCTGTCCATTTTTCACCTTGTCTTGGAGCGCTTTATCTAGGCTTATGGCCATCGTTTGAGGTGTTTTGAATACCGCATCGATAGGCTGGCCACCGTAGATCGTTAAGTTCTCAATCAGTACGTTCCAACCAACGTAATCAAAACGTTGTAATGAAGTCGTTATTCCGAAAGGGTAAGAGCAACGTTCGAGTTGCTTCACCTCCTTGCTCGATAACTTTCTGGCACTGCGGAATGGTGGCGACTAGGTAGTAACGCCCCTCGTCGTACTTGGTGAGCAATCCGTGACGCGCATTGCGTAGACACTTTTCAACCTTGGCAAAGGCCACACGAAATTCCGTGTTGAGGTACATCGATTTCAATAGGTCGATTTTCCACACTAGGGCATCGTCTTGGTCTTTGGGTTGATCTTCGAACGTTAGGCAGTAGGCCAGCTCAGTGAGCGCCATGTGATTCGCTTGCTGCTTCCATTCAGCGCTGTCCGGTTCGTACTGGTCGCGCTCATTGCGAATGTTCTCAAGTTGCTCCGCTTCGTAACCGGTTAGTGGTTTCACGTTCGCTAGGTATGACTTGCCTTTCACGCTTAAGGTGATCTCTTGTTTTGGCAATCCATTGAGCGCTTTGGCCGATTCCATTAGCTCGCCCATATTGAGGTCGAGATAGTGAGTTTCTTTGCAGTGCTCGCACTCATAGCTAAAGGGAATAGTGCCTAGCTCGCTGGTGGACATAAAAATCCACCACAATGCTGCGCGGCGATCTTCACCAGTCCATAGGCCGCTATCACTCATAGGGCGCTTGCTGGTGTCTTGCATGTGGTTCAGATAGCGAGTTGTGTTGGCTTCCTCTTGGTACTCGTTGAGGTCGCAGAACAATAGAGCGTCTTCCACGGTTGGGACTCGAAACTCAATCACTTCTGAAATGTTACTTGGTAGTGGAAATGATGGAATGTGCATTACAGTACATTGTTACCTACAGACATAAATTTTTGGAGAATGAGCGGGAATGACTGGATCTGGTTGCCGTTTTCGCGTGAAAACATCACGTTGCCAATCTTGGTAGGAAAGACTCGATAGCTCTTATAGAGTGACTTTTTGCCGTCCTCATTGAGCGTGAATATGTTGATTTTGAACACGTACTCTTTGGGGATGTTGAGTGTGCCGTCTTGGTTTCTGACTTTCTTTATTCGGCTTTCAAACCATTTAGAAACAGTCAGGTTTTGGTCATCACGAACCGTTAGCGTGATTTCGCCAACACTGCTGTATGTAGGCAGCGCAATCGAGCCCGAACCGACTTGGAATGAATCTGCATCGATAGAGCCAGCACCAAAATCAATATCCTTTACGTAAATATCAAAGTCCGTTGGCGCGTCCGGCGAGTCGATTTCTACCGCCCATTGCCAGCCTTGTAGCCACGGTTTATTCATAAAGTTATTGGTCGCGCGTTTGGCGAGCTGCATGTATGGATTCATGGCGGCCTCGCTTAGAGCAACGATACTGGTGGAACAATGGCACGGTTCGCGCGCATTGAGTTTTCAATCTCGGCTTTACGTGCGGCTAGGTCAGGTTCGGCAGCAATATCGGTCACATCCAACTTGCCAGCGATGGCAATACGGCGTTGACGCTCTGCGTTCGGGATAGTGATCAGCAATTCCAGATAGTCACCAAGTAAGCTAATGCACGGCGTTGGAAGCTGGAACGAATCAAACGGCTCATTGAGTACGTTTTGCATGTACATCAATGTCAGTGGGAATGTTTCTGCGCCCGTTAATTTCAGTTCAAGAACGTTGCCCCAAACTTCGCTACGCACATAACGGCCACGGTCATCTTTGACCACCAGCCTTGCAGCAAAGTCGGACGGTAATTCAAACTGATTGTTATCGGCTAAGTCGCTTTGTTGGATGCGAGTTTTAGTGGTAAATCCGGCAATCTCTTGGTACTTGGCCAGCGCTTTACGCAATAGGCTTAACAGCGCCTTTTCGTCGTCGTGGAGCAAGATAGGGAATCTCGCTTTCACGTCTTCGAGTAGTTCAATCGGTGTCATGGCCGCTCCGGTAGTGGCGGCGCATTTTGAGATAGGGGATAGGCTTGGTGAATATTAACTCAAACCAATAGGGTAAG
Organism: Vibrio sp. 11-4(1); assembly: GCF_013048625.1. Classification (NCBI taxonomy): domain Bacteria; kingdom Pseudomonadati; phylum Pseudomonadota; class Gammaproteobacteria; order Vibrionales; family Vibrionaceae; genus Vibrio; species Vibrio sp. 11-4(1). The sequence continues at coordinate 24,730 of NZ_VHSY01000010.1, read as the reverse complement.
CGATTTAAACTTTGTTATTGTCGATGGACAAAAAAGACCGAAACTCACTTTTGGACAAAAGTAAGTTAGATTTTATGCTCTAATTCGGGCGTTTCGGAAAAGGGAAAGTATAACAAGTCACCAAATACTGCTCTGCTTCTATCAGCATCGCCATCCACACTTTTACGCTCGTAAACGAGAAAGATCAAGCGTTGCTATACAGCATTTATGTTCGGCGGAAAGTAGCTTGAAAAAACCAATATCGCTCACAAATCGTAAGAGAGAGATTAGCTTAGTTGCCCCCGACCACTGAATTAAATGTTCTTTTAACGTCTTTGCAATTAATTGGTTAGGTTAATCATAATTAACTCCGTGATTATCAGTATCATAGTGTTAATATGTGCTTATTCTTCTAATTTTTACGGTTGCGGACAATGAGATATACCTACCTCTTCTCCCTTTTGGCTTGTTTTCTTCTTACTCCATTAGAGGCTGAGGCCCTACCTACCGAAAGAGGAATGAAACTCAAAACCATTAATATAGGACAATGGAATCTCATTACCAGAACTGATTACGAGTATGATTCTTTTGATGATGAGACCACTAGAACCTCTTTTACTGTATGGTTAAAACCAGATGATAAATCAACTGCTTCATTCTCTCTTGATTTCATGTGCGATGAATTTGACAACATGGTAAGCCTGTATGCTCAAGATTCTTTCTTCTTTAGTATTGGAAATGGTGCCACTATCGATTTCAAAAATGAGCATGGTCAAAGCTATTCATTTTCTGTTGAAAAAAGTTTGAACAAGACTTATCGAAAATCAATATTTGTACCAGAAAAAGATGAAGATAGCCTACTAGAGGTACTAAAAGACTCACATAAAGGGTACTTTAGGTTTCATGGTCAATCTGGCAAAAATGTTGTGGAAGTGGACTTTCATGATTTTAGTAAAAATTATGATATGTACACTAAACAGTGTGAAAAATTGGCTCAATCGCCTGAAATTATTAAAGGTAAAGCTCAAGGTATATGTCCGAATGGGTGTGACAAGTATTTTAACTGAAGCCCCTCTGGTTCTGTCTTAAACTTACAACTCAATTTTAGGCTGAAGTAGACTAATTCAATGGCTAAAAACACTCCCATGGGCTTCTGATGTCAAAAAATGCAGATTTTGTGAGCAAAATAACCAATTTACCATACATGGGCATAATGACTACCTCAATAGCACAAAAAACAGACATAGATAGTAACATTTGGCTACGTAACAACTAGATGCGATAAAATTTATTTTGCTAAACCAGCTATCCCGTTGAGACAATGACTACCTGTTTTATATAGGAGGTTTTTTCGATGGGACATCAAGCTCATTTTTGTATCGAGGTTAACTATGAAAAAGGAAATGATGAAAAACCATTTTCCTTTAATCTTGATGTTGATGATTCAAGATTGAAACATGTGATCTCTTGGGTTGTTTACGAAGTTATTAAAGATAATGGGTACCAAAGGGAGTTTGATACGGAATCTTTAGATTTATTTATCCAAGAGGCAAAAAAACTCGGTGTATCAAAGATTCAGTTCGAATCTGGTGGTGTTGAAGAAGATATCCCACTTAAATGATTTAACTGGCTTCAACGTAATACCTGTTCTATTCACCATGACGAAAGGTCTGCGTTAGCAGACCTTTTATTGTGTCTCGCGAAGGGAAGAGAAATTAGAATATGTATCGATAATCAGCATTAACAGACTGTGAATGAGCCTTTCCACTAACAAGAAACGGGGCATAGATGCTTTAGCTAAAGCCCTCTAGCATGGCTATGGGCATAACCTCGTTAGGTTATTAGCTCGATTCGGAGTATCTTTGTCAACGCAGTTCAAAACAACTAATGAATCAACTTGAATGAAAAGGTGAAAGTACTTGTTAATTATTTGATTAGCTACATATTTTTAGGGTGGAGCTCTGTTATAGTTACGCTCAAATTATCATCATGTGGTTGTTTCATTATGCTTCGCTATTTAATCTTCATTCCTCTTTTCGTTTTAAATGCTTGCACAAGTGGCACTAGCAATATCAAAAATGAACAAAATCTAACTCCTGATGAAGTCTATGAAAAAGGATATATCGCACTAAGCCAAAAGAAGTATGAGACTGCTTATCAAGAATGGCTCACTTTAGCCGAGAAGGGAGATGCTCAAGCTCAATACTCGATAGGTTGGATGTATAGTAAAGGGTTGGGTGTTGAAAAAAGTATCAAAAAAGCTTTGGATTGGTACGTTAAGTCTGCAAATCAAGGTTTTATAGATGCGCAATATAGTGCGGGACGAGCCTACCTGTACTATCTTCAACAATACGAGGAAGCGTTTAAGTATTTTAAGCTAGCAGCAGAAAATGACGAGAACAAATCACAGTTTTATTTGGGTTTAATGTACTACCGTGGTGATGGCACAAACAAAGACCTCAAAAAATCAGCATATTGGTTCTTACAATCCGCAGAGAAAGGTAATAAAGATGCACAGTTCTACATTGGTCAAATGTATGAATTAGGTGAAGGTGTCCTACAAAATGACAAATACTCTCTGCACTGGTTTAACTTGGCTGCAAAAAATGGACAACAAGACGCACAGTACAAGCTTGCTGTTATTTACTACCAGGGGAAAATGGTACCTAAAAATGACATTACAAGCTATATGTGGCTAAACATAAGTCAATACAACGGAAAAGATATTCAAAATATGAAAAGTACAATCTTTGATGACTTAAGCCAATCTGATATTAATGAAGCCCAACGCAGGTCAATGGAATGTGTCGAGTCCCTATATAAACATTGCTACTGGTGATTGAGGTTGGCCGAGCTAGCACTTCCTATAAGGCGGTTACAGCCAACCAAAGCAACTCCTTGTGGTACAAAAGTTTAGCGATAAATATGATATGCTCTGATTACATTCAGCTGTAACTCATTTTGGGCCAATTTTGAGTTACCCAATTGCGTATAACGTCAGCGAAGCTGCAAATCATTTTTGTTTGCTAGCCTTTGTTATCAACTGAAACTCCATACCAGAGCGTTTAGTGTTACGGGTTCTATAGCGCGTTGGATATTTATCAAAAAAGTCAGATAACTTCTTCAAACCGTAGTTTCGAGGGTCAAAATCTGGCTTCAATCTTTTCAAATATTTGCCAATTTCACCTAGTTTTGCCCAACCCGATTCATCTCTATAGTTCTGCCAAGCTTGATGCATTAATCGCCATAGTTCGCGTTCTGCGTCTTGATTAGAGCTTGATTGTGCCTCCTCAAGATCAACATCAGCGTTTAAGTTCTCTATTGCAACAAAGTCGTCACAAGCGTTTTTAAAAGAAGTCGGAGTCATCGCTTTTCCAACACCGATAACGTGTATCTCTGACTCTCTTAATCTCGTAGCAAGACTTGTAAAGTCACTATCACTGGATATCAAAGCAAAAGCATCAAACCGTTGACTGTATAAGAGATCCATTGCATCAATAATCATTAAAGAATCTGTGGAGTTTTTTCCAGATGTATAGGCAAATTGCTGTTTGGCTTGAATAGCTAACTCATTTAAAGGCTGCTTCCAATTTTTTAGTTGCTCAGCAGAAAAATCACCATATGCACGTTTCACGATGATCTGCCCAAAACTAGAAAGCTCTTCAATAATCAGGTTTAGCTTTGAGTGCGGAGTGTTTTCTGAATCAATTAATACAGCGATTTTTCTGTTACCCATAATCCGTGCGTGACCATCCTTTATGTAGTTAGTTGCACTATATCGGCATTAGTAATATTTGTTCAAATGGGATTGTTCAGAAATGATAAGAGTAACAACTCTAAACAGGAAAGGGGCATTTTTCGTTCGGAAGCGCCTCTGGATAAAAACTAAATATGAATCTTACATCTCATCCACTGCATACTTTGTGCGAGAGCTGTCGAATTGAACATGGTATTGCCTTCCATCTTTTGAGATGAGAGCAGTGCTGCCTACAACGTTATGCATTGGAATATCGAGCATAGACCAACGTGAACAGTCTTCTAACTCCAGTACAGTAAGTCCCATTTGCTGTGACAACTTTAGAACTATTGATTTTGAATTATTGCCCATCTTTTCACTCCTCCATAGGTGCAGATTATTGCATCTTGTTGCATTGGTGAAGTAAGGTCAATTTAAGGCTGAGACAATTGAACAGAAATGAGATCTAACAAAGTTTGGGGCCTTTTTGTGTTACACGATCCGTCATCACACTTCTGGATAAAAATGCGTTACGAAAAATCGAAGATTAGCAATTCATTAATAACTCTTTGTAAGTCAAATATTGCCAGTTAATAAGCTTTCGTACAGTACGCACTTTGGGCGCTTATGTTGAATGCGATTGCATATGCGTATCCTATAAAATGTCTCTCTTTTGAGGGACAATTCAATGAAGTATCACGAAATGACTAAAAACTATATTTTTCGTGAATTTGAATGTGGTTTAACCGTCGAAGAAGCTGCCAAACTTTGTGTGAAAACTGTGAGAACGGTCAAAGAATAGGACAAGGGAAAATCCATTCCTCCAGAGTGTAAGCGCTTGATGAAGATGAATAAGGGTAGGGAATTGAGCTCTTGTGAAGATTGGGAAAACTTCGTAATGAGGCATGATCGGCTAGAACTTCCAACAGGACAGCTTGTCACTGCGCAACAAGTATTAGTTGGCGTTGCTTTACTCGAGCTTGGTGCTAGTAGCGATATTGAAGTATCAAGAAGAATTCTAAAGTACGCAAGAGTTTTGAAGAAACTAGTTTAAAACAGACTTATTTATAAATCATTCACTCAGTAAATCAAGGGATTGTAATGTATAATCCCTTTTTTTAGGTTATTTTTTTTGGGACAAAACAATGTCAGGTGAAGAAAAACTCAGCGCTGAGGATGGATTAATCAACCTCTATAATTTAACACACGAAGCGTTCGGCAGTAAGTTCGTAGTGCCTCAAACAACTTGGAGTGAAAATTTCTATTCAAATACTTTGGGTTGGATGAAGCCTAGGAAGCCATTCACTTTAGACCCGACATTATTTTTAATCAAAGAAAGCTATTGGATTAAATCTATCGAGGTCTCTTATCGAGGTAATAGTAAGGACATTCGATTATGTACCGTAGATCACAACACAAAAGAAGAGCTGATACATTATCCAACCAAGAGAGAAATAGAACAAGGCAGTCAAGAGATAGTATTATTTGAACTATCAATAATGGCGGAAGAAGTAATATTGATGGGACCTGAAAATATCGATGTATCGATAACGGGTATAAGAATTTGGGGAAAAAGTCTAATTGAAGCGATAAAGGCTGTGACTGATGGTCAGGATTTACTAGCTGAATTAGATGGCAAGAGGAAAGAGTTTGTAAAATCTTATAAAGCTGAGTTTGAAAACTATAAACAAGAGTCCGAGTATCAAAAAAAGGAAGCTACTGATTTACTGTTAAAAATTAGCAAATTAAAGACTGAAGAAGAGGAGTTAGGCATTCGTTTAAGCTCATTAAACAAACAAGCAAGTGATACTCAAGACTTTCTTAAAAACAACAATGAACGCCTCAATAAAACAAATAAAGAAATTTCCCAAAATGAGGAAATCATTGGTAGCTTAAATACCAAAAAGAACTCCATAGAATTAGAACTAAAAGAGCTAGCTAAAACTGTCAAAAAAAATGAGGGGGATATAAATGAACAGAAAGCTCTAATCGAAAAATACAAAAGTAAAGCTCAACTTTACTCCGAAGACTTCACCACGTTAAAAAGCACAGTTTTTTTTCAGACAACGATATACTTACTACTGTTAGCGTTTGTTGCGTTTTTTGGTTGGCATGTTGTTGATGCCATTTATGAAGGTGCTATGACGTTAGCTTTGGAGACAGAAAAACAGTCTTTAGCTCTAAAAGAAATATGGCCACTACTTGTTTCTAGGCTCCCTGTTTTAGGGATTAACCTTTTCTTACTTGGAATGCTTTCGACGATTGCTCACATGCTGATGAAGCACGTAATTCAAAACAACGAAGATGTAAAAACAGTTCAGTCAGCAGCATACCTAGTCAAAGAAACGATAAACCGACAACGAGTCGGCTTAAATCTAAAAGATGATGAGATTTTTGAGCAACGAGTGAATTCAAAAATGAATTTAATACATAAATTACTAGACAAAAGCTCGCCAAACTCAAACTCTTCAAATGAAGTAGCTAATAGTTCATTCTCGGTCAAAATTGATGAAATCAAAAAGATGCTTGATCAAGTATCTCAGAATAAAGAAAAGAAAGAATCGAAATAGCCTGAATGAGATTAGATGTATTAAGCCGAGCTTTGATAGTTCGGCTTTTTTGTATCAGTGCACAAGGTTAGTAGTGAGTGGGAATTTACCCCCGTAATACAACACGGGGATTTACAAACGAACACCACTAGAAAAATAGATAAATTTTTGTAGGGGAAAAACCCATGAAAAGGATGTGAATGAGTAAAAGGTCGACCAATAATGGGGCACTTATGAGTGTTACGAAGTGAATTTTAGAGTGACTTACTGAAAAGCCAACTATTCGAAATGTTTTGAACTTTAATGTCTACCGACAGTTGTTAGTCACTGGCATAAAATATTGATCGATCGGGATGGCAGTTAAGGGAGCAACTGTACTATTGAAAGTATTCAGCAAAGCATTACACCTCTTGCAATTCTTAGATAGATAAGCGATTGACTCCCATTGCCTGTGTGCAATACTACATGCATTAAACATTTGCAAAAAGTTTCACGGAATGAGCAAAAAGATTGCGGGAGTTAGCATCCCACCAGCAAAACCCACTGATTTCATTAAAGTAGTAGAGCTAATCGACAAGTTAGACCCAAGCAAGTACGGGTTTGATAGTAGCGGTAACTACTTGCATTGGGATGCGTTCCAGTACCGTTCAAAAGAGTTTAAAGGCGACCAAAAGGGCTATGCTTGGCATGCCCTAAAAATTAGACGTGGCCTTAACGACATTTCGCTTGTTGATGAAAAGGGCAATCCGTTCCAGGTTAGTGCAGCCAGCCTTGACGCTAAGCTATTCCACATCGATAAACAGCTCAAACTAGAAGATTTGCCGCTATCTGCTCAAGACAAAAAGGCGCACCTAGTGAAAAGCGTGATCATGGAAGAAGCTATTAGCAGCGCCCAATTGGAGGGAGCTGCCACAACGCGCAAAGTCGCTAAGGAAATGCTTGAAACGGAGCGTGAGCCTAAAGATGACTCCGAACGGATGATTTTCAATAACTGGCGTTTGATCATGATGGCCGATGAACTTAAGGATGTAGAGCTCACACCAGAATTGATTAGCGGGTTTAATGGCATCGCCACCGATGGCGTGCTAGAGAATGAGCACGTTGCTGGCCAATACAGAACGGATGCGGTCATGGTTAGAGACGTGGCCACTGGCGATATTATTCACGAAGCGCCAGAACATGAGCACGTTTTGAAGCTCATCGAGCAACTATGTGACTTCGCCAACACCGACCATACCACCAGCGCCAATTTTATGAATCCAATCGTTAAGGCTTGTATTCTGCACTTTATGATTGGCTACATTCACCCATTCATGGACGGAAACGGAAGAACGGCTAGGGCGCTTTTCTACTGGTTCATCCTTAAGCATGGTTATGAGAACTTTAAGTACGTCTCGGTCTCTGCACCTTTTAAGAGCGCGCCAACCAAGTACGTTAGAAGCTACGTTTACACCGAAACGGACGACAATGACTTAACGCACTTTGTGGACTACCAGCTAACGGTCATCATCAATGCGATTGAGCGCTTTAACGAGTACATCAAGTCTAAGATTGAAGATACGAGAGAGGTGCGCGAGCTGCTAGATGACTCCAAGCTTAAGGGCGTGTTGAAACTGCCGCACATTGTGATTCTGGCCAAGGGGTTAGAAACAGCCGGACGTGTCTTTTCAGTTAAGGAAATTCAGTCTGATTTTGACGTGTCTCATACCTCTGCGCGCAAGTATCTTGAGAAGCTGGTAGAGCTGAAATTTCTGTTCAAATCAAAGGATGGCAACGAGAACACCTACATTGCACCAGCCGACTTGAAAGAGAGACTGACCAAAGCTTAAGAGCATCAAAAAAGCCGCCTAATTGGCGGCCTTTTTGTGGGGAATAGAATAGGACTGGTTGGCGATTAGAAATCTACCCAGTTGTATTGCAGTGTGATAGCTGGCTTAACAAGTGCTGCTGAATCTTCTGTCGATAGGTCGATCACGTCTGAGCGCACTTTTACGTGCTCTAAGCGGAATCGATGTGACTTAGCACCCTTACCCTCAGTAGATTCAGGCGTAGACTCGATAACGACAGTGACCATTTTCTTTTCACGAACGATCTCACGTAGCATTTCTAGCACTGTACCTGTGATCGTTTCTACGCATGTCACCGCGATTTCGCCTTTGTTCTCAAGCGCACCATTTTGGATGTAGCCCAAGCCCATTTGGCCAAAATCTTCTACGTCTGCACGTCCCATTGCTGGAAACTGAGTAGAACGCACCAAAACGCTAAGATTAGGGTATTCTTCGATTTTCATCTCGAACTCTGTACCCATCATCTTTTCGCCAGCTTGGACGTTCTTAGTGAATTTCTGTTTTAAGAAATTCATATCGCCTTTTGCGTTAAATGCTCCGGCCATAATTACACCTATTCTATTGGAAGTGGTTTGGAATCTGTGACTGATTAATCATTTGCTTAGGAGCGGCGGTAATAGTTACCGTGTTGTAAGCGAAATTGCCGTCTCGCGTCTTAGGTGCGTTAATGTCATAGCTCACCTCGCTAATACGCATAGGTAGATTGAGCGCTTTGCCAATCTTGAATCTCGCATCACTTGGAACACGGCCACCAAGGTCATCGGAACTGACTGGAACAGTATTTTTTAGCTCGGGACTAATCATCTGAGCCAGGTATTTAATGGGATCATTAACCTCTGATTTGGCATTGGTGAACGCGACAAATTTAAGCGTTACGGTTATCTCTGGCGGCTCGTTCCCTTGCCAAACTTGCTGACTGTTCCATAGTGTTTTACTCGTCTTATCCGACACGGTTTGCGCGATTGAGGACGTTTTATCTAGGGCATTGATGTTACCCACGGAATCGCCCTCAAACGGCGCTTCCCATATCGCTCTAAAGGCAAGCTGACACTCATCAGTCATGTAACCAATGACCGTAACCTCTTGACCGCCTATGACTTGTGTAATGGCGCATTTATTGTGGATAGACACGCCATCATCATTAGGTACGCCGACAATTACAGCCATTGCTTACCCTTACTTGTCCATACCGCGAGAATCGCGCATGCGGTTAGACTTTTTTCGAGCTGCTTTAGCTGCTGAGCTGTGAGCTTTCGCGCGCGCTTTCTTAAGTGCTGCTTTTTGTGCTGCACTCATACGGCGTTTACGGCGATTAGTTTTGATGTAAGTCACCTTGCCATCACGGATCACTTTCTTAAGCGCTTCAAGCATCATGGATTCACGAACGGCGAATTCTGCAATCGCTTCGTCTGAGTCCACGTTGTCTAGGCCACGCTCTAGGGATTCAAAGATGCGATCTGCTGCTTCTGGATCTTCCAGAGCTTCTCGCATGTCGCCCTCTTTTGGCTGGCCAACTTGAGCAATGAACTCGCTAGCCGCTTCCTGTAGCGATTCGTATAGCGCTGCTTGGCCATCGGTTAGCTCGGTATCGTCATCGCCACCAGCCATGCCAAATAGCATTGCGTCTAAGTTGTCGATTGAGCTGTCGCCACCGTTAACCCACTGAACACAAGCCGCGGCTGCGTCTTGGCGAGCCATGATGGTTGATGCACGGTTGATTGACTCAAGAAGTTGGTCTTCTGTTACAGACTCAAAAAATGCAGTTTCAGTTTGTTCCTGCTCGGCCACTTGTGGCATCACAAATGGCCGAGCAAGAACAGAACCCTCAGAAAACATTGATTTCATTCTATTCTTGCTCTTTGTTGATTAACGGATTAGTACAGGTTCACCAAGGATTCGACGTGCGGAGCCAGTTGGACAGAACGACCAAGTGACTTTCCAGTAGTCGATTTCGACTTGCTTGATTTCCAGTGTCCAAGCGCTTTCGCCGTCTTGATCTGGATTACGAGGTGTCACTAGCGCACCAACGGCTTCATAGCCCTCTAGGATGCTGGCCATACCGTCAGTTAGACCCTCAAGCGTTGCACCGTCAGGTTGGTGTTTTAGGCGATTACCTAGTGCGTAGAAGTCGCGTGAGATAGCGTCAGCAATAGACACGACTTGCTCAAAACGTAGGTAGTTTTCAGCCGCAGATGACGTTAGGGAGTCATCAATGAACAGGTTGCCGCTTTCGTCTGTGCCTAGCTTGTTTAGACGCGCCTTGTACATTTCTTGGTAGTTAGGCTCGCCAGAACCTTGGATTGGTTTTAGGCCAGTACGCTGAATAACAGCACGTTCAACACCTGCTGGTGTGTAGTGCCAACCGCCGACCGGAGAGGTTTTAGCAACACCAAGCGCTTTAGCTGCAAAGCCGATACCCGAGCCGCCCCATACCGCCATGTTGCCGTAGAAACGACACTTAGCGAGGTAAGGGATATGCACGAATGAAGCGCGATGGTTGTTGAAGTTCAGACCTTTTTTGAACTCCAATGCCGCTTCGTGCGTTAGGCGAGGATCAATATCGAAGTAGCCAGAAATGCGTTTGTCTTTACAGATTTGCGCTAGGTCAGTGATTACCGCTGTTTCGTAGCAGCCCAAACCACAAACGTAGTTGTAGCTGTAAACGGTAGTGCGTAGTGCTTTCACTGCTTTCTGGTAATCTTCAGCCGTAATGTCGCTAATATTGCCGTTGGTTGCGCCAGTGAATTTGGTTTGAGCAATTGCAGTAACTTCGCGTTTCGCTACTTCTGCATCGATGCGACAAGTTAGGTACTGCGAACGTTCTTCAAGAATAGTCTCGATAAACGCAGCGCTACCCATTTGGTCTACTGCTGTAGGCTCTAGGGATACAACCCATTCTTCTAGCACTACAGAGCCACCGGCAGCCTGTTCTTCCTCTAGGGTAAGAGTGAACATGCCAGTGCCATAAGTCGCTTCGTCTGCTTTCGCAAGCGTGATAGAGCGGTTATCGGATTGAGCACCGTCTTTGATAGCGATCGCTAAAAATTCGCCATCTTCAAGTGACAGGTCAGCCGAGTAGTTGATCGCTTCATTTGTGATCGTTACTTCGTCTGCTGGTTTAGTTAGCTTGATAGCTGGATAGGTTGCCGTTTTTGGTACGACACGAACCACGTAGCCATTACCGCCGCGCAATGCTTCATCAAGAACGCGCATGCCGTCAGCCAGTTTGCCAAGGCTTGAGTGGTAAGGCTTGCCTAGTTTGTCTAGGAAGTTAGCCGCCGTTACCGGAATAACTTCGAACGGCTTACCCTTTTGAGACACAATCACACCGCCAAACACTAGCTGGTTAGAGCCAGTGCCTTGCTTAGTTGTCGAGTCAGCGTTAATTGGCGCAACCGCAACTTGTGAGACGTTATCCATTGAAAATTCAATCTTACTCATTCTCTGTCTCTTTCAGCGTTAGATTCTGTGCTGCAAGCTGGCTGACAATTTCTTGTAAACCCGCTTGAGCAATACCTTTCACCGCAATCACGTTTTCTTTCGTCATTTCGGTTAGTTGTTCAACTGTTGCTACACCGTGGTTAGTCAGTGCTTTTTCAACGCTCGCGCTTAGCTCAAGTTCTGATAGCGCTGTGCCTTTGTTGCTGGTGGCAGTGTCTGGTTGTTTTTGAACTTCTGGTAAAACCGTTGGCTCAAGACGAACCGAAACAAGGCCGTTTGGATAGGCCGCTTCCACTTCGTGTTTGAAGCGGTTCACGTTGAAAACTGAGAGAGGGAAATCTTTGGCCAGTGGTGGCATAACGCGACCCTGCACCGTGATTTCCTTTGGTGTGTGGTTGGTGATTAAAACGATCGTTTCTTTCATCGAATCCCCCAAGAGCGGCAGCCCGTAAGACTGCCGCTTACTTGCCTTATGCCGCTTCTGCTACAGGAGCTTCGTCGATAAGTCTCACACGGTAGAAGTAGTCTTCTCCGTCGAATGGATGGATCTCGCCGTAGGCCAATTCGTATAGCGTGTTAGACGCTACTAGACCTTTGCCGATTGGATGTGTGTACATGGTTGCTGCGATCGCATCACCCGCTACGTAACCCGCTTCTGAGTGAGAAGAACCGCGACCGTAACAAAGCATGTCGTTCGTACCGATAACTACCGGACATTCGAACACTTTCCACATACCGAACAATTTACCCGCGTAGTGGATAGCGTTTTTCTGTTGGTAGTTAGCCGGAGCAACGAAATATGGAGCACCAAGAGACTTAAGGATTGTTGACGCGCCAGTACCAGCAAAGATACCTGTCATGCCAGTTGTGCGAGTCGCTTGTAGGATCTTCGTAGAAACGTTTAGAAGAACTTCGTTTAGACGTTCACGATGTAGACGCCAATCTTCACCAGCTGCTACGTAGATATTGAATGTTTCTTCGCGCGTACAAGCAAAGTCCATATCTACTAGGTGGCGAGTCGCTTTTTCCGATGCCAATGTGTTGCGCATGTGGCTCATCTGTAGAGATTTCAGATCTTGGCCAAACTCGCGTTGCATTGTGAACATCGCTTGGATCGTCGCGTCTGCTGCGATTGCGTTTTGACGTGGGCGTAGCGTGCGAGAGTCCATGTCGTGATCGATAGTTGGGATCAGATCTGGACGTTTCTCAATGTCTACCTCGAATTCGATGTGTAGAACGGTTTCTTCTGGAAGTGCCGATGTTGGAGTGACGGTAACTTTGCCTTTTGCATGGTCTATCTGACAGTTAATAACCATACCATTGTGAGTGCCTGTCATTATTTGACTGCCGTTGCTGTCTAGGTCGCGAGCCACACGTTTATGGTTAATAAATAGGGAAACAGATGTCTTCGTGAATGGGATTTCAAACTTGGTGTGTTGTAGGTCAGTCTTAGAGTCAAAGACGTGAGTTGTCTTAGTGCCGTCTGGTTGCTGTTCAGCGACAAACTTGTAACGCTGACGCATAGACGAGTATTGGCCAACCGTTGCTTGGTCGATTTCAGTACCCGCTGCGAAGTCACCAAAGTTTGAGCCAGTGCGGCGGTACACTTTGAAGATCTCAACTTCGTTGGCTCCCGCTGGGATCATCGTTACAGCGTCAAGTGTTGCTGTCTCTAAAAGCACAGGCAGCACTAGGCCAACCATTTTCGCGCGGATTTCAACACCCTCTGACGTTGATAGAGACTGACCGATAGACTCAAGCATCATTGCGCCTGTTGAGCCATCACGCTTAGCGCCCTCTAATGTCATCATGTTACGCATAGTTGCGTGAGCTGATGCCATTAGTTCGTCGCTAGGTAGGTGGCCGTAAGTCTTTTCGTATTCACGTACCGCAGATTGCATACCTGATACGATGCCAACCGCTGTTTCTTGAGACACTGACTCGAACATAGGCTCATTCGCAATGGCTGACAAAATAGCCGCGCCACGAGAATTGTCGTCAGTTAGAAACATGCCTGTTTGTGAATCGAATTGGGATTCGATACACAGATTACGCATTGCTTGAGCGCCTAAATGAATCGCCTCAATGCGTTTGTTGAAGTTAGAACGTTTATCTGCCATGTAAATAAACCTTAGTTATTAATTGAGTATGTTCGGAATGGTTAAGCCGCAGAAAAGCGGTAAAAATTCGCTCAATTCCGGATAGTAATTAAGATTTATTGCGAAAAAAACAGGGGTAAAATTGCATTTAACTTATTGTTATATAATGTATTTGTTTCTTTTTGTGCGCTTTTGTGGGAATGGTAACGACAGGGGGGGTCTATGTCGTTGATCGTGTGTTTTTGTTGAGGAGAAAGGGGATAGGAAAGGGCAACTAAAAAAAATTTAAAAAATTTTTAGTTGTTATAGGGTTCCAGCCAAAAAGCCGAACACGTTGCTTAGCAGCTCTTGTGTGTCAGTCTCTAAGCTTGGAAGCTCAACACCATAGAAAACGGCCAAAAAGTCACGAACAATGAGTTGATAAACGACCACCAGCGCAATGCTCCACATCATAGCGGCGCGTCCAGTACGTACCAATGTGTTAGAGCTGGCCGCTTCAAGCTCTGCCAGTTTGTAGGCAAACTCTTTGCGTTCTTCGTCACTGGTAAACACACGATCACCAAACTCGGTCAGTTCGTGGATAATGCCACCTACTTTCTCGCTGGTGGCGCTCTTAAATAGGCGGCTTGTAAACACTTTTGCTAGTCCCATCATTAATTGCTCTCTTTAATGTGTTCTGCGAACGCTTCTGCCAGTGCTACGGCTAGCTTTTCGCGCAGTTCTAATCCCTTTTGCAACGACTCATCGTTAGACAAAAAGAACGGCTCCAAAATCACGGCTGGCATTTTGGTTTTCATCAAGAAACGCCAACCGCGAGTATCAGTACCAGTGTTCGAGATAGCCTTAAGACCACGATTACGCTGTCCGATAAGTTCAGCCACCGCTTTTTGTAGGCGCAGAGCGAGTGCTTGGCTCTTGGCTGACTTATGCCAATGCAATGTCTCTGAGCCTTGAACGTCCTTATTTGCCACGCTGTTACAATGTAACTCGATGGCATAGTCAGCGCTTGAATCGTTCACATCACCGATCATCCGTGAGTAGGTGTCTCGATACATGATCACTGGAAGCATGTCTCGCTTATGTAGCTCGGCAGCCAATAAGCTGGCTAGGGGATGATTGTAGCTATATTCATTCATTCCGAATGTTTCATTGTAAGCGCCACCATCTTTAAAGCTGTGGCCAACAACAATGCAGACTTTTTTCATTTTATAAATTCCCAAACTTAGTTTAACTAATATACACTTAGGTATTGACTATGTTCGGAATAGGAAATGTATTTTATTTACCAGATCGGCATCCCAATCGGCTGGTGTCAACTAATGTTGAAACTTCATTTTTAGCCTTTGTAATAGCTTCTTGCGCCGCGAACACTTACCTCGCGGCTTTTTTTTGCCTGTAAATCAGAAAAAACCAGCGCGAACGCTGGCTTTGCTTGGATTATGGTCGGTTTTGAACGGGCTCTATCTTGTTTGATTTGAAGTAATCAAGAACAGGATTAACTCGATAGGGTTCTACGTGGAAGCTGGCCATCACCTGATCTTTACGCATCAAGTAAAACTGATTTCCGCTGTATCGCACCGCATCAAATATCACGTTCATTCGGCACCCATCGTACATGTATTCCCCCTCGAAACTGAGGCTTTTGCGTATCACAAAGGATAGTCGCGCCTTGGTGGCTTTAAGCTCGTTTCGAGCTCTAAATAGGTTAATCGCTAGTACGATGATGAGCGACAATAATCCGCATAGTTGACATGCGTTCAAATAAACTGAATAACTCATTTTGTCTTTTTTCTAGTGCGAATAGGAAAGTCATTAGCAACAAAAAACATTCTACAGTCTAAATACCTCCGCTGTCGCATCTTTGATACTCGTTTTTTTCGTCTGGTTGCTACAAATGGTAAACGAAATCGCTTTAGTGAAGTAGTCCAGCGCTAAGGTGCGTTCCTCTTTCGACGCAATGATCATTGCCTCAATCACCTTGCTTGAGCTGGCCACGCCACCAGCAAGGGGAGCTATTACCTCATTTAGCGCATCGGCCTTGTTAGCCAGTTCTGGCGGTAAGACTGGCGGCGGCAAGGTTGCACCACTATCTGAGTCACTATCGCCTGTTGGTGGCGCTGGTGGCGTTAACGCGCCATTGATTTGCGCCATTAAGGACACGGCCTCATCAACATGGCCAGAAAGACCGTTGATCACTGCCTCAAGCGCTTTCAGTTCTTCCTTGCTGGTAATTGGCAAGATACTCGGAGCGGGTACATTGTCCTCTGTGCCATCTACCTTGTGTGTGACGTTCACACCAATAGACACTTGTTCGAGATCGGTTGGGGCGGTGATCAACACTAGGTGCTCATTCCATTGCGTTAACGTGGCCACCGTTGCGCTCACTGAGCCATTCAAACCCTTAAGCGTTGCCACTAACTGCGATGCGCCTTGGTAGTCCTCAATATCCTCGCTCACGCAGCCAGATAGCTTCTCTGACAAGATTTCACACTTCACCTTAAGGGATTTGCCTCGAGTAAGGTTCTCCGCTTCCTTAAGGCCGCCTAAGTCTAAAAACTGGCGAAACTGCTCGATTTGCTCTTGTGTGTCTAACATCAAATTGCCTCAATCAATCGTCATTAAGTCGTTACCGTTCACCAGCGTAGCGCCACACCCAAGGGCATCGCCTACTACTGCGACCGGAACGCGATTAACAGTAAGTTTTGAACTACCAGTAATAACGCCAACGTGCGGCGGGTTATCTGGTTTTACGTGCATGACGGATATATCACCCGTACCTAAAACGTTGACTCCATTCACGGTCAGTAGTGGTTGGCCAGAAACAAAAACACCTGGACTAAAGCCACCATGACCACTATCCACACTCCCTACAATTCCTACGGCTGGCATAGTGCATTACCCTAATGTAAATGGAGCTGCGGCAGCCTTAACAGCGAACTGGCCACCAGCATCGATATTGACGTTACCACTCGCTTTAATGGTCACTTCATTGCCCTCTAGGTTGGCTTTACCGGAGGCTTTTACGGTTGCATTACCACCCGCTTCGATGTTCGCATCGCCTTTCACTTTGATAGTTAGTGCGCCTCCGATTTGCTCCAATGTGTTCCCTGTTGAGCTGCGAAACGCATTGCCCTCGACGTGGATAACACATTGGCCATCTGGTGTGATTTCAATGGCCGTGCCGCTTTGGGTATGCGTTACTGAGTAGCCGCCTTGATGCGTGATGAGCTCGCGCAAACCAAATCGCACAAAGAGCGCATCTTTGCGGTCATAGGCTGGTGGCTCGGGTTCACCCTCGGCTCGTTTAGGCTGATAGGCTTCTCCGTTCACCTCGCTTGGTAGGTACGACTCATAGTTAGGCGCGTAGTAAAGCGATCCGGTAATACGGGGATAACGGGTATCACCATTACGAGGAAAATCCACCCAAACCAGATCCCCTTTTTCCACTGGCACTGCATGGCCACCACTCGGTTTTGCACCTAATGGCAGTAGAAACTCGGCAAAAGGTAAATCCTTATCGGGGATTGCATCCCAATAACCAAGCAAGCGAACGGATACCATGTACAAGCCTTTCGGATGGACAGGATTGACCACCTCGGCCTGATAGCTACCAAACAAGCGGTTAGTGACGTTGGTGCGTGTTCTGTTCTCTGACGAATCGCTCATATGTTGCGTACTCCCAACTCGATACGACACTGATACCGGTTCCCACGTTGGCAATGGGCGACACGGTTCATGATTTGTTTCTCTGGCATGGACTCATCCAGCTCGGTAGCGGGTAGCCGTTTATGGAATAGCACTGAGCACACCGAAAGAGGCGTAAAGGCAGTATTTCCGGTAAGTTCCACATCCAAAATAGGGATGATGGCCATGTGTTGATTATTCAGCGCCTTGGCTTGTGGAACGCTAACCATAACCATAGCGCCCGAACGTTTACCGCCTTGGAAGCCCTCGACGGTATCCCAAGAGGCATAGTTACGGTTAAGAACGCGCTCAAACAGGGCTTCCTCTCCGATAATGGAGTAGTTTGCAATGCTGTGCTCTGCTTCCTCTGGATTCGACTGTTCCAGCTTGAATTGCTCGCTCATATCCATGTTCTTGAGCGACTTAAAGTGTATAACACCACGGCAGATAAACGCCACTGAGCCGTAATCTCTGGCCATTGTTCGAATTAAGCGAGACTTAGTACCACCAGCATTTAAATGGTACGTAGCGCCACGCTCAAAGCTGTCACATTCGATTTTTAGCTCGGGTAACAGCTCGGCCAGAATGTCTTTAGGCTGCATTTCAACAAAGAATCGAGGCGTTGTGACTGGCTCTTTAAGTAGGTGCGCATCCTTTTGGAATGCTTGAACGGTAAGCATACCGTCAGCGCTGGTGGACTTGGCCACAATGAATTTTTCAATCCAAACCTGATCGCCTCGCTCGTTCACATCGGCCATCGTGACCTCGATCTCTGAACCGCGCTTAATCCCGTAGTCATCCCGATAAACGGCAGCGTGATCCATGATTTCCATAACCAGCTTGTTGCCGTCCATCGAAGCACACTCAATGTAGGTAAACGAATGAATGTGCTCGATAGGGATGTCATTTTCGTTGGTGACAACTTTTTGGGCGAGAAAGTATTCTTTATTACTCAATGACTCGGCCTCCCATACCAATCGCGCCCTGACGGACAGTGATCGACTCGGCCTCATAAACCTCTGCAATCACTTCAAAAGAGATTGAGGAAGCAAACAGGCGAGTATTTTCATGGTCTACTTCGGCGGGTTCGGTCATCGCATCTTTACGGCCACGTATCTCGATGCTGATTTCCATTTCAGTATCAGCGAGCATGGTTTTCGCTCTGAATACGTGCTTACGCTTGCCCTTGGTATGACGTAGCCAAACCATTAAACCTAGCGCTAGGCGGCTAAGGGTAGACTGGTTCCAAGCTAGGGCATTAATGCGGTAGGTAAGCGCGACAAAGGACTTATTAACCACGGCATAAGGTTGATCTTGCTCATTGGTTAGTTCGCCATAGTCAGCAATATCGACGTACTCCGCGCCATCAACAAACCCAATCACCGGATCGCGCGTGATATAGCAAACAGGCAAAAGCTCATTACGGTTTGCTTTCACCTTGTCACCTAGTTTGGCTGTCAACTTAGATAGGAATGACACTGGATCGGTAAAGTTGCCGTAATAAATCTTTCTCGACTTATCACGGCCAACAAAGCGAGAAAACTCACTGTTCTCTCGACGCTTAGTGTCAGCCACAACTAAGGAATCAAGCACGTTCTGGAAAAAAGCAGCCACCGCACGATCGATGTCGGTTAGCTCGGTGTGTTCCACCTTGCCATCGAATGTCACTACATCGCATGGGATTTCAAAGAACGTCTCATCCAGTTGCATGCTTAGTCCTCCAAATCGTCCAGCTCGTAATACTTACGGCCTTTTACGATAGTGATGCACTTATCACTTCGGTGTAAGGTCACATCGAACTTGTGGAAGTTGCTCGTTAGGATAGGGAGGTAAGCCGATACTGGCTCATTGCGCTGGTAGCCGTCTCGCGTTTTGCGGCCTTTACCGGATCGGTTGCCCTCATAGATTTGAATGACCGCGCAATCAAAATCAATCTTGGCCATGTCTGCGACCGCTGCATCGAGGTCTTTGCGCATGTTAAGTACGTTCGCGCACAACATGACGCAAAAACGGCGTTTTGAGCTGTCAATTTCGGCAATATTGCTCACTACGCCTTTGGCTTTTGAACTCGGGTCAAAGTGAGTGACCGTCATGATCTGGTTGTGGTAGTTAGTAAGGTATTCTTCTGTTAGGTCGGGAAATTTACCGCAACCAAAGTTAAGAATGTTGTTCGCGTATGACCAGTTAGGCGCAAGTCTGCTAAGGCGCTTTGCACTGGCTGGCACTTGCTTTCGGCTAGTCTGTAATGTCATGACCACTCCATGATTGGAGCAGCGCTTTAAGGATGGGTTGGAGTAGGCCTAATATTAACGTTAAAGCTCGATTACGTCACTGTCTTGTAACGTTTCTTTGGATTCTAGCTCTGTCGAACTTTATAGTAATGTTTATCTGTACAATTCAAGGTAATTAGGGGGCACAATTTGGCTAACTCATTACTGCCCCATTGTTTGTTATCACTGAAGCTAATTAACTTCTTTTGGATGAAAGCTTCTCTTACCTATAGTTATCCGAGGGTGTGTCGATGTAAGCATTTTAAAATTATGCTTCATTTTGCAATCTAATACCCATTACATCTCATTAACCTATTGATTATCAATTGAACTGTAATTGGAAAGTCAGCATGATAGGAGTATGAAAGGCGGCTAAAAGCCTTATAAAAAGCGTTAGGCGACGGGCAGGAAAGCTATTTGTTCTCATCTTCTTAGTTCTCTTTGAGCATTCGTTTTTCTATGCCGGCAATTCAACATTGTCGGCTCAAATTCTCGAACCTCTCTGGCCGTAAAACATGTCGAGGCTCGCGGGTTGCCTCATTGGTTTTTACAATCGGTTGGTTGTGAATTTCACTGGCTCAAAGTGTGGAAAGGGCAAGTTAATCGAGGTTTTCGTTCTCGCTTTAAGTTCGTATCTTTCCGTTTCGCCTCCTCAAAAGCAACTTGAGCGCTGAAAGTCTGTATTTCGTGGTTGTCGAAACTTCGGCTGAAATATAGTGGCTTTTATGGTTCTTGAATCACAAAAAGTCAGTGGGTGTTTGGTTGCTTATTCGGTTTCGGGTAATCTGTTTTCAAACAACCTAAAACCCTGGTGGGAAACTTCGCCTAACAAGGCGTTTAAGGCGGATTCACAACGCTTGGCGATTTCAGTTCAAGTTGAATTTAGTGTTTAAGGTACAATGGTTTAAGTTTGTTGGTTGGCGTTGTTCACCACTTAACGCGGCGTTAGTACGGGATGGGCATCGAAGGTTAAAAATTCAGCGTTTATTGGTTTCGTTTCCTAGCTTTGCACTTGACCGGGCGCGCCTTTCATGTTCTTTCCGGTGGCACTATATGCGGAGTTTCCGCTTTGGCTTCACCGTTTACGGTTTCTAACTTTTTGGCTATTTCTCTGGCGCGGCTTCTTTTGTGTGTTTAGTTTTTTAATCTTAAATTCAGTACGTTGGTGTGGTTGTCAAAGTTTGGTGACCGAATCCTTTGCTAATTTGAAAATCGCCGAAATAGGGCAGTTTGGTGTGTTTTTCTTATCGCCAACTTGTGTTTTGAGGTTGAGTTCTAGTTTTGCAGTTGTCTGTTTTACTTTAGCGTTTTTGCCTATAGTTTCGTGCTATATTTCAATATCTTGGTGCAAATCAAAAGGTTTAGGAACAGCGTACTAACAAACAATTTAAGAGTGATTCGGCACGCGTGGCATTTTTACTATGCGTCGGTTTTAGTGTTTAAGGTGGTATGCGGTAGCATCGGTATTGCGTGCCTCACACCTTAATTGGGCGTTATACCCATAAGGAGAAAATATGAAATTTAGTGGATGTCCTCAAGATCTTGAAACTGTTGTTGCGGCACTAGGCCGGAATATTAAGTCATCTGAAGATAAGGGAAACATGCATCAGATAAAAACGGAAGAAGGTGAAGTTATCAACCTCTACCGAACGGGTACGATGCAAGTTCAAGGCAAAGCCCAAATAAAAGCAAAATTTGAAGAAGATTATAATTCTTACTCTGGTTCCACTCCTCCAGTACAGCAAGACACAGCTCCTGTTCATGCGTCTACGGAAACATTAGTTGCAAGCGTCTCTCAGTCGAAACAGGTTTTTGTTGTCCATGGCCATGATGAAATGGCTCGTGAGCAACTAGAGTTAGTTCTACATAAATTGGGAATAGATCATTTTATTCTTGCAAATAGTGGCGGTGGTGGCCTAACAATTATTGAATCTCTAGAAGCTAAAATTGGTCAAAACTCAACTGCTACTAGTTTCGGTATTGTCCTTATGACACCTGATGATATGGGGTATGCTTTAAGCAGCGGAGACGAATCTATTCAACCAAGGGCAAGGCAAAATGTCGTTTTGGAAATGGGTATGTTAATTTCTTCTATTGGCCGTCGCAATATAGCAATATTAGTTAAAGGTCACCTTGAACGTCCGTCAGATGCCGATGGCATTTTATACATACCATTTAATAATCATGTAAAAGAAACCGTTCCAAGGCTTGCGGCTAGGTTAAAAGAGTCTGGCTTTGTTTTAAATCCAGATAAAGTAGCCCATGCTTCGAGTTAGGCAGGGTATAACAAACTGTTTAAGAGTGATTCGCAACGCGTGGCATTTTCACTATGCGTTGCGTTTTGTGTTTAACGTGGTATGCGGGAGCTTCGGTATTGCGTTGCTCACACCTTAACAGGGCGTTATGCAACTCAGGTAAATTTAGGGGTTCAATCTTTTGGGATTTCTCCGGCTATTTGTTTTGTGTTGTCGGCAAATGAGCATTTTTACCCTAAAATTCGTGGTTAACTTAAACCGTAAAACAGACAAGATTCTTGGTTTGCCTCAATCATTTTTAGCGTTGGCTTGCTGCCAATTCAGCGGGCGCAAAGTGTGGAAAGGACAAGGTTATCGAGCATTTTGTACTTGCTGAAGGTTTCGCTCGTTAAGTTTTCCTGATTCAAAAGCTTGGTTTGTTGCTGAAAGGTGGACTTTGTTTTGGTGGCTTATTTATCACGGTTCAGGCTTTGGCTGATTCTTGGTTCACTTAACCAATATTTTGATTGTTTTCTTAATTAAATTTGGTGTAACTTCTTGTTTATCTTATTGAATTTGCATAACAAAGCATTTAAGACGGATTCGCAACGCTTGGCGGTTTTAGTGTAAATTCAGTTTTTGTATTTTAAGTGGTTTGTCGAAGCACCGGTGTTTAGCGTCGCTCACCACTTAATGCGGCGTTATTTCCGCAACGGATCTCTCAGGCTGAATGTACGTGATTGTAGCCTAAGAGTGAAAGTGGCGGGGTAATAGGGTGGAAAAGCGGCGAAAAGGGCGAATATTGGTCATTTCCATGCTAGCGCTTAAAGCGCTTTAAGCGCACCTTAATATGGCGCAGCAATTAAAGAGTGACGCTAAAGCGATTTAAGGTAGTGAGCTGCCAAATACTTCGGCTTCGATTTTTGCCTGCATACCGAAAATTTCTCGTCATATCAAAAGATTAGGCGTAAACATAGCCGACTTTAGTTGCGGAATAACAAGACGTTCAAGGCGATTCGAAACGCATTGGGGTTTTAGTGCCCAAATAGGCACGGATTTATCAGAGTTTATTTTAGGTTAGGGTGCATGTGCGTCTCTCACACCTTAACTGCGCGTTATGTAAATCTCAATAATTTGGAGTAATTTGAACTTGGAAAGTCTGTTAGAGCCAACTCTACCTGTAAATATACAGTCGTTTTACGCAATGTTAGTTTCTGTAGCAGGAGTTTTGCTTGGTATTGGTTTTGCAGCAATGCTATTCATTTTGCAAAGTGGGTTTACCTCCTTCAAGTATTCGAGACGAATGTATGTCTTGCTTTATTTGTATTTTGGTAAGCAAGTTTTGCTGTCGTTGGCGTATCTTACTTTACTTCCTTTTTTGGTTCTGTATTTACCTGACAGCAATCAGGTGACAGCATTTGTTCAGTTCGTCTTTTGCGTTTTCTTTCTGGTTAATACACTCGATTATGCGCGAGAAGATGGGTATATAATCACTCTCAACTCGCACAAGTTTGTACCTCGACAGTACGGTCCAATTCGTCGCTACTTTCGATATATAAGTAATCGAGGTGCATTACGAAATGCAGTGCATTTGGTGCCACCTTTCTTTGTTGCCTTGTATCCTTACATACTTTCGTCAAAAAATGGGCTGACCCTAGAACTCAGTGAAGTAGCAATGTTTTATTCCTGTTTACTTGTGCTTTGCTATACCCTGTTTAAGCTTACAATGTTTATTCCCGAGTTTTTCTCATTCACGGACACTGAGCTTAAATTAACGCATAAACTGGACAGTGATGAGCCGAAAGAGGATGACAGAAGCTATGAAACAGAGCGTTCGCACCTCAAAGAATATCTTGTAAATCATGGGTACTATGAGTTGAATCCAATGACACCATCGAGTTTTCTCGATGGTGAACTTAAAATATATTTATTCCCTTCCAAAGGAAACCTAGCGCATTTCAATATCTATGTTGAAATTAATAATACAACGCCAGAACAGCTCAAAGAAGAGGTTGCGAAGTATGGGTATAGTTTTGCTAAAGTTCTAATGAATTCAAAGTCTGACATCACTCAATTCGTTCTGTCATTTCACGTTACTATCTCTGGAGATAAACAGAGAAATCTGTTTTTTCGGTTCGATGCCAGCGATATTCATACACTTACCGAACAGCCAGAAAATGGTCATATGGCTATGTTTAATCTGAAAAATGTTTGTATTGATGAACTCTTTAGGTAATTTACATAACAAAGCATTTAAGAGTGATTCTCAACGCTTGGCATTTTTCATTCCATCGATGAGTTCAGTGTTTACGGTGGTATGGTTCAGTATCGTGGTAGCGTTGCTCACACCTTAATGCGGCGTTATGGCTCACAAGATTCGCAATCTCAGAAATGAAGGTTGTTCACATCAAATTTACGGTATCATGCACAATTGACTAAACTGTAGTTACTCATGCTTATACCAACTAATACACCTTCTTCCTCAAATGTATCTTGCTCAAACTGCCAAGCTTGCTGCTGCCGCCTTGAAGTTATGATTATCTCGGATACTGGAGTGCCAGAAGAGTTCATCGCTCGAATGATGCGATTAAATGATGGTTGGTGTGCCGCTTTAGACAGAGACACTCTAATGTGCACAATTTATGAAAACCGTCCTTGGATATGCCGCGAGTTTGAAATGGGTTCTAATGAGTGCTTAGACGAACGTGTCAAGTTCATATAGAACAACAGATTAACGTTTCTGTTCGTTCGTGAGTTGTAAGCCATAACAAGAGACTATGGCGTCAATAGTTAATTTTTGAGGCTATCTGTATCCCACATAACACCATCTCTTAGCATTGAATTTAAGATAACAACCATCTTTCTCATGCAGGCAACAATGGCAACTTTTT